>JAEZQK010000062.1 GCA_023413135.1 Bacillota bacterium
TGGAAATCGCCAATCGCCTCGTCCAGCTTCGCAAGCAAAGCAACCTTTCCCAGGAAGAACTGGCCATGCGGCTGGGCATCAGCAGGCAGGCGGTCTCCAAATGGGAGCGCGCGGAATCCTCCCCCGATACCGACAACCTCATCGCCCTGGCATCTTTGTATAAGATGTCCCTGGATGATCTGGTCCACTCCGACCTCCCGCCGGAGCCTGCCGCCTATACGCCCCCCTATCAGCCGGAAACGACGTTCTTCGCCGAAGTGCCGACGCTGGACGGAAGTTACTATGAAGTCAAGGGTGAGAAAGAAGAGGAAGAAGAGCCTTTAAAGAAAGAGGAGAACGATCCTCTGCCCGAGGGAAGCTTCTATGACACCAAGGAAGGAAAAGTGCACAAGGAAGGCTGGCTGCATCAGGTGCCTTATCCCGTGTTCATCACCACATTGTATCTGGTGCTGGGCTTCTTCTTCCATCTGTGGCACCCCGGCTGGCTCGTCTTTATGACCATTCCCATCCGCTATATGCCGGAGAAGGAAAAGACATTTCCTTTCCTTTTGGGAAATCCGGTCATGGTCGCACTGATCTACCTGGTGCTGGGCTTCTTCTTCCATCTGTGGCATCCCGGCTGGATGATCTTCCTGCTCATCCCCATCATACAAAGCATGCGGGTTGGAAAAAAGGCAGAGAAATCATAAAAAAAGCTGCTCCGATTTTCATTTTCGGAGCAGTTTTTTTCATGCACTGACTTCCTTATCCATTGCAGAATCCCTGACCGGCTTGGGCACGTGATATTCACACTTGGGATCATAGCGTACCGATTTAGGGGGTGTTTCCAGCTCTTCGGGATGGTTCAGCAGGTGGAGCATGGCGGCGAACAGCCGGGCATACATGGCGCCTGCGCATACCCGCTCGTCGGCGGTAACACCCACAGGCAGCACGCGTTTGCGCACGACTTTTCCATCGGGAGCCATGCCTGCCTTGCGCTCCACGGTGCCTATGCTGAAAAACAGGCTGCTGTTGCCAAAGTTGTAAATATGGTGATATACCGAGTGCAAGCCGATGGAGGCCATGTTGGTGATCCATAGCCCTGCGTGGAAAGGGCTCACATCAATCAGCACTTTGGGAAGAAGTCCATAGCGGTCCAAAAGCTTTACCAACCCCATAACGGCGTTGGGCAATATGGGCATTGAAAGCATAAACCTGGCAAATTTCATGGGGGCATTGCTTTCCTCCATGGGCCGGTTGGCCGCAACCGCCTCATTGACGCGCTGGGCCACATCGTATATGGTATCCGACGGGTCAAAAAACAGCTTGATGGTGGTTTCCTCAATGGAATCATCCTTCGTATCCCGCAAAAGCGCGAAGGAAACGGACAGTTCCTTGCGGGAATAAAGCTGCTTGTTCATGATGAAACGGTTGATTTCCGGATATTGGGAGATGCTTCGCACATAAGCGGCGATGATCAGCTGCATGAAAGTGATTTTTTTGCCCTTGGCGCTTTGGTCGGCAATATACCGGGCAAGGATTTCATAATCCAGTTCCTGCTGCAAAAATACCTGGGCGTCAGAGCGCTGCGGCATGAAATACGGGGTCGCCTGAATGATAGGGTCCTTATGTTTGAATCTGCGCCCCTCCGGCCGGAATCCGAACATGCGATCCTTCCTTTCCGTGCTTGAACTTTTTTCGAAAGGGCGGCAAGCTATGATGATTGCAAAATGAATGAAAGAAGCAACGGCTCAGGCGCATAAAACGCCAGAGCTTTTCGTCACTTTGCCGCACAACGCTATTGTATCCTGTTACATAGCTTACGTCAATGACAAATGGAAGCAGAACCGCATGAGCGCTCGGCTTTCTGAAATGGATAGATTATTGACAACTTTACTAGGAAATGATACAATCCATCCATGCCGAAAGGCCATCCCTTTTTTTTCCGGGGATGGCTTTTTTGAAAAAATGCCTTTGGGACAAGGAGGTCCTGCTTATGCCCGTCAAAATTCCCGATGCGCTTCCGGCCACCAAGATCCTCACGCAGGAAAACATATTCGTGATGACGGAAAAGCGGTCCGCCTCTCAGGATATCCGTCCGCTTCATATTGCGATCCTTAACCTGATGCCCACCAAGGAGGATACGGAGACGCAGCTTTTGCGCCTGATCGGGAATACGCCGCTGCAGGTGGAGATTACGCTTTTGCACACGGAAAGCTACAATTCCCGTAATGTGGACCATCAGCACCTGTCCACCTTCTACCGTACCTTTGCCGATGTGAAAAGCGAATACTTCGACGGTGTGATCATCACCGGGGCGCCGGTGGAAAAGCTGGATTTTGAAGACGTGCATTACTGGCAGGAGCTGCAAAACATCATGGCCTGGGCCGATGAGCGGGCCTTCAGCACGCTGTTCATCTGCTGGGCGGCGCAAGCCGGGCTGCACTACCATTACGGCATCCAAAAAAGACACTTGCCGCAAAAGATGTTCGGCGTGTTCCCCCACAAGGTTCTCAAAAAGGACTCCAAGCTGATGCGGGGGTTTGACGATGTGTTTTATATCCCCGTCAGCCGCCACACGGGGCTTGTGGAGGAAGAGGTTCTGGCCTGCCCGGACCTTATGGTGCTGGCCGCCTCCGATGAATCGGGCATGGGCCTGATCGCAAGCCAGGACGGGCGGCGGGTATTTGCCACCGGGCACAGCGAGTATAACGCAAATACCCTGGCCAATGAGTACTTCCGGGATGTGAACAAAGGACTTGAAATTCAGGTACCCAAATATTACTTCCCCCAGGATGACCCGAAAAACGAGCCTGTCGTCCGGTGGCGCAGCCATGCAAATCTGCTGTTTGCCAACTGGCTGAACTATTTCGTCTATCAGGAGACGCCTTATAAGCTAAGCGATCTGGCCTTCAAAGGGGGGAGGTAAACCATGCGGATTCCTACCCTGCTCAAAGATGGCCGGGTGCACATTTCCTGCGAAATCTTCCCGCCCAAGGAATTTTCGGGCCTTACTCAGGCGGTGAACGTAGCCAGGGAAATTGCCGCGCTGTCCCCCGCCTTTGTCAGCGTCACCTATGGCGCCGCGGGGAATACTGCCGCCCATACGCTGGAAATCGCCCGGGCAGTGAAGGAAGCCGGCTGCACGCCGCTGTACCACCTGACCTGCGCCGCCTCCACCATGGATCAGATCCGGCAGCGGCTAAACGAGCTTCAAGCAGAAGGCATCGAAAATATACTGGCACTTAGGGGCGATATCCCTGAAGGCATGGTCTTCCCCGGTCCCAAGCAGTACCGCTATGCTTCCGACATGGTTCATCAGGTGAAGGAATTCGGCGGCTTCTCTATCGGCGCAGCCTGCTATCCGGAAGGCCATCCCGAATCGCCCTCCAAAGACAAGGATTTGGACAACCTTCGCCGCAAGGTGGACGCCGGGGCGGATTTTTTGACCACCCAGATGTTTTTTGACAACAACATCCTATACAATTTTCTGTACCGGGCGCTGCAAAAGGGCATTTCCGTTCCCGTGGCAGCCGGGATTATGCCGGTGGTGAACGCCGGTCAGATCAAGCGCATTTGTTCCTTATCCGGCGCATCGCTGCCGCCCCGGTTTGCAGCAATCGTGGACCGGTTCTCCCAGAATCCCAAGGCCATGCGCCAGGCAGGCATCGCCTTTGCCACCGAGCAGATCATCGATCTCATCGCCAACGGCGTTAGCAACATCCACATCTACACCATGAACCGTCCCCAAATCGCCGCGGCTATCTTTTCCAACCTGTCGGACATCGTGGGAGAATAACATGCAGGAGGAAATCAGCCGTAAAACCGTTGCCAAATATTTGGGCTACCGGGGAAAAGCGCTGGATGAGCCCACCGCCGCGCTGGTGGAAGAGGCCATCAGGGAGCTTTCAGCCATTACGCCCCGCCATGTGCTCCGACGCCTGCCGCTTTCCATATCGGAAAGCATGTTGCATATAGGAAGCCTGACGATGGAAAGCAAAAGCCTCGCCGATCATTTGGCAGGCTGCCGGGAGGCTATACTGCTGGCGGCTACCCTGGGTGTCCAGGCGGATCAGATCATCCGCCGCGCCTCCGTTACCCACATGAGCCGGGCGGTGGTACTGACAGCCTGCGCTGCGGCCAAGCTGGAAGCGTACTTGAGCGCCACAGGAGACGCCCTGGCCCGGGAGCTTCAAAAGGAAAGCCTGTTTTTGACGCCCAGGTTCAGCCCCGGCTATGGAGATTTATCCCTTTCCCGCCAGGGGGAACTGCTCAATCTGCTGGAGGCCGGCAAGCGCATCGGCCTGGGTCTGACAGCGGAGCATATGCTCACCCCTACCAAATCGGTGACGGCTATCCTGGGCCTGTCGCCTGAAAAACGAACCGCCTGCTACCAGGTATGCCAAAGGTGCCCGCACCTGGCTTGCCCTTTTCGGGAGGAATGAAGATGGATTTTTTGAAATTGCTTGGAACACGGCTGTTGTTTGTCGACGGGGGTCTGGGAACCATGCTGCAAAGCATGGGCCTAACCGGCGGCCAGCCGCCGGGAGCCTGGAACCTTTCTAATCCGGAGAAGGTGCGCAGCGTGCACGAAAATTATCTTGAAGCGGGCTGCGACATCATTACCGCCAATACTTTTGGCGTGGACGCGCTTCACTTTGGGGATCAGGCTGCAAAGGTGGTGCGCGCCGGCGTTTCCTTGGCCCGGGAGGCGGTGCAAAAAGCGGGCCGGGGGATCGTGGCACTGGACCTGGGGCCTACGGGCAAGCTTTTGCAGCCCTTTGGCGACCTGCCTTTTGAAACGGCGGTAACGCTCCTTGGGGACATGGCCGAAGCCGGAGCGCAGGCCGGGGCGGACGTGATCTTCATTGAGACCGTGTCCGACAGCTACGAACTGAAGGCGGCGGTGCTGGGCGCCCGGGAAAGAACGAACCTCCCCGTTGTCGCCACGATGATGGTCAACGCAAACGAAAAGCTGTTAACCGGCGGCGATATCCCCGGCATGGTAGCCATGCTGGAGGGCCTTGGCGTTACGGCGCTTGGGCTGAACTGCGGCCTGGGACCCAGGCAAACGGCCCCGCTTCTTCAAAAGGTAATGGCTGCCGCTTCCGTTCCGGTGCAGGTCTGCCCCAATGCGGGCCTGCCCAGCTTTGAGGATGGACAAACGCGCTACCTTTTGACCCCGGAAGATTTCGCATTGGAGATGGAATCCCTGGCGCAGCTTGGTCCCTGGCTGCTGGGGGGCTGCTGCGGCACCACACCCGATCATATCGCGGCCATGATCCGCCGCTTAAGGGATCATAAAGTGTTGCCTATTACGCCAAAAAATGATACCGTCGTCTGCTCCTATAGCAAAACCGTCGTCTTTGGGGGCATGCCGGCGGTCATCGGCGAGCGCATCAATCCAACTGGCAAGCCAAGGCTTCAGCAGGCGCTGAAAGAGGGGGACCTGGAATACCTGCAGGAGGAGGCCTTTTCCCAGCAGGACAAGGGCGCTCGGCTGTTGGATGTGAATGTGGGCATGCCGGGGCTCGATGAGCCTGCCCTGCTTAAGCAGGCGGTGGAAAGCCTGCAGTCCGTAATCAGCCTTCCCCTGCAATTGGATACCGCCAATCCCGAAGCCCTTAACCGGGCGCTTCGCGTCTACAACGGCAAGGCACTTGTCAATTCCGTCACCGGCAAGGCTGCCTCTATGAATGCAGTGTTCCCCTTGGTCAAAAAATATGGCGGCGTGGTGGTTGCGCTGCCCTTGGACGAATCGGGCATCCCTCCCACGGCTGAAGGTCGGCTGGATGTGGCCCGCAAGATCGTTGCCGAGGCGCAAAAGCATGGCATCGCTAAAAAGGACATCCTGCTGGATGGGCTGACCATGGCTGTGAGCGCCGGGCCGGAGGCTGCGCTGGTAACGCTTAATACCATCCGCCGGGTCAAGGAGGAGCTGGGGCTTAAAACGATCCTGGGTGTATCCAACGTATCCTTCGGCCTGCCCCGGCGCGAAAAGCTCAACGCCGCCTTCTTTGCCATGGCCATTGCTGCCGGGCTGGACGCGGCCATCCTCAACCCGCATTCCGCGCCCATGATGGAATCATTCCTTGCGGGAGCCGCCATCGCCGGCCGGGATGAACAGTTCCGTGCCTATATCGACGCCTTTGGCGGCCAGGAAGCAGCACCCGCGCCCAAGGAAAAGGATGAATCTTTGTCGGATGCGGTGCGCCAGGGCCTTTCTTCCCAGGCGGCCAGGGCTGCGGATGCGCTGCTTCATAATGGACGCGCACCCCTTGACATCGTGGAAGGGGAGCTCATTCCCGCCCTTACCCAGGTGGGACAGGGCTTTGAATCGGGAAAATTGTTCCTGCCTCAATTGTTGATGAGCGCCGAGGCCGCCAAGGCTGCCTTTGATAAGCTGCGGGTCGCTTTGGCCATCTCCGGCCAGGAGACGAAAAGCAGGGGAAAGATCCTGCTGGCTACCGTGGAGGGGGACATTCACGACATCGGCAAAAATATCGTGAAGGTGCTCCTGGAGAACTACGGCTTCCACGTCTTCGACCTGGGCCGGGATGTCCCGGCGGATGTAGTGGTGGAAACTGCCATCCGGGAGGATATCCGCCTGGTAGGCCTGTCCGCACTGATGACCACCACCGTGCCCGGCATGGAAAAAACCATCCGCGCGCTTCGGGAGCGTAAGCCCGGCACCTTGGTCATGGTCGGCGGCGCAGTGCTGACGGAGGAATACGCCCGGCAGATCGGCGCCGACTTCTACGGCAAGGATGCCATGGCCTCCGTTAACTATGCCGTTCAAGTCTTCGCAGGGGCTCTGCCCCTGCACCCTGGCAAAGGGATATAACCCCTTTGCAATCCCCATTTTTGGAGAACAATTTGGGACATTTGGTCTAACTGAATAAATACATATGTTATGCCCCCAGATAAATACGTGTGCGAAGCACGTCACCAATTTTAAGGCGTTTGTGGGGGTCTGGGGGGAATCGCAACCCCCCAGTCCATCTGGCTCAATCGTCGCACTGCTCACTGCCGTTCGCATTGCTTGTTTCGCCAGCCTCCTCCGCCTCGCTTCATCCGCCTCTGGCGGCGCTTCGGCTTCGGAGCCTTTCTGGTTCTCTTTCGGGACGAAAGAGAACATCCCC
>JAEZQK010000094.1 GCA_023413135.1 Bacillota bacterium
CGCACTGCTCACTGCCGTTCGCATTGCTTGTTTCGCCAGCCTCCTCCGCCTCGCTTCATCCGCCTCTGGCGGCGCTTCGGCTTCGGAGCCTTTCTGGTTCTCTTTCGGGACGAAAGAGAACATCCCCTTGTCACAGGCCAGTTGCTTGCAACTGGCCGAAGTTGCATCTTGCAGCAGTCCCATCCGACAGTGTATTGTTGTGTCGCAAGCGGGCGATTGATAAGTGCCCATCTGGCTCAATCGGCGCATTGCTTCGCTACCGCTCGCACTGCTTGTTTCGCCAGCCTCCTGCGCCTCGCTTAGTCCGCCACAGGCGGCGCTTCGGCTTCGGAGCCCCTACGGCTACAAAGAGTGTATTGGCTTTTCTTCCGGCTCCAGTATGCTCCGGCAGTGAAGTCAATAAACAAATTGCGTTGTAGGGGGCTGTCGCACCAGGAGTGCGCGAAGAAGAGAAACAAAAGGCGGCGACTGGCGGTAGCCAGAAGCCGTCTTTTGTTGTAAAATTATGTTTGTGCGAACAATAAATTTACAGCCAGATTATACAACAAATGGGAACGTATATCAACTGGCAATGCCGATGGACATAGGGGAAATGATAGAGGCGGATGATTCGGTACGGTTGCTCGGCGCGGTGTTTGAAAGGATGGATTATAGGAAATTGTATGCCGCGTACTCCCGGTATGGGAGAATGGAGAGGTCACCGAAGAATCTATTCAAAGTGGTTATATACGGAGGAATGAACGGGATCTATTCAAACCGGAAGATAGAGCAGGCGTGCCGGCGGGATGTGAATTTCATGTATCTGCTGGGGCGGGAACCAGCGCCGGATCACGCGACAATCGCTCGATTCCGAAGCGAGCGTCTTAGCGAAGTGATTGACGATTTATATCAGCAATTGGTGAAGTATCTGGCGGAAGCTGGCGAGCTGTCCATGGAGAGAGCGTTCATCGATGGGACAAAGCTGGAAGCGAACGCGAACCGGTACAGCTTTGTGTGGAAAAAGAGTACCCAGAAGAGTGAAGCGAAAATGCAGGAGAAAATGAGAGCCGAATTGCCAAAGCTGGCGGCCGAATTTGGTCTCCGGTTTCGCGCAGGGGAGAAAATCCGGGCCAAGGATATAAAGAAGCTGCGGAAACGGCTTAAGGCACTGCAGCATGAACAGGGGCTGGAATTCGTACACGGCAAGGGCCAGCGGAAAGCACCACTGCAACGGGCGATTGAGACAGTGGAAGAATACCTGAAACGGCAGAAGCAGTATGATGATTACAACCACAGTTTCGGGGATAGGAACAGTTTTTCCAAGACGGACCGGGACGCGACCTTCATGCGGATGAAAGAAGACCATATGAAAAACGGGCAGTTGAAGCCGGGGTACAATGTGACCGCAGCGGTGGATTCGGAATATATCGTGGCGGCAATGCTCTCGCCTGAGCAGAGTGACAGCCAGACATTTATCCCGATGATGGAAAAGCTGAAGTGGCTGGGGTATACCAAACCTGTAGCAGACGCCGGATATGAGAGCGAGGAGAATTACAGCTACTGCGAAAGAAACGGGCAAATGGCATTCATCAAGCCAGCGAATCACGAGCAGGCAAAGACAAAGAAGTACAGGACGGACGTTGGCAAGCGGGAAAATATGCTATATGATTCCGAAACGGACAGCTACCTCTGTCACGCGGGACACCGGATTGAGGTATCTGGTGAGAAGAAGACGAAGTCAAAATCCGGATATACCATTGTAACGACGGTATATTCCTGCAAAGAATGTTCAGGTTGTCCGCATAAGGAAAAATGCATCAAGGGAAACAGCAAGATACCGCTGAAGGAGCGGAGCAAAAACCTTCATGTCTCCAAGAACTTTCTGCGGCAGCGCCAAGAGATGGAAGCCCGAATCAGCAGCGAGGAAGGCGTACTGCTCAGGGTGAACCGGTCCATCCAGGTAGAAGGCGCGTTTGGTGTGCTCAAGGAGGATATGGGCTTTAGGCGTTTCCTCATGCGTGGCAGCGTAAAGGTTTATACCGAGCTTCTGCTGCTGTGCATGGCCTACAACATGAACAAGCTCCACAGTAAGATACAAACTGGCCGCTGTGGAACCTATCTTCACATTCCAAAGACGGCTTAGACAATATAAAAAAGTTTTCCACAGGGAAGTCATGTTTCCCCTGCGAAGCTTTGCTCAAAACACGGTTTTTGATCGTCTCTTCCTCTTGCCCATCCTGCTTTTTTCGATGTTCCCACTGATAAGAGGCGTGTCGCCCCTCGATTTCGTAAAATCGTTTTGCGACACGCCCGCATAGCTTAGACACGATTGTCGTCAGGGAAACAAGAGGAGGGGGAACAATGCTTCCTCTTTTACATTTCCTCTCCATCCATACAATAGACAGAATATGCAATATATGGTACGCTTGTACAAGAAAACGGACAACCGCACATCCCACATGCCGCACATCAAAGGAGGCACTCCCCATGCGTAAACGGACCTTGGCCTTTCTTCTGTCCCTGGTGGTGTCGTGCCTTGTTTTCAGCGCCCAGGCTGCCCCGCCCTCTGCCGGGAGCACAGGCGTGCCCATCACCGCCGTTATCATCCCGGACGAAGGGATTACGCTGTACGATAAGCCCATGGACAAGGCGGAGGCAATCGCAACGCTTGCAAAAGGGGCCGCCGTCACAGTGGAGACCCTGGGCTTGTACTGGTGTAAGGTGAACGGTGGCACGCAGGCCGGCTATGTGCCCACCGCCGCACTGCACCTTGATGACTGGGGCGCGCCGGATGAAAAGGATGCCGGCAAGGAAGGCAGCCTCCGCTTTGCAGTGTTCAACCACGCCACCGTACCCGGCCAGGCGTGGACGCTGACACTGCGGGAAGAGCCCAACCGCAAGGCGGCCCAAATGGATACCTACGCCTGCGGCACAGTGATGGTGGCCCTTGAAAAAGAAAAGGAATATTCCCTGGTGCATGTGGGCGACAAGGTGGGGTACCTGCTCACCAAGTACCTGACCTTTTACGATTCCGCTGAAAACCCCCAGCAGTATGCCCTCATCCAAAATGAGGAAAGGGTAGCCTTCCGGAATGACAGGTCGCTTTCCGGAAAGCATATCATCACTTACCTGGAACCGGGTACGCCAGTGACGCTGATCTGGGACAAAAAGGGCTGGGCCTGCATAGAGGCGCTGGGGTATCAGGGCTTTGTGTATACGGAGTTTCTGGATATTCTGGAATAGACGAAGATAACTTGTGATATATTTTCCGCCATGCTATAATTCAACTGGCCTGTCAGCATTTTCTGTATAAGGCCAGTTGTTTGCTTTCGAAATGCTTTATATCAAATCAAAACTATAATGCATTGTTATCAGCCTCGAACGCAACCTTGCCATCTTCACAGAATAAGCGTAGGGCGGGGGCTTGCTCCCACCGCATGCAACGGTGCCATGTATCTTGATCCATGTGAGAACTGACGGCGGAAGCCCCCGCCCTACGCTGGACCCATCGATGCATTTATGTTTTGGAGCAGTATTATCAAGATTCCCACTTTCTTTACTGAAAGGACAAGCCATGGACGTCAACGTCTTTTTGCAGGAAATATCCAAACTGGGCATCGGCTTTTATACCGGCGTGCCGGACTCCCTGCTCCAGCCGCTATGTGATACGCTGTACGCCCGTTTTGGCACAGGCGAAAATCACATCGTCGCCGCCAATGAAGGGGCAGCGGTGGGCCTGGCGGCGGGCCATTATATCGCCACGGGCAGGCCTGCCCTTGTGTATCTGCAAAACAGCGGCATCGGCAATGCCGCCAACCCCGTTATCTCTCTGCTGAACGAAAAGGTATACGGCATTCCCTGCGTATTTGTGGTGGGCTGGCGTGGTGAACCAAACGTGCATGACGAGCCCCAGCATATTTTCCAGGGGGAAATCACCCCCGCCATGCTGTCGCTGATGGGCCTTCCTCCCTTTGCCGTATCGGCGGATACCGGCCTCCCAGCCCTTGCCCAAATGGTTTCGGAAGCGGAAGCATCCATCCGCCAAGGGAAAAGCGTTGCCTTTCTTTTAAGAAAAGGCACGCTGTCGGGCGGTGAAAAAGCCGGTTTTGAAAGCCGCCATACGCTTTTGCGGGAGGATGCGCTGCGGCTGATCTTAAGTCATGCGTCCAATGACGATGTATTTGTCTGCACCACGGGCAAGACCTCAAGGGAAGTGTACGAGCTTCGGGAAGCGCTTCATCAAGGCCATGACCGTGATTTTCTCACCGTGGGCTCCATGGGCCACGCTTCCATGATTGCTCTGGGTATTGCCAAGGCCCGGCCTGAAACCACCATCTGGTGTCTGGACGGCGACGGAGCTGCCCTCATGCACCTGGGCAGCCTGTTGGTGGAAGCCCGGTGCGCATGCAAGAATCTGATCCATGTGGTTTTGAACAACGGCGCCCATGAAAGCGTGGGCGGTATGCCCGTAAACGGCGGGGATGTATCCTTCATGCCTATCGCCTGGGCGGCCGGTTTTGAAAGATGCTTTTCAGCGTTAGATGAGAAGGAATTGCTGGATTTGCTGCCCGCTATTCGGGAAGCTGCCGGAAATCAGCCTTGCTTTGTGGAGATCGCCTTGATACAAGGCTCCCGGCCTGATTTGGGCCGGCCCAAGACCACCCCCAAGGAAAATCTGCGGCAACTTATGGATTACTTAAAATCACAAGGAGAAAAAGCATGAAGGCGCTCCTGCTCAACTCCGGTGTGGGCAGCCGGATGGGTTCCATGACAAAGCACAGCCCCAAGTGCATGTGCCCGATCGGCGGGGGCTATACCATACTAAGCCGCCAGCTGACGCTGATTGCCGAAACCGGCATCCGGGAGGCGGTCATTACGGTCGGCCCTTTTGCCGGGCTTTTGCAAGAGCATGTTGCCGGCTTGAATCTGCCCCTTCATGTCACGTATGTCCCCAACCCCCTGTACAGCGAAACCAACTACATTTACTCCATGCACCTGGCGGCGGAGCATTTGGACGATGACATCCTGCTGTTGCACGGCGACCTGGTGCTGGAAAGCAGCGTGCTTTTAGACCTGACGGCAAGCAAAAAAAGCATGGTGGCGGTGGATTCCACCCTTCCTCTGCCGGACAAGGACTTCAAGGCCAGAGTGCAAGATGGCTGTGTCACGGCCATCGGCGTGGAATTCTTTGGCCCGGACTGCGTTGCCTGCCAGCCCGCCTACCACTTTCTGCGGGAGGATTTTGCCGCCTGGATGAAAGCCATCAGAGAATTCTGCTCAAATGCGCAGCGGAAAGTGTATGCGGAAAACGCCTTCAACGCGCAAAACGGCGCCATTCCCCTGCACCCCATGGAGCTGAATGGCCGGCTGTGCAACGAAATCGATAACCTGCAGGACCTGGAAACCGTCTCCCGGCGCTTTTTGCAAACACTTCACAAAGGGGTGAAATAACGTATGAAGCAGGTCTACATGTGCTTCAGCACCGACATCCTCCACAACGGCCACATCAAGATCATCAAAAAGGCGGCGCAGCTAGGCGAGCTGACGGTAGGCGTGCTGACAGACGAGGTGATCGCCTCCTTCAAGCGCTATCCCCTGATCCCCCTGGAGGAGCGGCTGCAGTTGTTTCAAAGCATCATGGGCGTAAATCGTGTGGTGGTGCAAAACACATTAAGCTATGAAGCAATCCTCCGGGAACTGAGACCGGACATTGTGGTCCACGGAGACGACTGGCAGGTGGGCTACCAGGCCAACATCCGCCGCCAGGTCATCGATGTTCTGGCGGAATGGGGCGGGGAACTTACGGAATATCCCTACACCCGCACCCCTACGGAGGAGATTTTAAGCCGCCTGGACCAGCAGCTTTCCATGCCGGAGCACAGGCGGTCCAGATTGAAAAAGCTCCTGCAATACAAGCCCTGCCTTTCGGTGTTGGAAGCCCATAACGGCCTCACCGGGCTGATCGTGGAGCAGACAAGGGTGGAAACGCAAAATGGCGTCAAACAATTTGACGCCATGTGGGTTTCCAGCCTGTGCGATTCCACCGCCAAGGGCAAGCCGGATATAGAGCTGGTGGACTTAACCTCCCGCATCCAAACGCTGGAGGAGATCATGGAAGTTACCACCAAGCCCATCATACTGGACGGGGATACCGGCGGCCAAACGGAGCATTTTGCCTACAATGTACGCACGCTGGAGCGGCTGGGCATATCCGCCGTCATCATCGAGGATAAAACGGGGCTGAAGAAGAACTCCCTGTTCGGGACATCGGCGCAGCAGACCCAGGAGAACATCGAAAGCTTCTGCCAAAAAATCCGGGCGGGCAAAAACGCGCAAAAAACCAAGGATTTCATGATCATCGCCCGGTGTGAAAGCCTGATTCTGAACAGGGGCATGGAGGATGCGCTCACCCGCTGCCACGCCTATGTGGCCGCCGGGGTGGACGGCATCATGATCCATTCCTGCCAAAAGGACCCGGCAGAGATTCTGGAATTCTGCCGCCTGTTCAGACAGGAGGATCAGATGACGCCGCTGGTAGCTGTGCCTACCACCTACAACGTTATCACCGAAGAGGCGCTTGCGGCCGCCGGTGTCAACATCGTCATCCATGCCAACCATCTGCTGCGCAGCGCCTTCCCCGCCATGCAGCGCACGGCCCGTACCATTTTGGAAAACGGGCGGTCGCTGGAGGCGGAGGAAAACTGCCTGTCCATCAAGGAAATCCTTACCCTGATCCCCGAGCAGGAGATCTAGGAGGACGGCCGTTTTTTACCCTACCCCCTCGCGTACCCTCTGTCTATGATCACACCCTGCTCCCGCAAGGCATTTTGAAGCACCTCCGCCTTCAGGGACTGCACGGTTTCGCCCGTCTTCACGCACAGCGCCGCCGCCGTGCCGGCCGCCTGGCCGGTGATGGAGCAGCTTGGGATGCCCCTTGTGATGTTCCAGGCCGGCTCCAGGCAGGAGATGCAGCGGCCGGCCGCCAGCAGGTTTTCCGTTTTCACGGCCTTCAGCGCACGGTACGGGATGTACAGAATCAGGCCGGGATTGCGGTAATACCCCGTCATGCCGATAGCGTCCTCATAATATTTGTGGTCGTATACCTCCAGCTCAAAATCGCTTTTGAGCCTTCTTGTCTTGCGCATCTGGGGATAGGCGGCCAGCAAAAGCGGCGCGGCATCCGCGGTCTCCGGCCTTTGATGCAGTTCCTCCAATTTGTCCAGCACCAGCTGCCGCGAGTCGAGCATGAACGCGGTAACAGACCGCCAGTTGTCCCCCGAAAAGGTGGGGTGGCCCTCCGGAACGGGCTGGAAGAAGATATCCCCTGAAATATGAAGCTGTACCTTTTGCCCGTTATAGCTGTAGAACCAGCAGGCGCGCCGGTTGGAATCCAGGGATTCGGTAGCCTCGCCGGCCTGGAAGCATACATCGGCGTCGCCCGTGGCATCCACAAGCGCCTTGCAGGTTACGGTCCCGCGGCCGCTCTTGTTTTCCACGATCACCGCCTGTACCCTGTTCCCGTCCTTGACCACGGCGCATATCCGCGTATCGTACATCAGCCTGACATGCGCCTTTAAAAGAAGCTGCTCCAACGCAAGCTGGAACCATGCCGGGTTGAACTTGGCGGTCAGCCGGTGCTGCGCCCGCTGCGCGATGTCGCCGCCCTCCTGCCAGCAATCGGGTATGCTTCCGGGGCCGTACTGTATGGCCAGGCGGAAAAATTCCTCCGGGATCCCGCCGATGACTTGATGGCCTTCCCCGTCGCAAAGGGGCAGGAAATCGGTGATCAGGCCGATTGTGGCAAGCCCGCCAAGCACGTATCCTTTTTCAACGAGGCATACATCCGCGCCGTTGCGGGCCGCCGCCAGCGCCGCCGCCACGCCGGCCACGCCGCCGCCGCACACAAGCACGTCGCAGCTCTCCATAACGGGGATATTTCTGCCCTGTTCGGCAATATTTTGTTTTTCCATTCGATTCCCTTCCTTTCATGGTCTGTGTCGAAGCTATGTCCTACCGGCACATTCATGCCGGTCATCCCTTGACGGCTCCCGACATGATCCCGCCGATGATCTGCTTTTGCATGAACAGGTAAACGATCATCACCGGGATCATGGACAGGAAAAATGTGGAGAACACCATGGGATATTCCACCGCATGCTCGCTTTGAAAATTGTATTGGTACAGCGGCAGCGTGCGGTACTCGATTTTGTTGAGCACCAGCATGGGCATAAAAAAGTCGTTCCATATCCACAGCGTATTTTTAATCAGAACCGTCATGGTCATGGGCTTGAGCAGCGGATAAATGATCTGGAAAAAGATCTGGGAGGTGTTGGCTCCGTCGATGTAAGCGGACTCCTCCAGCTCTGTCGGTACGCTTGAAAGGTATCCCACAAACAGGAATACGCCTTCGCAAACGGAATAGCCAAGGTAGACCAGCACGACGCCGATGCGGTTGAGCAGGTCCATTTCGTTCATCAGCCGTACCAGGGGCATCATGCGCACCTGGAAGGGGATGAACAGCCCCGCCAGAAAAAAGAAGTACAAAAAACGGTAGGAGCGGGAATGCTTCATCTTCCGGGAGATGGGATAGGACATCATGGGCAGCATAAGCGCCATGACGGCCAGGCATACAACGGTGATGATGACCGAATTGGAAAACGCCGTGTAAAACTCGCCCTTGCTCAAGATTGCCTGAAGGTTGGACAGATCCAGCGCCTTGGGCAGCG
This sequence comes from Bacillota bacterium, assembly GCA_023413135.1. Lineage (GTDB taxonomy): Bacteria > Bacillota > Clostridia > Christensenellales > Aristaeellaceae > JAEWAH01. The sequence goes on from JAEZQK010000094.1 coordinate 8,706, forward strand.
CGAAGAAATGCGCCGCCAGCTCGCCCCGCGTTTTGAATACAGAAACCACCGTTAAATAAAAGGGAAGCGCGATCAATATTCCGCCAAGGCTCAGTATGGCATAAATGAAGAAGGTGGTGGATTTGCGCATCTTCATACCCTTATGATCCTCCTGCCGCTAGGTATTGGAAAGCAAAAGACGGTGCTCTCGTCCATCAGTCATAAACCTGCTTTTTCCCGGATAGCTTGATCTGCGCCATGGAGAGCATGAAGATCAATACGGAAACAAGGATCGAAAGCGCAATGGAATAGCTGAACTTCATTTCCTCAAAGCCAAGGCGGTATATCATGAGCGTGATGCTTTCAGTGGAGCCGGCCGGCCCCCCGCCCGTCAGCGCCATGATATAGTCGTAGATCATCAACCCTTCCTTCAGGGTCAATACGACAATGATGCTGATGATGGGCATCAGGAACGGGACCGTTATATGTCTAAATTCCTGCCAGCCGGACGCGCCGTCCAGCCGGGAGGCTTCGGTGATTTCGTGGGGAATGGTTTGCAATCCCGCCAGCACCAGGATGGTGGGCATGGATACGCTTTTCCAGACGTTGGCGATCAGTATGCCGTAAATGGCTGTCTCCCGGGAGGATAGGATATTCTTTTTCAGCAGGGGGCTGTTGAGCAGCGCCGCGATGGCGGACATGCCCCTGGAATAAAACTGGTTGAAGATCAGGCCGATGGTAATCATGCTGATAACGGCCGGGAAGAAATAGACAGCCCGGAAGAAGGTGCGCAGGCGGATGGGCGCGTTCAGCAGCAGCCCAAGCATCACCGACAGCACGAGCACGCAGGCGATCAGCAGTAACGTGTAGCGGATGCTGAACCAGGTGGCGTTCAGGAACCTTAAGTCGCCAAAGGCTTTCACATAATTATTAAGCCCCGTCCATGCATAGCTTTTGGCGATGCCGTTCCAGTTGGTCCCGCTGTAATACAGGCCCGAGGCCACCGGGATCACCGTTTGAAAGCAGTACAGGATCAGGCCGGGCAGCACAAACAGAAAGTACGTTATATTCAGGTCCTTGCTTTTCATCACGCATCACCTCGAGGATATGTTCGGACGGCCCCTGCGGAAATTTCGCCAAATGTACCGTAAGTAAATAAACGGGAGACTGGGATGCCGAAGGGGGAATCCCAGTCTCCCGCCTTATTAAGATAATTTACTTGCTGTTGTAGTTGTTGGCGACCAGTTGGTCCAGTGTGGTCAGGAAGGCGTTTACGTCCTTGTCGATGAGCAGCAGCTGCACCTGGCTCCTGATCTCGGAGCGGAGGGAGCTGTCCCAGAAGCTGGAGGGGTTGAGGAGGAACTTTCCTTCCGCCACCATGGCGTTGATGTCGATCAGCTGTTCCACGTCATAGGGCGTGCCGTTTACCACGGTGGGGTTCTTGTCCGCGGCGGCGTACATGGCGGAGATGTCTTCCCTGATAAAGAACTCCAGGAAACGCATGCACTCGTCAAAGTGCTCCGTGGACGAGGAGATGGCCCAGGCGGTGTCGGGTGAGCCGACGATGTAGGTTTCCTCGGTAACGGCGGGGAAAGGCGCCACATGGAACTTGAGCTCGGGGTTCAGGGAGAGAAGGACGCTTACGGACCAGCTTCCGTCGATGATCATGGCTGTTTTCCCCTGGGCGAAATCAGACCTGGCCTGCTCGATGTCCACGCCCAGCGAATCCTCCGGGCCGTAATCGCGCAGCTTGATCAGGAACTCGGCATACTTGACCATGCGCTCATCTGTGGCAAAGCTGGCATTTCCGGCGGCCACTTCTTCACAGGTGGTCTTGATGTCGTGGTTGACGCTGCCGGCCAGGATGCGCTCGAATATCTGCTGCAGGTTGCCGACGTCCTTGTCGGCCAGGCTCAGGGGCTGGATGCCGGCGGCCTTCAGCTTTTCGCACACGGCGAACATCTCATCGGCGGTGGTAGGCACCTGAAGCCCCTGGGCCGCAAAGATGTCGGTGTTGTAGTAGAGGCCAAAGCCTGTGAAGGATACGGGCTGGCAATAGATTTTGCCGTCGATCTGACACATTCCGATCATGTTCGGCGAAATCTTGTCAAAGAAACCGGCCCCGGTCAGATCGTAAAAAACGCCTTCCTTCTGCATGATCTGAAACTGCAGCGAGGTGGGAAGAAGGTTCACCATATCGGGCACGTCGTTGGTGGCCACCCTGGTGACGATGACCTTTTGGGCGTCGGCAACGTTGGTGACGTTCAGCTTGATGTCCGGGTTCTCTTCCATAAACTTGGCGAAGATTTCCGCAAACACTTCCACGTTTTCGGGCTTCTGCGGGAACATTTCCAGCGTCACGGTCTCCGCGCCGGCGCAGGCGAAAGAAGACAGGATGAGGAACAGGGTAAGGGTGGCTGCCAGGATCCTTTTCATGTAGTTACCCCCTTTATGCAATTGCGGTTGCGCTGCCTATTACTATAGCAGGATATCCCTGGGTTTACAGGCCATTTCTTCATGATAATAGCCATTTCTTATCATAATTTTCACAAATTCGCCCTCCTTTTGGCGATCAATGCTATAATGGCATGCATAAGCGCCCTGGGCGGCTTGTACACGATATCAAAGAAAGGGGAGGGATCAGGTTGGGTTTCCTCCCTGCCTTTAAAAAGCTTCTTCGTCGCGGGAAGCATCCTACGTCCATACGCTTTAAGCTGGTTGCGATCATTGTTGTCCAGACCGTTTTTCTTTTGAGCCTGTACAGCTACGTGCTGGCAACCGAAAACCGAAGGGTGATCCAGTATTATGAAAATGCCAACATGCACGCCAGCGCCGCGCTGTATTCCTCCATTGTAAACCAGTTCAAAACATTGTCCTTTGTCTCCACCTTTCCGGTGCTAAGGGAGAGCGTCAGCGGCACAAAGCTGTACGACATGCTCTCCGAGGGCGTCGACACAACCACCAACCACGCCTTTCAAAGCGCGTTCCGGGAGCAGGCCAAGCAGCTCATCGACCTGCACGCCTTCATCGACTGTGTGATGATCTACACGTTAAGCGGCAGAGGGAATTACCTGGAGCGGGCCAAGGCGTATGACGCGGTCTGCCAAATGGCGGATACAAACGTGCCCTGGTTTCAAAGGGCGCTTAAAGCGTCCGGCGGCCCCGTACCCGTAAATGCCGGCCAATTTTCCGGCACGGGCCTTATTCACAAGGACAACACCCTGGCCTGCGTCGCCCGTTCCATCATCAATACGGAAAAAATGCGCAGCATCGGCGTGGTGGTCGTGGGCATCGACAACCAGGCTATCCAACTGGAATTCAACAAGGTGCGGCTGTTTGCCGGCCAGGAATACGGCATCTTTCTTAAGGGCGAGCTGGTAGCCGGCACGCTGGTAAGCGATGATCAGGCCATTGCTCTCATCGGGCAAAGGCAGGGGAGCGACAACCGCACGGCGTATGCCAAGTCGGGGAACAGGGAGTACATGTACAGCATTTATCAATACGACGCCAACTACGCGGCGGTGGTGCGCACGGACATGCGCGACGTGGGCAATGTTACAAGGCCGTCGCCCCTTTTATACGTGTCGCTTATCTGCATTCTGTTTGTCACGCTGTACATCATCTATGCCATCACCAGCGGCATATTAAAGCCCATCCAGTCCCTGATGGCGGCGTGCCAGAAGCTGGAGAACCAGGATTTCTCCGGGCGCGTCAGCGGCACGGCCTCCCCCGAGATCGCAAAGCTCTTCCACGCCTTCAACCGTATGGGGCAGCGGGTTCAAAGGCTGATTCAGGAGGTGTACCTTAGGGATCTGTCGCAAAAAAAGCTGGAGCTGCAGATGCTAAGGGCGCAGATCAGCCCCCATTACCTGTACAACACTCTGGAGAGCATGCGCATGATCGCCTATGTGAACGGAGACGCCAAGGTGGCGGAAATGTCCGAGCTCCTGGCACACAACCTGCAGTATGGCCTGCGCAACACCAACGACGAGGTGACCGTCCGCCAGGAGGTGGACAGCGTCGCGGAGTACATCCGCCTCATATCATACCACTACGGCGACACGGTGCGCACCCACATCGAGGTGGCCGAGGAGATATTAAGTTGCCTGACCATCAAGCTCATCCTGCAGCCGCTGGTGGAAAACGCCATCGCCCACGGGCTGTCCGGCCCCCGCGAGCGGATTGAGGTGGAGATCATTGGCTTTAAGCAGGAGGATGTGCTGTGCTTTGTGGTGGCCGACGACGGGAACGGTATGACCGAAAAGGCCCTGGAGGATCTGAACGGATCGCTCGATTCTAAGGAGGAAACGCCCTGCATAGGGCTTAAGAACCTTCACCGGCGTCTGAAGCTGTATTACGGGGATGATTACGGCATCGAGATCAAGAGCATCCACCGCCAGGGCACAACGGTGAAAATCTCCCTGCCGATCCACCTAGCCGCGGAGGAGCGGTGATCTTTGGAAAGAGGGGAAAGGATTGCAGACCATTTTGCTTGCGGATGACAACCAAAGCATCCGGGCCGGGCTTCGCAAGATTCTGGCAGAGCACGTAACGTTTGCGCACCGGGTGCTGGAGGCGGAGAACGGGCAAAAAGCGATGGAGCTTATGCGCCGGGAGCCGGTGGATATCCTGGTGGCGGACATCAAGATGCCCCTGATGGACGGCATCCAGCTTCTGGCGCAGCTCAAGCAGGAATGCCGCCCGTGCGAAGTGATCATGCTCAGCGGATACGACGACTACTCCCTGATCAGAAGCGCCCTGAAGCTCAATGCCTTTGACTACCTGCTCAAGCCCGTGAATATTCCCATATTCGTGCAGGTGGTGAACCACGCCAGGCAAAAGCTGTCGGAACGGAAAAATATACCGCCCGCTACGCCCGGGGAACCGGGCGGGCAGGCGGCTGCAGCCGAGCAGGCTTTGATCAGCATAGAATTTTTCGACGATGTGCGGACGGATTTGGACCCGTCCCGGGCGGAAAAATATCTCGACGAGGCTATGGCCCACACAATCGCCCTGAAGCCCGGCAAGGCGGCGGACTGTTTTGAGCGGTTTTTTGGCTGCCTCGGCCCCGAAACCCAAACGCCGGAAGCCGTCCGGAGCAAATTGACCCAGTGGGTGTATGACCTGATGAAAAAAAGCAACGGCTTCATAGAGATCATCGGCACAAGCAAGCTGACGGCGGACGACGTGATGAACTGCATCAAAAGCCTGCCGACCCTGAGCCAATTACGGGTCCGCTTTCCGGAGATCATTCTTTCCTACATCAACCGGCTGAGCGCAAAGCCGGAGCACACGGAAAAGGTGCTCATACGGCGGGCCAAGGGCTTCATTGAAGAAAACTACTCCAGGGACATTTCCCTGGAAAGCATATCAAAAAGCCTGCACCTGCACCCCAATTATTTCAGCACCGTCTTCAAGGCGGAAACGGGCAAGTCGTTTCGGGAATACCGGCTGAACTACCTTGTGGAAAAGGCGAAGGAGCTGCTGGCCCAAGAGGATATGAGCATTGCGGAAATTGCCGAGCACCTGGGCTATCAGGAGACCTCCCACTTCATCCGGGCATTCAAGAACAACACCGGCAGCACCCCTTCCCAGTACCGCAGGACGGCGCAGGCCGAATGATGTTCCGTATCCTGATATGGGCACCAGCGATCTTTTGCTTACGGCTTGGCGGCCGAACCGTACAAAAACGCGTATAATGCCTCCATTTCCGCCGCGCTGTCTGAAACACGCAGGTTGGTTTCGCTGCCTGCCGGTTCTTCGGCCTTATGTACGGGAAATTGCTTTGCTTCCATCCCCGTCATGGATACGGACAGCGCGGAGATGGCGACCTCCATCATATCCATCATCGTCATATTCGTTTCCACATAAGCTATCAATTCCGTAACCAATTCTATCAGGGAATCGAATCCCATTTGCAGGCCTTTTTTCATACAGGCATCCAGCACCCGGCTTAGGTGTGAGCCGCCCGCCTCTTCCCCCGTATGGTCTTTCATATAAGCCAGCGCCTGTGCGCCGCCAAGCGTTTGCAGCCCGGCTTTTTGAAAGGCTTTTGTTTTGCTGTCCGCCAGCAAAATATTGATTTCGCCTTCCCGCACGTCGATGTCCACGCCACTGAGCGCATCGATGATCTTCTCCATGCCGCTTAAATCCACGCAAACAAAGCGGGTTATTTTTAGCCCGAACAGATCACCGACCGATTTCAGCGCAAGCGCGGGGCCCCCAAGCGCTATGGTTTCGCCAAGCCTTATATCGCTGCCGTCCGGTCCTGTCACCTGGGTATTCCGGTCAACAGACGCCAATTTAGCCAAACCTGTATCAAGGTCCAAAGCGGCGATGACGATGGCGGCGGCGATGCGCTTGTCTCCCTCCGCCTTGTCTGTTCCCAGCAATAAGATCGTGATGCTGCGGGAAGGCGCCTCCCGCAAGGTACCTTCGCAAAGGCCTGTCCAGGGGAGCATTACAAGAACCAGAATGAGCGCCAGGGCACACCGTTTCATCGTCATTCCTCCCAACATGCACAACTATGATGCTTTCCGCATTCACTATATCCCAGCAGGATGAAAACTGCAAGCGTCCAGGCCGCCGTATCAAGTGAAACGATGCAAAAACCGGCTATATACGGTAACCGGCATCCAATCTGCAGCCCGGGCCGCCATCCTGCCTGTATGGAGGGATCGCATGAAAGCGCTGATCACCGGGGCAAAAGGCTTCCTTGGAAAGAATCTCGTCCTTACGCTTAAGCAAATGGAGAATACGGAATTATATCTTTACGATGTGGATACGGACCCCGGATTGCTGAAATCGTACGCCGCAAAATGTGATTTTGTGTTCCATCTGGCCGGGGTGAACCGGCCGCAGAAGATGGAGGAATTTCAGGAGGGGAACCGCGGCTTTACCTTAAAACTGTTGGAGGCTCTTGAGTTCAATCAAAACAAAGCGCCGGTTCTTTTTTCCTCCTCCATCCAGGCTGCCATGGACAACCCTTACGGGCAAAGCAAAAAAGCTGCGGAGGATCTTCTGTTCGCCTATGGCCGCGAACAGAACGTGCCTGTCTATGTGTACCGTCTGCCCAATCTCTTTGGGAAATGGTGCCGCCCCAACTACAACAGCGTGGTGGCCACGTTCTGCCACAATATTGCCCGCGGCCTGCCTATTTCGGTAAGCAATCCCGATGCCCTCCTGCAGCTATCGTTCGTGGATGATGTGGTGGCCGAATTCATCCGGGCCATGCAGGGGAAGGCCTATCAAAACGGCCCGTACTGTCACGTAATACCCGTATACGAAGCGACTGTGGGAAGAATCGCGGAGTGGATCAAATCCTTCCGGAGCAGCCGCGAAGACCGTTCCATTCCCGATATGGGCGATCCGCTTGTAAAGGCGTTGTACGCTACCTATCTTTCTTACCTGCCGGAGGATCAGCTTAGTTCCCCCTTGAAGATGCATGCGGACCACCGGGGTTCCTTTACGGAGCTGTTCCGCACGGCGGACCGGGGGCAAATCTCGGTAAATGTCATCAAGCCCGGCATCATCAAGGGAAATCATTGGCACCATACAAAGAATGAAAAGTTCATTGCCGTATCCGGAAAAGGCGTGATACGCCTGCGCAGTCTGCACGAAACGCAGGTGCTGGAATACTTCGTAAGCGGGGAAAAGCCGGAGGTGGTGGACATCCCGCCTGGATACTCCCACAATATCGAGAACCTAGGGAACGGGGATATGGTGGCGGTCATATGGGCCAACGAGAATTTTGACCCGCTTCAGCCGGACACTTTTTTTCTTGAGGTATAGCGCTTTGTCTTTACAGCCTTAGCATCACGCTGGCGGTAAAGGTGTTTTCATTCCATTCGGGAACGTATTCCCCGTGATGGCGGCCGGCAATGGTGCGGATGCTTTTGATTCCCAATCCCCCGGAGGTGCCCTTGCGGCTTACGATATGGCCCTCCTCTTTCAGAATCGTCCCGTCGAATGTGTTTTGTACGGTTATCATAAGCTGGCTGCCCTGGGGCGCGCCTCTTAACGAAATTTTACGCTGGCCCTCCGGCGCTTTGCGGCAGGCCTCCAACGCGTTCTCCAGCAGGTTTCCAAGCAGCGTACACAATTCAAAGCTGTCCATAGGCGGATTCTCCGGCAGCTCTACCATGGCGGAAAAGTCAATGCCTTCATCCCGGCATCGCTTTTGATAACCGCCCAGAAGGGCGTTCACCGCAGGGCTTGGGCAGTAGGATGGCCACACGCCTTCATCGCATTTGGTGCCGAAGGCCAGCAGGTACTCCCGCGCTTCTTGAAGCCGGCCCGTTTCCAGCAAAATCTGCGCCACGTGCAGGTGGTGCTTGCAGTCGTGCCGCAAAACCCGGGCCGTCTCCATCATATTCCTGATTTCTCCAGCCTGCTGCGATGTGGCCTCGATGATATGCCTGGCCAGATCCAGGTCAAATGATGCCTGGGCCTGCACGCGGGAAGTCATCATGGCCAGAAAGATCACAGCCGCGCTCCACATGACAAACACCACGATCAGCCCGGAAAAAAACGGCGTCCGGTTTGCCAAAGGATCAAAGGCCATGGGAAGGATCACACAGCCAAGGCATGGGCCGAAAACATAGGATACCCATACCCAGCCGGCCTCCCGGGCAAGCAGCTCGCCGGCAATCCTTCGCCCCCGGGCCTTCATCCAATACAGGTACAAGCCTCCCAAAACAAGCAGCATCCCCAGCCTTACAAACTCATAAGCTTCGCCGGGCGCATCAAAGAAAACCCCCGCAGCCAAAGAGGACAGCCAGCCGATTGCACATCCTAAAGCCAATTGAGAAAGGAATATAAACAGCTTCTCCGGCAATGAGCCGCAGAACAATCCGTATACAAGCAGAAAAAACAGCAGATAGGCATATGGGAATGCCAGGTAGGTATCCAAACTAACCGGCACAAGCTGATCCAAAAAGAGCAGCAAGGCGATAAGCGGCACATACGCAAGAGCCGTCAGGGAAACAGGCCATTTTCTTTTTAATATAAGACCGGTGGCGGATAGGATCACAGATAGAATCACGATGCCGGATGTGCAGGAAAGCAAATCGATCATGAAATTCTCCCCCGTCAAAAACATTCTGCCTGTGAAATTTGCTTATGGTCGCCCGTATTTGACTGGAACGCTCTTTTTCTCCTACACATCATATCATAAACAAGGCGTGCGAAAATTATAACAATGAGTATGATTTTGGGAACGTTTGACGTAAACCCCATTTGCTGCCCTTGTTCCCCTATAATAGCCATATGTGGGCAGATGTATATGTGTCACGAAACGAAATATCATCTCCGGCGGAAGGGGGCAGCACATGATTCGCATCGCAGTTTGTGAAGATGAATTAAACATGCTGGACGACATTGGCCGCATGGTTCTGGAGTATGCCAATGCGAACCCGCAATTCAATATATCCCTGCACTCCTTCAAATCTGCATTTGATTTGCTGGAAAGCAGGAACGGAAAGAACGCATCTTTTCATATTTACCTACTGGATATTTTGATGCCCCTGATGAACGGAATCGAGCTGGGCCGCCATATCCGCAAAGACGATGATCAGGCGGTGATCATCTTTATGACATCCTCCAGGGAATACGCGCTGGAGTCCTTCAAGGTATCGCCCATGCACTACCTTTTAAAGCCTGTCCATGAAATCACGCTGTTCTCCGCGCTGGAGAAGGCTTGCCAAAGGGTACGCCAAGCGGCGGACTCCAATGTGCTGGTGCGTGTGAAGGGCGGCATCGCCTGCATCCGCTATCACCAAATCTCTTTTATTGAATACATGAACCATACCATGACGTATCACCTGACCACGGGCAAAACGCTGACCACCATGGTTTTAAGGGAATCCTTTACCGACTGCACCGACAGCTATTTAAAAGATCCTAGGTTTATTAAGCCCCATGCGTCCTTCGTTTTGAACATGGACCATGTGCAGGTGATGACTGCCAGGGAGTTTGAAATGATGGGCGGGGAGATCGTACCCATCTCCAAGCGGGCCTACGCACAGATACGCAAGCAGTTCACGGATTACATTCTCGCCCGCCACGGCGGGGTGGCGCAGTGATGCCCATCGTCCACAACAACAGACACGCCGTTTGGGATGATAACATAACGGCCCCCTGGAACCATGTCCTCCGCAATGGCTAACGCAATTTCAAGGGAATCCGCATAACGCATATGCATCTTTTCAATCAGGCCTTGCAGCGTTCGGCCGGCAATATAAATGACATTGGCTTTTATGAGCACTCGCATCAAAATTTGTGCCTGCCATTGGTCCGGTTCCGTTTCCTCTGCTTTCACGCAAGAAATTCGCCGGAGGATTTCAGTTGGAGAAAGATCGCTGCTGGATCCAGCGGGTACCCGTTGGAAGTAATGACGATATCGCCCATCACGCAGGGCACCCGCGAATGATTCAATACATGGTCGCAGCCCGCTTCATGGGCTTTTACGGCATCGCCCGCCCATGCGCCGATAATTTTCTTGTTTTCATCGATCGCGACATTGACAATGAAGGATCAGAGGCATGATGATTTTACTGGGTACCGGCCTAGTGTGGTCACTGGAGATCATGAGCACCCGCGAGGCCGCCTTCGCCAGCTCGTGCAAAGGAGCACTGCCGACAGGCTGGGCCAATGCTTTCTCCACAATCTGTTCCTGGCTGATAAAGGCCTCTGCGGGCAGCTTGGGCTGCAGCACGGCAAATACGCGGTCATCCGGCACTTCTGCCTGAAGATATGCGTGGTGGTAGGGAAGCGCAATACGCATACGACAACCCCCATTTTATGCTGACGCTAATGAAAAGCTTTATCTTATGCCTTTTGAATGTTGTGCCGCACCCAATAATCCCTCGGTTCGGTTTTCACCTTTCCAAAGCTATGGATCAATTCCACATCGCGCTCCACGTCTTTCCAATATAGGCCATACCCGAAGCGCATTTTGGACCGTGCCATCAGATAGCCCGTATAATGGCTGCCCCAATGTGCCTGCAATTGCTCCCAGGCCGGCCTTTCCGCAAGCGCAGCGTCAACGGCTATTTGGCGGTATGCTTCATCCTTTGTCACATCAAGGCGTGCCAATGCCAATGCTGCCGAAAACCGTGCCGCATAAAAGGAAGCCAGTGCCTGCCAGCAATGCAGGTCCTCAAGCAGGCATTCGCCCTCGCCTATCAAGCCGGCTTCACTTAGGATGGTCAAATGCGCCTTCAGTCCATCGGCGATACGCAAAAGCTCCGCAATGACCTTAGGTGGCGTTTCGCCTGCCACCGCATTCCCTTGCTGCTCCTGCGCAGCATACTGCCGGATGCTGACCGTGTCGGTTCCCGGCATGGCGGGATTATAATAGGTATCCAGCACAGTTTTAAAGCCGAATATGGACAGCAGGCTTTCGGGATGCCACCGTACATCAATATCCATCCAGTGAAGGCGGTTAACAAGTGGGATGATCCCGGAGGCAAGCTTGAGCGAGTCGTAAAGCCTTGGACCATATTCGCCATAAAGCCGCCCATACTGGCTCTGCCAATACGATTCCGGCGTGGCTGAATCATAGCCAATTCGCCCAAGCAATGAAAACTCCTGCCAATGTTTTTCAAAATCGTATTTCCAGGTCTTGTGGCCATGGGGATCATGTGAAAAGTCGCTTGCATACATGTATCCGTCACAACCCCAATAATATCCCCTGCAATACGGCTTTTCCGCCATATTCGCAAGGTATGCCCGTATAAAATCCACATCGCCCCAGCGCAGCGTATGAAAATCGTCATTGCGCACGGTAAAGAGCACATTCAGATTTTCTTTGTGTTTGATGTTTTCCCAAACATTTTCCAACTGTTCAAAGGCAGGTGCGGCGGAAGAATACATGTGTGCATACGAATATTTCCACGAAACGTAATTGGTTCTTGCCGGACACTTTTCAAGAAACTCCTCTGCAAGTTTGCATGTCCCGCAGTTTGTGCGCATGATAAACGGAATCGTTCGGCCCGATTCACGGATGCCTTCAATATATGCCTCTTCCACCCACTGCTGCCGCTCCTGGGCTGTGCCCACCATTTCCTCCGCGCAGTTGGTGCCAAGCGCGTCCAATTCGGGATACGTCATAAGAAGCGTGCGGATGCACTCCTTTATGTAATCCTTGACAACAGGCTGGGCCTGCCTCGCCCCGTTCATCAGGGCGCGGTGGGGCGGGCTGCCGAGCACGACTGCATCGCTTGGCTGCGGATAAGGATTGGCGAGCTCCCGGGGAAGGCCAAGCCCCATCACAGCTGCCTGGGGCAGACGGATGTTCCAGGTAATCAAAAAAACCTTGATGCCTCTCATATGGGCATGGCGGAAAATAAAGTGGAACAGCATTTGATACTGCGCCAGCACCTCATCGCTGTAGGGGCAGGTTTGGGGATAGCGTGCGATCCTGAACATCATGTGAAACGGGTGCTCCGACCAAAGCGAAAGCATATTGTAGCGGTTACGCGCCAGCATATCGATATATTCCCGCCAGAAATCGACATTCAGGCAAGTCGCTATATTCTTTTCAAACGCGTCTCCCGTTTCATACGGTTCAAAAGGCAGGTTGAATTTTACACCCCGCAGTTCAAGGGTAGGTTTGAAGGTGCGCTCCTTCATGCCTTCTTCTCCGCCGCTTGTCAGCATATCCGCCACATCCATCAGCGCAAACATCACGCCGGCCTCACCGTTGGCCGTAAGTACGAAGCCGCCCTTGGAGGATCTTTCCAGCGTGTAATGTTCAGCATCGCCTCCAATTGCTCTTTCTCTTCCTCTAAGCTCGATATCTCCTCGATTCTGGGCGACCAGATCGCCCTTGAGGGGGATGGCCGGCGCTTGGGATAAGGTGCTGACCATAAGCGTAATGCCGCGAATGCGGGCCGCCTCACTTACGCTTTCCATAGCAAACCGTGCCATTTCGCTTTCCGTGTTGTAGAAGATTCGCATGCACTGCTCTCCTTTACTTTTTTCTGAGATTTACGCAGTTCAATACTTGTGTTATGATACAAAGAAAGGTATATAGCTTGAGGAGGATTCTCCATATGCCTGTTCATACAAGAGCGCTGTTGCGAAAGTCTTTTTTTTCATATTTATTTTTATTTATTCTGCTTCTGGCGCTCGGAGTTGGATTCTTTGTGCAGTCAAACCAGTTATTGGAGAAGGAAACCAAGAATTACAACCTGACCATCCTTACACAAAAGCAGCAAGAGATTGATGTCCGCTTAGAAGAAATTAAAAAACTCATCAACGATTTTTCCCTCAACAACCGTATCTCCAGTTATGTCTACTCCACTCCTGATATGGGCAAAGACTATTATTACAGAATGCGCCTTGCTCTGGGTGAAACAACAGCCCTTTCGGCAACCAATGCCTATGTTTACGATACATATATTTATCATCGCCGCGGCAAGAATATCCTGTCCAGTTCCGGCGTCTATGATCTGGAAAACTTCTTTTCACAAATCACAAAATATGTTGATCTTGACTTTGCCGCTTGGAGCGAAATGATCGATAATGCGCCGCGCTTTCACACCATTTATCCGGCCAGAACGCTTCTTGTAAGCTCGGGCATAAAAAAGACGATACTGACCGCCATCTGTCCGCTGCCCAACTTTGCATTCAATCAGCAAAACAACGCTACGCTTGTGGTCATGATGGACGGCAATAAGTTCATCGACATTTTAAGCAGCAATCTTGCCCCCGAGCAAAGTGCCGTGTATATCGTGGATACGGACGGGCAAATCATATTGTCGTGCGGCGAAACGTCGCTGGTAGACGCTTCTGTTTCCGTTCCCTCCAACGCCGGATATTTTTCGGCCAATATCAGCAGCATACCCGTCATCGTTGCTGCGGTACCATCCCGTGTCAACAACTGGCGCTACGTCTCCGTATCGTCTGAAAAGCAGCTGATGAACCAGGTGGACAGGACGCGCACCGTCAGCCTCTTCTTTATCGGCGGCACCGTGATCCTTGGGCTGCTGCTTGTATTGGCGCTTGCTTATATCAACTACCGCCCCATCCAAAACACCGTACGGACCCTGCAGACATCACTGCCCGCCTCGAAAACCAATCAATCCTACAGCAATGAGATGGACTACATACAGCGCACCATACAAAGCATGGTCACTGAAAACGAGAGCATGCGCAAAAACTTCAAGGAATATCTTCCCGTACTGCAGGCCGATACGTTGACGCAGCTTCTGCGTGGTGAACTGAGCCATATCAGCCATGCCGCGTCCTTACTAGACGATGTGGGAATCATCTTCGAGCATGATGGATTTCTTGCCGTATTCATCGCCATTGAGGAGGATACCGGCCACGCCTTTGGCCATGACCGGAGCCTTATCAGATTCGTTATCAAAAACATCACGGAGGAGATCCTTGGCAGCCTTGGGCAGTGTTATACGCTCAGCCCCGGTGCGCAGGCCATATGCGCGGTGGTCAACCTTCCATGGATGCAATACGATGATGTAGAGAAGCTTCGCCCTTTGTTTACCCGGCTTCAAAGCACATTGTGCGAGCAATGTTCCCTTTCGCTCACCTTTGGCATAAGCAAAGTGCATAAGGGGCCGGAAAATCTGCACACAGCCTTTGTCCAGGCCCAGCAGGCGCAGGAATACTGCCTGTATCACACCGCGTCCAATTACCGCTTTTTTAGCGAGATCAGCACCGACGCTTCGTATTATCCGTATTCCATCGAACTGGAGCAGCAACTGCTCAGCAGCGTAAAAATGGGCAGCAACGATATGGTGGATGAATTGCTGAACCAGATCTACAGCGCGAACCTGCCGGATGAGGGCACGTCGCTGGAAATCTCCCGCTGCATATTTTTTGACCTGATGGGTACGGCACTTAAGCTGCTGGGTTCACTGGATGTCGACTATAAGCAGGTATTCGGTACGGAAGATCCATTCAGCCTTTTATACGCCTGCAAGAGTATTCCCTCCATGCAGCAAACCGTGCGCATGTTGTTTATGCGCCTATGCGATCACTTCAATGCCAGCCGCACCAGCCATACCGACCGGCTTCGCGGCAATCTAATCGCCTATATCGACCGGCAGTATGCCGATCCAAACCTCTCGCTGACGACCGTTGCAGAAGCTTTTGGCATTACGTCCTCCTACCTTTCGCATTTCCTCAAACAGAATGCAAACGAGAATTTTGTCAATCTGCTGCGCGCACGGCGGATCCAGCAAGCGGAAGTACTGCTTTCACAAACGAACATGACGCTGGAGGAGATTGCGCGCGCAACAGGATATGCGGGAGGCATCGTGCTGACAAGGAATTTCAAGAAGATCCATGGCATTACCCCGGGGCATTACCGGGATATGCATGGAGGGAAATAACCTGGAAAACGGCATGTTTTCGTTTATCGGCGGTAGGTTAAGGCCGTGCTCTCCGTGGCATACTGTGCCTTTGCTGTGATTTCGCCCCGGTCATGCCTGCCGTACACCGCGATGCGGCGCGTTTCCCCGGGCATCATATCAAACCAATTGTCTTCAAAGTACCAACCGAATGCGTCTCCATCCTGCTGTCCGCTCAATTCTACACAGCGCGCAAACTTGTCCGCCGTAATGCTGATACTGCCGTCTGTATCTTGCGCAAGCGTCAGCTTCGCGTCGGGGAAGGGAAGAAAGCGCTCCGCTTTTATGTAGGCAAAATCACGGGATACCTCGCGTCCATTCGTATGCACCATTCGGGCAAAAATCACGCAGGTGCGCCAGAACTGCCCGATTTCATCAAGGTTGCACAGGATCTGGGAAGCTCCCGCCACAACCGCCGCGGCGTATGTCTTTTGGGCGAACATTGTCTGGCTTTCCAAATCATAAACGGATATCTCTACGTGCCCAATAAAATCCTCGCGCGTATCATTCACGCCCCAGATATATACATGATCCTGCACATCAATAGATACGAGCAGCGGCATATATGCCCGCCTCAGCGCATAATACGGCTGTCCCGGCTCCAGGAAGTAGTCAATATACGAACAGTAGATTTGCGGCCAGGCCGTGCAGAACTTCCAGATAAGATGGCCGTGGGTCAACCGGTCGCCATCGCTGCGGTAAAACGGTTTGCCGCGCCTGGACTGGTGCAGGATCATGCGTACATCATACGCTGCCGCCGCGTTATATTTGTAGATCAGCGACTGGGCGTCGGTGGCATCGTAAAACCGCTCCACAGGCCCCGCTTTTTCCGCCCAGTGGTTGATGGTACGGGCGTGCCATGTTGGGGGAATGGGGCTGTCCACGCCGTGCAGCGCGCAATCCTTCCACGTGCCATCCCAAAACTTTTCACCGGGCAGGAAGCGCTTGACGCTTTTTAGCTCCGGTATAAACGTACGGATATTTTCTGAAAAGAAATTCGCATAGTCTTCCCCCGGTAAAAAGGAAAGCGCAGCCCGGGAACCGTGGGTGTCAATGCGCGGATCGTTGGGATATGCGCCGCCGATCGGGCTGCTCACCCGGTAGACGCGGTTCGGGTCCAGCCTGTTTGCCAGCTCGCGAAAGCGGTCAAAAATCAGGTCATGTCCCAGCCGCTTGGTTTCTCTTTTGCCAAAAAGATCGCACATGTATACCGTTTCATTGCAACCGCACCAAAGCAGTATGGATGCGTGGTGCTTCAGGCGGAGCACCATTGCTTGCGCCTCCTGAAGCGCGGTGCTTACAAAATCCTCATCCTCCGGCAGATGGCTGCCCGAGATAGGAAAATCCTGCCACAACAATATGCCGCGCCTATCCGTTTCCTCATAAAAGCGGTCGTTGTACTGCTGGCTGGGCCCCCATATGCGAAGCGCGTTGATATTTGCCCGCTGCGCATGGTCCAAAAAAGTCAACGCGCGTTCGGGGATATAACGGTGCGACGGCCCAAACATTGGCGTGATGCACGAGCCCCACAGGTGAACTCGTATACCGTTGACCGCAAACTGCAGCGGGCCCACCGGCACGATTTCCCGAAGACCAAGATGCTTTTCATCGCTGTCCACGATTTCACCCGAAGCCAAAAGGGAGGTTCGCAGCGTATATAGCGGCTGCTCCCCATAGTTGCGGGGCCACCACAGTTCGGGCTGATCCACCTGCAAAACAAGCTGCTTGCCATAAGGCGCCTTTAAGGCTGCCACCTCTTTGCCGGCCGGATCAAATAAGGCCGCGCACACCGTCAGCGCAGCATCCGGCCGAACCGCCGACACTTTCGTGTTTACCTTGACAAACGCCGTCTTGTAATCGGTGGTAAAGCTTGTGTTTACGTCCACGTGATCGAGTTTCGCCTCGGGGACAACGATCAGCGATATATCGTCATACACGCCGATGGGGGTAAAATAGGGAATCACTCCGGCGTGGGAGGAAAAGTCTCCATGCGCCTTCCGGTAATAGGACATGGCAGACAGCTTTGGGCGGTCCTCGTCGCGCACGCGCGAATTCAGCCAATTGCGTACCTTTGGGGGGGCGTAAAAATACAAAAGCAGCTCGTTTTCCTCCCGTGCCCACTCCGTAATCTCTATGTACGCCGGCAGGAACATCGACAGATGCCGTGAAAGAAGCTGTCCGTTGAACACGATATCCACAACGGCGTCCAGCCCTTTGAAGGACAGAAAGAGCCGTCCCTGCGCTTTCAGGGAAAACCTGCGCCGGAATGCCCAATCCAATTCGGATACCCAAAGCGTCTCCTTGGCATCGCCGGTATCCAGCACGGTTTTGTCCAGCCGGTCGTGGGCCCACAGCACTTCCTGCACCGATGCGGGCAGAATTGCCGTGAGCCATTCGCCCGGCTGATCATCCACAAGCGCCTGCTTCCACTGTTCCCCCCAGGCCTCTGCGGGAGTGAAGGACTTTATCTGCCAGCCGTTCAGTAATGGTATGGTTATGCGCATTTTCGTATCCTCCATGCTAAGCGATTTCAAACACCAGGGCATCCATTGCGGGAACGGTCAGCCGCCATATATCTCCGTCCCTGACGGGCATGTTCTCTCCCCAGAGCAGAGCCGGGACCTTTGTAAAATCCTCTGCCACGGCGATTTCCACCTTCTGGACCGTATGCGCGTGATTCAGCACCCACAAGAACCTGCGGCCACTCCCATCCTGCCACAAACGTGCGTGGACAACACCGCCGCCTGTACAAACCACATGCTGTGCGGCGCCGCCAAGTGCAAACATATCGGCAAAAAAACGCTTTCCCTGCGCGTCGCTCGTACACAGATAGCCGGCCGAGGGATATGTGCCAATCAGCACTGCCGTCCCCAGGCTATAGCGGTTTTGCACGACGGCTGTACCACCGTCCCCGTACTGCGCAAGCTCGCTTGCGCCATTGAGGGTATATGTTTGCTTGAACAGTCCGCCTGCCACGCGTTCACCATGCCAATCGAAGACAATGGAATCCGTAAGGTCGGGTATAAACGCCACATCGCTTTCCCTTGCCCCGCATACTGTGTCAAAACCCAGACCGGGCTGCACCGTTTGTACCGTCAGCTTCTGAGAAAAATAACCCAAACAGCCTTCGGAGATCAGGAAGCCGCCTTCTTTCACCCAGTCCTTCAGCGCCTGCGCGTGGTCATTGTCCATTTGCAGCGGATAAGGGAGATACAGCCGCTCATACTGTCCAATATCGTCCATGTGAACGAAATCAGCCTGTATATTGTTGTCCAGGAACGCCTTGTATGCACCCCACACACACTGCGCGTAGAATTGCCCTTTGCCGCCCTGTTCCAGAAAATGATTGAACCGCTGGCATTCGGGCAGCAGTACGATCCCGATATCCCCCTTGACAGGGCGCGCGGCAAACAGTGCATCCTGCTTTGGGTCCTGTGCCCAAGCCGCAATATTCGCACCCATCTGTGATCTTTTGGTGGGGGAACCGTCATTAGCATATATGCCAAACGCCCCGAACAGCGGCCCATCCAGCAAAGGCCGCCAGCGGGGATAGAGAATGCCGCTTGCTCCGCCCATGATCGACTTAAGGTTCCATACCCTGATATCCTCCTCAGTGGGTATCCGCCCATCCTCTATCGGGCGGCCCGGCAATTGCGGCTGCAGCCACAGGGGTCCGCCCTGCATTTCCGCATGCCAGAAGGGCTTGCCGCGGGAGCCGGCCCGGGTCACATCCACCGCATGCATCTGTTTCCACGGTTCGTTGCCCTTTCTGCAGGGACACCATGTAAAACCGTATGTCTCCACCTTGGATGCAGCCAGCCAGTCATCGCAGCCAATGGCCACGCCATCCACAGAACCCGCAAGGCCATGGGCGGTAATCAGATGCGTGTCATCCCCCCGGCGGATGCTGGCGATACGCCATTCCATATGCTCATAGGCACGATCTTTCATAAATTCCAAAAGATCCACGCTCTCAGGATAAATGCCGTGGCCTGCGGGGAGCACAATATCCTCCCACGACGCATAGGAATAGCGGTGCCAAGCCTGGTTCACCGAAGATAACGACCCGTATTTGTTTTTCAACCAATTTCGAAACGCTTGCTGCGTATGCTCACAACGGCATATCCTCGGGGAATGGTTGCATTCGTTCCATATATCATAGGCGTACATGGCAGGATGGCTGCTATACCGCGCCGCCAATTTGCGCAAAAAATTTCCGGCGGCTTCACGGGCGTCGGGGTTATCCAGGCAAAGGCCCACTCCAAATCCGCCTGTAGCGCAGCTTGGGCTAATGACGCTTACCGGGCTTGATGATGCGCCATCGGGCTTTTCAAGCCAATCCGGATGCATGCGTACAAGCCATTCCGGCACTGAAGAGATCTGTTCCGCGATAACGGTGCGGATGCCGTGCCTTGCAGCCAGCTCCAACTGCGTATCATAATCCTGCCAATCATATTGTCCAGGTGCAGTCTCAATGGCTCCCCACATGAACCAGTGCCTGAAGATGTTCATATGATCATGAGCTGCCTGCTTATAATCCCGGTCCCAATCCTCCTTGGGAGGATTGGATTTGCGAAAATAGACAGCTCCATACTGAAAATCCAACCGTTTTTGCACCATGTGTCAGCCTCCATGTTCATTGTGGGTATTGAAAGGGGGATAGCAGCGGTAAGCCGCTACCCCCCTTTCATGCATCTGCCTTATTTCTGTTTGTTCTGATAACGGTCATAGGCACCCTGCTCGATGGCGATTGCATCGTCAATGCCCATTTGCTTGATGGTGTTAACAAACTTGTCGAAGTTCTCCAGCGGTTCTGTGCCCATGATGAACTTGAAGAAATATTCGTTGAAATACGTATCCACTTCGTTCATGATGGAGGCAAGCTGCTTGCTTTCGCTCTCTGTAAGGTTGAGCAGCGGGAGCAACAAGGTGTTGTCGGCACCAAACCACAGTTCGTTGGCATCTGTCGCGGGTTTGTTATTCAGCTCGGTCGCCCGCCAGAAATCAAGGTTATGCACCTTTGCAAAGCCGTTGTTACCAAAGGCATAGCGCACGATGGCACCGGTGGTGGGGAGGCCGTCCGGATCATTGGTAATGATGTCGGTCAGCTTGTATACGCCGTTTTCTTTCGTATAGCTCTCGCCCTCAATGCCCCAGCCATAGTAGTCATAGCCTTCTTTGCTGTAGCCATAGTCCAGGAAACGGAGCACAGCCTCGACATTTTTGCAGTCCGTCGTCACGCCAACGCCTTGTCCCCATACGAGCCGGACGCGGTTTTCGTCATACGCGTAGTCAACGCCGGCCGGTCCGAGCAAATAGGGCATGCCTTCCCAGTCAACCTCAGGCACTTCACCGGAAAGCAGCTTTACATACTTTTCGAAGTCGGCCGTATTGCCATAGAACACACCGGCTATATTCGAAGAAATTTTCGCCTGCCTCATCTTCGTATCCACGGAAGCGAATTCGGGATCTATCAAACCTTCGGAGTACCATTCGTTCATGGTCTTCAGGTAGTCCTTGTAAGCAGCCTGAATCGGGCCATAGACCACCTTGCCGGTGGCGGGATCGATCATCCACTTATCGCGCACGCCCCATGCGGTACCAAGACTCTTGATGAAAGCCGCGGTTTTGTCGTCCACAAGGCCGATTTCATCCGCTTTGCCGTTGCCGTTGGGGTCACCGTTTTTGAACGCAACAAGCATGGCCTTGAACTCATCCACCGTCGTGGGCATTTTCAGGCCCACCTTGTTCAGCCAGTCCTGGCGAACCAGCGTGCCCGCAAAGGCGCGGCGGTGCAGGTCGTTGGCAGCGGCAGGCATCCATGGCAGCGTATTGTCATCCAGGCGTGCCTGAGCCGCGATCATCGGATTTTCTTCAAACATCGCGAGCAGATTCGGCAGCTTGTCTTCATAGGGCGTCAGGGAGATCAGCAAGCCGTCCTGAATCGCCTTGGTCAGTCCGCCGGGATAGTCCGACCAGCGGTAGTAGATGGCATCCGGATAGTCTCCGGAAGCAACCATCACATTGAAGGCCTCCGTTTCCTGACCAACCGGCGGATGGACGAACTTGACCTTCACGTTCGTTTTCTCGGCAATCTCCTGTATGCACTTCACTTCGTCATAGGAACTCATGAAAGCGGAGTGGAGGAAGGGCATCCAAATGGTCATTTCGTATGGCTCTTCGGTTTTCTCAGCCAATGCGCAAAGGGGCAGCATCAGCGAAAAAAGAAGGCTGAGCACAAGTAGGAAGGATAGGCTTTTCTTCATGGATAGGCACCTCCGTTATTATATTTTGTCTCATATAAGGCCTTCCGGCCTTTGGACCAAACAGGAAGGGAATATCAGCCTTTTAGCGATCCAATCATAACACCCTTGATAAAATAACGCTGCAGGAAGGGATAAAGCACAAGGATTGGAGCAGTCGCCACAACGATCGTCGCATATTTGAGGATTACATCCAGCTGCGCCAGCGAACTGGGATTGCTATCCATGGCCATGGCGCTTGTATCGTTGATGATCAGAATTTCCCGCAATATGACCTGCAGGGGATACTTTGCCCGGTCGCTTAAATACAGCGATGCATAAAACCAGGAGTTCCAGTGCGCCACTGCGTAATAGAGCACAATGACTGCAATGAGTGCTTTGGAGACCGGAAGAATTACGGAAAACAGTATCCGCAGTTCTCCCGCGCCGTCTATTCGCGCAGATTCTTCCAGGCTATCGGGGATCGCCTGAAACGATGTACGCATGATAATGAGGTTCATTGTATTGATCATCATCGGGATGATGACCGAGAATCTGCTGTTGCGCAGTCCCAATTCCTTGACGAGCAGAAAATTGGGAATCAGCCCACCCTGAAAATACATGGTGAAGACAACCAGGCCCATCAATATACCGTTCCACAAAAGGTTCTTTCGTGAAAGTACATAAGCCAGGAGCGATGTCATGAACAGATTGATCGTTGTGCCTACGGCGACGATAAACAGCGTATTCATATAGCCTGAAGCAATGTTCGGGTTTTTCAGCACAAGCGCATAGGCTTCCATGGTGAAGCCAAGGGGATGCCACAAAATGCTGCGGTTGCTTGCGATCTGCGCCGGCTGTGATATGGAAGCGAATGTTACATATAGAATGGGGTACAGCGTTACAACCGCCAACAGCAAAAGCAGTGTGTAATTGGCGATGTCAAACAGATGATAGCCAATGCCATAATGCATTTTTTTCTTCGTAATAATCATGCCGCTTTCACCTCTCACCATAGACTGCTGCCGCTTAACCGCTTGCTTAGGCTATTGGCTATGATCAGCAGTGCGAAGTTGATTCCGGAATTAAACAGCCCCACTGCCGTAGAGTAACTATAATCTGCCTGCAGGATGCCCTTGCGGTAAACAAAGGAGGAGATCACATCTGCCGTGTCATATATCGAAGGATTGTACAGGAGAATGATCTTTTCAAAGCCCACATTCATCATGCTGCCGATTTTAAGTATCAGCAATATAATAATGGTAGGCGCAATGCCCGGCAACGTGATATGCAAAATCTGTTGGAAGCGGTTTGCACCGTCGAGCTTCGCAGCCTCATACTGCTCTTGGTCGATACCCGCGATTGCCGCAATATAAATGATGGAATTCCATCCGACCTGCTGCCAGATATCCGAGATGATGTATACCGGGCGGAAGTTGCCGCTGTACAGCATCAAATTTACGCGGGAACCGCCCAGCAGTTCAATCAGGGTATTGATAATGCCGCCCTCGCTTGTAAAATCAAGCACCATACCGCAAATAACCACCAGGGATATAAAATGAGGCATGTATGTAATGGTTTGGATTGTCTTGCGGAAATGCATCCGCTGGACCTCGTTGAGCATTAAGGCCAGTATGATCGGCATGGGAAACCCAAATAAAATATTGAAGAAATTCAATAGAAAGGTGTTGCTTACCAGGCGCGTAAAGTAATAGCTGTTGAAGAACATATTGAAATTTTCAAAACCCACCCAATTGCCCGCAAAAAACCCCAGCGCCGGAGAATACTCGCGAAAGGCAAGTGTAACACCTACCATAGGAATGTAATGAAAGATCAAATAATATAAGATTCCCGGTAGTGCCAGTAGATAAATTTTCTTGTTCCGGCGAAAGTCACGGGGCACCCGGTCAAAGAATGTTTTCGTGCGCTTCCGGTTCCATAGGTTTGTAACGCCCGCTCGAATCATTATTCCACTCCCCACTGCCTGGCGGCGTTCCGTTTTATTTACACAATTGTATCGGGGAAGGTGTGTATATTCAACTTGCGTTTCTTAACATCGGCTATATTAATTTGATAAAAGCCCCGTCTATTTTTTGCTATATAATTTTGCGTTTGCTTTCTTCTTCATACTGCTTTGGATATTTGCATACATATTTTGCGTTTTAAGTGCCCATGTACGGAAATGAACGCAAAAATAGGCGGAGGAAGCCTCCGCCAAAAGCTGATAGAGCAAATACCCGAAAAGACAGGACAACGCCTTGGCACTAAGACATATTCACGATCATATAATCCCCGTTTTTCAGTTGGATCACATTCGCCCTGAGGGCACGGCTGATATCCAGCAGCGTCTGCTGCTTTTCCGCCTCGTCGGGTATGCAAAGGCAGAGCGGGTCGCCGCCGATGATCTTGTCCGGATTGTTGGTGATATACACCAGGATTTGAACGCTTTTCATACTGCCTCCATTCAGCCCGCCGTCATGATACGGCGGATTTTTCTGCTGTTTTCCAGTATGGGCGTATTTTGTACGGCATGGATCATCTTGCCCACGTCGCGCACGATGGGTACGATGGCGATCAATATCACACCGTTTTTAAAATTCTTGCGCATGAACTGGAAGCGCTTCACGCCCAGTGCCCTGCACGCCTCAAACAGCATAGCCTGCCTTTGGCCCAGGCTGTCCAGGGTGACACGGAACATATCCGACTTTGGCGTGATCACCACGGCGATCCCTTCTTTTTCAAACAGCTCCTTGCTTCTTACTGTGCCAAGCACGCTGGATACATACATGCCGTCCACGTACAGTTCCGAACCTTCGACCTTGATCTTCCCTTCTTTGATGGTGCAAATATCCCCCACGGTCTTCCCCTTGGTGAAGCGTTTGATAATAAGTGTTACCGCAAGGCCCGCCGTTATGCCGGCGGCTATTTGCAGTACCAGCGCCTGCCCGGCCAGCAGATTCATGCAAAATACGGCAGCCAAAGCCGCGGCCAAAGAAACATAATGCCTCGCCTCATACGTTTTGGCAATCCCGTCGATATAGGCAGCACCACGCTTTGTGAAGCCTACGTGGTCCAGTTTGCCCAGGCTCTCGCCTTCCAGCTTGCGGATATCCCGAAAGTGCTGCGTCGCCAGTGCCAGAAAGGTGATGGCGGTAAAATCCTCCTTGATCAGCGCCGGTATGGCCACGGCGCCAAGGGCCGAGGCTACAAAGCCGGTCACCAGGCTGTTGAACAGGCCATTGGGATAGCTGGGCGTCTGGCGGTAATCCACGTACAGCGTAATCACCCGCGCAATCATGCCGGAAACAATGCCGGTAAGGATCATTACCACATTCTCCTGGCTCAATATCTCCTTGCCCATTCAGTCCACCGCGCTTTGTCTTAGGATAGGCTTATTCTTCTTTACATGCGGGAAATTATGCAAATGAAAGAACCCAATTCCATGAAGTGAATGAAACGCCAAAAGTGGAGGGATCATACACTGGGAAAAACAAACCAAAGGTGGAAAGATGCCGGGTATGGGGGAAGAACTGCTGAGCATGTCGCCGCGCCGTCCGGATGGCCTGGACAAAGCCAGGGGCGGGCTGCGGTTTATAAAGGATAGCGTGGAAGCAGGCTGCCTTCACGCCATGCTGCACGTGTCCAAGGAAGCCCACGGGGTCATTCGATCGGTTGATTTGCAGGATGCGCTTGGAGTACCTGGCGTTTTGACCATTTTGACCGGTGAGGACTGCGCGGTGAAAATGGGCGGACAGATTCAGGATATGCCCCTCCTGGCCCGGGAAATAGTGCGCTACTGCGGCGAGCCGGTGGCCCTGGTGGTGGCAAAGGAAGCATGGCAGGCCCAGCGGGCCGCCGAGTGCATCCATGTCACCTATGAACCTTTGCCTGTAGTGAATACCGTAGGGGAAGCGCTTAAACAAAATGCGGCCCTTGTTCATCCCAGGATGGCGGAGTACAAGCACACGGCAGGTGATTTGCATCCTTTTCCTGGTACCAACATCGTTAACCACGTAAAGATCCGTAAGGGTGACATGGCGGAAGGGTGGTCAGAGAGCGAAGTGACGGTAGAAGGCCGCTTCACCCTGCCCCAGTGTGCCCACGGGTATATGGAAACACGCTGCGCCGCGGCGCAGATCATGGGGGATGGCACTGTGGTGTTTGAAACCGCCTCCCAAGCCCCCCATGCCCTGCGGATCGCCATGGCTGAATCCTTCAACCTATCCCAGGGACAGGTGGAGGTGATTGGCTTCCATTTGGGCGGCGCATATGGCGGAAAGGTGAACGGCCACCCCGAAATGCTGGCCTACCTGGCTTCCAGGGCGGTGGGGGGCAAAAAGGTCGCACTGTTTTTGACCAGGGAGCAATGCTTTATAAGCGTTGGCTGTAAAATAGGCGCGGACTGCACGCTGAAAATCGGCGCCCGGCGGGACGGCAAAATCATGGCATTGGAGGCTATGTATCATCTGGACACAGGGGCTTATGCCGATTCCGGGCCCCGGATGACCCATGCCGTAGCCACCAGCACGGGGGAACTTTATGCAATCAGCCATGTAAAGTGCGATGCCTTATGCGTGTATACCAATCACGTGTACGCCACCTCCTTCCGTGGGTTTGGCCATGAGGTATCCATCTTTTGCATGGAGCGTATGATGGACAAGCTGGCTGTAGCTTTGAATATGGACGGCGTGGTGCTGCGCAAAAAGAATATGGTCAAGCCCGGCGATACATCCCCCACCCAGGTGCGTTTTACGCAGAGTAACCTTGGCAACCCCATGGGCTGCCTTGAAAGGGTTGCGGGTTTGATCCGCTGGGACGAAGGCGCGGTGACACCTATAGGGGAGGACAAGGTGCGTGCCAAGGGAATGGCCTGCATATCAAAAACCTCCAGCTCGCCCACCGACGCGGGCTCCGCCGCGGTAATCCTCTTTTGCCCGGACGGCAGCGTGAATGTAAGCTGCGGCGTAGTGGAATGCGGGCAGGGGTTTGCAGCCACCATCCGGCAGATCCTGGCCGAGAAGCTGAAAATGACCCCTGAGAAGATATTTGTCAAGGAGCGGATCGATACCAGGGTTGCGCCGGAGCACTGGAAGACCGTCGCCAGCATGTCGAACTTTCTGGCGGGGAATGCAGTGCTGGCCGCCGCAGAAGATGCCATCGACCAACTCAAGCGCAAGGCAGCCATCGCTTTAAGATGCCAGGAGCGCCATCTGGAAGTCGGCGGGGAAAAGGTTTATCAGGTCAGCGACCCGGATGAGTTCATAGAGATCAAGTACCTCGTAGACGGTTTGAAGCTGGATAACGGTCCGGCCATCGGCGGCTATGTCATTGGCCGGGGCAGCTATATCATGGAACACCTGTCCACCCTTGATACGG
Source organism: Bacillota bacterium (assembly GCA_023413135.1). Lineage (GTDB taxonomy): Bacteria > Bacillota > Clostridia > Christensenellales > Aristaeellaceae > JAEWAH01. The sequence continues at coordinate 35,680 of JAEZQK010000094.1, forward strand.
AAACGGGCCGGGGCAGGAGCGGCCCCTACTGGACCACGGGCGCCCAGGCGGTAGAGATCGAATATGACAAAAGGGCATGCGAATTCCGTCTTTTGAAGGCGGCTACCGCGGTGGACGCGGGCAAGGTGGTCCATTATGCCGTCAGCCGGGGACAGATTACCGGCGGCATGCACATGGGACTCAGTACAGCCACCCGGGAGCATTTTGCCTACGATGACAGGGCAAGGCTCAAAGCCACCAGCTTCCGCACCTACAAGCTGCTGCATTTCGCGCAAAACCCGGCCTATGATGTGGCCTTTCTGGAGACTCCTAACAAGGATGGCCCCTACGGTTTGCGGGGTATCGGGGAGCATGGCGTTCTCGGCATGGCTCCAGCGCTGGCCAATGCGCTGTCCCGGGCCACGGGTAAAGAAATGGACGATCTTCCCCTCAAATTCGAAAAGCTGTGGCAGAAGGGGGGGAATGGGAAATGATCCCCTTTCCCTTTACCTATTGGCAGCCGCAGACGCTTCAGGCAGCGGCGGATGCATTTAAAGACTGTACAGGCCGGGGAGAAAAGCCGCTGTACTATACCGGGGGCACGGAAATCATCACCATGGGGCGGGTAAGCAGCCTCACATTCGATGCCGTGATTGATTTGAAAGGTATCCCGGAGCTTTTTGGCCTCAAGCGGGAGGGGAGCCGGCTCATTCTTGGGGCTGCGGAAACGCTGAACAGCATTGCCTGCTGGAATGCTTTCCCGCTGCTCACGCAGTGTGGTGCCCGTGTGGCGGATCACACGGCCCAGTGCAAGATCACCCTGGGCGGCAACATTGCGGGAACCATCATCTATCACGAAGCCGTATTGCCGCTGCTGCTGGCAAACGCCACAGCCGAGCTGTACGGTTTAAATAGCAAACGCTCTGTGGAAATATCCACACTGTTTTCGCCCGGGCTGAACCTTATGCCCGGCGAATTCTTTGTCCGTTTTTCCCTGGATGAGGGCAAGGCCTGCCTGCCCTTTGCACATGCCAAGTATGTGGACAGCGAAAAAATCGGCTATCCCCTGTTTACGCTGGCAGCCGTCCGGGAGAAGGATGGTATCGACGTTGCTGTCAGCGGATTGTATCCTTATCCTGTCAAACTGCAATTCCCGCCGCCTGAAACAACCTCGGACCCAAATCAAATAGAAAAGCAATTAAGCGGCCAATTGCAGGGGCAGCCGCTTTCCGATGTGCTGGGCTCAGGAGAATACCGCCTGTTCCGGTTGAAGGCCGCGCTTTTAGATATGATGGCTGAACTGAAGGGGGAAACGCATTGAAAAAAATAGAGGGCAAAACCGTCATCACTCTGCGCGTCAACGGGCAGGATGTGGAAACCGCCGTATACCCCTTTCAAACGCTGCTGGATGTACTCCGGGACAGCCTGGGGCTTACGGGGGGAAAGCCCGGCTGCGAAAATGGGGATTGCGGCGCCTGCACGGTTTTGTGGGACGGGTGGCCCATGAAATCCTGCCTTTGTTTGGCGGTGGAAGCGACCGGCCATGAGATCGTCACCGTGGAGGGGCTTGAAAATACTTCCCTTCAGCAGGCGTTTACCGACCGTTTCGCCATGCAGTGCGGGTACTGCACGCCAGGCTTTGTCGTCAACGCCCATGCGCTTTTGTACCACCATCCCGACCCGGACGACTACACCATCGATTCCTGGATGCAATCGAACATCTGCCGCTGCACCTGCTACGAGGAGATCGGCGCGGCGCTCCGGGATGTCATTCAAAAATGCAAGGAGGTCAAGATGTGAAAAAGAACGTTTCGGCGGTTTTGCTTTGGGGCGGCCTGTGGGGCATTTCAGAAGCGACGATCGGGTATCTTACGCACCTGCTTTTGCCGGGCATGGGCTGGATGTTTTACTTTCCCGCTGCCTACGGCTTTATGCGGGGGGCATACAAACAAACGGGAAAGGCCTCGGTGGTGCTTGCCTGCGCCATCCTTTCCGCGTTAATCAAGCTCCTCAACTTGCCCATGACGCCGCGGTTGGATTACGTGATCAACCCCGCCGTTTCCATCGTTCTGGAGGGGCTTGCGGTTGGCCTTGCGTTCCGCTGGATCTATGGAAAAAACCGGCCCATGATCCGCTATGGCCTGCTTCCCTTTTTGACAAGCGCCGCATGGCGGGGGCTGTATTTGATATACCTGCTTCTGGCTCCTAATTGGATCAGGGAAGTTTCCGTTCTGTACCAGCCCGACAAGCTTTTGAGCTTTGCCACGCTGGAGCTGATAGGCAACGGGCTGGTCATCGCCTTATGGTCCATGGGGTTGAGCCTGCTTATGAAAAGATTCAAAACGCCCTTTGCCAAGCGCCTTGCCAACGGGCAGGGATTCTTCAACCGATCCTTAAGCGTCCTGTCCCTGGCATCCGTCTGCCTGGCAGTTGTATTGCAGTGGGTTTTCTAGCACGAAGTCAACAAACAAGCAACGTCGTAGGGGCGATTATCAATCGCCCGCCAAGTTTGGTGCCCTGTCCGCAACATGCGGGCGATTACTAATCGCCCCTACATCTACATAGCGTTTGTTGTTGCTTCTACCTATGCATAAGAGAGCCGGAAGGAAAGCCAATACACTATTGGATTGTCAACTACAGAAGTAGGGGCGGGGCTCTACACCGCCCGCGGCGGTAGGTAATGTTTCTCATCGGGCGGAGCAGAGCCCCGCCCCTACAGTAGGTAATGTTTACCAACGGGCGGTTAAGAAGCCCCGCCCCTACGGCGTTGTTAGTTTATTGGTTTATCTGCCGGGGATTATGAAATTCGTAATTTCTGTAGTTGACAGACCAATATTTGCAGGTCTTCCTCAATTCTCAATGTTCTCCTTGGCCGCAGCGCTGGCCATGGCCCGTGACTTGGCTTTCTCCTCGCTCATCTGTCCGATGCTCTTGACGCCTAAGCGGGCTGCTCCTTTGTAGCCTTCCTTGGTGGGGATCAGGTTGCCCTTTGCGAACCGCTCTTGGGCTTGCTGTATTGCTTCCTTATATTGAGGCAGCCATTCCGATTGGGCGATGAGCATCTCGTCGACCATCTGCCAGACTTCCGGCGGGTTGCAGACCGCGCCGGTAAGAGGATCGAGCAGCACAGCCTGTTTGAGCAGGTTGGCATCACCGGTTACCGCAGCCTTGACAGCCATACGCTGCACACTGACGGATTGTGCGCAAATCGCTGCACACCCCAGCGGCAGGTCGCCCACCCTAGGGATTTGCACACCATTGTAGTTGACATAACCCGGCACTTCAACAACGCAGTCGTCAGGCAGGTTGGATATAACCCCATTATTGATCACATTGAAGTGGCCTCTGTATGTACGGCCGGTTTCCAAGCCCTCAATGATATAGGAGCCGTGCTCACTGCCGCGGTCTGTACCGTTGTACTTCCTTGGAGGTTCTTTGAGCCAGTTGGGGAAATCTACCTCAAACCAGTTACGGCCTTCGGTACACACGCGCAGATAGCCCGCAGTTTCACCGTTTATCCAACTGATCCATGAGTCTTGCTGCACATCGATCCAGTTCATAAGTTCATCAGGGCGCTTCCTGTACCAGGCCAGATATTCGCTCAGGTGCCCGTTGGACTCGGTGGAGTAGTAGCCGAACCGGCGAAGAATGTCGATACGCACCTTTTCCGTACGGGACAGGTACTCGTCCTTCTCGAACGCGGGCAGGATTTTATCAAGCATGTCCTCTCCCTTATGTTTGACGGAGATGTACCAGGTTTGATGGTTCAGCCCGGCACAAATAATGTCCAGTTCTTCTTTCTTATAGCCTAACGCCTTGGCAATCTGCTCGTGCCCATGCTGTACGCCATGGCATAAGCCGATGGTGTTTACGCCGCCATAGGTGTTGCAGGCCCAAGTCACCATAGCATTGGGGTTTGAGTAGTTCAAATGCAGCACATCAGGTGCGCACACTTCACGCATGTCCTTGCAGAAGTCCAGCATCGCCGCGATCACACGCTGGCCATACATAATGCCACCTACGCACAGCGTGTCGCCTACACACTGGTCCACCCCATACTTCAGTGGGATATTGACGTCTGTTGCAAACGCCTCCAGGCCGCCAATGCGCACGCTGTTGATGACATATTTGGCGCCCTTCAGCGCTTCTCGCCGGTTCGTTGTTGAAAAAATTTGAATTTTCAGACCGTTCTCATCAATATCGCGCTGGCACAGCTTGGTAACCATGTCCAGATTATGCTGGCTGATATCTGTGAACGCGATTTCGATATCATGAAACTCCGGAACGGAAAGGATATCCGTCAGCAATGCGCGGGTAAAGCCAAGGCTGCCCGCTCCAATAAACGTTACTTTAAACGGCATATATTCTTCCTCCATTTTTCTGATGATCCCAATATCTCTCAAAACTGTATTCAATGGCATCATAGTAACATCATTCAACTCAAAACACAAGTCGGACTGCATGTTGTTTCTGAATAAATTGTTTGGAGGAGTTAATGCATTTTTACACACAATACTTGACTATTTCTTTACTGCAATGTATGATATATCCAACTTGTATCGTAAAACAAAATAAGGGAGGATGACTTAGTGAAAAAGGCGGCAAGGCAATTTCTTTCAGTGCTCGTGGTTATCATGATGTTATTGTCAATGGTACCGGCGATGGCTGAACAAGCGGCCAAGGGAACCCGTGAGGCGCAGCCCATTCCCGAAGGCGACTGGAGTGCCCCCTATACGACCGTGGTAAACATCACCACCGTCAAGGGCACCGGTATGGACCAGGTTTTTGAAAATGGCGACGACCAGCGCAATAACCCCTGGACCCGCGCGTGGCAGGATAAGCTGGGCATCGAAGTAACCTACGACTGGATCGACGAGGGCAACACCCAGTACCCCACCAAGCTGAACATGACCATCGCCTCCGGCAACCTGCCGGACACATTCAAGTGCAACTATGTCCAGTTCCGCCAGTTGATGCAGGCGGGCCTTTTGATGGACATCACCGATTACTACAACAACAACACCTCCCAACGTGTTCGCGACTACGAGAAGACCGACCCGGACACCATCAAGCTGACCACCGTGGACGGCCGCATCTATGGCATCCCGGCGTACTACTACGGCATCATCGATCAGCCCAAGGATCTGTGGGTCCGCAAGGATTGGTACGAGGCGGCCGGCTCCCCGCAACTTAAGACGGTGGAGGACTTTGAGAACCTGGCCAAGAAGTTCATCGAGGAGCACGGCGGATACGGCCTGGCCATCGAGAACAAGCTGGAGAACCTGTTCATGACGGGTCCGATGTTCGGCGTATACCTGGGCAACCCGGCCAACCCCAACGCGCAGTACTTCTGGTACAAGGATGAGACCGGCCGGATCAAGGCGGGCATCGCCCACAAGGAGTTCAAGACCGCGCTGACCCACTGGGCCAAGTGGTACGAGGACGGCATCATCAGCCCGGACTTTGCCAATTTCGACGTCAACAAGATGATTCAGGACATTGTCAACGGCAAGGCCGGTATGCAGCCCCACTATCAGTGGCAGGGCTGGCACGTGGGCCCCAACCTGGTCGCTGCGCAGGGCAATGACGCCTACTTCATCCCCGTCCCGTTCCCGACCATCGACGGCTCCCAGGTGCTGGGCCAGGTCGGCTTCCCGAACAACGACATCATCGTGGTCAGCAAGACCTGCACGAACCCGGCCGCGGTCATGAAGCTGCTCAGCTTTACCGACCACGTCATGTTCGACCCCAGCACCAAGCTCACCGAGGAAGAGTTCAAAGGGTATACGGACGGCCAGCGTGAACATGTACCCGGCTCGGTGGAGATCATCGACCCGATGGCCGACATGATCCAGTTCGAGCATGTGCTCAAAGCGCTTAAGACCGGCGACACCTCAGACCTTTTTACCGCCGGTATGAAGAAGAAGTACGGCGACTCCATCAGCTGGCTGAACGAGAAGAATTCCGGCGGCCTGGGCGCGTACCTGCAGCAGGGCTTTGACGGCTGCTCGTACTACAACAGCAAGTTCCTCATCGACAACAACTTCCTGAAGAAGACCGAAATGTGGGGTCCGCCGCCCGCGGAATTCGACAAAACGGTCAACACCATCGATATCATCCTGAACGGCGTCATGGAGATCATTATGGGCGTACAGCCTGTGGAATACTATGATGAAGTGCTCGCCAACTGGTATGCCCAGGGCGGCCAGATCATGGAAGACGCGGTCAACGCGCAGTACGGCGGCAAATAAGGCTTAGCCGGTACGGGTAACAAACAGGATTCAGCGGCGGCAAATTCGTCGCCGCTGAATCCTTTATTTTAGGAGGAGCGACCATGATTAATCGACTGAAGAAGGACTGGCCATTTCACCTGCTGCTCCTTCCGGGCGTAATCCTGACGTTTATCTTTTCGTACCTGCCGATCTACGGAATCATCATGGCCTTCCAAGATTACAACCCGGGCCTTGGCTTCTGGGGTTCGCCCTGGGTCGGCCTGGAGAACTTTCAATTGGTCTTCTCAACGCCCCAGTTTTTAAGCTCCGTCTACAACACATTTTTTATTTCATTTTTCAAGATCTTTATTCAGACGATGTCATCCGTCGTATTCGCATTGCTGCTCAATGAACTGCGGGCAACCGGCGCGAAGCGGCTGTTTCAAACCATTGTATACATTCCGAACTTCATCTCCTGGGTCATCATGGCGGGTATCCTGATCAACCTGCTGGCATCGGACGGCATGGTGAACATGATGCTGAAGGTGATAGGTATCAAGCCGCTCCAATTCATTTCCAACCGGGGTGTGTTCCCCTGGACGATGATCCTTACCGACGTATGGAAAACATTTGGCTTTGGTACGGTGGTATACCTGGCGTCCATTACGTCCATCGATCCGGAGCTCTATGAGGCTGCCGTCATCGACGGCGCCGGCCGTTGGAAGCAAACGCTGTCCGTGACATTGCCGATGTTGTACCCGATCATCATTCTGATGACAGTTCTTGGTTTGGGCAACGTGCTCAATGCGGGCTTTGACCAGGTATACAACCTGTACTCGCCCGCTGTCTATCCCACAGGCGATATCATCGATACCTTCGTCTACCGCCTCGGGCTTCAGAACGGCAAGTACGCCATCGGCACCGCGGTGGGCCTGTTCAAGAGCGTTGTCTCGTGTACGCTGATTTCGCTGTCGCTGTACACTGCCTATAAATTCGCGAATTACCGCGTGTTTTAAGGGGGTGACGAAATGAAGGTTATGACAAGGGGACAGAAGATCTTCCGTGTGTTCAATTACACATTCATTATCCTGGTATGCCTGACATGCTTCCTTCCGTTGCTCAACACGCTGGCTGTTTCATTCAGCTCACCGGCAGCTGTTTCCACCGGTAAGGTCTACTTCTGGCCCAAGGGCTTCACGGTCATGGCATACGAGTTCGCCATGCAAAACGGCAAGTTCCTGCGCGCACTATGGGTGTCTGTCATGCGCTGCCTGCTGGGCGTAGCGATTAACCTGTTCATGATGGTCACGACCGCCTACCCGCTTTCCAAGGCCAAGGAGCGGTTCGGTGCGCGCAACTACTATATGGTATTCTATGTGATCACGATGCTGTTCGGAGGCGGCCTGATACCATACTACATTTTGGTAAACCAGCTGGGCCTGATGAACAGCATTTGGTCATTGGTATTGCCACTGTCTGTACCTGTCTTCAACATGGTCATCCTGATGAACTTCATGCGCGGATTACCGTCTGAGCTTGAAGAGGCCGCCATGATCGACGGCGCGGGCCAGTTCCGCATATTGTTCAAGGTTATCCTTCCGGTACTGAAGCCCGCGCTGGCAACGGTCGGTTTGTTTTCTTTTGTATACCATTGGAATGACTGGTTCACCGGTGCGCTGTTCATGCACGACCCCAAGAACTACCCGTTGCAAACCTACCTGCAGACGCTGCTGACCAACTTCAACGATATGCTGCGCCAGTCCGGCTCGGATTACTACGCCCTGCTGGCGCGCATGAACGAGCAGACAGGCCGGGCCGCGCAGCTGTTCCTCGGCCTGATACCCACGTTGATCGTGTACCCGTTCCTGCAAAAGTACTTCACAACCGGGCTGGTAATGGGCAGCGTGAAGGGCTGAGTGCTGGCCTACGCCTTCCCCCTTTTTTTCCGACCCCTCAAGGAGCCTTCCATGAAAAACGTGAACGGCGCACATCAAAAGAACGGTCTATCCGATCCCGCCTTTCTCCAAACCCTCATCCGCACTGCCCGCGGCCTTCAAAAGGCCGGTCTTGTCATCAAAAACTGCACATACCTGAACGTATTCACCGGGGAATGGCTGCGGGGCGACATTGCCGTATGCGGCAAGTATATCGCCGGCATCGGGGAATATGCGGGCGAAATTCAAATCGACGCCACGAACCTAACTTGCGTGCCGGGGTTCATCGACGGGCACATCCACCTGGAAAGCGCCATGGTCACGCCCCTTGAATTCGCAAGAGCGGTGATCCCCCGCGGTACCACGGCGGTGATCGCCGACCCCCACGAAATCGCCAACGTCCTGGGCACGGCGGGCATCGATTACATGCTTTCCGCCACGGAGGACCTGCCCCTGGACGTTTTTTTCATGGTGCCCTCCTGCGTGCCGGCCACGCGCTATGACGAAAACGGTGCGACCATCAGCCTTGCGCAAACCCAAGCCTATTTGAAGCACCCCCGCGTGCTGGGCCTGGGGGAAATGATGGACTACTTAGGCGTTATAAACACCGCCCAGGATGTTCTTGGCAAGATCGCCGCCGCCCACTCCCTTTTCAAAAAGGTGGACGGCCACGCGCCCGGCCTTACCGGGAAAGACCTTGCTGCCTACATCGCCGCGGGGATAAAGACCGACCATGAATGCGTATCGGCGGAGGAAGCGTTTGAAAAGCTCCGCCTGGGCCAGTGGATCATGGTCAGGGAAGGCACGGCTGGCAGGAATCTTGCCGCCCTTTTACCCCTGTTCCGGCCCCCGTATTCCGCCCGGTGCCTGATGGTCACCGACGACAAGCACCCAGGCGACCTCATCACCCTGGGCCACATCGACCACATGGTGCGCAAGGCCATCACCCTGGGGGCTAATCCGGCGGCGGCCTACACCATGGCATCCCATAACGCCGCCCAATGCTTTGGCCTTGACCGCCTTGGGGCGCTGGCGCCAGGGTATCAGGCGGATTTTCTGCTGCTTAACGATGTGGACACCGTTGCCATCCATTCCGTTTACAAGGCCGGGCTGTGTGTTTCCTCCCCCGGCCAAGGCCCCGTGCTGCCAAAAAAGCAGGATGCATCATATGCCCTTCATGCCGTACACATTGGCGATGTGACCGAAGATTCCTTCCGGCTTGGCCGGGCGAAGGTGATCGGCCTTATCCCCGGTCAGCTCACCACCACCGATGAGGGATACGCCGAGGGCATCAGCACCGCCCGGGACATCATCAAGATTGCCGTGATCGAGCGGCACCGGGGCACGGGGCACATGGGCAAGGCCTACCTTTCGGGGTACGGCCTTCAAGCCGGCGCCATTGCCACCAGCGTGGCCCACGACGCCCACAACCTGATTGTGGCGGGGGTAAGCGATGCGGATATGGCCCTGGCGGTCCGCCGCATCGCCCAAATGCAGGGCGGCATAGTGATTGTCCGCGATGGAAACATCCTGGCGGAACTTCCCCTGCCCATCGCGGGGCTTATGTGCCCCCTCCCGGCCGCAGCAGTCCGCCAGGCCCTTTCCCTGTTGATGGATGGTGCCCGCGCACTTGGCGTCTCCCCCGGCATCGACCCCTTCATGACACTCTCCTTCGTCAGCCTCCCCGTCATCCCCGCCCTGCGCCTCACCACCCGGGGCGTGGTGGAGGTGGGGAAGGATACGGTGATATAAGCCGGGAAGAGGTCCTTTTGAAAAAGGACCCCTTCCCGGACCCATCCCCTGAAAACTTTAATGGTTATTTTACAAACAACGCCTTGAACCGCCTGGATTTTGCATAGAAAAGAACAAGCGCGATATCAATGGCCAGGTATACAACCGATATAAAGTCGATATAGTACGCTTTTTCATATTCCGCCGAGAGCAGGGAATATAAGATGGCGGTGGCGATGTTTGTGAATAGGGCGACTGCAGCAAAGACCACAAGCAGCTTGGGGACGATTTTCTTCCGGAGCAGAAGCAGTACCAAAATCACGAGTGGATACAACGTGAAAAAAGTGACCGTCAAGAAATCGAATACGGTCGTTATGTGATACAGCAGGCTGTATTGAGGATCGCCCAAGGCGCCAAGGTACTGCCTCCCTTCGCCAAAGCAAAAGTACCAAAGCCCATCGGCATGGATGTAGATCTGCTGGATCAGGATGCCGGCGGTCACAATGAAACCTGCCCATCCAATGTAGTCCTTCCACGTTCTTTTCGAAAGTTCGGCCGGCCTTTTTTCATTCCCGGCTGGATTTGTTTCCATGTGACCGCCTCCGTAACAAATTTTGTTTGTTACGTTTATTATATTCCAATTTAGACAATATTTCCACCTGATTTAATGTTACTTATCCTTATATACTTCCGTATAGTTTTTCTCCCTATCGGGCGTCCAGAAACCGCCGTGCTCCCATTCCGCCTGCTTTTTGCAGATCATTTCATATTGCTGTTCCAAGGTATCCCGCATGGGCGCAAGAAGCAGCGGGTTATTCCTGTGCGCGGTGACATCCGCCTTCAAATTCTCCAAAGCTTCCATCTGCATCTTTTGATATTGTTCCCTCGTCATGCAAACACCCCTTTCATTCCCATACAGTATGTCCAAAAGGAAATTGCTGTAATCTGCTCAACGCCTGCGCATGCTAGCGGCAGCACAATTTCCCAATGAAGGCTTTTCATTGGCTGGATAGGCCGGCTCTGTTTGTTTCAGACTATTTTCAAAATGAAGGAGGGCTTTATTATGGAACAGCACATCCCACCCACCACATTGCGCGTAGGCCTACATACAGATCCCGTGGTGAACAGCGAAATACGGGAAAAAACCATCAATGATCTCCGCTCCGTCCAGGATGCCAATGTGGACGTGATCAACCATAGGCTGCGCAAACTGGAACAGGAATGGGACATGGATCGCGTGTTGGAAACCAGCGCGTCGGCCTTTGCCGTGGCCGGTACGATGCTGGGCTTTTCGCGGGGCAAAAAGTGGTTCCTGCTCACAGGCGCCGCGGGCGGCTTTTTGCTGCTGCACGCCATCAAAGGCTGGTGCCCGCCCATGCCTCTGTTCCGCCGGCTCGGCGTTCGCACCAGCGATGAAATCGCCAATGAAAGAATGGTGCTTAAGATGATGCGCAGGGACTTTGAGCATCTTCCACAGGACGCGCGGGAGATGATGCGGATTGCGGAACAATGAGCCGGCGGCCTGATATATAACTTGGGCTCCAAACGCATTCGCGTGCACTACATGGCGGCACGGTCCTGCTTCTTCATCTTTTTCACATAAGCGTTTGCAGCCTCATACAAAGCGCTTTCCTCCATACCCAGCAGCCTTCCGAAGTATTTGCGCAGTACGGGAACGAACACCTTGTAGGAGACGGCAATGCACAGCAGAGCATAAAGAAGCGTTATCAAAGGCGTATCGAGATTTACAGACAGACCCAGCATTGCAAATACCGATTGCAGTATGTTCTTCGTAACAAATTCCAACCCGCAAAGCGCCAGGGTCGCCTTTCCAATATTCCTGAACAGACTTTTCCTGTCAAGCAAAAAAGCCAGCTGAATATTGGCATACAGGATGATGGATGTATTGAAAACAGTGAACAAAGCCTCCGCCTGAATGGACAGCGGAAGGTCCAATACTTTTAGCGTCAGGTACAGGCTGCCATACAGGTATGTCTTGACCGTTATCCAAAACGATATCAGCGCCAAAACGATGTAAACAAGCCTGCCTTTGAATTGGAAGTACTCATATCTGTATTTGTTGATGCCCGAAAAACATATGTTTCCCAAAGCATAATAGACAAGGTATATAAGCGCGCTGTCCACATTCCAGAACCAGGCAGGCTGCTTCATTTGGAAAAAGCATGCCGGTACCAAGGATACCGCAAGGACGATCCACTTTCTTTTTGTGATCATCAGGATCAGCCTATGCAATACCGATACAACAAACAGGCATGAAAAGAACCACAGGCTTGAATGGAGAAGCGTATTCCTAACCGCGAATACATACCTTTGCAATTCATACTGCAGTTGATCTGCCGCCAAATCATACTGTATGGCATGCATTAAAACAGACAGCACCACAAACGTAAAATACGGCACCATGAGCTTTTGAAACTTCTTTTTGACAAAGGAAAAGAACGTTTCCCCATCCTTGCTGTCTGCAAAAAAGCCGGACACAAAGAAGAACAGGGGTACATGGTATGTATAGACGAAAGGATACAGTTTCCCTGCTTTCTCCCCAAAATGACCCAGATAGATCGCGAAAATGCCCAGGAATTTCAAAACATCGACCCATGGAACGCGTGTGTCCCTGGCGGCATTCCTGTTCATTGAATTTCCTTTCTATGATGGCTTTAAGGATACTGCTGCCGCCTTGCAATGCATGAAAGGCTCCCAACCTAGTGTTCTTCCGTATGTATCATTGTATGTATGGCTCTTGTGGGAAGCTTCCATTATAAAGGCCGGGCGAGAGCCCGCAGGTAAACCATTGGTTTATTTTCCAAAAAGGGGATTGCCAGGTGGAATTAAGTATGATAAGATATTCACGATTTTGAAAGAAAGGAGGTGCACGCATGGTTTTCTTGTTTGAAAGGTTCAAATCCGCACAACAAAATAACTTTGGCAAGAAGCCGTGTACTGTACCTCTGTCCATATCAGCGGGATAATTTTCGTTGTCCCTTTCGGCGGCGGTATGACGTGCAGTGCATACCGCCGCTTTTTGTTTTGTCAGAAAGGATGATATATGTGATTTGCTCTTTGGGAACAAGAATTCAATCCCTTCGCCGTGCGCAGGGAATCACACAGGCGCAGCTTGCCAGAAAGCTTGGCATAACGGCTCCAGCCATATCCAAGTGGGAACGCGACATCGCGTACCCGGATATCATGCTGCTTTACCCGCTGTCAAAAACCCTTTGCATATCGCTGGATATGCTGCTTTCACCCACCTTTACAATAAACGGGAGTTGATTTTTTATGAGAAAATTGCAGGCTCTTTTCAAGCGCCTCTTCAAAGCGAATTCTGCAGAAAAGGAATTTCTTGCATATAGCAGGGAGATACAAGAGGCCAATCTAAAAAGAAACGAAGTCATGTTTTGGATCTACGATATCGGCAGGTATGGCCCCTTTAGCAAGTAATGGAAAACAAAAAAAGAGCTCAGGCGTAATGAGATATGCCTGCGCTCTTTCGCCATTATAGAATGATTCAACGGAGAAAGCGGCTATTCCTCCACTCATTCTTTTTCTGATCAGCCCATCTGATTCATCCTTATTTATATTTATCCTCCAGCGCCTTGACAAGAGCAGTAAACGCAAAAGGCGTTTGAATCCGAAAATGTTGTTCAATGATCTTTTTACGGTTCTTCCAAATATAAATGCCGGCACAGTAAGGAGTATGGCGGTTATTATCCATTCCGCTGATCTCTATTTCGTGACCATTGCGAAAATCACGATAGATGCACTTCTCGCCGTCAAAAAAAATGGTCGTGTAATCCGGGCCCAATACGGCCAAAGCCTCTTTCATCTTCTTTGTCATCAGCTATTCCCTCCATATAGTTTCAGCCAGTCCTCCAGCGCCATGATCACTACCCAAGGCGCCTTGTTCTTGCGGTGCATCACGCAGGGCAGCGCTTTGCCATTGGCATCCCTTACAGCCTGCCCAAGTGCGTCATACAGGCGCAGAGTCTCCGCCCGCTTGCATTCGATATGGATCCCCGGCAAAGATACATCCGGGTTCTCCATGCCGCCCTGTGCCCATTGTGTGTTCCTGTGGGCATCATAACCCTTTTCACGAAGCAGCCGGGCCAGCTCCTGCTCGCCACGGTTGCCCTTTTGCTTGCTGTTCATAGCTTATCTATTGTGTTCCTCCCTTGCGTACCACACAGTACACCAGTACATAGTACATTTAGTACATAGGGGTACATATAGTACATACACACACCCCCCTATGATGGCATATACGTACCATATGTACCGTATGTTCTATGTACTGTTAGTACAAAAAACACCGGTTTGTTCGCACTTGACGGTGAATCCGGGCGTGTGCCTGCTTATCCGCACGCCTTTGCCGTCTTTCACACGTACCCCGGCTTCTACGGCGATCTTGTCATACTTTATAAGCTGCGGTCCGATTTCTTTGAGCTTCCGGTTGACATCCTTTGCATCGACGGCAGCATAGGTATGAAGGCGTTTGAGGCTCTCATTCAGAAGCTCAGCGTACGTTAATCTGATCCCTGAAGGGTTGTCCTCCATGATGTTTCTGAAAAGCCGCACAATAGGCTGCGCCTCATAAGCCTTCTTTTGGGCAAAAGCAAACGCATCTTCGCCGATTATCGTCCATCTGCCGTCATGAAGGTGCATTACAAAATCGTCTCCCCACACATCCCGGCCGGTAATATGGACGGTGGCTTCATCGGTTTCCCGGTCACGCTCTATCAGGATCGTCGTATCTGCAGCCCCCATCAGGCCATTGCTGCCGCTGATCTTGTCGTATACATCTTCCACCGCCCGCATTTTGTTTGTGTGGTGAACGAGCATAACGGAAATACGGTGCTTGTCTGCGAATGCTTTGATGCCGCCCATGGTTTGATAATCCTGCTGGTATGCATTCGTCCGGCCTGAGGGTACGCCGCGGACCTTCTGAAATGTGTCTATAACGATCAGCACGGTATCAGGGTGTTCTATCATCCACGCCTCAAGCTGATCGATCAGGCCGGTATCCAGCATAGCCGCCGACGTTGACAGGTGAAGATTGTCCGGCACAGGTTTGCCTATTTTCCGGATGCGGCTTTGCAGGCGCCTTTGGCTGTCTTCCAGGGCAAGGTAAAGCACGGTCCCCATCGTTGTCTTTTTGCCCAGGAACGGCGTGCCGGCTGCGACGCTCATGCAAAGATCGAGCACAAGCCATGACTTGCCGATTTTCGACTGGCCCACAAGGAGCGTCAGCCCTTCACATATGAAATTATCCACAGGCTGGCGCAGGGCATCATAGTGCTTTTCACATAGCACCGTAGCCGGCAACGGGCTTATGGGCCAAGCTGAAGCGGTGGGCGGCTGTTTAAGCGGAGGCTGTACGGCAGCCTGATAGATTGGACTTCCATCCGTCATGTAGCCGTTGACCGGCGCAAAGGGTTCCTCCTGCGAAAGCAGCATTTGCGCTTCCGGGGTGGATACCAGGGCACTATAGGCGGCCAGGGTATCAGCATAGGAATTTCCCACCCGGTTCACCTCCTCCCGCCGCCAAAGCCTCTGCTATCTTCCGCGTCCTAAACGGGAGAGCTTCTATAGATAAGCATTCTTCGCTCATTCCTTATCCTCCCGAAGCCTGTCGATCATGTCCCGGATCGAAGCCTCTTTTTCTTGTGTCAATTCCTCCCGAAGCAAACGTGTCATTGTTGGATCAGATATGCCCATTGCTTTTGCAATGCGCCAAAGCGGGACGCCTGCACCCTTTGCATACAAGCGAAGGGCTACATTTTTCATGCAAATTCCTCCTTCCTATTGACGGCCGGCCACTAACGTGCTATGACAATAAAATCGTGTGGATTACAATATTTCATAAGTGTGCATGTATACATACAATAAAAACATAGTATCGGAGGGGTGATCATGCCAAAAACAAATGAGGGGTATAACAAACCATTTGCGCAAAGATTGCGTTTGCTTCTGGACGGCCGCGGTGTATCGCAAAGTGCCCTTGCCCAACATCTTGGGGTTCAGCAGCAAACGGTAAGCCAATATTGCAATGGCTTGACATCTCCATCCGTTGATACTTTTCAGAAGATAGCGGCATTTTTTGAGGTTTCCTATGACTTTCTTCTGGGGGCAAGTATAAATAAATCACCTGTGGGTGGTGATATAGAGCAACGATTGGGAATGACCGATGCGGCCATACAAGTCTCAGAGCATCTGAAAGGAATAGGCATGGCCCGCCCAAGAGATGTAATCATAGGAGATCCGTTGTTTGTGGAATTTGTTTTTAGGTTTGATGAATATTTACATTCGATAGCCGATCATGATTCCGATGATAAAACGATGTTTTTCAAATACGAGCTGTGGCTCATTCTCATGCAAATGCTGAACAAGCATGGGCAGGGGGTTGCGGGGTGTGCACAGAAAGAAAGGGAACAGTGAAGGTATCTTAATAGGGATGATTGATAGACGAGGTGAGACTATGAAGCTCAATTACCAATATGAACAGGACAGGATATTTGCCCAGGATGATTCCGGCAAGCTGCTTGCGGAAATCAGGTTCCCTTCAATAGAAGATGGTGTGGTTAACTTTTCCAGTACCTTTGTGGATCCTTCCCTGTGCGGGCAGGGCGTCGGGGAGCAATTGGTGCAGGCCGCGATTGCAAAAATCAAAGAGCGGGGCATGAAGGCGGTCATGACTTGTTCCTATGTAAAGGCTTGGTTCAGCAAACATCCGGAAGAGGGGGATCTGCTGGCTTGAATGGGGCGGCTTTTTTGCGTGATACTCTTCGCCCGTAATCAGGAAATGTATGGAGAAGCACAGATGCCCGCAATAGACATTCAAGCCCGTCAATAATAGAAACTGTTTCGCCGCAAGAATTTGGCAAACTCAAATATCTCTTCTTTTCCAACGTCAAAATCAAAATAGAAAGCAAAGCCTATCTCTTTTTCATCGCTTTTTCCAATGTTAGTGACTAAATCGTAAATGGTTAGCCCCTTGTGATAATAATCATCCGAATAGTCTTCCACGCCATAAACTTCAAACGTATATCCCTTTAGCTTGGAATAGTCATATTTCAGCGCATCAGCCCGCTTTAGCTTCGTGGATACTGAAATGCTGTCCAGATTGATTTCTACATCGCAAAAGCCTTTTACGGACACCACCGGAATTGGATAATAGTCCCTCTCATACTGCCCATCATTTGTTTTGTTGTAATGGCCGCTATAATAGCCGGATTCCACCTCAAAGATTCTGTGAAAAAGAGCAGACGACAATTCGAAAGACTTTAATTCCAGTTCACGGTATATCCCGTTTAGCAAAGCGCCGAATTCATTCTTTTTTGACATATACAGATCTCCGTGAATCAACGAATTGAGCTGGGAATTTATTCACTCTACCCATCATTATATCTTCTGTACTTGTAAGCAACAAGATCTACGCCCCATCCCTGCTTCGGCCAAGGCGCCTTCTGTATGAAAAAAGGGTGGAGGCTGTTACCCTTCCACCATCTACTGTTTACTTCTCAATCTTCACGCCTAGGCTTGCAGAAAAGCTCTGTCTACCATGTGTATTTCATGAAAAATCGTGCTGATACTGTTCCAAAACATAAATGCACCGATGAACACCGGCACATAGGATACACGTAAACTCCGCCCGCTGTCATCCCTCGCTGCGCGAAGGATCTTTCAGAAGCATGAAAATCCAAGATCCTTCGCTGCGCTCAGGATGACAGTCTGCGGGGCTGGACTCGCCTTCAGAGCACATCGTCATCGACACATGAATGTTTTGAATTAGTATGAAAAGTGCGCTTTTACTACTCAAAAGCCTGTGGATAAATCCCGGTTAGGGTACTGGTTAAGGTAATGACAGAGAGCAATTTATTATTTTATGATTTCATGGCAAAAGAAAAAGCCCGCAACCTCTATCATTCAAGAAGTCACGAACCCTTTCAATGGAGCTGATAACCAGATTCGAACTGGTGACCTCTTCCTTACCAAGGAAGTGCTCTACCTGCTGAGCTATATCAGCACGTCCGGCGGGACAACGAACATATTGTACATGAAATCCCAAGGAATTGCAAGGGTTTTTCTTAAGAAAAATCCGCCATCCACATTGGGTTTTTCAAGCAATCCATCCCGGTTTTGCGGCCTGCTTACTTAAAACAGACTCTTGATGCAAAAACCGGTGCAAATACACGTTGTCCGCAGGCCGGAAGGCCTTGAGGCCCAAGGCCTTTTAGGTCATCCTGATTGATGCAAGCATAGGTGCAACGCAGCCCCCACAGCCCGCATCAAGTCTCCTTCTCCCTGGTGCTTACTTCGCTGCGCCGGCAAACGCCTCGTCCATTTCCCGCAGCTTTTTCAGCACCGTCAGGGCGCGCTCGTCCGTGTCGCCCTTTGCTTTGAGAAATTCCTGAATCAGGTCCCAGGCCAGCCAGCGCCCCACAATTTTTTCGCCGATGCACATCACCTGCACATGGTCGTGTTCCACGGCCTGATGGGCGCAGTGCCAGTCATGGATCATGCTGGCGCGGATGCCGGGGATCTTGTTGCAGGCAATGGATGCCCCCACGCCCGAGCCGCAGAACATGATGCCGCGCTCCGCGTTGCCATCCAGAATGTGCTGGCATACGGCTTTGGCCACATCGGGGAAATACGGCATTTCCGCGGGATCGTGGCACCCGTTGTCAATAACCTCGTGGCCCGCTTTTTTTAATAAGGGCAGCATGGCCATTTTTAAATCATACCCTGCATGGTCGCAACCAATGGAAAGCTTCATGTTCATCCGTCCTTTACTGATAAATAATACTAATTCCAAACATTAATGCGTCGTCGCGGCGGCTCTTTTCGCGCGGGGCATCGTCGACTTCCGCTCCACGTAGCGCTGCTACGCGTCGCTCCGTCTCCTTGTCCCGCATCGAAAATATCTCGCCGCTTTGGACGCATTAATATTTTCCATTAGTATAAGGCAAAGCCTAGGCCGTTGTTTTCTTTTTACCAAGGTAGGCTTCCTTCACCCTGTCATCCTCCCCAAGGTCTTTGGAAAGACCGCTGTGGATGATGTTTCCCCGCTCGATCACATAAGCGCGGTTGGATACGCTGAGCGCCAGCTTCGCATTCTGCTCCACCAGCAGCACCGGGATACCGGTCTGGTTGATGGCTACGATGCGCTCAAATACCTCTTCGATGACCAGGGGCGCAAGGCCCATGGAGGGCTCATCCAGCATCAGCATCTTGGGATGCCCCATCAGCGCGCGGCCGATCACCAGCATCTGCTGCTCGCCGCCGGAGAGGCTCCACGCCAATTGCGTGCGGCGCTCCTTCAGCCGGGGAAAGCAGCCGTACACATACTCCAGGTCATTACTGATATTGCCGGCCGTCAGTTTGATGCCCTTCCACGCCACGGTGCCCACGGCCAGGTTCTCCTCCACCGTGAGACCCGGAAACACATGGCGGCCCTCCGGCACCTGCAAGACCCCTTTGCGCGTTATCGCGTGGGGCTTTTTCCCGCGAAGCTCCTCGCCCTGATACAGGATGCTTCCGGACGATTCCACATGGCCGGAGATGGAGTTGAGCAAGGTGGTTTTGCCGGCGCCGTTGCTGCCGATCAGGGCAACGATTTCCTTGTCGCCCACTTCCATGCTGATGCCGTGCAGCGCCTCGATGTGGCCATAGCGGGAAACAAGGTTGCTAATCTTAATCATGCGCTTTTCCCTCCTCCCCCAAGATAGGCCTCGATCACATCGGGGTTTTCCTGCACCTCTTCCGGAAGGCCCGTGGTCAGCTGACGGCCAAAGTTTAATACGGTAATGCGGTCGCAGATTTCCATTACCAGATCCATCGCGTGCTCGATCAGCAAAACCGCAATGCCCTGCTTCACCGCGATGCCAATCAGCGAGCGGATGTAATCCATCTCCGCCCGGTTAAGACCCGCGGCGGGCTCATCCAGCAGCAGCACCTTGGGATAGCTTAGCATGGCGCGGACGATTTCCAGCATCTTCTGCTGGCCGTAGGAAAGCTTTTCGGTGCTGTCCTTCAGGTTGACGTTTTTAAGCCCCGCGGCGTTAAGCAGCGACTGCATATAGTCCTTGTACTGCTTTGCCTGCGGCAGGTGGCGGAGCCCCGCCAGATCCAGCCCTACCAGGATGTTGGTTTCAATATCACACCGGCCCAGAAGGCGCGGATGCTGGAAGCTTCTGGCCACACCCAGCTTGGCCCGCACGTGGGTGGGCGCTTTGGTGATGTCGCGGCCTTCCAGTGAAATGATGCCGCCATCCGCCTTATATATACCGGTGATCAGGTTGAGCAGCGTGGTTTTGCCGGAGCCGTTGGGCCCGATGAGGCCGAACACTTCACCGCCAAAGAGCTCCAGGCATACATGATCGGCCGCGGTCACGCCGCCGAAGCGCTTCACCACGTCAGATAGTGTGAGCACCGGGCTTTTTCCGCTTGAAGAGCATGTCATAAAGCGCCTTGCCTCCTCCCAAAATTCCTTCCGGCTGTACGATCATCAAAATCATAATGCCTGCGCCGTAAATCAACTGCATAAAGTTTGCCAGCGGGCGCACCCACTCCTGCAACAGGGAGATGATCATCGTGCCGATAATGGCGCCGCTGGGGGAAGTCGTACCGCCCAGCATGATCATGATCAGATACATGGTGGACTGTTGGTAGGTAAACGTTTGATAGCTTAAGTAGCCGGACAAAAATGCGTACAGCGCACCGGCCAAGCCGCACAGCGCGCCGGATATGCCAAAGGCGATGCTCTTGGTCAGCAGGCTGTTGACGCCCATGCAGTTGGCCGCGATCTCGTTGTCGCGGATGGCCATGAAGGAACGGCCCAAGGGCGAATGGAAAAGCAGGCGCATGGCGACGAATACCACCGCGCAAAAGGCCAGGATCAGGTAGAAATAAGAGATTTCGGAGTTAAACGTAAGGGGACCGATGGAAAACTTCGGAACGTTTTGAATGCCCAGCGCCCCGCCGGTGACCGGCTCCCAATTCATGAACAGGCCATTTAAAATGGTCATCAGGCCGACGGAAGCAAAGGTGAAGTAGTATTGGCGCAGCCTGAAGAAGGCAAAGCCCAGCACGAACGCAAACAGCGCGGTTCCCACAACGGCAGCCAGCATGGCTACCAGGGGCGGCATGTTCAGCTTCATTACCACATTCGCGGCAGTGTAGGCCCCCACGCCCCAGAGCCCCGCCTGGGCAAAGGAGTTCTGGCCGCACATGCCCAGCAGCACGTACACGCTAAGCACGCACAGATAGGTGATGAGTGCTATGTTCAAAACCCGCAGCATGTAATTGCCCGTCGCCATGGGCGCAAAAGCGAACAGTACCAGCACCACGGCAGGGAAAAAGCGGGAAACCTTTTTCATGGTTTGGGCTATGGATGTTGTTGTATTCATGGTCAGCCCCCTATGCCTTTTCCTGAATTTTGCCGCTGAACAGACCCTGCGGCCTCACCATCAACACAAGGATCAACCCGATGTAGATGAGCACCAGCTGGTATGTGGTGCTGATATACGCGCCGCCAAAGGCCTCGATCAGCCCTACGATCAGCCCGCCGACGATGGCGCCGGGCACGCTGCCGAACCCGCCGATGACGATGGCGGCAAAGGCCTTCGCGCCCGCGGTGGCGCCCATGGTGTTGTTCAAAAAGAACAGCGGCGCCAACATCCCGCCGCCGATGCCGGTGATCATGGCGCTTAAGGCAAAGGTCATGGCAATGGAAAAGATGACGGGCACACCCACCATGGAGGCCATATACTGATCCTGCGCGGTGGCCTGCATGATGTGCCCGATGAATGTTTTTTCCAATAGCATATACACCAGAAACATCAGGATGGCCGACACAATGATGATGGCCAGGTACTGCCCCTGAATGATGCCGCCGGCAAACAGCTTGACCGGCGCCGAGATGACCTTGTCCACCTTCACGGGGATGGAGCCCCAGATCAGGCGCGCGCCCTCCTTGAAGACCATCGAAGCGCCCATGGCGCTTACGATAATGGCCCGCACTTGCGCTTTGCGCAGGGGCCAATAGGCCGTGCGCATGAACAGCACGCCCACCACGCCGATGCCCACGCTGGCCAGCACCAGCGACAGAATGATGGGAAGATTCAATATCTGGTTGAACGTGTAGCAAAGATAACCGCCGATCATCAGAAACTCACCCTGGGCGAAGTTCATAACGCCCACAGCCCGGAAGATGAGCACCATGCCCATGGCGATCAGCCCGTACACAACACCGGTGGAAAGGCCCGACACCAGCAATTGTATGTTTTGTCCCATAATTGGCGTATCTCCTTTTCTCATGGCCATGCAGGCAGCCGCCACGCTTTTGGCAGTATGAAGCCCCAAAGTCAACGCCCTCCGCGCCAGGGACTCCGGTGCGGAGGGCGCCTATTAAGCATGAAAGAAACTGCCGGTTTAATGAGGGTGGCGGAGCCGCAACCGCAGGATACCCACCCAAGTTATTCAACGCTTCCTTAGATTTGCTTTTGGGAGTAGATCTCCTGCAAAACGGTGGGTGTTTCATCCACGATTTGCACTACCAGGCCGCCGCGGCCGCAGTCGCCGTTGGTGCGGCAGTCATAGGTGGTGATGGCGCCGGCATAGGAATCGATGGTCTTCATGGCATCGCGTACCGCCTGACGGTCGGTGGAGCCGGCCTTTTCAATGGCGGCACAGATCACGCTCACATGGTCGTAAATCTGGGCGGCGGCCTTCGCGCAGACCTGTCCGTACATTTCCTCGTACTTTTGGGAGAAAGCAGCGCCCTTGGGGTTGGTGGTGTTGGGCACCCAGGCAGCCGCGCTGTACACGCCGTTGAGGGCTTCGCCGCCCAGCTTTAGGGTCACAGGGTCGGCCCAGGCGTTGGAACCGAAGATGGGCATGTCCACCATGCCAAAGGCACGGATCTGTTCAGCGATGATGGCCGCTTCGTTAAAGAGGCATGCGCCGATGATGGCTTCAGGCTCCACCTGCTGGATCTTGGTGATGTGGGAGGTAAAGTCCTTCGTGCCCGTGGTGAAGGGGACCACTGCCAACGGCTCAATGCCACGGCGCTGGAGCGCTTCGGTGAACAGGCGCGTTTGGTCAGAAGAGTTGGTTTCCGTGTCATGGATGATGGCGAATTTCTGATAGCCCTTTTCTTCCACGGCGAAACCGATCAAGGCGTCGATCATGGTTTCCTCGCAGGCGCGCAGCTGGAAGAGCCAGGGATTGTCGTTATTGCAGATGTCCCGCAGCTTGGGGCTGGAGCCCTGTGCCGTGGTGAGGATCTGCGCCTGAAGGGCGTCGTTGGAAATGGCGATGTTGTCATTGGAGTTGTCGCTGCCGATGATCGCCACGATCTCCGGGTCGTCGGCCAGCTTGCGGTACGCGTTGACCGCGCCCACGTCTGTGCCCAGGCCGTCTTCGATCACGATTTGGATCGGGCGCCCCAGAACGCCGCCGGCATCATTGATTTCCTGGGTGATAATGGCGGCGGCGTTGGAAGCATATTCGCCTTCCATGGCGCGCTCGCCGGTCAGCACGGTGGCAAGGCCGATTTTGATGGGCTGTCCGCTGGGGGCGGCCACAGCAAAAGCTGGCGCAGAGTAAAGGGTCAGGACCATGATGGCAGACAGGAGGAGCGCGAAAGCCTTTTTCATGAGTTTCATCCTTCCTTTTTGGTTTTGCCTTTTTCGATTTGAATACGTTTTCAAATCGTTTATGTGTCTATTATATGCGAAACAAATCTAAATGCAATAGAAAATCCAATTTTTTCTCAGAAAAATTTGGATGTATTGAATATCTATTTATGATCTTGATTTTTTGTTTGAAAACGTTATGATATTAGAAGGCAGTAAAACCGCGTTTTTGAAAAGAAGCTTGAAAATAAGCGGCGGAACCGTTACACTATAGATCAGACACCCCGGCGCAAGCCAGGAAAGATAGGATGTCAAATGAAAAAAAGCATTACCATCAAAGATATTGCCGCTGAGGCCGGGGTCTCACTGGCTACAGTATCCCGGGTTATCAACAACAGCACCGGCGTCACGGAAGACAAGCGCAGGCGCGTGGAAAAAACCATCAAAAAATTCAATTATCACCCCAACCTTGTGGCGCGGGGGCTGAAAAATGACTCCACACAAACCATTGCCATGCTCATTTCCGACGGCAACAACGAGTACTTTGGCCAAATCACAAAGGCGGTTGAAAACGTTATCCGCCCCGACAGATACAACCTGTTCTACTGCAATACCGCTTCGGAGCAGGATACCGAGGAGAGCTACCTGCGCCTGATGACCGAACGGCAGGTGGACGGCTTTATCATCAACACCACCGGCCATAACAACGACTATATTACGCAGCTCAGCCAAACCGTGCCGGTGGTTCTTCTTCACCGCCGCATCCCCAACCCCCAGTTCAGGGGAGACTTTCTGGATGCGGATTTTGCCACCGTCTCCTATGATTTATGCCAGCACTTGATCCAAAAGGGGCATAGGCGCATCGGGCTGATCTGCGGCCCTTCCTTCTTAAGCTCCCACCGGGACCGGCTGGTCAATATCCAGCGTTCGCTCAAGACCATAGGGGTAACGATGCAGGAAGGCGACCCCTACTTATTTGAAGGGCCGCTCACCAAAGAATTTGGCTACCGAAGCTGCGCCTCCCTGATGGGGATGCAAAACCCGCCCACCGCGCTGGTCATCTCCCACAGCAATACCACCATCGGCGCGCTGCGCTTTTTCAAGGAAAAAGGCATCCGCGTACCCGAGGATATTTCGTTCGTAAGCCCATGCGACGTCCAATTGGCGGATATATTGTATGTGGAACCTACCTGCGCATTGCCGGACACATGGGCGCTGGGGGAAAGATGCGGCCGCATGCTGATGGAACGCATCCGCAACGGCAACGACATGGTCAACCGGGAAGCCCTTTATACGCCCACCATCTCATATGGACAAAGCGTCCGTGATATCACGCAGGAATAAATCTCCATTTAGAGGTTTTCAGGGGTAGGGTAAGGGGAGGGGGCCTTTTTCAAAAGGCCCCCTCCCCGTTATAACTTTACCGTTCTATACGGTCAATCCCCTGCCGTCCTCCGGCGGGAGCCAGGCCATGTATCTTTCCCTGGGATGGCAGGTGCGGATGGTGCGGGCGATCGCCTGAAGTTCTTCCTGACTTTGGAAGGCCTGGTACCGGGTATAGAGCACACGCAGCGCGCTGAGGCTTGGCTGCTGCAGGGAATAAGTCTTCAGCAGCTCGTAATTGACGGAGTAGGGGGACAAGGATTCCATCAGGACACCCAGCATATCATCGGTCATCATCTGAAAATCAGAGGTGTGGATGCGGACTTCCTCCCCGTCGTCCAGGAACACCCGCATGGTGCCCATGGTGAGGCGGCGCAAGGACATGAACAAAAAGCTGTCCAACCGCTTGCACAGCTTTTCCAGGTCTTCCTTATAGGGGGCATAGCTGCGCAGCACGTCGGCAGTCGCCTCCGCAAGCGTCGTGCTGTCCAGCAGATAGGAACCCACCCAAGGGTGCAGCGCCCGTGCCACATCCTGGGTGCGGATGACGGCAGCCACCTTCATGTCACCTCGCGCGAAGGATAGCCCTACTTTCTACATGCCCTACCATAAATCCTTGTCTGTTTCAAAAACACCGTATAAAAATCCTGTGTCATTTATGTTTCCAAATTTCGCCAAAGAGCATAAATATACAATATGTGTGGCTTTTTATCCGAAAACACGTTCGGTCAGCGCCAAGTCTTGTGGTTGAAAAATTGGACAACCACCATCCCTAGGGAAAAAGTTTTCAACAGCCGGGAGGCCTATACAACGCGGCCATCTGTGTACAACCCTTGAAAATACGGGGCGTATCTGGTATTATAGGTGGACAGCCGCGGGCGTGACTCTCTTTATCCACAGGGAGTTTTCCACAGTCCAAGGGTGAATTTTGCGCGTGTCGATTTTTTTGTTTTTTTCACGCGCTTTGGGCGCGTATAATACCTTGTATATTTTTTGTATTCATACTAAGGGGGGCAGCGGATGAATGTAATGGAGTTATGGGAGAAGGCATGCCGCTTTTTGCAGGAGGAGATGAATGAAGTCTCCTACAAAACGTGGATTGCAAGTTCCTTGAAGCCCCTGGAGCTGGAAGATAATTGTCTGTATATAGAAGTGGTCACGGACTACATGAAGCAGATGATCGCCAGCCGGTATGCCATGCTGATCGCCAACGCGGTGAGCCAGGCGGCCGGCCATACGATTTCCATAGAAATCATCACGCCCCAGGAATCGGCTGCCCGCCGGGCTGCCAAGGCTTCTCCCGCCTCCCAGAGCTCCAATGTCAGCCTGAATCCTAAATACACCTTTGACACCTTTGTGGTGGGCAGCGGCAACAGGTTTGCCCATGCTGCCTCCCTGGCGGTGGCGGAGGCCCCTGCCGATGCCTATAACCCCCTGTTCATCTATGGCGGCGTAGGTTTGGGCAAAACCCACCTTATGCACGCCATCGGCCATTATGTGCAGCAGCAGTACCCCAGCCTGCGGCTTTTGTACATCACCAGCGAAAACTTCACCAACGAGCTCATCGCCTCCATCCAGAAGAATAAGAATGCCGAATTCCGCAGCCGCTTCCGCAGCGTGGACATATTGATGGTGGACGATATCCAGTTCATTGCCGGGCGGGACAGCACCCAGGAGGAGTTTTTCCATACCTTCAACACGCTGCACACCGCCGGCAAGCAGATTATTATGACCAGTGATAAGCCGCCCAAGGACATCGCCCGCCTGGAGGAGCGGCTGTGCAGCCGCTTTGAGTGGGGGCTGATCGCCGATATCCAGCGCCCGGACATTGAAACGCGTATCGCCATTTTGCGCAAAAAGGCGGAGCGGGAGCACATCTTAGTTCCCGATGGCGTGCTGGAGATGATCGCCCAGCGCATCGACTCCAACATCAGGGAACTGGAAGGAAGCCTGACGCGCCTGGTGGCATTTTCCTCCCTTACCGGCAAGCCCATCACCAACGCGCTGGCGGAGGAAGCGCTTAGGGAAGTGTTCGCCCAGCGGGAAGTGCGCCGCGTCACCTGCGAGCTGATACAGGAGATGGTGGCCGACTACTACAGCATTTCCGTGGATGATTTGAAAAGCGCAAGGCGCAACCGGGAAGTTACCGTGCCCCGCCAGGTGGCCATGTATCTTACCCGGGAAATGGTGGGGCTGTCGCTGCCCCGTATTGGCGAAAGCTTCGGCGGGCGCGATCACACCACCGTCATGCACAGCTGCGAAAAGGTGCAGGATATTTTGAGGGACAACCCCGGCTTTTTAAGCCAGATGGATGATATACGAAGGCTCATCAAGGATGGGAAATAAGGGTTACAAAGGGGGATGGATCAATGGCGGCATATCAGGAAATCCGGCTGAAAAACGGCCTTCAACTCTCCGCCTATCAGCTTCCCCATTTGCATTCCCTTGAGATGGGCGTGTATTTCAAGGGCGGCTCGCTGTATGAAAACAGGAGCAACCAAGGCATATCCCATCTGCTGGAGCATCTTTGCTTCCGCAACTTGGGTGGCCTTCCCCAGGGGCAATTATACCGCCGGCTGGACGCCATGGGGGCAAAGCTGAACGGCACGACCTATCCCGAATGCGTTATCTTTCAAATGCGGGTGGTTCCCCGCTTTTTTGACGATGCCTTTGAACTGATGCTCCGCCTGTTTGCCCCCGGCAAATGGACCGGGGAGGAAATCGACGCCGAAAAACAGGTGGTCCTCCGGCAAATCGAAAACGACGAGCAAAACTTTTTGTGGGATATGAGCACCCGGTATTTTAGGACAAAGGCCGGCGCCTTCCCAGGCATGGGCACCAAAGACAGCGTGCTGCGCATGTCTTCGGATTTGATCCACCAGTGGAAAAAGAAAATATTCCGCCCCTCCAATGCCTGCTTTGTGCTCACGGGCAACTTTTCAGACGGCATGCTGGAAAAGGCCCGGGAGGTTCTGGAGGAGCTTCCCGACCTGGGCCCCTGCCTTTTTGAACAGCCCTCGCCCATGAGTTTTTGCATGCGGGATGAAAGCAGCGACGAGCTGTTCAACGCCGATTATGATTTGGCCCAGGTTTTGCTGTATTTTGATATAGACTCCAACCTGGTGTTTCCCGCCTGCGCCGATATGCTCAGCCATATGACAGGGGATGGGCTCAGCTCCGTGCTGTTCCTGGAGCTTAGGGAAAAGCATGCGCTGGTGGATGACATCAGCTCCGAGGTGGTTGCGGTAGGCCCCTACCGCCGCTTCGCCATTGATTATGAGGTGACGCACGACCGGCTAGCAGAAAGCCTGGAGCTTGTTTTTTCCATCCTGGGCAAGCTTCGCAGGTTCATCAGCCATGAGCAGATGGACAGTTCACGCATCTACTTTACCGAAAATGAGAGCATCATACTGGATAAAGCCGGAAGCATGAACGAACGGCTGGGAATGGCCTTTATGGCCGGCAACACCGACGAGTGCGACGTGGAGGTAAGGATGCGCCTGCACGGTGACCTGACGGCGGAAGACATACAGGATGCCGCCCAGGCCATTTTCCGGCCAGAGACGCTGTCCTGCTTTATTGAGAAAAACCCTAAAAAGGTGAAAGCCGCCGATCTGCGTGAGACGCTGAAAAAGTGCAGGGAATTGCTTAGATAAATCTCAAAAAATGCTGTTGATATGAACCGGCACAGGCGGGCGATTGATAATCGCCCCTACGATGTCGTTTGTTTATTGGCTTCTCTGCCGGGACATATGAGAGCCGGAAGAAAAGCCAATATACTCTTTGCAGCCGTAGGGGCGATTATTAATCGCCCGCAGAGTACCGGCTTTCGATAGGCCGGAGAAGAAATGCTCTCATCCGATAACAGGAATATCAATGCACTTATGTTTAATAGTGGGATGATAAGATTCATTCTTTAGGGGTCCGGGGAGGGCGGCTTTTTCAAAAGGCGCTCTCCCCGGCCTTTTTCACGCCCGTTCCCCGCTTCCGTTACGGCCAGGGATTCCCATGTGTTTTGGTGAAACAAACGGTGCAAAATCATCGTCCTATAAAAGCGCATCGGCAAAAGATGCGGGTTTTTCAAACAAAAGGCGTAACCCCTTGCCGGCAGGCGGCTGTTCTAATATCTAATGAAAACATGAACAGACTGTAACTTTTCAGATTTTTACGCCATTTGCTTGCAGTACCGCATGGCCTGTGCCATAATAAATCTATTATACCGGCGCCGGCGCCGGCACAAAGAAAGGAAATAGTGATTCCATGAAGAAATCCACCCGTTTTTTTGCGCTCTGCCTGGCGCTGACCATGTGTGCGACAATGGCTATGACAGGCGCCCTGGGCGAAGCGCCCCAGCCTACTGAGGAAGCCACGGCTGTGGCGGAAGTGACCGCAGCGCCTGAGGCCACCGCGGTACCCAAGTCACCGGACGACATACTTGCTACCGTGAACGGAAAGAACATACTCCGTTCCGATATACAGACCATCTACGACGCCCTTGCCTCTCAGTATGCCGCCTATGGCATAGAGCTGTCCTACATTGAATCCGTAGCGCTGGAATATGCCTTACAGGACGAGTACTGGAAGCAAAATGCCGCTGAAAATGGTTTTGAAACGTTTACCGCCGAGGAAGAAACGGAACTTCAGACCCAGGCCCAGGCGGAATGGAATTCGGTTATCGACGCGAACTATACATATTTCCTGACCTCGACATCCGCCACGCCCACCGAGCAGGAAATTGCCGATGCAAAAGCACAGGTCGAGCAGGAATTGGCCAATCAGGGCTACACGCTGGAGGAAAGAGTTAAGTACTACCGGGAAATCAAAATTCAGGAACGCATCATCGACTTGCTGATGAAGGATGTTCCGGCCTTTACCGACGAGGAAATCCAGGCCGAATATCAAAAGCGGGTAGCGGAAGACACGGAAGCCTTTGACGCAAGCATCATCAACTATGAATCGGCCATCTCGGCGGGAGAAAGCGACGTTTGGTATGTGCCGGAAGGCGTACGTGGCATCACCCATATCCTTTTGTCCGTGGACAGTGAGATTCTGAACAAATATTTGGACGCGAAGGCGCAGCTGGAATCCCAGCAGAGCCAGGAACAGGCCCTTGCGGAAGAGGATATCGACCCCAACCCGGATACCGAATCCGCCACGGTCGACCCTGCCTCGACCCCCACAACCGAGCCTGCCGCAACCCCCGAACCCACACTTGACCCCGCTGCCACGCCTACGCCCGCGCCTGTGACCCAGGCTGATGTAGACGCGGCCCGCCAGGCCGTGCTGGATTCCATTAAAGACAAGACGGACGATATCTACAAGCGCCTGGAGGCCGGCGAAACCTTTGCTTCCCTGGTGGAACAATACGGCGAGGATCCCGGCATGCAGGAGGAACCCTACAAGACGGAGGGTTATACCGTCCATAAGGACTTTGAAAACTTCATTCCGGAATTTGTCCAGGGTGCCTTTGCCCCCGAACTGCAAAAGGTGGGCGACTATGGTCAGCCCGTCATCGGAAGCTATGGCGTACATATCCTCAACTATACCAGGGATATACCCAGCGGCCCCAAGGAATTGACCGAGGAAAGCAAGGCGCTGCTGCTTTCGGAAATGGACCAGATCCGTAAAAACGAAATTGTTGGCAAAGCCGTAGAAGATTGGTTTGCATCTTCTGAAATCACTTATACGGGCCTTGTGCCCAAGTTGGAAGACTGATCTTACATCATTAAGCCGCCTGGCGGGCTCCGGCCCGCCAGGCGGCTTGTTTTATAGCGGCGGGAATGTTACAATGGGCACGTATCCAAGAAAACAAGGGGTAAGATCATGAAAAAAATTATGCTGGCCGTCCTCACTGCGGCAATACTTTTCACTTTTCCCACAGCCAATGCACAAGAAAAGGTTGTGGTTACTTCCTTCTATCCCATCTATATCCTGACCCGGAACCTGACGGTGGGAATAGAAGACATCCGGGTGGAGAACCTGGCTGCGCCGGATACCGGCTGCCTGCACGATTATCAGCTGCTCACAGGGGATATGCGCACCCTTTTTTCGGCGCAGGCGCTGCTCATAAACGGCGCGGGGATGGAAAGCTATCTGGACACTGTGGCAGCCCAGTTTCCCAGCCTTCAGGTGGTGGACGCCTCCAAGGGCATTCCGCTCCTTGACAGCCTTGGCGAAAATGAACATGCGCACGAGGAGGGCGAAGAAGGCCACGATCATGAGGATAACGCCCATATATGGCTGGATGTAAAAAACGCCAAGGCCATGGTGGAAAACCTGCGGGACGGGCTGCAAACCGCCTTTCCGGAATACAGGGATATCTTTGAGCAAAACGCGGCCGCCTATCTTATGCGGCTGAACACGCTGGATGCAGAGCTGAAGGCCGGCATTGAAAACCTTCCCCGCAAAGAAATCATCACCTTCCATGAAGCGTTCCCCTATTTTGCCAAGGCGTATGGGCTGCATGTGGCCGCTGTGGTAAACAGGGAGCCGGGGGAGGCGTTAAGCCCCGCCCAGCTGGCCGAACTGGTGGAATTGGTGCGCACCCTTCATACGCCGCCTCTTTTCACCGAGCCGCAGTACCCCGACCTGGCGGCCAGGACGCTGGCGGCGGAAACAGGCGCCAAAGTATACGAGCTTGATCCGCTGGTCACCGGCCCCATGGACGAAGGCGCGCTCTTGGCCTATGAGGATGGAATGCGAAAGAATATGCAGGTTTTGGTGCTTGCTTTGGGAGGCATGTGATGCTGCGCTTACTGTACGGCACAGGCAATCCGGCCAAACTCCGCGCCATGCGTGACTGGCTCCGGGAGCTGCCCATCCTGATCGACGGGCTGGATGATACCGCGCCGCCTGTTCCGGAAGACGGAAAAACGGTGCTGGAAAACGCGCGGCAGAAGGCCAGGGCGTACTTTCAAACGTATCACCGGGCCGTTTTTTCCTGTGATTCAGGGCTTGTAATATCCAAGGTGCCGGAGGACAAAAATCCGGGCATCCATGCCCGAAGGCCTGGGGGAAGGCCGCTTTCCGACGAGGAAATGCTTGCCTATTACGCCGGCCTGGTGCGGGAATATGGGCAGGATGGCTGCCTGCCGGCCCGGTACCAAAACGCCATCTGCCTGATGATGGAAGATGGCGGATGCCTGGAATACGACGGGGAGGACATCTGCTCCGATACGTTTTTGCTGACGGACAAGCCCCATGCCATCCGCACTCCCGGCTGGCCGCTGGATTCCCTGTCTAAGTCTTTACAGACGGGGAAGTATTGGTTTGACATGTCAAAGGAAGAGCGGCTTTTAAGCCACCGGGACCTGCGCCCCGGCTTCGTGGACTTTTTCCGCAGGGCATTGGGGATATGATGATCCTTTATGAGATGGAGCAGCTGCATGAAGGTTGTAACCATCTATGGCAATACCCGCCAAGGCAGCACGTATCACGCTGTGCAGCTAACCTTTTAACTACAGAAGTTGCGAATTTCGTAATTCCCGGCAGAAGGGCCAACAAACATACGGCGTCGTAGGTCGATTATTAATTTCCCGCTTAATCTTGGTACCTGGTATGCAATAGAAGTGCAATTTGCAATCATCCATATTCCGTTACTTCTGTAGTTGATAATCCACTATTGATTTGTCAACTTCAGATGATACGTATTTCACAATTCCCGG
>JAEZQK010000106.1 GCA_023413135.1 Bacillota bacterium
TTGCGATACAAGCGATGCAAGCGGCAGCGCAGCAGCGCGCCGATTGAGCAAGCCGGGTACAAGTCGACGCTTAAGTAGCGCGAAAAGATCCGCCGCAACGACGCATTAATGTTTGGAATTAGTATTAAAACCCCATCTTCTTGAACGCGATCACGGCGTTGGCCCGGTCGCTTACATTCAGCTTCATGTAGATTTGGCTGATGTAATTTTTCACCGTTCCCACGGTCAGGTACAGCGTCTGTGCAATCTCACCGTTGCTTTTGCCTGATGCCATCAGGCGGATGATCTCCACTTCCCGCTGGGTGAAATCCTCCGCTTTAACGTTCGTTGCTGCGCTTTGCGTTAAGCGTGAGGTGATCTTGGCCGCGATCCTGCCGGGCAGAATGATGCTACCGTTCATTCCGTCCCGGATGGCTTCCACCAGCTTATCGCTGCCGATGTCCTTGAGCAGGTAGCCTGATGCGCCGTAGGTCATGGCTTTGATCACGTATTCGTCGTCGTCAAAAGTGGTGAGCACGATGACCACCGTTTCGGAAAGTTCCCCCTTGATCAGCCTTGTAGCCTCCACACCGTCCATCCTGGGCATGCGGATATCCATGAGCACCACATCGGGCTTTAGGCTTCGGGCCTGCATGACGGCAGCTTCGCCGTCGCCGGCCTCACCGACTACCAAAAGATCTTCATGCGCCGCTAATAACGACCGGATACCTTCCCGGATGATAGTTTGATCGTCTGCCAGCAGGATGCGGATGGCACTCATACATTGTCACCCCCCGTCACAAGGCCTATGGGAATAGTGATGCTCACCGTAAAGCCTTCGCCTTTTTCGCTGAAGGCCGTTAAGGTGCCGCCGATACTGCCGGCCTGCCTTGACATATTATTTAAGCCGAAGCCGAACACGAACCCCTGCGCGCCGCCGCCATTGTCGGTAAGGGTCATGGTGACTGTGCCATTGTATTCCTGGATCAAAAGGTCTGCCCGGGTGGCGTGGCCATGCTTTAGGCTGTTGGTTAAGCACTCTTTCAAGGCGTTTAGCAGCACGTTTTGCTGAATGGGCAAAAGCTTTGTTTTAACCTCTATGATGGCGGTGATCTCAAGGCCCGTCCTGCGTTTTATGTCTTCCGCCAATGCCTGGATGGCGGGTGTGAAGGCTTTTTCCCCGCCGGCCTGGATGGTTTTCACCGCCTGGCGGATCTCTAGCAGTCCCTGCCGTACCTGTTCCCGGGCCAGGATCAGTTTATCCCGTGCAGCCTCCGGGTCCTGCGCAAGCAGCTTTTCCCCGGCCTCAATAGCAATGACGGCACTGGTCAGCGTATGCCCCACCGTATCGTGGATCTCTCCGGTGATTCGGCTGCGCTCACGAAGGGCCGTCATCTCCTCCAGCTTTAAGGATTGCTCCTTCAATCGTTTATTGGCAATCAGCTGCTTTTTAAGCATGTAGAATGACATGAACACCATCAAGTATACCAGCAGATTTACATAGACGTAGCTGATGATATCATCTGGCGAGATGATGGGAACAGACACTACTTTCAAGATGTTGATGGCGAGATAGGCGGCAAGCATGGATGCGGAATAGATCTTGGAAGTCTTCGGCGGGAATGCGTTGACGATGCCGGCCATTACGGCCAGCACAAGAAATGGACCGCTCCGGGTGGTATCCAGATAATCCACTATCAAAACCAACGGGATTTGCGCTATGGGCAGCAAATGATACAGTTCCTTGGAGAGTTTCCTTCCGGCCAGGCCATGGATGATTATCAGCAAAAAGCAGGCGGACAGCAGCCAGTTGACGATAGGGGAATGGCTTGCCGCCATCCCCATGAGGACGAGGCGCAAGGAAAAGACCTCGTACGCCAATACCAGCAGCACAAATATGCCCTGGCGGATATGGCTGTCGATCTCTATATCTTCCGTCTCATCCTGTTGTTCCGCTTCCCTTTTCCGGGTCAGGAAAAGATACGCCGCCGCAGCCAGGATGTTGAACGCCGCAATGGCGATGGTATACAGTATCTTTGCTGTGCGGGAAATATCTCCGTTTTCCCAGCAGTGCTTGATGAAATAGGCCTGTATCAGCACCTGCATGAAAACGCCCGGTATTAATATGGGAAGAATGTCGTTGATATTCATCGTGCCACCACCCGTTGATTTTCCTTATTATAGCATGAATTGTATGCATGGCATAGGTGCATGGATAAAGGAATCAAAGGGGATACGATGATTGCAGATGTGGGATGGAAATCCTGGCGGTCTGGTGTATAATGGGTAGCGAAAAGCCGTATGCCCTTCCACTTTATTATTTTTCATGAAGGGGGATCTCTTGATGCAATGGCCTGAGCTGCCCTTGAACATACTTTTGGACAGGTTGTCTTTGCCCAAAGATGGCAAGCTTTCCATGGTGCTGGATACCGATACCTACAACGAGGTGGACGACCAATTTGCCCTGGCCTACAGCCTCTTATCGCCCGAGCGCCTTGACGTTCAGGCTGTGTATGCCGCGCCCTTTCATAACGACCGCTCCAGCGGGCCCAAGGACGGCATGGAGAAAAGCTACAATGAAATCATAAGGCTGCTTTTAAAAATGGGCCGAAGCCCGGAGAACCTTGTATTCAAGGGTTCCGAAAGCTACTTGCCGGATGGGGAAACACCAGCGGACAGCCCAGCCGCGCGGGACCTTGTGCGCCGCGCCATGGCAAGGCCCGACGGCGATCCCTTGTACGTGGCTGCCATCGGGGCTATCACCAATGTGGCTTCCGCGCTTTTAATGGAGCCGGAGCTTGTGAAAAAGATCGTGGTTGTTTGGCTGGGCGGACAGCCATTGTCTTATCCTACCGCCCAGGAGTTCAATTTGTCTCAGGATATTCCCGCCGCAAGGGTAGTGTTGGATTCCGGCGTGCCCTTTGTGCTCGTCCCCTGCATGGGCGTGGCTTCCCATCTGCTGGCCACGGTGCCGGAACTGAAGGCCTATATTGGCGGCAAGAACGATTTGTGCGACGCGCTGGTGGAGCTTTTCTCCGCCTACAGTCAGGACCACTTTGCCTGGGCCAAGGAAATATGGGATGTGTCCGCCATTGGCTACCTCATCAATCCCGATTGGGTGCCCACGGTGCTGGAGCCCAGCCCGCTTTTGTCCGGCGACAGCTTCTGGGGCCGGGACCCCAGGCGGCACCCCATCAGGGTGGCAACGGGGATTCACCGGAATCCTATATTTAAGGATATGTATCAGAAGCTGGCCTCTTGCCGCGGCTGAGCGCCGCGGCTGAGCGGGCGATTGATAATCGCCCGGATTAAAACCCGTACTCCCGGAACGCTTTTTCAATGCCCTCCTCCGTGGTGGAAAACAGCATGTTGTGGGCGGCAGCCTTGCCGCAGTCCATGCGCAGGTCGGGGTATTTGCCGGGTGCTTCGTTCTCAGGGCGGAGCAATGCCGGAATGCGGTCTTCTGCATGTAATAGGGTGAAAATCTGCCTGGCCGCTTCATACGTGCTCATGCTGGAGCAGCTGCCGAAGTTATACACACCGGAAGGAGCATCAAGCAAAGCCGGTATGTTTTGGATCACCTCATGGACATAGGTGATCCCGCGGCCGCTGTTGCTGGAAAAGGTGAGGGGCATGTTTGTATAAAGGGCCCGCTGGCATATGGTCAGAAGGTTCTGACTTGTAAAAATATTCCGCACGGGGAAATCATACATCCACGTCAGGCGGATGGCGGCGTAATCGTCCGTTTCCTTTGCGATGCGCTCCTCTGCCTCTTTTTTGTGCTTTCCGTAGACATTGTAAGGGGAGAGGACGCATGTTTCCTGATGCGGTCCGGCCTCCTTCGAGCCGTTGTACACCTGGTCGGTGCTGAAATGGATCAGCCGGATACCGGCAGCCTTGCAAGCCTTGGCCAGGTTCTCCGGACCCAGCACGTTTACCCGAAAGGAAAGGTCCGGGTCCAACTCGCATTCATCCATCCTGGAGATGGCCGCGCTATGGATCACGGCGCGGGGCTTTATATCCGAAATCATTTTAAAGCAGGCATCCTGGTCCGTGATATCCAGATCGCGATGGCTAAGGCCCAGTACAGCTTCCCTTTCCTTGAAAAACCTGTAAAGCCGGGAGGCGCAAAAACCATTGACACCGGTCATGAGGATAGGTTCGTGATGGGTCATATGTATCGCTCCTTTGTGGTGTTCATCCCGCATGTTCTCCAAGCTGCATGCAAATTCCTGCTCCCGGCCAGCTATGCAACATAAGAAAGAGCCGCCGGGAAAGAGCCCTTTCCCGGCGGTACCATTTGCCATGTACTCTTTTTGATTATTCCGATTTTCGGTTAAGCTCCCCTCTCCTGCGTTCCAAAACCTGCTGCACCTGCCCGGCGGGGGTGTACCACAACTCGTCGCCTTTGATTTGATAGGCGTCCACGTGCAGCTCTCCGTTTAAAAGGATGACAACCGTACCATTCCAGGCAAGGTATTTCCCCTGGTATTTCATGTCCCCTTCCTGCGGTGTGTAGGAAACAAAGCTGCCATCCGCCGAAAAGGTGATCTCGCGGTACATCCCGTCCCCATAGATGCCCCAGGTGCCGCAAAGCATGGAATCGGCGGCCGCCGTTACGGCCTCGCCTTCATGGACCGTTCTTTCCAAAGGCCCTTGTTTCCTCATCATGGTGATGGTCCTTCCATCCCCATAGGTCAGGGTCAGCTTCACTGCGGCCGCCTCATAGGTGATAAGCGACGCCTTTGAAAATTCATCCCGGAGAAGCAGCTTATCCCCTGCGGTGGAATAGGAAGTGGCTTGGGCATTCGTATCCTGGTAAGGGATGAAGGTCAGCGCCTCTCCCGCCGGGGTGAAGGTGATTTCTTTGTACATGCCGTTGTCCATGCCGCCCCAGGTGCCAATGAGCGCTTCGTCCAGCAGTAGCCCATCCTGCCTTTCAAAGGTGTACACTTTTCCTTCCTTGGTCAGCAGGATCATTGAACCGTCGGATTGCATGTATTTGAATTCGAACGGCCCGCTGCCCTCGCCCATTAAAGTGCATATGCCATCCTTTGCATCGTATGTCCCGGCATATACTTCCTGTTTGTCCGTTCTGAAGGATTCAAAGGTCCTGTTTTCCGCAAGCGTCAACCGAAGGATAGCCCCCGTTTTCTCGTCCGTGCCCTGCCAAACGCCGGATACCCCTTCCTCCGCCCGGGAAGAGGCAAACAAAACGATGGCACACAGAAACAACAGTACGCCAATTTTCCAGGTTTTCATGATGATCTCTCCTTTCGTATTTCGCTTTGGCCGGCCCCATCCATGGGACCGGACGTACAGCCTTTCTCTTTTCTCGACAAGAGGGGCGCTCATTCCCCAATATAATTCCTAAAACTACATAAAATAGAAAAAATTACCATATGCCATAATTATGATACCACAAAACAGCAGGGTTATCAAGAGAAAGCCCTGCCGACGCCAACGTTTTATCTATTTGTAACAAATGCAGGAAAGGTGGATGTACTGCAGCCGCTTGTTATTCTTTGCATGTGATGAAAACAGAAAGAGAAATCGATTATTGTGCCCTGCTGAACCATTTGCGAAACCGGTTGGGCGTCATCCCTTGGTACTCTTTGAAGCGCTGTATAAAGTAGCTGGAGGTGGAAAAGCCTGTCTCCATGGCGATATCGGTGATGGACTTGTCTGTTTCCGCCAGCAGCATGGCGGCTTTTTTAAGCCTCGTAAGCAGCAGGTATTCTGCAAAGCCGCGGCCCAGATAACGGGAAAAGAAGCGGGAAAAGGCTGTATAAGGCATATTGCAAAAATGTGCGGCATCCGCCAAGCTGATGCTCTGGCCAAAATTTTCATCCACATATCCCAGCGCCTTGTTAAGTGTCGTGATGGCCACTTCATCCGGCACGGCCTCCCGGCTATTATCGTGCCAGCGGCGCAGGATCCACAGGAATAGGCGGCTGATATTCAGCCGCAGCGCGATCTCATAGCCGAAATCACGGTTAAGGAACTCATCCACGATTTCCTGCAGAATGTCTCCCACCGATGCGGCCTTTGTTTCGTCTGAAGAAAATACCTTTTGATGGGAATTGCTGCCTTTTAAGTAGGGCAGAATATATTTCAGCTCAAAAACAAGCTGTTCGGTGGAATACAATACCTCCGGCACGAACTTGATCACCAGGTATTGGTTCAATTGTTCGCCCAGCGCCCGGGTGCTGTGAATCTCCATGGGGTCGATGAGCGCCATGTCGCCGGGATACAGGTCGTATGGCTTTTCATTGAGCGTCAGCGTATAGGCGCCGGACTGGCAATACAGGATTTCGAAAAATTCGTGGATATGCGGCGCCACCACGGGCGCCTTCCCAAGCGTCTTTTGCACGCTGCAATCGTAAATGTAGCGTATGTTTCCCCGGGGCACCCGCTGTTCCCTGTAAAAGCCGCCCATAAGCCTCTGCCTGCAAAAAAATGATATTTTGACTCAAAACCATTATATCATCCCATCATCGTATATGCTATCATTTTCATCAAATGGTTCAAGGAGGAACTTCGACATGAAAAAACGGCTTCGCATCGGCATCATCGGCTGCGGCGGCATCGCCAACGGAAAACACATGCCTTCTTTGAAGGCGCTGAATCGGGTGGACATGGTGGCTTTCTGCGACATCATCAAGGAAAAGGCCGAGAAAGCGGCTACCGATTATGGCACCCCGGACGCCAAGGTGTACACGGATTACAAAGAAATGCTCAAGGACGCTTCTATTGATGTGGTCCATGTGTGCACCCCCAACCGCTCCCACGCGGACATCACCATCGATGCGCTTAACGCAAGCAAGCATGTTATGTGCGAAAAGCCTATGGCCAAGACTGCCGCCGATGCAAGGCGGATGGTGGAAGCGGCCAAGGCTACCGGCAAAAAGCTGACCATTGGCTACCAGCACCGCCATAAGCCGGAGAGCACGTATTTGAAGAGCGTTATTGGGCGGGGCGACCTGGGCGACATCTACTATGCCAAGGCTTTTGCCATCCGCCGCCGGGGCACCCCCAATTGGGGCGTTTTCCTCAACGAGTACGAGCAGGGCGGCGGGCCGCTGATCGATATCGGCACCCACTCGCTGGACCTGACCTTGTACCTGATGAACAACTACAAGCCCCGCATGGTGGTTGGCACCAAGTACAAGAAGCTGGAAGACCCCGGCTGCGGCAACCCCTGGGGCGCCTGCGACCACACTATGGAGGACAGCGCCTTCGGCTTCATCGTTATGGAGGACGGCGCTACCATCACCCTGGAAGCCACCTGGGCGCTCAATACCATTGAGCCCATCCAGGAAGGCAGCCTGCAGCTTTGCGGCTCCAAGGCCGGCGCGCAGATCAAGAACGGCATCTCCATCAACAAAGGTGAATTCGGCCGTTTGATTGAGATCAAGCCCGACGTATCCGCCGGCGGCGTGGCGTTTTATGAGGGCGTGAAGGAAACGCCTGCCATCACCGAGGCCCGGCGCTGGATCGACGCCGTGGAAAACGACACCGATCCTGTGGTACTGCCGGAGCAGGCCTGCGTGGTCTCCGAGATTCTGGAAGCTATCTATACTTCCGCCAAGACGGGCGAGCCTGTGTACTTCAATAAGTAAGGGGGGCGCGTCATGGAATACGGCGTACAGCTATACAGCGTGCGGGATAAAACGCAGATAGATATGCAAGGGGCACTTTCTGCGATTGCCCGGCAGGGCTACTCCTTTGTGGAGTTTGCAGGATTCTTCGGCATTGACGCCAAGGAGATCGCCGCCTGGCTGAAGGAATACGGCCTGCGCGTATCGGGTACCCACACGGGGCTGAAGGAGCTTTTGGAAAAGACGGAAGAAACGATTGATTACCACAAGCGGATTAACAATACATCCATCATCGTGCCTTTCGCCGAACTGGATACACAGGCAAAGCTGGATGCGTTCATTGAAGACATGAACAGGCTGCAAAAAAGGCTTGCCAAGGATGGCATCCGCCTGGGCTACCACAACCATGCCCAGGAGTTCAAGCCCAATCAGGATGGTTCGGTGGCCTTTGAGCAATTGGTATACCGCACAACGCTGGACCTGGAAATCGACACCTTCTGGGCCTATGCCGCCGGTGTAGATCCCGTGGCGCTGCTCTTAAGGCTCAAAGCTCGGGTGCCGGTGATCCATATCAAGGATGGCTTTGAAAACGGCGAAGGCATGCCTCTGGGACGTGGAAAAGCTCCTGTGAATGCGGTCTATGAAACGGCAAAGGCGCAAGGTATGGCCATGGTGGTGGAAAGCGAAACGCTGACGCCGGACGGGCTGACCGAAACGGATATATGCATCAAGTACCTGCTGTCTTTGGAATAGGCCGGATGTAAGCGGAATAAGGAGAAAATATATGGTCAATGTACTCATGCTATCCAAATGGCACGTGCATGCCAAGGAATATGCCCGCACCGTTATGGCGCAGCCGGATGCGAAGATCACCTGCATATGGGATGAGGACGCTGCCCGCGGTG
The DNA here is from genome assembly GCA_023413135.1 of Bacillota bacterium. Classification (GTDB taxonomy): domain Bacteria; phylum Bacillota; class Clostridia; order Christensenellales; family Aristaeellaceae; genus JAEWAH01. Next base: position 8,486 of record JAEZQK010000106.1, read on the forward strand.
CCACCTGGGCACAGGAACTGGGCGTGGCTTTCGAGGCGGATCTGGACAAGGCACTTGCCCGTTCCGACGTGGACGCGGTGGTGGTGGATACGCCCACTACCGCTCACCCGATGGTGATGCTTAAGGCTGCCAAAGCCAAAAAGCATATCTTTACCGAGAAGGTGCTGGCTGCTACCGTTGCCGATTGCAAGGCCATCGCCCAGGCGGTGAAGGAAAGCGGTGTGAAGTTCTGTATTTCCTTCCCGCGCCTCACATGGCCCCTGGCGCAGCTTTGCCGCCAGGCCATCGATGATGGGCTGCTGGGGAAAATCCACTTTATGCGCATGCGCGTAGCCCATGATGGTGCATCCCGTGCTTGGCTGCCAGAGTACTGGTACGATGTAGACAAGGCCGGCGGCGGCGCGATGATGGACCTGGGCTGCCATCCCATGTACATGGCTTCCTACCTGCTGGGCAAGCCTGTGCGCATTGCTTCCATGTTCAATAACACCTGCGCGCCGAATGGGGTGGACGACAACTCCGTCTCCGTGGTGGAATTTGAGAACAAGGCCATCGCCGTGCTGGAGACTTCCTTCATAGCCCCCCACCATGGCGAAAGCTTTGAATTGCTGGGGTCCCTGGGCGCCATCGTGCAGGTGGGCAAGGAGATCAAAATGCGTACCAGCCAGTTAAAGGATGGCTGGTTCACCCCCGACAGGCTGCCCGAGCAGCAGTCCTCCGCCATCCGCCAGTGGCTGGACGGCATCGAAAAAGACACGCCCATCCCCTTTGATTTGGAGAAGGCCATTGCCCTGACGGAGCTTTTAGAGAACGCCTATAAATCCGACTGCGAGCAAAGGATTGTGCCTATCTTTTAATACGATGCGAACAAAAGTGGCCCGGTCTGGGAATTCCCAGGCCGGGCCGCTAATTTATTTGAACGTTAAATTATTCAAACATTAATATATCAATCAGCACTTGTCTCTAGGATAAAAATGAGCTTCGAATATCGTCATCCTGAGGAGCGGGGCGACGAAGGATCTTGACACGAAACAAGAAAAAGATCCTTCACGCAGTGAGGGATGACAGTCGCCTTGATTGAACTTGATTCCATAGTCAATAATTATTGGTTCGCTAAAGGTCTGAGTTGGTATTAATCCAACAATTCCTGATGCTCCTTCATAAAGCAAACGAACATATGCAAAAGGATCATGTGGATATCCTCGATCTGCTCATAACCTGTGAGGCGGATGGGGATAGCCGCATCCGCAAAGCTTTTGATTTTGCCGCCGCCAAAACCGGAAAGCGTTATGATTTTTGCGTTCTTTTCCTTGGCGTATTCGCAGGCCTTCACCAAATTGGGGGAATTGCCGCTGGCACTGATCAAAATCACCAGGTCGCCCTCATTTAAGAGGTTGATGAGCTGCTGGCGGAAAACTTCCTCAAAGGATATGTCGTTGCCAAAGGCCGTGATCTTTTCCACGTTGTCGCTGAGGGAGATCATGCGGAAACGGCGCCTGGGAGGCTTCACCGCGTTTTTGCCAAAGTCGCATACGAAGTGATTGGCTGCGGCGGCGCTGCCGCCGTTGCCTACGACGAACACCTGCTTGTCGCTTTTGTAGGCGTCCAGTAAAAGTCCTATGCAGGCTTCAAAGTCGGCGGGGGAGATGCCCTGGATATGGGGGATCAGTTCCTGCTGGTAATTTGTAAGGAAGGATTGAAACATATCTCTTTCACCTTTCGCTATATAATACTCATCCACGCCTCATAAACCCCACGGCCGCTGCGCCCAGGAGTCCGCCATCGTAGCCAAGGGGTGTAGGCATGATTTGGAGGCCGGGGTTGGCGGCGCGGTACAAATGCTTATGCACGGTTTCCCATAAGGCGGCTTCGAAGAGGGGAAAGGCCAGGGACACGCCGCCGCCCAGGATGACCTTGGCGGGGCTTAAAAGGTTGCAGGCGGCTGCGATGACCTTGCCCAGATACATCCCTTCCAGGCGGAACACCTGCAAGGCAATCTCTTCGCCATCTCTTGCCCGCCGGGCAATTTCCGCGGCGTCGACCACTTTTCCATCCGGCAGAGGCGCGCCGCCCAATTCCTGATAGTTTTTGGAAATGGCCGGCCCGGCGGCGTGCGCCTCCAGGCAGCCCACAAGGCCGCACTTGCACGGCCGGCCGTTTTCTACCACGGTGCAATGGCCAAACTCCCCGGCGGTGCCGTTTACTCCGCCGTACAGCCTTCCGTTAGCAAATATGGACCCGCCGATGCCGTTGGAAACGGTGATGTACAAAAAATCCTCCACATCCCGGCCGGCGCCGAACAGCCGTTCCGCCAGCGCACAGGCCTGCCCGTCATTGTCGATGTAGGCGGGAAGATGGAATCCTTCGGACAGCTCGGCCGCAATGGGCAGGTTTCGGATGCCGGAGAAGCTGGCCTCCACCCATAGCCCCTTTTCCGGGTCAGTAAGGCCCGGGATGGACGCGCCGATGAACGCGGGGGAAAGGGACGGGTGATCTTTTAGAAGCGCCTTGCCCTCACGGAGAATATCCACAAGTATCGCCTGTTCGTTCAGCGTGTGCCATACAAAGCGCTTTTTCGCCATGATGGCTCCCTGATCGTCTACCAAACCCACCACGCATTTGGAACCGCCGATGTCAATGGCCAGGGAGACAACGCTCATTCCTCTTTTCCCCCAAACTGCTCGTCATAAAGGGCGGCTATTTCTTCCGGGCTGGCGGTGCCCGTGGTGCCGATTTTGCGCACCGTGACACCGGCGGCCAGGTTACCGATAAGTGCGGCTTCCCTGTGGTCCGCTCCGGCGCATAGCGCGCTTACGATGCCGGCGGTGCAGGCGTCCCCGGCGCCGCATATGTCGATGGGGCCTGGCTGGAGCACGGCGGGCACCAGGCAGCTTTCTCCCGCCAGCTTGCAGGCCACGCCGTTTGCACCGCAGGTGATGAACACGCTTTTGCCTGTTTGCTGCTCCAACTTTTCCATGGCCATCAATACGCCGCTTTCGGAGAAGGTCTCTTCCTCCCGCCCCAGCGTCATTTTCACGGCTTCCAGGTGGTTGCATTTAATGGTCACATCATGAAAACGGTGAATGAATGCCCTGGAGTCCGCGAAGAAGAGCTTATCGGGTCTTGCTTTTGCCAGCCGGGCGATCTCCTCCCGCAGGGATTCGGTGACGACGCCCGTGTTCTCCTGGGTCAGCTGGTCCAATATGATCACCGCGTCGGACCTAAGCGCTGCCGCCTGCAAATGAAGGGCCAGCTTGCGTTCCAGCGGTTCCGGCGTTGCGGTACGGTTTTTGATGTCAATGCGGTTGCTCTCACGGGACGCATCACCGCCCGTGAAAAACATCGGCTTCATATAGACGGGTGTCATCCGTTCCCTGCTTCGAAGCAAGTGGCGCGTATCTACGTCGATGGATTTCAACGCCTGAAGCACTTCCCAGCCGTCTCCGTCCATGCCCAGAAAGCCGACTGCATAGCAATTGCCCACATTGAGCGCTTTTAAGTTGTTAAGCACCGTGCCGGCCGCCCCGGCGCTTTTGTGGACGTTTGTTGCCTGATAGGCCGTTAAGCCTGTTTCCACGGAGGGTTCGTCCAGGCTCCTGTCAATGTGAAGCCATTTGTCCAGAAACAGGTCGCCCAAAACGGTGATGTGCAGGCGTGGAAATTGATTGAGCAAAAAAACAAGCCGGTCCCTGGTCATTTGCATCCCTCCCTGTGAAGGAGCAGGTGGGTAAGGGCTGCCACCGTATCGCTGTGCTGCCCCTGCACATAAAAGCTTTCCCCGCCATCGGCGACAGTACGGGCCATGATGGTTTTCCAGGGCCGGAAATAATACCGGGGATCGGATTTGGGCGGCTCCTCGTGCACGTTCTTGCCTTCCAGGGGCAGAAGATCAAACACGGCGGTGGTAAAATGGCCGATGTTTAGGTGATGCTGGTGGGCCACATTCCGGGCCATGGACAGAGCCTTCAAATATACCTCCGGCCCCGTCACCGCCGAGCCGAAATTCAGGAATACGCCGCCCTCCAGGTTTTCCACGGTGTTGGCATAAATGAGAAAATCCCTGTAGGTGGCCTCGCCGATGACAGCGCCGTCAAAATTGGGCTGCTCGTGGACGATGTCGCAGCCAATGCTTACATGAACGGTGACCGGCACCTGGTTTTTGTAGCCCGCCGCCAGCAGGCTTAGGTTGCGGTAGGGGAGATTGTTTTCCCAGATATACCTGCCCACGGCTTCGCCATAGCCAAGCCCGTCCCTGACGCCTTCCTTCACGGCCTCATTGATCAGCGCATCCTCCTGCCACAGGCCGAACTGCCCTTCGCTTATATAGCGGGCCACGCTTTCCGTGGTGGCGCCGATGAGTGCGAACTCGAAATCATGTATGCTGCCCGCGCCGTTTAGTGCAAAGTGGGTGATGTACCCCTCCTCCATCAGCCGGATGAGCAGTGGCGCGGCACCGGCCCGAAGCACATGGGCGCCCATCATCAGCAGCACCGCCGCGCCTTTTTCCCGGGCCGCCATGATGCGCTCCGCCAATATGCCGATGGTTTCGTGTTCGTATGCGGGGCAGGCATCCGGATTCATCATCACATTCAGGCTTAGATCATGGGTCCTTTGCGCCAGGGGTTTCAACAGCAGCCTGGACCGGTCAAACTGGGCAAAAGGCATATCGCATTCCCTCCCGTTCATGCATCAAAAAGATAAGCTTCCAGTTCACCAAGGCTCCTGAAATCGGGGATGATCGCGTCCGCCCCCGCGCGTATCAGGCGTTCCCGCTTCCACGCGTCGATGCCGCAGCGTTCCGATTCGTTGGAGGCCACGCCGATGGCAGTGCCGCCCACAGCCTTTACGTTCTCGATCTCCACATAGCCGTCGCCCAGGCCCAGAAGCTGCTTGCCGGAAAGATGGTTTTCCCTCAGGATCCGCTCAATGACCATCTTCTTGGAAAAGGTTTTGTAATCCCGCTGAGCGCCGTAGATGTGCCCTTCGAAGTAATGATCCAGCTTTAAGAGCCGGGCTTCATGGAGCACATAAGTTTCATCGGTTCCGCTGGCCAAATACAGCGCCAGCCCACGGCGGCGGAGCATGGACAATAGGTCATAGGTGCCGGGCACCGTCAGCGTTTCCGGATCGATGGTACCCTCTTCCAGGCCTTTTAGGCGGTTGTCAATACGCTCAAGCAGCCGCCGGTGGTACTCATCCTTATAGGCCTGCGGATCCTCCGGCGTGCCGCCCAGCTTTTTGATTTCCTCCGCCAGGGCGATGCACTGGTAAATGGTCTGCTTGCCGGTATGGAAGAAGATGAATTCCCTTGCCAGCGCATACAGCTCGGCAGGGTCTCTTAAGCGGCCCCCGGGCGTATGAACCAGGATATCCGCGAAATAGGGGATCATGATCTGCTGCCAGCCTTCCCTGATCAGGCTGAGGGTGCCGTCAAAGTCCAGTACAGCGTATTGAAAATTGTCCTTCCGGGGGCGGATGAATTCCATTGCTGTTTCGCTTTTGCTCATGTGTTTCCGCCCGGAGGGCGGCCATCCTTCCTCATTGACGAATGATACGGTTCCTGCTACGATAAGAATAACTTTTTTACCGAAAAGAAAGAAGGGTCATCATGGCGGAAGCGGGCCAAATCAAGCACGAGCATTACAAAACCGTATTGCGGCTCATTGCGCGCCACCCGGATATCTCCAAGCCACAAATTTCGAAGCATACGGGGCTGACGCCTTCCGCGGTGCATGGGATCGTAGCCTACCTGGAGCAAAAAGGCGTGATCGCATGCACCGGATCCCAAGGCTCCAGCGGCGGGCGCAAACCCTTCAGCTACGCCATCCCAACTGAGCTGGGCTTTTTTGTGGGTGTCGGCATCCGCATCGACAGGCTGGAGACCGGCCTTTTTGACATGAACCTTCAGTGCAAGCACAAGAGCGCATACCCCCTCAACTTGGGCGAAACCGGGCCGGAGACATACGCTTCCTTTGTTGCAAAGGCCGTGGAGCAGGAGATTGCCGCCGGAAATGTGCGCCGGGAGGACTGCTTTGGCGTGGGCGTCACCGTGCCGGGCCCGGTGGATTTTGAAAGGGGGACGGTGCTGGAGATTGCCGCCGCACCGCTGTGGCAGCAGTACCCCCTGGCCCACCGCCTTTCGGATGCCTTGGCGCTCCCCGTAGCGGTGGACAAGGATGTGTATGCCGGCATACGGTACCTTCAGCATGCGGGAAAGCTCAAACGCAAGGAGTGCGCGGCATTCCTTTCCATCTGCGAAGGCATCGGCGCATCACTTGTCATCCATGGCGAGGTGTTCCGCGGTTCCCACAGCCTGTCGGGGGAGATTGGGCACCTCACCGTGCGCAAGGACGGCATCCCATGCTCCTGCGGCAACACCGGCTGCCTGGAGCTTTACTGCTCGGACATCGGCATTGTGAAGCAATATAACGCCCAGACGGGCGGAAGCTGCCAGAGGGTGGAGGATGTGATTGCGCTGGTGGAAAGAGATGATCCTGTAGCCCGCAAGGTGTTTGCCCAAGCGGTAGGATACCTGGTGGACACCACCTGTACCATCATCATGAATTACGACCCGGAGGAGCTGCTGATTTACTGCACATGGCTTCATAGGCAGCGGGCGTTGTACTTTAAAATGCTGGACGCGCTGTACGCCAGAAGCATTTTCACCAAGCGCCATACGGTGGATATTGGCCTGCTCGACCCGGAACCCATCAACCTGCCTGCCGCCGCGTCGCTGGCGGCCTTGAATTTGTGCTTCCTAAGCGGCAGCAGGCTGATGGCCATGCTGGCTGATTGATATTAGGTGTGGTCAATGAAGATGGTTTTCTTCTCATTGGCAGCCTTAACTGCTGCGAAGATTACCCGCATGGCCTTGATCGCTTCCGCACCGTCCACCGGAGGCGCTTGACCATGTAGAAGGCTTTCCACAAAGGCGTTGATGACGCCTGTATTTTTGTGCCCGCCTGAGGTCTGATCCTTGTTGGATACCATTAGGTCCAACAGGTACCGCAAAACCTCCCCGTTCCTCTTTTCCAGAATCAGGGAATAGACGGGGTCGTCGTACAGGCGCAATGTACCTTCCGTGCCGTATATGCGGGTGGAGTTGTCCTCCTGGCCGTAAAACGTCCAGCTAACGTGAAGCTGGCCCAGCGCGCCGCTTTTCGTCCGCATCAAAAGAAAAGCATTGTCCTCCACCGAGATGGGGGAGCCGTCGGGGAACTTTTTGTGAAGGGTGCCGGCAGCAGCCGTTACTTCCACAACCGGTTCACCCAGCAGGTAATGGATGATGTCGGCCTTGTGCACGCCCAGGTCTGCCAACACCCCGAAGGCCGCCTGCTTTTTATCGAAGAACCAGGAGTTGGCAAGCCCGGTCCAGCCTTCCGGCCCCGGATGGCCAAAGGTGGTATGGAAGGACAGCGGCGTTCCAATTTCGCCTGCAAGGATCATTTCCCGGGCCTTTTGATGGGCCAGCGCAAAGCGCTGATTATGGCCGACCATCAAATATTTGCCGTTCCTTTGTGCAGCGGCAACCATGGCTTCGCAGTCTTCAAGCGTTGTGGCCATGGGCTTTTCGCACAGCACATGCTTGCCGGCATCCAGCGCTTTGATGGTGATTGCAGCATGGTCTACGTTGGCCACGCAGACGCTCACAGCGTCCACGTAGCTGTTCAGCAGCGCATCCACGCTATCGTAGACCTTGCCTCCATACTGCTTAGCCAAGACCTCGGCCCGTTCGGGGATGCCGTCGAAATAGGCCGCAAGCTCGCAATGGGGATTTTCCCGGTACTCCGGGGCGTGGCGCACCTGGGTGATCTTGCCGCAGCCGATGATCCCGATTTTAAGCATGCGCAGTCCCCCTTTACTTTCTTCTGCCCTGCATGTTTTGCAAAAGTACTGCGATGATGATGATGCCGCCGCTGATGGCGCCGTTTAAGAAGGTGGGCACGTTGGCCATGGTCAGGATGTTGTTGATGATCTTGAACATCAATACGCCAAGGAAGGTGCCGATGATCTTGCCCCGGCCACCGCTCATGGCGGTGCCGCCGATGGCCACGGCGGCGATGGCGTCCATTTCAAACAGGCTGCCTGCGCTAGCCGCCGCCACGGCCATCACCCGGGAGGCGTACAGCCAGCCGGAGAAGCCGCAAAGAAGGCCGGTAATAGAGAATACGAGAATTTTGACCTTGTCAACGCTGACGCCGGCCAGCCGTGCGGAAGTCTCATTGCTGCCAACAGCGTATACATGCTTGCCCAGCTTTGTCCTTTGCATGATCAGCCCGAACAGGAGGGAAAAGCCGATGAGCATAAGCATGGGATAGGGGATTTTGAAGCTGTCCGTGATCCTGATGGAGCCGGCCGCCACCAAACGGAATACGTCATAATTCGCCTTATCGGCCACGGTGAAGGGGCCGCCCTGGCCGATCTGGTTGATGATGGAGCGGCAGGCCGTTTGCACCGCCAGGGTGGCGATCATGGCAGGCATGTGGCCCTTGGCTACCAGCACGCCGTTGAAGGTGCCGATGAACAGGCCCAGGCCCAGGCAGAACAGAAGCGTTACCCAGATGCTGCTGGACGCGTTCAAAACCAGGATGCTCAGCCCCGAGATGATGGCGACCTGCGCGCCTACGGAGATATCGATCAGACCCGCGCAGATAACCATGGTCATGCCCAGTGCGATGATGCCCGTGGGAGCGCTTTGGACAAAGATGTTGGAAATGTTCATCCACCGGAAGAAGTTCGGATTGAAATACCAGGCCAGGGCCAGCAGCAGGATGAAGGACAGCCAGTAGCTGTACTCGGACAGAAGCTTCTTTAAAAAGACCTTGGGCTTTATGGATGGCGGTGTGACCTTAAGCATGCTTCATCCCCTCCAAATTCGATCCGGTGGCATAGTACATCATGTTTTTTTCCGTCAGCTCATCCCGGGTGAGCACGGCGTTCACTTCGCCGCGGTACATAACCAGGCAGGAATCCGCCACCTTGAAAATCTCCGGAAATTCGGAGCTGAACACCAGGATGGCCTTTCCGCTTTCGGCCAGGCGCAAAATTAGGTGGTAGATCTCAAACTTCGTACCCACGTCGATGCCCTGGGTGGGGTTGTCGAAGATCAGGATATCGGCATCCGTCTCCAGCCACCGGCCCAGGATCACCTTTTGCTGATTGCCGCCGGATAAGGAGGTGATGGGGTTTTTGGGATTGCCTGCCTTGATGGACAGCGCCTTCTGCTGCCTTTGGTATCTTTCGGCTTCCCGGGCAGGATGGATCAAAAGGCGCCTGTATTTGGTATTGAAGTAGGCCATGGATGTGTTGTCGAAAATGCTCAGGTGGTTTAGTATCCCCCGCTCTTTGCGGGAGCGGGGCACCATGGCGATGCCTCTGTGCATGTGGGCTAAAATGGAGCTGTCGCTGCGCAGGGGAGCGCCATTTATGTAAATGCTGCCGGTGCAGCCTTCCACGCCGAACAGCGCGTCGGCCAGCACATCCCGGCCGGAGCTTTGCAGCCCCGTGATGGCGATGATCTCACCCTTGTGAAGGTCGAAGGAGATATTGCGGAAGGCGCTGCCGCAAAGGTTTTTAACGGAAAGGGCCACTTTCCCGGTAGCATGGTTGGGCTTATGTTCAAAATCGTCATGGGCCAATTGCCGGCCGATCATCATTTCCGTGACCGTGGATTCGTTGATGTCTTTGAAGCTTCCATGGGAGACCGGCCGACCGTCGCGGAGCACGTAATATGTTTCGCAGATCTCAAACAGCTCGGGCATCTTGTGGGAGATGTATATGAAGCTGACGCCCTCCTGCTTTAGCTGCCGCATAATGTCGAAAAGATTTTCTATTTCGTGGGTGTTCAGAGCCGTGGTGGGCTCATCCATGATGATCAATTCGCATTTGAACAAAAGAGCCCTGGCGATCTCCACCAACTGCTTTTCCGCCGGCTGCAGGCTGGAAACCAACGCCCAGGGGTCGATGTGCACCTGCATGCGCTCGAACACCTGGGCGGCCCTTGACGCCATTTCCTTCTTGTTCAGGAACAGCCCGCTTTTGATCTCTTCCGCCAGGTACATGTTTTCAAAAACCCGCAGGTCATTGCAAAGGTTCAGCTCCTGATGGATGAAGCGGATCCCGAGCTTTATGGCGTGCAGGGAATTTTCGATATTCACTTTCTTGCCGTCCAGGAAAATTTCTCCCTGGCCCGGGGGAAACGTGCCGGCCAGCACGTTCATCAGCGTGGATTTTCCGGCGCCGTTCTCACCCAGCAGCCCCACGATCTCCCCCGGCTTTACGGAGAAATCCACATGGTCCACTGCGCGGACGGGCCCGAAATCCACCACGATCCCTTTCATTTCAATGAGCAACGGCGGCCCCTCCTTCATGCTTTGTATACGGATGCGGGCCGGCCTGCATGGAAACCGGCCGGCCCGCGCGGGTACTTATGGCTTACTTGTTTTCCAGGCTGTAGCGCTCAATGAATTCCTTGCTGGCGCGGAACGCTTCTACGGTGTTTTTGTCGATCTCGATGGAGGGGATCAGGAACAGCTGGCCACTTACATCCTGGCCCTGGTATTGCTTGCCCTTGGCGGCGGCAATGCCAAGACGGATGGATTCGCGGATGAAGGAGGGGCTGAAGAAGTAGGTCACCAGGTCGATCTTCTGGGTGTCATAGGTGGCCAGTGTCTCGCGGCGGCCGCCCACGCTGGTGATCAGCTTGATGTTTTGTTCGCCTGTGAAGTTGTTCAGGGCAATAGTCAGGCCGTCCACGATTTCATCGTCATGGGTGCAGATGAAGTCCACATCGGCGATGGCGGCGGGATCGCTGGTATTCAGCCAGTTCTCCATGAATTCCTGGGACTTGGCGTTGGACCAGTCAGTCTGGAAAGCTTCATGTACCAATTCAAACTGGGCGGCATAGGGGGAAGCGTTCAGCACATCCACCATGCCCTTGGTGCGCTGGATGGAAACGGTGGAGCTGTCGCCGATGAATTGCAGGTACTGCAGCTTTTCGCCGGCATCCAGGCGGTCCTTAAAGTACTTGAGCAGGTATTCGCCCATCCACTTGCCGATGGTCTCGTTGTCGCCCATGATTTCAGCGGCCATGCCCTTGAAATCGGGAATCAGGCGGTCATAGATGACCAGCTTCACGTTGTTGTCCACGATCATCTGGGCGGCATTGCGCAGCTGTTCGCCTTCCAGCGGCCAGAGCACGATCACGTCGGGGCCCCAGGTGAGGATGTTTTCGATGGCGGCGATCTGCTTGGCGGCTTCTCCGCCCACTTCATACTTGTACTCCAGGTTTTCTGCGCCCAGGGCGGCTACCTGCGCTTCGATTTCAGCGCGGGCATGGGCAACGCTCTCGCCGGTGAAGCCGTGGTCCGCGTCCGGGGTCACGATACCGATTTTGAGGGCATCGGCCATGGCGGTGGCAACGGACAGCATCAGCAACAGGGACAGGAACAGTGCTACCAGTTTCTTCATGGTGTTACCTCCTACTGTTTTGTTATGACTCATCGGCCAATAGCTGCGGCCGAGAAATCCAGGGCGCTGCGGCGGGGTCCCGAGGACTCCCGCACCATGAGCTTATGGGGAAGGATCACTTCACGGGGGGATGGCACACGGGTAAGCTGATTTTTGAGCATTTCCATGGCCTTTTCGCCAAGGGCGAAGCATGGCTGGGCCACAGTGGTGACATGGGGATGGAACATGGTGGTCTGCTCCACGTCGTCAAAGCCGGTCACGGTCACATCTTCCGGTACCCGAAACCCCATTTCGCGGGCACTGGCGATGGCACCCAGAGCCAGCATATCGGAGATGCAAAACAGCGCGGTAGGGCGCCTTTCCTGGGAGAGCAGGCTTCTGGCGGCGTCAAAGCCGCTTTTGAAGCTATAGTCAATGGTGGCGTAACGAATGTATTCCTCTTTGGGCGCAATGACCGCTGTTTGAAGGGCATCGAGGTAACCCTTCATGCGTAATTCAGTAGATACATATTTGTTCACACTGCTGATGATGCCGATGCGCGTATGATTCAGCTCCAGCAGGTAATGCATGATCTCCATGGCCGCGGCATAATTGTCGATGGAAACGCGGGCGATGTCCAAATCCGGATCAAACTCCGAGCATTGCACCAGCGCGAATTGCTCGGCGTAGGGCGAAAGCCACTTAGAATGCTGCTCCGCGGCCAGTAAGATGGCCCCATCCGCCTGGTGCCTAACCAGCATGTTCAGCACCTGCTCTTCCTGCTTGGGATCCCCCTGGGTATTGCAAAGGAAAGAACTGTAGCCGTTTTGATGGGCATATTTGCCGATGCCCGCGATGATGTGGGTATAGTAGGGGTTGGTTACGTTGGGTGCAAGGATGAGAATGATCCGGCTTTCGTTGCGCCGCAAGTTCCTGGCGGATACATTGGGCGTGTATTGCAATTTTTCCACTGCGTCAAAGACACGTTTGGCTACCGCCGGGCTCACCTGCCCCTTGCCGTTTAAGGCCCTGGAAACCGTTGCCGCCGATACCCCTGCCTCCTTGGAAACATCCAGGATTGTAGCCATATTGCCATTCCCCACCTTTAGGGATGAAATCAGAATGCTTTCTGCCTGCCTGCTTGGTGATTTATTCGATTGACGGTAATCGTTTACACAAATATAGCATTACTGGCGAATTATGTCAAGCGTCATTTTTCAAATCATACAGAAGATATGCGGTTTTCTTATTGTATATGTGCAGTCACTTTTCGTGATCCGGATCACTTTCTCGACTTAATTATTATTTATAAAAAAGTTTTGAATAAAGTAAAAAGGAGGATACCATATTTTTATCATAAAGCATGGTACAAGATGGGGAGGTACCTGCCTGCGGCGGTATAAGGCGGCAAAACCCCGGCGCTGATCAATGCGCCGGGGTTTTGCGTACTGGCGGACGGGTTGGAAAACCTCTGATGCCAAATCCTTGGTTGAGGGCGGCTTATGTTTTGATGACCACAACTTCATGATCTGCTATTTCGGGAATGGTGAAGGCCAGCTGCCCGTTACACACGCGGTAGGGGACCGTGTCCCTTGACACCAATAGCTCTATGCTAAGAATGCGGCCTGCGGCAGGCAGGATTACGCCGATCCCATGAATGGGCAGCAGGCGGTGGCAGTATCCCGGATTTTCATCGCAGCCGCTTAAATTGTTCAGGTGCAGCACGATGGCCTGATCCTTCAGATAGATATGAACATCGATTTTCCCCTCGCTTAACACCTGAACGGGCAGCTTGTCATAAAGTGTCCAACGCACCGCATTTGAAAGCAGTGCTGCGTGGTCGGGCAACCTTTCCCGGCCATAGCACCTGTCGATGTCCGCGGCCAGGTAGACCACCCGTGCGCCGGAGGGCAGCGTGCCGGCAAATATGGGGGCAATTCCATCGTCAACTTCCCGGATAAAGCTGAACTCCGGCGGATAGATGGGGAAGGGCTTCACATAGCCTGCGATAGGATGAAGCGGCCCCGTGGAAATTGCTTCATGCAGCCCGCCGCCCATGGCTATGATCTTGGTATCTTCGAAACCGGAAAAGATAGAGTGCCTTTCCGAAGGCAGATGCATATAGTTGTGCACCTGCATATTGTCCCAGCCGGCGGGCTGCTCGGTAAATTCGCCATAGGTTTTGCCCGTCAGGCGAAGGCCGAAGTGCGATAAGAAGAGATTATCATTGGGTTCGCCATCCTCATTCAGCGTGCCTGTGATGCCGGAAAACACAAGGCCACCGCCGTTTTCCACAAATTGAATAACAGCCTCCTGCTGCTTTTCGCTCATGACCGCCATATCGGGCAGAACAAGAGTCTTGATCCTATCCTGATAACGGCCGATATCGTCGATGTGAATGGGCAGAAAGGGGATGCGCATTTCACTCAGCGCTTGGGCAAACCCGTACCAAGGATAGGCGACCCGCTCCTTGGGCTTATTCCTGCCATAAAAATCGGTGTTTGCCTGATTCCAGACGACACCTACGGTCGCCAGGCTCCTGCGGCCATAAAACCAATCTTCGTTTTTCGCGTGCCAGTCCATAAACGGAACCGGCGTCTCGAACTGCCGTTTGTCATAGGTGGCTCCGCTGACATGGTGGAACCAGGGGGAGATGCCGCCCGCCAGGCCACTGACCATCCACATATGCGTTTCCTGCCAGGGATTGGCAGCAAGCCGGAAGGTACGCTTGCCGCGCACGTAGTTGGCCATGCTTTCCGCAACGATCACATCCTCCTCGGCAGCCAGCCGCAAAAGCTGGCCGTTGACTGCGTTTTGCGCAAATCCGCCCAGCATGACGCGGGACTGCTGGTCACTGAATATGAATTTTGAACGGTTCAAAATAGCTTTCAAATCGGAAAGCGCACCGCTCAAATCAGAAACATCATAGGGGTTAGCGTGCAGCATGCCCAGCCACAGGCAATCCTCGCCGCCTACCCGGCGCGTCGTTTCGTTGAATAGATCCCAGTTTTCGGTGCGGCTTTCATAGCTGAAGCGGACCCATTCCCGGTAGAGGGGGTCTTCCATGTCTGCCTTTTCAGGCAAGTCCCGGCCTGTACGTTCAAAAAAACGCTGCCTGCAGCGGTCACAATAGCAGATCTTGTCGCGGAACATGCCGCGCCAGCTGTTGTCCGCAAAGCCGGCAGGGTGATATTTTTCTATGATTTCCGTCAGCACGTCGGGGATGTGCTTTTTGTAGTAATCACCATTCACGCAGGAATAGTAGCGGTCCCCCGACTTATAGGGCTCACCGTCTTTGTTTACGCAGAACCAGCCGGGATGCGCCTTGAAAAATTCCTCGGTGGCCAGGTTGATGTCCATGCGCGCCACCACGACGATACCCTCTTCTCTGGCGGCGTCTTGGAAAGCCTTGAAATAATCCATATCCCCAAGCGTTTGGGCTCTGTATTGCAGACCGTATTTGCTGGGGTAGTAGGCGACGATGCCCCCGCAGTTTACGATAGTGCCTTGGACACGGGTACGCTTCCACTGTTCACGCCAAAAATCGATATTGTTTCTTGCGGGGTCATCTTCCGTCAAGTTGGTCTGTCCCCAACGGCGGACCCAGGTATACCAGGGCTTACAGGTTTTTTGCTGCATGGTGATTATTCCTTTCATGATTTGTACGTTTTAAATGCCATGCAAGCCTGCCAGCAGAAGGCGGCCGACGGCCTCGGCGGCGTTGAAAAGCAGCGGCTCGGCCCGTTCCATGGCGTCCTCCAGGGGAATCGCGCCGTCCGATATGGATAAACAGGCGGTAATTCCATGGCGGTACAGTTCCCGCCAGCCCTTTTTCAGGCTGCCGGACAAGCAGATGACGGGTACGCCGTGAGCCTTGGCTATCTGCGCGATACCCATGGGCACCTTGCCAAAAAGGGTCGACTTTTCAGTGCAGCCTTCCCCTGTGATGATGTAATCCGCATGGGCGATGTGCTCCTCGAAGCCTGTCTCCTTTACAACCAACTGGAAGCCTGACAAGAGCTTGGCTCCCATGAATGCAAACATCCCGGCGCCTGTGCCGCCGCCGCAGCCTCCGCCCGCAATGCTGCGCACATCGATCCCCAAATCCCGTTCGATAATGTCGGCATAATGGGAAAGCGCACGGTCCAAAAGGACTACTTCATCAGGTGTCGCACCTTTTCCTGGGCTATAGACAATGGCCGTGCTGTTTTCGCCGCACAAGGGGTTGTTGACGCTCCAGGCAGCGGTCAGTTCAATATCCGACAGCAATGCTTTGACAGGAGTGATATCAATATGCGCAAGCTCCTTAAGAGCCAACCCCCCGGGAGGAAGTATGCGCCCGTCGGCATCTGTCAAAACGGCGCCAAGGGCCTGAGCCATACCTGCGCCCCCATCCGTGCATGCGCTTGCGCCGATGCCTGCAATGATCCGCTTGCACCCGTGGCGGATGGCGGTTCGGATAAGCTCTCCTGTGCCGTATGTGCTGGCGGTCAGGGGTCTTCTGGTCTCCGGTGTGGTCAGCATGATCCCGCTTGCCGCGGCCAGTTCGATCACCGCTGTCTGCCCGTCGCCCATCACGCCCCATTTGGCATGGACAGGGTCGCCGCCCGGGCCGTGCACTGTGGCGTTATATATGGTGCCGCGGGTGGCGATGCATAAGGAATCGACGGTCCCTTCTCCGCCATCGGCGATAGGGGCCAATTGTATATCATCCACCCCTGCGGATTCCAGCCCACGGGCAATGATGCGGGCAGCGTCCAGGGAGGATAGGGAACCTTTGAATGAATCCGGAGCGATAAGTATGTGCATATGAATCCTTCTTCATGTTATTTTGATTTGCTTCCTGAATACACTTATGAATAACATATGACAAGATTCATCATTTTCCCTCCTGCCCTGAAAATAGGCTTGCGTTTTTTACGGTATGATGCTACTATGTGAAATACATGAAGGGAATAGGGGATATTATTGTGACCCAGAAGCTTTCAAAAGCAAATCAGTCTGTGGAAAAGACGCTCCAAATCATAGAAGTCCTGGCAAATGACCGGGAGCCCCTGCGCCTGGCTGAAATTTCCAAGCGGGTGGAGATGCCGGCCAGCACTGTACTGCGCATGGTCAATACGCTTGTGGAACACGGGTATGCCTATCAGGATGCCCAATCGCTGCGCTACGGCTTGACGCTCCGCTTTGCTCAAATTGGCCACATGATCAGCTCGCAGCTTAGAATCCGCGATGTGGTCCATCCCTATTTGATGGAATTGAGCCGCATTACCGGCGAATCCACGTGTCTTGCCATTGAAGAGGACATGGAGGTCATCTACATCGACGTAGTGGACGGCGCGGATGGTATGCTCAAAATCATGCAGCGTATCGGCAAGCGTGCTCCTTTGCATTCCACCGGCGTCGGCAAGCTGATGCTGACCAAATATTCCCCGGAAAAGCTAAACCTGATGGCCCAGGCAAAGGGACTTTCCTGCCTGACGCCCCACACGCTGACTTCTGTCCAGGACCTTGCGAGGGAGCTTGCTGTGATTCAAAAACAGGGCTATGCCGTGGATGATGAGGAGTGCGAACTGGGGGCACGCTGCGTTGCCGCACCGATTTGCGATTACGAAAACCGCATTGTGGCAGCCATTAGCGTGTCGGGTCCCGTTTCCCGCATCACCCGCAAGCGCGTATTGGAACTGGCGCCCATGGTGATGGAGGTTGCCAACGAAATCAGCGAAATGATGGCCTATAAAAAGAACTGACATATCATTTTTCAAGGGGCGGGCTGCTTGAACCGGGGGTATCTCCCGGTTTGGCGGCTCGCTTTTGCATGCCTGCACGGATCCGAGCGGTATTATTGCTTTGTTTCTGTTTTTATCGTCTCCTTTTTATCGCAAACTCGTTTCAATTTATGAAACATACATAGCATATACGAATTGTAAACCTTATTTGCGGAGGTGTCAACAGAAAATCCTTTCAGAATTTTTAAAAAAAGAAATAATATTTCATAGAATAAAAGGCAGTTGGAAATTGTCTATATGCGACTAATCAATTCCGGAATGCCATCAAAATAACTGTGGATTATGCATAAAAATGCCAATCACTTCTGAAAAATGTCAAATATGCAAGAAGTATATAAATACAAAATGCAAAAAAGAATGCGAATTTGCTATTGCAAAATGCATGAGCGTATGCTACACTGGGTTCAAGTAGAGCAAAACATTATTTCACATATAGAAACATCGATTGTTACAGAGAACGTGTCAATTGAAAATCGATATAAAGTGAGGAACCCAGATGAATTGGTGCGAATTGACGACAGGCATTTATCCTTGGGATATTCACGATGAAGGGATCGAGACCATTCTTGACAATCTCCAGCAATATGCGGGCAACAACGCCGCCTATATGCTGGCGCTGATGCACCATGAAAAGCGCCCTTTGCACGCCAATTATTATCCGCACAACCCTGTCCGCAAGCGTTATCTTGCCGAAGACAGCCGCTGCTACTTCAACATTCACGACGATTGCTACGTAAACAGCCGCATCAAGCCGCTGCCTTCCCAGCGCGATTTTCTCAAGGACATCGACTGGCTTCAAATCTTTATCGACGGCCTTCGCAAGCGGGGAATGAGGCCCGGCGCTGAAATTTCCCATACGCCGCTGGATTCACGTCGCGGCATGGGGGAATTTTCCGACTGTATCCAGCGCGACGTCTATGGCCGTGCTCCGGAATACGGCCGCTTTACCCATCAGCAGCTTTGCTGGAATAGCTTAGACGCCAGGGAATATGTCTGCTCCCTGGCCCGGGACCTGGCGCTTCACTACGATCTGGATATGATTCAAACCTGCTCCTTCCTATATAACCCCGGCAGGCTTGATTTGCATCCCTTCCTGGGCGTGGTATTAGGTGGATGCTTCTGCGACAATTGCCGGCGGGAGGCGCAAAAGCAGGGCCTTGACTTTGATGCCATGAAGCGTGCCGCCCGCCGCTGGGCGGACATCCTCTCCTCCGAAAAGACAGACAGCCTGGTGCTGGCCTTTGACAAGGACCCATCGTCTGTTAGCTCCGCTTCCACCGAAGGTGTTCTGGAAATGATTGAGGAACGATTGCTGCTCAAGCAAGGGAATTCCACCTCCACCATGTTCATGCTGGAGGAGCCGGAATTGTACGCGTGGCTTAAGTTCCGCTGTGACACGGTGACCCGGTATATGAAGGAGCTTTCGCAGGCGATCCATGGCGGGAACCCGAGGATCGATTTCCGCTTCAATACCTGCTGGCAGGAGCAGGAGCTGATCGGCCAGAACCTGAAGGCCATTGCCCCCTACGTGGATTCCATCCGCATGATGGATTATTCCGAGCAGTACGGCGATGCCGAACTGGTGAGCAGAAAAGGCTTCTGGCTTGCCAATGTTCGCAGGCAGGTGGGGCAGGACAAGACCATTATCGGTGGCATCGCGCCCAGGGCCAAGGCAACGCCGGAACTGATCAGGCAGGGTATCCGCATCCTTTGCAAAGGCGGTGTCGACGGCCTTTCCTATGGCTTTTACGATGGCGCGTGCTTTGCGAACCTGAGCGCCATCAAGGAAGCCATGGTCGAAAACGAAGTCACGCTTCGCGCTACTTCCTGCGCGTGCACCCAGTGCAAGGAGGCAGCGAAATGATAAAGCGCAGTGAGGTGGAAAAGCATATCCCCGGCACCGGACGCAGGTACGATGTGGTCGTTGCAGGCGGCGGTCCCGCAGGGCTGGGGGCTGCCCTGGCCGCCAGGCGCATGGGCGCCGACGTACTTTTGCTGGAAGCACGCAGCTACTTTGGCGGTGTGGCCGCCACCTCGCTGTTCATGCCTATCAACCGCTTAAAGATCGGCGGAGAGACCCGGGGCGGCGTGCACGAGATGCTTGTTGCCAAGCTGGAATCCTTTGCGGGGCTTGCCTGCCGGGAAGGCAAGGTGACGTGGACGGACGGCGACGGGCTGCACGTACATCCCGATTATTTAAAGGAAGCTATTTTTCAATTGCTGGAGGAGAATGGGGCCGACTATAGGCTTTACAGCCCGGTTAGCGGCGCGAAGGTGGAAAACGGGGTCCTCATGCAAGCCATCGTTTCCACAAAGGATGGGCAGGAGGCTTTTGAGGCGGAGGTATTCATCGACTGTACGGGCGATGGCGACCTGGCCTATCATGCGGGAGCGAAGATCGAGATTGGCAGGGAAACAGACGGGGCTTTGATGCCTGTCACCCTCGGGTTCGCGCTATCCAACGTGGATACCCAAAGGCTTTTTGAGTTCTATGACAATGATGATAAGGAGCGCAAAATGCCGGCATATGTAGCCCGCGCCAAGGAAATGGGCTACAGCGTAGCGCCGTGGTATTCCTTTGACCGGACCACCGTGCCCGGCATGGTAACGGTGAACAACGGCGGCCTCCAGGACATTGGCACCCTCAATACGCTTAGCGCCCGGGATGCTACGGTGGCCGAGCGCGTGGGCATCCGCATTGCGGTGGATTTTGTGCGCTGGGTCCGGGAACTTAAGGTCCCGGGGCTGGAAAAATGTTTCCTTAACCGCACAGGCGCTGCGGTGGGCGTTCGGGAAACGCGCCGGGTGATTTGTGATTATGTGCTGAGCATGGAGGATGCAGCAAATGGCGCGGAGTTTGACGACGTGATCGCCAGGCGTTACGGGGCGGTAGATTTGGCAGGGCTTGCCGCCAATGAAAGCACAAAGATGAAGTCGGGCTACGCCTACCCCTACCGGGCGCTGCTGCCCGTGGGGCTGGAGCGGCTGCTGGTGGCGGGACGCTGCGGTTCCTATACCCACCTGGCCCTTGCCGCCGGCAAGAGTATGGGCAATATGATGGCCATCGGCCAGGCGGCCGGCGTGGCAGCGGCCATCAGTGTAAAGGAAAAAGTTACTCCACGGGCGCTTGAGGCAGGCAAGGTGCAAAAGGCTCTTGTGGAGACGCTTGGCGCAAGGCTTTAAAAATGGAGGGATGCACATGCAAAAAACGGTTTACAACCCACAAAGGCCATCGGCGCTTCCCTTAACGCGCGCCCAGGCGTACTTTGCGCGCATGGGCAGGTATTGGCAGATTTATGTGCTGATGCTTGCCGGCATCCTCTTTTATATCCTCTTTAAGCTGCTGCCCATATGGGGCCTGGGCACCGCGTTCGTTGATTTCAACATTGGAAAAGGGCTGCTTGCCAGTAAGTTCGTGGGACTGAAGCACTTCAAAAACTTCCTGGGCAGTTCCCACTTTCCAAGGCTCTTACGCAATACCCTGGTAATCAGCAGCATGGATTTGTTCCTGGCATTCCCTATTCCCATCATCCTTTCGCTACTTTTAAATGAGCTTCGCAGCGCGAAGTTCAAACGCCTTACTCAATCCATTATCTATATGCCGCACTTTATGTCCTGGGTGGTGATTGCCTCCCTCACCTTCTTCTTGTTCAGTACGGACGTGGGCATCATCAACAAGCTCATTATGAAGCTGGGCGGTCAGGCAAACCCGCTTCTTACGACGCAGGAAAGCTTCTGGTGGGTTCTGTTGGGGCAAACCATCTGGAAGGAGATGGGCTGGGGCACGATCATTTACCTGGCCGCCATCTCCCAAGTAGACCAGGGGCTGTACGAGGCGGCCATTATGGATGGGGCCAACCGCTTCAGGCAGGTGCTTCATGTGACTATACCCTCCATTATGCCTACGCTCATTGTGATGTTCCTGATGAAGCTTGGCAAATTGATGAACGTATCCTTCGAGCAGGTCTGGATGATGACCAACGACATGGTCCGCAATGTGGCAGAAACGTTTGAAACCTATTCCTTCCGCGTGGGTGTTCAAATGGGCAATTACAGCGTAGGCGCCACGGTGGGGCTTTTCAAGAGTTTGATCGGCGTTCTGCTGGTGGTCATTTCCAACTGGATGATCAAGAAAACGGGCCATGACGGCATTTATTGACGTTGGCCCTGTGAATGGAGAATGAGCGATGTCAAACTATGTTGGCAGAAAAAAGTTCTCTGTCGCCGATATCCTGATCGGCCTTGTCATCGTGCTGGCGGCGCTGTTTTGCCTGCTGCCGATATTGTACGTGGTCAGCGTATCCCTGACAGACCCCAATGTGTATATCCCTTTTGAATTCAGGCTCGTGCCCAAGCAGTTTTCCTTGAAAGCCTATTCCGTTATCATGTCCACTCCCGACTTTTTGACGGCGCTGAAAAATACGCTGATCATTACCGTGGGCGGCACGGTGTTGGGCGTGTTTTCTACCTTCGGCTTTGCCTACGGGCTTACGAAAAAGGATCTTCCCCTGCGCAATTTCTTCCTGGCCATGGTGGTCTTCGCACTGCTGTTTGACGTGGGGCTCATCCCCAACTTTCTAAATGTAAAGTCCCTGGGGCTGATCAACTCCTACTGGGCTTTGATCCTCACCGCACTGCTCACAAGCTACAACGTGATCATCGCTAAGAGCTTTTTGCAGGGGATACCGTATGAGCTGGAGGAGGCCGCGAAAATCGACGGATGCTCCCATTTCGGCATCTATTTCAGGATCATCCTGCCTTTGGCCACGGCCTCCATTGCCACGCTGACGCTGTTCATCGCCGTAGATCAATGGAATATGTACATCAAACCGCTGATGTACATGACGGATTATAAGATGCGTACATTGCAGGTCTATGTCAAGACGCTGCTGGTGGATGCATCCACCATCGGTACGGGCATCAGCGATGGCGATATGGTATTGCCGGGCGAAACGCTCCGCCTGGCCACCGTGGTGCTTTCTATGCTTCCCATCATGTGCGTCTACCCGTTCGTCCAGAGATACTTTGTAAAAGGGGTGATGATTGGTTCTGTGAAGGGATGATTTCTTCTGGATGGTTCGGCGGATGTCCATGGCTAGCGTTTATACCATAATAATGTAGGAGGGACGAAATATGCGTAAACTGTTGTCCATGATTCTCGCGATCCTTATGATCACCGCGATGATGACAACCACATTTGCCGCCGCGGAGAGCCCGGCACCGCTTTCGATGACAGCCATGCTCGTGCAATACAACCAGCCGCCGGATCCAAACGGCATCTATTGGCAGGAACTGCTCAAAGACAACAATCTGGAATACACCATTGAGTGGGTTCCCGAGTCCGCTTACGCCGACAAGTGTTCCCTTGTGCTGGCCACCGGCGAACTGCCTGATGTGATCCAACTGACCTCCTCCACCGACGCCATCGTTGTGAATGCCGCCAACAACGGCCTGTTCAAGGACCTGACGCCGTTCATCGAGTCCGGCAAGTATGAGAACCTGAACAAGATCAGTGCTTCCGCCTGGATGAACTCCAAAATCAATGGCCGCAACTACATCATCCCCCGTTCCCGCGGGCAGTACAACACCGGCCTGTTCATCCGCGGTGACTTGCTGGAAAAACTTAACATGCAGACGCCTGCCACCATTGAAGAGCTGACCGCTTATTTCAAGGGCATCAAGGAACTGGATCCCAACATGATCCCCCTGCCCATGGAAGTCAATACCATCATGAGCTTTGTCCTGGGCGCCTTTGGCGACGGCGCCATCGTGCCCGTATACACAGATGACGGCGAAGGCATTGTGTACGAGCGCCTGACCGAATCCTATGCCCTGGCTGTTCAGTGGCTGCAGGGCCTGTACAAGGACGGCCTGCTGGCGCAGGAATTCGCCCTGTACAAGACCGACAAGAACCAGGATGTGGTGCTGGCCGGCATCGGCGGCGCGCGCCATCAAAATGTGTGGCATCGCTACCGCCTGTCCACCGAACTGCAAAAGGTTGTTCTGGATGGCTATCTCACCCCCTTGTACTATATCAAGGGTGAGAAGGGCACCGATGTACAGTACGACATCGGCTATTATGGCGGCCATGCCATCAGCGCCAATGTGCCTGATGAAAAGGTGGAAAGAATTCTGGAATTCTTCAACAAGACAGCCAACCCCGACACGTACGACTATTATCACTATGGCCCCGAAGGCGTGTACTGGAACATGGTGGATGGCTTCCCGGTCCTGACCGAGGCCGGCAAGAAGGATGTCACCAACTCCTTCTTTGGCCCCGTGGTGGAAGCAACCGCTCTGTATTCCAAGGTGGACAGCCCCCTGGCCGACGCCGCCTACAACCTTGAAACCCGCGAGATGTCCAAGGTGATCGACAAGGTCGCCGAAGAAATGGGCCATGCCCCGTTCCATTTCTTCGCCATCATCCAGTCTCCTGCCTGGAGCGAATACTGGGCCATGGCGAAGGGCGATTTTGAATCCTATGTGGCCGACACCATCACCGGCAAGCATACCATCAACGAGTTCCGCGCCTATCAGGCTCAGATCGCTTCCGAATCCCAGGTGCAGGATGCCTTCAAGGAATTCAAAGCGAGCTATGATGCCTTCGGCCTGGCCAACTGGACCGCGCCCGTGATGGAATAAGCTCTGCCACTTCATTGAATCCCCGTAAGTTTGTTCCCTATTGTTAATGGGTGGGGGAAGCTGGGCTTCGCCCGCTTCCCCCTTCCTTATTGCTTCGCGCAAATAATTCTAAGCGAGGGATACTTTATGTTCATCAAGGAAGTTGCCGCCAGCCTGTACGCCTGGGATCTGGCTGACGAGGGCATCGGAACCATTGCCGACAATCTGCAGGAGCACAGCAACGTCAATTGCATGTATCTGGTAGGCGTCATGCATTATGAAAAGCGCCCGCTGACCAGTTTGTTTTATACCCACAACAGCGTGCGGAAATTCTATCTGCCCGAAAACAGCCGTGCTTATTATCCGCTGGATATGGCTAGCTTCAAGGATACAAAGCTCAAACCCCGCTTCTCCGAGCGCGATTTCCTGAAGGATACGGACTGGCTGGAGGTGCTCACCAAGGAAGCCCGCAAGCGCGGCATGAAGACAGGTATCGAGCTTTCCCATACGCTGTATGACACAAACATCGCCTATGAAGAGCATCCCGATATTCTGCAGCGGGACGTCAACGGAAATATTATCCAGGGAACCCAGGGCCTCCTCTGCCCCAATAACCCCGACGTGCATGAGTTCCAGCGGGCCATGTTCTATGACACGGTGAAAAACCATGACGTGGACCTGATCCAGACTTGCCTGTTGACTTTCGGCGGCGAGCGCAAGGTGCAGGCACCCTGGTTTTATAACACCTGGATGGATGTGAACAACGCCAACCTTGCCAGCCTCATCGGCCTTGCGGACGGCGGCTGCTTCTGCGAGCATTGCAAGGCGAAGGCGGTCAAGTGGGGCTATGACTGGGAACTGATCCTGCGCGACATGAAGAAATTGTACGCCGTCGCCCACGCCACACCCTACAAGTTCCAGACCAGCCTGATGGAAAACAACCTCACCCTGGGCAGCAACCTCACCGAGAGCATGCTGTTGATCGAATATCCCGGCCTGATGGAATTCATCAAGTTCCGCATTCAAAGCGTGACGGAGCTGTTCAAGGATATCTATGTAAGCATCCACAAATTAAAGCCGGATATCGACTTTAGGTACAACAACCATGTCCGCTTCCCCGAGTACACGGGCATTTCCTTCAAGGATATCGCGCCTTTCGTTGACTCCGTGCGCGAGTCGGATTACACCGAGCAGTATGGCGCGCCGGACCGCTTTGTGTTCAAGCGTAACACGCTTTTGAAGATCCGCCGTGGCATCGGCTTTGACAAGGGACTGATCTCTGCACTGGCCACAAGACCCAACTCCACGCCGGAAATCCTACGCGAATCCTTGCGGATTCTTGCGGAAATGGGTCTGGACGGCATCTCCCTGGGCCATTACGACGGCGCCCATATCGAGCATTTGGATGCTATCAAGCAAGGCATGTTGGAGGCCAACATCACGCTCATCAAATAAGCGGGAAAAGGAGTACCAGAATGGATATTCGATTGGCGGGTGAATCGGTCCGTATCGCGGAAGGCGCCGTTGTGGGGCTGCCGCCGGCGGCACCATCCCCCAAGTCCTTCAGCGATGTAGTAAGCGAAGCTTTGGACCATCCCCTTGATGTAAAGCCGCTTGCCCAGTGGGATTTGAAAGGTAGGCAGGTGGCCATCCTGGTGGATGACTGGGGCCGCCCCACGCCCTGCGGCGAATTTCTGCCGTATGTGCTCAAAAGGCTGAACGAGGCGGGCGCACCGGATGAAAACATCACCATTATTACGGCCAGCGGCATGCACGAACCTATGGATGATGAGCACATGATCAAAAAGGTGGGCAGGGAAGCCTTCACCCGCGTGTGCTGCGTTTCTCACGACGGCGGCAATAGTCACATGCTGGCGTTTTGCGGCATCACGGACCTGGGCACCCCTGTATGGGTTAACAAGCATGTAGCCCAGGCGGACTTTAAAATCGCATTGGGGCGCATCTACCCCCACAGCAATTATGGCTACGAAGGCGGCTACAAGATGATCGTGCCGGGCGTAGCCTCATTTGAGACGATTTTGCGGGACCACTCCCTGAACTATTCTCCGTTTTCCGATTATGGCATCGTACGCAATAATCCCAGCCGGGCGGAGGCGGATGCCATAGGCCGCCTGGTAGGGCTGGACTTTGTGGTCAATTTCGTGATGGATTACAACCAAAAGCCCATCAAGGCGTTTGGCGGCACGGCGGAAAATGTATTCCCAGCGGGCGTGAATTTCGGCCAGCACAATGTATGGGCAGCCACCACCGGCGGGCGCCCGGCGGACATCACCATCCTTTGCCACAAGGAAATGGGGGATTTGTCCCTCTCCAACAACCCAAATTACTATATTGGCCTGGCCATGTCCGTGACCAAGCCCGACGGCATCGTGATCTCCACCATGGAATACGAGCCTCAGGAGAAGACGATGTTGATGGGCTATGATCTGGATGAGATGCCATTTGGCGAACTCGTGCGCCTGCACGAAAAGCGGGACTGGAACATGAACCCCAGGGAAATCCAGCACGTTGTCAAGGCACTGCGGACGGCATTCTACCGCCGGCGCGAGTTTGAATACCGGCCTCAAAAGCTGTTCCTTGTGTCCAAGGACTATCCCAGGAGCCTTCTGGAAAAGTGGAATGCCCGGCAATTCCCCACGCTGCAGGCGGCGTATGACGCGGCGGCGGCCATCAAAAAGGATCCCTTTGTGTTCGCGCTGCCCAACGCGAAGTACACGCTGCCCCTTATCCATTACGATTTTGAATAAGAAATGAGCAAGCCATAATGAATACGTATCTGGAACCGGCAAGGGAAATACCGGTCTATGGAAGCTTTGACGTCGTTGTGGTGGGCGGCGGCTGCGCGGGTTTTGCCGCGGCGGTCGCCGCCGCCAGGAACGGCGCGAAGACCATCATCTTGGAGCGCTTTCCTTACTTTGGCGGCACGGCGACGGCATCGCTTATGGCGAACATCGTGGGTACACGCAACCAGGTGGAACCTAATAACCTGCAGGTATGCAAGGGGATTGGCGAAGAACTGATCCTGAATATGCTTTTGCAGGGCGGCGCGTCCGTTACCAGGAACGCGTACAAATCCCGGGAGCGGAGTAATACGAAGGGCGATTTATCCTACAGCTATGCCTTTGACACAGAGATTTTCAAAAAGGTAACGCTGGAGACGGTGCGGGAGTCCGGCTGCGACATTTTGTTCCATGTTTACTTTTCCGATGTCATCCTGGAAAACAGTGCGGTAAAGGGCGTCATCATCGAAAGCAAATCGGGCCGCCTTGCCATTTTGGGCAAAGTGATCATCGATGCCACTGGCGACGCGGATGTGGCGGCGCGGGCAGGTGTGCCCTACTGGCAAACAAAACATGATGAGAACAGCCGCCTGAATGACGCGCTGATGTACAAGGTTACAGGTTTTGATGAGAATATCTCCATTGAAAGCTGCGTGTTCGGAAGCAGCATGATATTGTGGGGGCCCAGCCCCGGTCCGCACAATGGTGCGGATGCAAGGGAGCTTACCGACATGGAGATCAAGGTGCGCACCGAGGTATTCCGGCATCTTGAAAACCTGAAGGCGACGCATCCCGATCTGAAAAACGCCCGCGTCAGTGATACCGGTTCGCTGCTGGGCATAAGGCAGACGCGCTTTATCGAGGGCGAGTATCAGATCACGGGGGAAGATGTGCTTACCGGTGCGCGCTTTGACGACGTGATTGCCCTGGCCTCCAACCCCGTCATCCACTACTATGGCTACCGCCGCTTCCTCACACACGAAGGCTATGACATTCCCTACCGCTGCCTGGTGCCCAAATCGGTGGATGGCCTTCTGGTAGCGGGGCGCTGCATGTCCAGCGACCAGATCGCCTTTGAATCCTGGCGGGCCATGGCTCATGTGTTTTGCATCGGCGAAGGTGCGGGCGTGGCGGCGGCGCTGTCCGCCCGGCAGGGCGTCATACCGCGGCATGTGGATATCAAGGCGGTGCAAAAGCAACTGATTGCCCAGGGCGCGGAAATCGGCCAGGGCCGAACGATGTGATGAAATAGGATGAGATTTTCATGAAAATCACAAAGATCGAAACCTTCCATACGCAAAACCTTTGCGTCGTGCGCGTGACGGCGGAGGATGGCGCGGTGGGCTGGGGGCAGACCGCCCACAACTTTACCGACATCACCTGCGGTATCGTTCACCGCATGCTGGCAAAAAGGGTGCTGGGTATGGACTGCGAGGCCATTCAGGCCGTCAATGACCTGTGCATTGAATCCACCTACAAATTCTACGGCTCCTTCATCAACCGGGCGGCTGCCGGCATCGATACCGCGCTGTGGGATATGAAGGCCAGGCGTGCTAAAAAGAGCGTGGCGCAGCTTCTTGGCGCTACCCGTACCCGGGTGGACATTTATGGTTCCAGCATGGATAAGACCATCACCCCTCAGCAGGAAGCCGACCGTATGAAGCGGCTGAAGGAAGAGAAGGGCTTTCGCGCCTTCAAGCTGCACATTGCCAGCGGCATCGGCAAGGATGGGGATATGTACCCCGGCCGCACGGAGGAAGTTGTCCGGGTTGTGCGCAAGGCCATTGGCGATGAGACGGAACTGTATGTCGATCCCAACGGAGCGTACACGGTGGAGCGCGCCATCGAGCTGTCCAAATATTTCAAGGAATACAACGTAGGCTACTTTGAGGAGCCCTGCCCCTTCTGGGAGTTCGAAAAGAGTGCGGCGGTATTAAGGGACATCGATATCCCGGTGGCCGGCGGCGAGCAGGATTACTGCCTGGCCCAGTGGCAAAGGATCATCGATGCAAAGGCAGTGGCCATTGCACAGCCCGACATATGTTATATCGGCGGGCTGACAAGAGCGCTGAAGGTGGCGGAGATGACGAAAAAGGCGGGGCTTCTTTGTACGCCCCACAATGGTACGTTCAACATGCTGCAGGTGTTCAGCATCCACTTCAACGCGGCCATCGGAAACCCGCACCCGTTTATGGAGTTTTCCATCGATCAGAACCATTTGGACCCGTGGACGAAGGACTTCTTCTATCCGCAGGTGAAGATTGTGGATGGGAAGGTGGATGTACCCCAGGAGCCAGGATGGGGGATTCACATCAGTCAGGATTGGCTGGAAAAATCGTCGTACACGTGCAGCGAACTGAATGGATAACCAGGCAAAATGGTATGGCTTGGGAAAAAGAATGGGCCTTTGGGAATATCCCGAAGGCCCATTTGCTATTTACTCTTTTGCGATTTTCATATCCGCCCCGTCCCTTAAGAACACGGGCAAATGTTCAAGCGGGGCTTCAGCCGTTACCCACGTGCCACCCTCATATACGGTACCGCCGTACGCGTCGCGCCACGTGGAGCCGCCGGGCAGATAGACCTTGCGCTCACGCATATGCAATTCCAGCACAGGCGCCACCAGAACATCCGGGCCGAACATGAACTGGTCCTCCACCTGCCATGCAACGCTATCGTTTGGGAAATCAAAAAACAG
This sequence comes from Bacillota bacterium, assembly GCA_023413135.1. GTDB lineage: Bacteria > Bacillota > Clostridia > Christensenellales > Aristaeellaceae > JAEWAH01. Next base: position 37,843 of record JAEZQK010000106.1, read on the forward strand.
CGGGCGGATGATGGGCGTTCCCTTTTCATGGGCCGATAGCATGAGCTGGCGGATATACGGGCGCATGCGCTCTCTTAGGTACAGGTGCTCGGAAAGAATATTGTAGGCTTCCTCGCCATAGCTCCATACCTCGTTGGGGCCGCCTGTTTGAGCCTTGGTGGGGTCGCTGGAGGGCTGACCGTGCTCCCTGTAGCCGTGCAGCCGGAACACGGGGCAGAAGGCGCCGAACTGGAACCAGCGGATGAGCAATTCCCTGTAATCCGGATCATCCTGGTTGCCGCCATGGAAGCCGCCAATGTCGGTGGTCCACCAGGGGATCCCGGCAATGGCCATACTGAGCCCTGCCGCCAATTGCTCCCGAAGCGTTAAAAAGGTGGTGCTGATGTCGCCGGACCAGACCAGCGCGCCGTAGCGCTGGCTGCCTGCCCAGGCGCAGCGAAGAAGGTTTACCGGCGCTTCAATGCCGCTGCTTTTCAGCCCGTCATAAAAGCCACGGGCGTACAGCGCCGGGAAAATGTTCCCGGTCTTCGTAACAGGGCCAGAGCTTAAGCGGTACAGGTCGAAATCATAAGCCTTGCATTCCGGCTCGGCCTCGTCCAGCCAAAAGATCTTGATGCCTGCGTCCAGGTAGTTTTTCTTGATGATGTTAAATACGTGCTTCCTGGCCGCATCCTGGGTGACGTCGTAGGGGATCGTATTCCCGCAGTAATCCATGCTGTAGCGCATGCCCCGGTCAACGCGGACGAGGTACCCTTTTTCCAGCATCTCTTTATAGTTCTCGCTGCGGTTGTCCACATAAGGCCAGACGGATACCATCAGCTCAATGCCCATTTCATTCAGTTCCCGCACCATGGCCTTGGGATCGGGGAAGTCCTTGGAATCAAAGCGCCAGTCGCCCTGTAACGGCCAGTGGAAATAGTCGCACACGATCACATCCATGGGAAGCCCGCGGCGCTTATGCTCCCTGGCCACGTTTAGCAGCTCCTCCTGGGTGCGGTAGCGCAGCTTGCATTGCCAGAAACCCAGGCCGAATTCCGGCATCATGGGCACCGTTCCTGTAACGGCGGCGTACTGGGTCACAATCTCATCCGGCGTATCCCCGGCGGTGATCCAGTAATCCATCACCTGGGTACACTGGGCGTACCACTCCGTCACATTCCTGGCAAAGGTGGTGTAGCCCACGGCGGGGTTGTTCCACAAAAAGCCGTACCCTTTATTGGAAAGCATAAACGGCACGGAAGCCTGGCTGTTGCGCTGCGCCAGCTCCAGGCGGCAGCCCATCTTATCAAGGCAGCCGTCCTGATATTGGCCCATGCCGAAAATTTTCTCGCCTTCGTTGGGCTCAAAGCGTACCGTCAGCCGCCAGTCGCCTTCCAAAATAGGCTGGAAAACGCGGCCGGGAATCTCCAAGGCCGACACTTTTTCATAGGGTACGGCTCCGTTTTTCCAGTTGGCACGGCTGCGCCATTGCTCGCGCAAAAGCCTGCTTCCGCCACCGTCGTAAAAATGAATGTCGCCCCCCTGGTGGATAACGGCCTTGATGCTGCCGTTTTGAATGCTGGCGGAAGATTCATTAATGGCAATGTCGGCATGGCTTTTGTCTTTGCTCGGAAGCAGCGCCCAGTTTTCATCGGGCATGGTGTTCAAATACGTTGCCCTAACCCGCAGCGCATTTTTGCCCCAGGGCTCAATCCATAGCTTTTCCCCGTCAAACTCCCGGATAAGGTGTGTTCCGTCGGATCTGAAGTAACCCATTGCCGATCCCCCTTATTAATTTTCATGGGACTTCCCATTTAACTATTCCGTCACCGTGACTACATGCACCGGCAGCGCAAAGCCTGCATGGTATACGCCGGGGTGCACCAGTATGCTGCCGGCAGCATCATGGCAGGTGAAGTAGATGTACAGATCATAATCCGGAGTGATGTACTACCTGGGATTTCGGCCTCGAACGCTTCGCCGGCACGGCGCATGGGCAAGCGGATAAAACCGCCTTCCCGCAAGTTGACTTAGCGGTAATGAACGCAAGGTGTACTTCCGGGCAGCAGGCCTTCCGGGAAGCCTGGGAGCAGAGCGATGCTCAGCGGCTGCCCCGCCTTGCATTGGGAGGGGACATTATCTGTGAAGCTCATGGCAACGGGGGTTTTTAAAAGCAAGCTGCGATAGGCTTCCGTCTCTGCGGGCGGGGTGGGTGGAAGGCCGTTTGATTGCAAAAGCTCTCCCACTTCCCGCAAATCCGCCTCTACCTGGTGCTCAAGCCGGTCCTGCCAAGAATAGTGAAATATGATTTCATTATATAACCAGTTCATGGTACTGTCAAGGAAAAGGGGAGCCGCATAGCAGCAGCACATGCTATTGACAGCAAGCGAGCCGGTGATTATACTTATTGCAATTTCATTCCACATAATGATAAATGGGGTGCATGGAGTATTAAGGATGGAGTAAAGGCGGGCGGCATAGCCGCCGCATCGGTTGATCCGTGCAGCCTTAAATAAGGAGCGGGCATATGCGTATCACGGAGCTGAAAACCTGGCTTGTATCTCCCACCGGTGTATATTTGAAAATCATGACTGATGAGGGTGTGTGCGGCTTTGGCGAGGCGACGGTGCTTTATTTTCCGCAGTCTGTGCTGGGCATGCTGCGCGATTTGACACCGTATCTGATCGGACAGGACCCGATGCGCATTGAATACCTGTGGCAGTCGCTGTTCCGGGACCTGTTCATGCGTGGAGGGCCTGCGAACATGGCCGCTATCAGCGGTATCGACATGGCGTTGTACGATTTAAAAGGCAAAGCGTTGAATGTGCCTGTGTATGAGCTGCTGGGCGGCAGGACCCGGGACAAAGTGCGGATTTACGGTCACGTGGCCGGCAAAACCCCGGAGGAAATGGCGAAAAGGGCGAAGAAACTGGCAGATACGGGCTGCAATATGATACGCTTCCGGGCATTTCACGATACGGATGAACGCAGGGAGTTTGACTATGCCACCGGTGTTTTCGACCAATTGGTTTATCTGGAGGCGATCCGCGGTACTGTAGGCGAAAGCGTGGATCTGGTGGTGGAATGCCATGGAAGGTATGATCTGCCCTGGGCGGTGAAGCTGGCCAAGGGATTGGAAAAGCACAACGTTTTTTTCATGGAGGATCCTCTTCGGCAGGAGAATCCGGCTTTGATGCGGGAATTGCGCTTACAGACGACCGTTCCCCTGGCTACCGGCGAACGCTGCCACAGCCGCTGGGATTTCCGAGAGCTGTTTGAAAGCTATTCCATCAATTATGCCAGGCCCGATGTGTGCCATTGCGGCGGTATTACCGAAATGATGAAGATTGCTTCCTACGCGCAGACGTACGGGATATCGCTTGTTCCCCACAACACCCAGGGCCCCATTGCCATGGCCGCCTGCATGCACGCATCCTTTGCCATTGACAATATCGCCGTGGTGGAAGGCGCCTTCAGCAATCCTGAAAACAGGGATGTCGCCCGTGAACGGCTGGCCATGGGCTGGCCCCGGTTTGAAAACGGATATGCCTTTGCGCCTGACGGGCCGGGGCTTGGCGTTACGGTGGACGAGCAGGCGCTGGACGCGGCGCAGGCAGGATTCAAGCCTCCGGTGCAGCCGCGCTTGCGCGCGCTGGATGGCTCGGTGAGGGATTGGTAATAAACCGCTAAACCCTTGCGGAAATAAGCTCAAAATCCACTTCCCGGCGCAGCTTGTCCGCACGGACTGCTTTGACGCGTACGCTATCCCCCAGCCTGATCACGTTGTTGGTACGTGAACCGATCAGCATGCCTCGCCTTTCATCGTACTGATAAAAGTCGTTTAGCGAGGCGATGTGGACAAGCCCTTCCACAGTGCTCTTGAGCGTTACATAAAAACCCCAGTTGGTTACGCCGGATACGATCCCTTCAAATTCCTCACCGATATGGTGCGACATATAGATGGCCTTTAACAAATCGTCCGCCTCGCGCTCTGCGTGGGTGGCCGCAAATTCCCGCTGGGAACAATGTTCCGCCAGCTCGGCCATGCGCCCGGCATGGGGATGATTTGCGCTTTCCGCCCCCGAGATCAAGAGCTTGAGCATACGGTGCACCACGAGATCGGGATAGCGTCGGATGGGGGAGGTAAAGTGGCAGTAATCCCTGGCGGCCAGCGCATAATGCCCCTCCGGCCTGTCGTCATAGCAGGCGCGCTTTAACGAGCGTATCATCACGCTGCGGATGATGTCGGCGTGTTTGGTATCGGCTGTCCGTGCAAGCAGGTCCTGCAATACGCCGGGGTGGGGGTCGGGCCCCAGGTGCACATTCACATTCAGGCTGCTCAAAAAAATCTCCAGGGCGTGCAGCTTCAAGGGATCGGGCTTGTCATGCACGCGGTAGATCAGGGGCAAGTCTGCGTTCCTCGCCAATTCGGCCACGGTTTCGTTGGCGGCAAGCATGAAATCCTCAATGATCCGCTCCGCCTCGCCCCGCTCCCGGGGGTGGACATCCAATGGCTCATTGTCGGGGCCAAGGGTGAAGGCCGTCTCCGACAGGTCAAAATCGATGCCCCCGCGCCGATACCGGTTCTGGCGCAGCGCGTGGGACAACTCGAGCATATTGAGCAGCGCTATACGGGTTTCTTCGGGAACGGCGCCGCCTTCCCCTGCAAGCATGCGGTTCACCGCCGTATACGTAAGCCGCGCCCTGGAATGGATGACGGAGGGGAAAAGCTCGTGATCTACGATTTTCCCGTTTCGCACTTTCATGAACAAGCTCATGGCCAGCCTGTCCACTTGGGGCTTTAACGAACACAGGTGATCGGAGAGGGCGTGGGGCAGCATGGGCAGCGTGAGGCCGGGCATGTACAGCGATGTGCCCCGTTTGAATGCTTCAAGATCGATAGGCTGCCCTTGTATCACATAATGCGAAACATCCGCGATGTGTACGCCCAATTGCCAGGTGCCGTCCGGCAGCTTTTCCAGGGACACGGCGTCGTCGAAGTCCTTGGCATCCTCCCCGTCGATGGTGAACAGCATGAGATCCCGCAGATCCCGCCGGCCGTTATAATCCGCACTCTGAACGCCGCCGGGATAATGGGCCGCCAACGTCTCCACCTGATCGTCAAAGGATGAAACAAAGCAGTGGTCTTCGGCGATTGCTTTCAATTGCACGGGAAGCATTTCCGCCTCGCCCATCACGCGCAGGACCCGGGCGATGAGCGGCTTGCCGTATTCCGGCCAGGAGATGGTCTGAAGCACGGCCATGTCGCCGTTTTTGGCATCATTCAGGTCGCCTTCCACCAGTACCTGGCATGTGATGCGGTTGTCATAGGGTTTGGCTGCGGCCACGGGTTCCCTTTGAACCTGTTTTCCGCGCTTGCGCGCTTTTCCCTGGGCCCGCAGCTTTTCATACGGGTCCGGCCGGCTGCTTTCGTAGAGGATGGCGCTGAAGGTTTCATGGGCGCGCCTGACGATGGAGATAAGGCTGCACCATCGCATGCCGGTATTGTCGTATTCCTCCGGCTTTACAAGAATAATATCATTATAAAGGCACTGCAGTTTAGCGTGCGGCCGAAGCTTCATGCCTTCGCCCAAATCCAGCGGACGGGCCATGAGCATGCCGTTGCGAAGCACCGTTGCCCGGGCCGCGATCAGCCCCAGGGACCGGGGAATGGCATACCTTCCTTTTTTTGTTGCAACAATGCTGCCCTCATAGGTCAGCGCCTCGAGCAGATTGGATATTTCTTCTGCGGAAGCATTCAGCCTGTCCGCTATATCCCACGGTTCCAATGCTATGCCTTCCTTTTCGAGCAGCGCCAGAATTTCTTCTTTCATGTTCCCTACCTGCGGCTTTTTTCTCAGTATTGCCTGATTCCATGCTCATCATGATGGATGGCGCGAAACATGTCAAGCATTATTATCCGTTGATAATCTGTCGGGTTTCGAAAACGATTTTTGAATTTTGATGATCGAATCGAGATTTTGTATATTCCATAAGCGTTGATCCCGGTATGCTTATAATTCCAAAAATGGGAATTATAAAGCACAATATACAAAAGGCAAAAAGGATATTGACAAAAACGCAAAAGAACGTGTATGCTTTACACAAGAGGCAATGTGTGCCCGCTATCCCGCCAAGTGCGGAAATTGCTTATTCATCCCCGTTGTTTCGTTGGAATGATTGATTCTTTGTTCGTTATAACGAAAACGATTTAGATCGATCAAAACTAAAACCGTATATCTCCGGATGCCCATAAAGAATATCATTGGCAGCATTGTCACGGCAACACTGAAAGGAGCAGGCGTGAAAAGACGGATTATTATTGGAATATTGATGGCCCTTTTATTATGCGGACTGTTGATGCCTTTCTTCTCCGTGTATCCCCACATGAAGCTTCCCCAGGATGTAGCCGCCGCCTTTCCGACGGAAATCAGCGGTCTTTCGCTGATTGGGCAGGGGAATGGCGTTATGCCGGTATCGCTGATGCCGGCGTTTGAAAGTATCGATTTTCGCGGAAGCCTGCTGGGTACCGGCATGGTGCTTGCGCTGCTGGGCGGTTTGCTCAGCCTGTTTTTTCGCCGGGGCATAAGCCATATTTCCGCCGCAATGGGCGGCGCGGGCGCAATTTTGCTGTTTTTGTTTGCTTTTTATACCCAACAGCTGGACACAAGCCTACTGTATGACGTGATGCTCACCGCCCAATGGTATGTGTGGGCTGTTTTCGTTGTCTCCCTATTCTTGTTTGGAATGGAACTGTGGCTATTAAAAGGTGAAAGTCCGTTGCCGCTTGGGGATAGGGGATGGCGGCTTGTTTCCGCCGTACTGTGCATGGCTGCGCTGTGCATGCTGCTGCTGCCTTTCGCGGTGGTTCAGGTGCCGGACGGTACCTTTTCCACCCCTGAAGAGGATGCGCTGGCCTCAAGGAGCCTTTTGGGCTGGCAGTGGCTTGTGGCGAAAGAGCCTCAGCTACAACAGATAGGTGCGGAGCAGAACGCATTTGCCGACCCTGCGTCATCAGGCGCAATGGCAAGCCTGGCCATATTAAGCGACAGCGGAAAGAACATCCAAAACCTGTTTATGATCCCTACCTATAACGGGAGCGCACGCATGATGGCCATTGCGGCTTGCGCATTGCTGTTCATTGGGCTTGTGCTGCAGCTTATAAAAAGGGTGGACAGGTGGTTCCCCGCCTGTGTCATCACATTATCCGCTTTCATGCTCCTTTCGGAGGCCGTGGGGGCGCTTACGGTGGATGGGCAGTACCAGTTCCTGGGCGCCATTTACCAGATGATGTTTATGGGGTTTGGCGGGTATACGCCAGCATTGCTTTTCATGGCGGCCACAGCGGTTTGCGCCGCTTCCGCCGCAGTCATGGGAATACTGCGGGCTAACGAACCGTATTTTGTCAACCCCATCCCGCCCAAAAAGCGGATGCTGACCGTAAGCATTTTCCTGGCTTCCGTTTCCACCGTTCTGCTTTTGACGCCAATATTCCAGGTGAACCTGTACACGCCAGGCAAGATCAACCAGGCGAACCCAGCCGTGTCCCGCCCCATGTCGGGGCTGGAGATGATCACCTTTCAAAAGCCGGATGCGCTGCTCAACCCTGCAAATTCCAGGGGCAAGCTGCTGTACGGGACGGAGCCGGCAGCCAATAACCTTACGGCGGATGACCTGCGTTCTTTGGTAAGTGGCACCCTAAACAAAATGGGGGCGGTGACCATCACCGCGCTGTTCATATCGCTGGCGGGGCTTGCACTTTTGTTTGGACGGTATCGAAACAAACGGGCCATTCTGGCGGTGCTCTTATCCGGCGGCGCGGTGCAGGCGCTGGCGGCGGTATTGTCCTTAGGAGCGCTGCCCAAGGATGTAGGCTTTTTCAGCGCGCTGGGCCCCTTGTACATCTCCATGGGCACCACGGCTTTCGCGTCATTTTTCACAGGCTTTATCGATAAGCAGGAACTGCCGAAAAAATACAAGCTGTTCCTGATGATGCTGCCTTTCCTGGTGGCTGTGCTCCTGTTTGCCTACCTGCCGCTTTCCGGCTGGCGCTATGCTTTTTACAACTACAAGCTGGGCTTGCCCATGGACCAGCAGGAGTATGTAGGCTTCAAGTGGTTTACCACCTTGTTCCAAAGCACGGCACAGCAGGCGGAGATCGGACGGGTGATGCGCAACACCTTTGCCATGAGCGGCATTGGCCTTGCTACCAGCTGGCTGCCTGTAGCTTTTGCCATATTCCTGACTGAAATAAGAACCCGCTGGTTCAAGAAATTTGTGCAGATATTTACAACGCTGCCCAACTTCATCAGCTGGGTGCTTGTCTTCTCCTTCGCGCTGACCATCTTTTCGTTGGATACGGGCATCGTCAACAAGGTGCTGCTTAAGCTGAAGTTTATTCAGGAACCGATTGCCTATTTGAATTCCGGAGAGCACATCTGGCTGAAGATGTGGCTGTGGAACACCTGGAAGGGCCTTGGCTGGGGCGCCATCATGTACCTTGCGGCCATCGCGGGCATCGACCAGGAGCTGTATGAGGCGGCCAAGGTGGACGGTGCGGGGCGCTGGCGGCAAATTTACCATATCACCATTCCGGGCCTTCTTCCCACCTTCTTTGTGCTGCTGCTTTTGTCCGTCTCCAACGTAGTGAATAACGGCATGGAGCAGTACCTGGTGTTCCAAAACGCCATGAACAAGAGCACCATTGAGGTTCTTGACCTGTATGTGTTCAATATCTCCCTTGGCACCAGAAGCTCCACCACCATTTCCATGGCCACGGCCATAGGCATTTTAAAATCCCTGGTATCCATCGCGCTGCTGTTTATGGCCAACAGCCTGAGCAAGCTGGTTCGTGGTGAATCCATTGTGTAAGGAAAGGGGGCGGGCCGCATGATTCTTTCGGTAAAGAAGGCACGCGCGGCGCGGGGCAGGCAAAGGATACGCCTGACTCTGGGTGACGCTGTGTTCAACATAATCAATTATGGCTTCTTTGGCCTGTTTACGCTGATTTGCCTGTTTCCGTTTTACTACCTTTTCATCAACACCATTTCGGATAACCAACTGGTATCCCTGGGGCAGATATTGTTTTATCCCAGGAACATCCATTTTGAAAACTATGTGCAGGTGCTGAAGATACAGGGCTTGGCAGACGCGGCCATCGTCTCCGTGGCAAGAACGGTGCTGGGCACATTATGGACGGTAGGCGGCAGCGCATTCTTAGGGTATCTTGTCACCAAAAAGGAAATGTGGCACCGCAAGCTGTTTTACCGGCTGATCATCATCACCATGTACTTTAACGCCGGATTGATCCCCTGGTATATGAATATGCGCTCCCTGGGTTTTCTGGACAGCTTCTGGGCATATGTCATCCCGGGTCTGGTATCGCCTTACAATGTCATTCTTGTGAAAACATTTATAGAAAGCGTGCCCTCCTCCCTGGAGGAAAGCGCAAATTTGGACGGGGCGGGGTACACCACATCCTTTTTCCGGGTGATATTGCCGCTCATCACTCCCATTATCGCCACACTGGCCATATTCAGCGCTGTGGATCAATGGAACAGGTTCATCGATACCATTGTTTTGATGCCCGGCGGCAAAAATTACACGCTGCAGTACGTGCTCTACAAATACCAAAGCGAGGCAGCGTCTCTTGCGGCGCTGATGCGCACCACCCAGGATTCCGCTTCCATTGCCAACCTTTCCACCAAACAGACGGCTTTGTCCGTTCGTATGACCGTATCCATGGTAGTAGTGGCCCCGGTGCTGTTGGTCTATCCATACTTCCAGAAGTTTTTTGTCAAAGGCATCATGATCGGTGCCGTCAAGGGGTAACGATTGTACCCGGCAGAGAAAAGTGCCGGTACAAATATAAAGGAGGGACTCTTGTATGTGTAAACTTGGGAAGCTTCTTGCAATGACGCTCGTACTGGCCATGCTGATGAGCATGACCGGCTTAACGGCCATTGCGCAAGCGGAAACCTATCGTGAACCCATTACCATCACCGTTTTTGACGAACTGGCCAACTTTGCCGGCGAACAGCCGGGCTGGTTTGGCAAGATCCTCAAGGACAAGTTCAACATTACCATGAACATCATCTCCACCAACCTGGATCAAAACGCCTACCAGACCAGGATGGCTTCCGGCGATCTGGGCGACATGGTCATGTTCGGCGCTGCCGGCGACCATCTGGTCAACGCCATCAACGCCAACATGCTCCTGGACTGGGAAGAGATTGGCTACGAGGAATATGAGAACATCAACGCCTATACCAAGGAGGCCATGGCGAAGATCTCCACCTTTGTGAAGAACGCCACCGGCAAGGAAGGCGTGTGGGGCTTTGGCCAGGATATCGGCTATGACAGGGAAGGCTGGGACGTTGTGATCGAACCCAACTACGGTGCCCAGGTGCGCTGGGATGCCTATGTGAAGGCCGGCTATCCCAAGCTGGAAACCATCGACGACCTGGTGCCCTTCCTAAAGGCATTGCAGGAAGCCGTTCCTGTTAACGACAAGGGTGAAAAGGTGTATGCTTATGGCGGATTCCCGGATTGGGAAGACTGCGTCATGAAATTCACCTGGGACCTGATGACCTGGTATGGCTATTCCGAGCAGGATTTCCTGGGCGTGAACTGGGCCACAGGCGATGTGGTGAACCCCCTGGAAGAAAGCAGCCTGTACAAGAAGATGCTGTCCGTCAACAACAAGCTGTATCGGGAAGGCTTGTTCGACCCCGAGTCCATCAGCCAAAACTTTGACGCCTATTCCCTCAAGGTGGATGCCGGCCGGTACCTGATGGGCCTGTGGGGCTGGAAGATGAAGGCCTACAATACCCAGGAGCGCATGGATCAGGGCATCGGCTTTGTGACCATGGGCCTGAAGGACGATGCGCCTGTTGTTTCCGGCACGGCCCCCTTTGGCGGCGAGCGCGTATGGGCCATCGGCGCCAACTGCAAGTATCCCGAGCGGGTTCTGGAACTGATCGACTGGCTCTGCTCCACCGAAGGCATCATGACCTATCACAACGGTCCCCAGGGCCTGACCTGGGACTATGACGAAAACGGCCAGCCCTACGGCACCGAATTTGGCTGGAAGGCTTGGAAGGATGAGATGAACACCGACGTCCCCGCTGAATTCGGCGGCGGCAAGTATTCCGACGGCAAGTGCGCGCTGAACAACACCACCATCCTGCTCAACGCCATCGATCCCGAGGGAGGCTTCTGCTACAATCATGACGCGTGGCCGGATGGCATTGCCAAGCTGCAAAACACCTTGATGGATGAGTGGAGCGAGAAGTACGCCAGCGGCGCCAAGACCGGCGTGGAGTACCTGCGCCAGACGGGCCGCTTCTCCCTGCATCCGGCGACCCAATACGCCATCGCCGACAGGCCGGAAGACATCAAGACCAAGCGTGCCCAGCTTGCTCCCGTTATGAAGGAATACAGCTGGAAGTGCGTATACGCCCAGAGCGATGAAGAGTTTGAAACCCTGTGGAAGGAAATGGTCGACAAGTGCAAGGCTTTCGGCTATGATGACGTTGTGAACTTCTACATGGGCGAGATCCAAAATAAGCTGGCTGCCATCAAGGAAGGCAAGTAATAGCATCGCAGATGCATGACTGCTTTTCAGTGGCATCCGCTTAAAGACTACCAATGAAACGGCCCCCATGCTGCATAAAGCGGTATGGGGGCTTACTTTTTTAGATGTCGGCTGTAATGTGACCAGACCGTCTTGTTTTTTTCCTTCCGGCTATCATATGCCGCGGCAGTGAAGCCAATAAGCATACGGCGCCGTAGGGGCGATCATTAATCGCCCGCAATACACCGGCGATCGATAGGCCGGAGGAATGTATGTTAACCCGAAAACAGTATTGTTTGAGCTGGTATCACAGTAAAATGTTGGATTTTAGTATGTCTTGTGATATGATCAGTATTATTGTGAAGATACAAAGGATGGGTGAAGGATGATCAAAGCTGTTATATTCGACCTGTTCGAGACGCTCATCACGGAATGGGGTCATGAGAAATACACCAAGCGAAAGATCAGCGAGGACCTTGGCCTGGACTATGAACTGTTCAACCAGTATTGGGAAGAGAATGCGTACGGCAGGTATCAAGGCAAAGTCAGCTTCGAAGAGTCTATCCAATATGTTTGTAAACGATGCGGCGTAACGCTTGCGCCAGATCAGCTTGCTTACGTGACTGGCAGACGTATGTCCACAAAGGCCGCCTGCTTCGATTGCATAGATTCTGAGGTGATTGCGCTTCTGCAGGAACTAAAAACGCACGGAATCCGCCTGGCCATACTTAGCAATTGTTCGTCGGAAGAAGTCACAACCATCCGGCAGAGCCACCTTTGTTCCTTCTTCGATACGCTTGTTCTTTCTTACGAAGCCGGCTTGTCGAAGCCGGATCTTCTAATATACAGGAAGGTACTTGAGGGATTGCACCTTACGGCTGAGGAGTGTCTTTTTGCCGGCGATGGCGGCAGCAATGAGCTGGAAGGCGCCCGCGCGGCCGGCATGGCTGCAGTGCAAGCCAAATGGTATACCAACCGCCACCCAATTAAGCGGGACAGCATGGAAGGCTTCGGGACTGCGGAGAGGCCGATGGAGCTGATGGATTTCATAACTGCGCCGCAGTAATACTGGACATGATCATTGTTAAGTCTTTTATTCGCCTTGTGATGCTATCAAACATACATGCATCGATGGGTTTGATTCAGGGTGGGGGCTTGCTCCCGCCGCATGCAGCGATGCTATGCTGATCTGCCTATGCTTGGTACGGACGGCGGGAGCAAACCCCCGCCTACACTTATCCTGCGAAGATGGTATGGTATATGTCCAAAGATAACGTCAACGATGCAATAATCTCGAATTGGTATGAATTCATAAAGATATATGTCAAAACAGGGGGATGGTACCAATGGGGTGCTCTGTGCATTGCAAGGAAACGGGAGCCTGCTGCGGGAATAGGGATGTGGACCTTGTCTGTTCATGGTTGAACGAATTGATGACCGTGCATCAGGCAAACCCGGCAATGGGGATGGAGGATGCCATCAAAAAGTGCAGTAAAACGCATTATGACTCACTTGGCATGGATGAAATAATGAAGCCTTTCATCGGCCAGCCGGAAGCGTTTTATGGCTTCCTCCACGAGAAATGGAATTGGATCGTGACCATTGACCCGGATGGGAAGCGTATCATCGCCGACGAGAATAAGGCGCAGTGTGTTTGCCCGCTTAAGCGGGCGGGAGCGGTCCATACACCCAACCTGTGCAACTGCTCGGAGGGCTTTGCGGAGCGGATGTTCTCCAAAGTATTTGCAAGGCCGGTGAAGGCCAGGGTCGTGGAGTCTGTGCTGCGCGGCGGCAAGCATTGTGTGTATGAGATCATACTGGAATAATCAATGAAAAGCCCCCCATGCCGTGAAAGCGGCATGGGGCAAATTTTTTGAGGAGAATCCTGTTATCGCTAATCCGATCATGGGCCAGTATGGTAATTAAGCTTGCAGAAGCAGGAAAAGTACCCGTCCAGACAGCCAAAATCTGGAGGGGTGTTTTTATGGTCATATGCTTGACTTGTATGCTACTCAGGTATATAATGTGACCATAATACAGTTGACCAAATGAGAAATATGGTCAACATAAGGAGGATTGTTATGTCTGCCAAAATGGTGACCCAACTCGTTCTTCTAGGCTCCGCCGGTCTTTTCACTGGGCTCCTGCTGTTTGTAGCTGATGTACTGCAAAGGATCTACAACGACATGACCGAAAGAGAATTCGCCCGTTTCTTGCCATTGCAATTTAAGCGCGGAGGATATTCCGTGTTTGCTGTGGCCTCGCAAAGTATCCCTTTCTTTGGCATATTCATCTACCCAATCTTCTTTGGGTTTGGCGATGTGCTCTTCCTTGCCGGGCTTTTCGTATTTAATCTGTCGATTGTGGCGTCCAGATTTACTACCACATCGCTATACAAGAAAATTCTGGAGACTGATTCTGGCGATGCTGCGAAACTGAACATGCATCGCAAGGCTCTTGGGCGGGGCAACTCCCTGCGCGCACCCATTGCTTTGGCGGGATTCATACTGATGCTTGCTTCCTTGCTATAACGTGCCGATGGGCGTGGATGTTCACTGGACAAGGCCGGGCGTGCCATATATAATTGTGTAATGGACTGCGCCCGGCATTTTGGGCAAAAGCGTGGTTTGATCGGGAGGAACATCTCAATGGATCATGGGCGGGGCAAAACGGCCCCATCACAGGAGCGTCTGGAACGGGCCCACCGCATTTTGGATGCCGCGGCCGAGCTCCTGCAGCGATGGGGCTACAACAAGTCCAACATTGATGACATTGCAAAGCAGGCGGGCGTTGGCAAGGGTACGATCTATCTGCACTGGAGAACCCGGGAGGATTTGTTTGCTGCCCTGGTTTGCCGTGAGCAGGTGGAGCTTGCAAAAGATTTTGAGCGGCGGATCGCTGATGGCCCTGAAAATGCCCGCCTCGGTACTATCATTAAGCATACGGTACTGGCGCTTATGAAGCGGCCATTGCTCAAAGCGCTCGCTGTCGGCGATATAAATATCTGGGGAAAGCTGCTGGAGCGGGAGCAAGGTAATGCAGCCTTTGTCAAGAAGATCGAGGGCTTCAAATGGTATCTTGAGTTTTTGCAGGAGCGGCATCTTATTCGGCAAGACCTCAGCTTGACCGAACAGTTGAATATTCTTGCTGCGGTTACAATGGGTTTTTTTGTTGTGGCTCCCGTCGCACCTGAGGAGTACCGGCTTTCTGATGAGGAGATGGGCGATCTTATTGCTAAAGCGATAAGCGGTGCTCTTGAACCTAATCGTCCGATCAGCACCGATGAACTGTCGGAGGTATGGGAGGCATTTATGGAATATGCTGCCCGCGTCTCCGCCGCCCTTGGGGAACGGCTGCAGGTTGAATTGGGAGGGTGAAATCTCCCACTCCGTCTCTATTTGCGAAACTTATTGTACCTTCATCGAAATTCATTGTACTTTACCTAAAGGCTGCCAATAAACAAGCCCTATGCTGCGAAAGTGGCGTGGGGCTTATTTTTGCCCGTTGAAACAGACAATCGGGCCCGATATTGGCAAGGACAACCCCTGCCATGATGCGGCATAGCTTTTTTGCTAAAAAATCCCTGCCCGTATGCGATATATAAGATAAAAACAGAATCGACGGGAGGGGAAAGGCGTGATCCGTGAGATCAAGGCGAATCAACAGGAAATAAGCAAGGTAAGCAAGGTTCAGGCAAAGGAAAAACTGGCCTCGTTGCCGCCGGAACCGGAACAGACACGAAAGAATGTTGACATGGTGGAGCTTGGCGCCACTGAGACTCCTTCCCTCCTGTATACTAGGCCAAAGGGAAAGGGGCCGAATGCTTCCGAAATTGACGCATTGATGGCGCATGCGGAGAAAACTCTTACGGGCCTTCGGGAACTGGTCCGGCAAATGCTGCTCAAACAAAGGGAAGCGGCGGGCAGGGCGGCAGGCAAGCACCGCCCGGACAGCAGCGAATTGAAACCGGCAGAGGAAGCCGCTCTTACCCTTTTGGATGATGGTGAGTTCAGCGTGAAAGCCGTCAGCGATAGGATCGTGAATTTCGCCATTGCCATTTCAGGCAACGATCCTACAAAACTTGCCGAACTGAAGGGAGCCATTGACAAGGGCTTTGCGGAAGCGGAAAAAGTTTTTGGCGGGAAGTTGCCTTATATCTGCTATGAAACGCATGCGGAGATTATGAGAAAGCTCGATCTGTGGGGTGAGGGTGGGCAGGAGGTGTGATGCCGGGTCCGGCCCACCTTACCGTATCGTGCTATCCTAGCGAGTCTGCTTGAAATGCATCGATGAAAACAAATGTAATAGAATACAAGCAAACTCCGCTCACTGTCATCCTGAGGCTCAGTAGCCGAAGTGCCGCCTGTGGCGGGTGAAGTGAGTCGGAGGAGGCTGGCGAAACGAGCAATGCGTACGGCAGTGAGCAGTGCGACGATTGAGCCAGATGGAAGGAGCGATGAAGGATCTTGGCGCAGCAATAAAACCAAGATCCTTCACTTCGTTCAGGATGACAGTGTGCGTGGTTGGACTCGCTTATAGGTTCGGCATGGTAGAATAAAGTTTCCCCCCAAAGGCATCAAGGCCGCGATTACGCATTGGCTAGTGTGTTGCTTCTTCAAGCCAATCTTTTGCATTCAGCAACCATTGATGGGGAAATAGTATCATTCCATGGTCAAGCACAAAGTTGATATATGCCAGTGCTGCACGAGAAAGAGAATGCCTAAGTTCTTGCTGAATCAAACCATAAAAAGGCGGTATGCCCTCCTGGTCCCAGGCCAGCTTGTCGGCCAAAAATAAAACCATATCCAGCGGGGCGGGATTGCTTTTCAAAGTGGTATGACAGGTGATGGCGGATAGCACGCCTTCATCCTGGATTTGAAAAACGCCATTGGCAATGTCGGCAGAAACGCGCTGGTGCAAAAGGAAGGGATATCTTTTTCCCGCTTCGTCGATAGGCCAATGGAGATAGAGGGCATATTCCATCATATCCTTAGGCTTTAGTACGGCAGATATGTCATGAAGTAGAGCGGCCGATGAAGCGGCCGCTCGGTCAATACCAAATTGTGCGGCCAATTGCGCCGCCATTTTTGCAACGACGGTGCAATGTGTTGCTATTGTCTGCTTTCCATTGAGGGAGAGAAGACGGGCCATATCAGCTTCCATGTTCCCGGTAAGGGAAACTTCCTGTATATATGGCCATTCAGTCAACCGAAGCATTTTCACCCCTCCGTTTGGGCAGAAACATGATCGAAAAATGAAAATGGGGCTGTTGTGTGCACTACAAATTGCTGGTACATCTCACAACAGCCCCAATAGAATATTTAAAATTGGGGATTCCTAAGGGATGTATCCCTTAGGCGGGGGTGCAGGGGGCGGCGCCCCCAGCCCCCCATACCCGCACCATCTGGGGTATTTCCA
>JAEZQK010000111.1 GCA_023413135.1 Bacillota bacterium
ATCTATGATGCGCTTTGTCTTGCCCGAGCCCTTTTTGCCATGTATGATCTGAATCATGGAGCAGCGCCTCCTTCGTTCAATTTCCCTTATTGGTATTATAACGCAAACTTTCCTTTTATGCAAACGAATATCCGTCTAATCGCCGGGGGATGTCCGCGCTTTCAGCTCCTCCAGGGACAAGGGGCTTAAAAATCTGGGCTTGGCGCCGGGGAGGCGCGCATCCCAGCGGCAAACGCCCGCATAATCGCAAAATGTACAGGCACTGAACGTATTCGTTCTGGCGGGTGTGATGGCAATGTCGCCCTTGCGCATGGAGGAAGCCAATTTCTCGGCAGTCCTTTTGGCATGGTTCAAAAGGCCGTACATTTCCTCAAGCGAAGCGGCGGATGCGTGGGCGGACAGCGAACCATCCTTGTTGAATACCTGCTTCATGCTTGTACCATCCTTGTCCATTAGATCCACCACGGCGACATCGGACAGTACGATGCCGCGCAGCCGAAGAAGCTGGGCAATCTCCCTTTCAGCACGCTCTTTGAGGCCTTCATCCAGGTCTACCAGCGGGTCATCGATATGGAAATAAAATGCCCCGGCAGGCTCCGCACCGGGCTTTGCGCTCAAAGAGGCCAGCAGGTATAACAGAAGCTGCAATTGGAGCCCCCAATAGATTTGGGTGGGGTCCAGCTCCCTGTGGCCGCTTTTGTAATCCACTATGCGCAGGTAGAGGCTTTCCTCATCGTACAGGTCTACCCGGTCGATCACGCCCCGCAAAAGAACCTGCGTCCCGTCGGCCATTTGAAGGCGGATGGGGGGCAGTGGGCTGTCGGGGGTGCCGAAACCGACCTCCGCCATGCGGGGGCGGAAGCTGCTGCTTTTCATGTGCTGGGTGAACATCCAGGCGGCCCGGCGGATGATCCGAAGATACTTTTTGCCAAGGGCTTTGGTTTGGGCGTTCTCACCCAGCGGCCCCTCCGACCAAGTTTTTTCGATGGGAGAAAGTACCTCGTTCATCAAGCCGTCGCATTCTGCCCGGTCAATGTCCGGCCATGAGGTATGCTGCGCCGTCTTTCCCATGAAGTCCTTCAAGGCGCCGTGAAAGAATGTGCCCACGTCTGCAGTGGTCAATGCCCATTCCTTCCTGGGCACGGGCTGCAAACCGTAGTGCACAAAATGCTTGTAAGGGCATTGTGCGTATTCCTCCAGTCGGCTGACGGACATGGTCTGATGCCCGAACAGCTTCAAGGCCGTGGCGGGCTTAAGGGATGTGGCGTCCAGCTTTTCAGAAAGCGCCTGAACGATGGACAGGGCTTGCTGCTTCGTATCAGGGTTTGAGTACAAGCTGGCCCAGGCGTCCATCCAAGGCTCGGGAAGGGCCTCCTCCAGGCTCGCACCGTCCCATAGCGTGCTAAGGCGCAGTGCCAATCCGTTAAGGGCGGGGATGGGAGCCAAGGGCTCTTTGGGGCCGGAAGGCCCAGTGACGCCGCCCAATTCCACAAGCTGTGGGAACAGGCGTGTTTTCAGCAGCGTCAAAAATCCGGCCGGCCGCTGGCTTTGGCCGCTTTGGGTGGCCTGGGCATGGCTCAAAAACAGCTTCTCGGAGGGCAGTGTCAGCGTCCGTTTGAGGTCTGTCCGTGCCAGATGGTCCCGCCCGTCCCCGTTCAGGCCCAGATGGGTATCTGCCAATGCTTCCAACTGTTCCCGCTCCTCATCGCGAAGCAGGCTGCCATTTTCTGATTGCAGCAGGCCGTCGCTCAGGCCCATGACGAACATGGCCCGGATGCTGCCTGGCATCACATGGCCGATCTCGCCGCACACCACCGTATCGGGGGTGGGCGGCAGGGCGCTTAACTCCCCGGCGGAAAAGCCGGCGGTCAGCCAGGCGGCCACCTGGGTGGAGGGAGCCCGCAGGCCGGCTAAAAGGTCGTGCATCTGGTCCAGCGTACCCAGCAAAAACTGCCAGACCTGCCTTATCTGGGAAGCCTGGGCGGCCATGTTCAGGCGCAGCAGCCGTTCCTCTTCCTTCATAAGCGTCTTGTAGGCGTCCACCTGCTCCAAAAGGTGGAAGATGGCGCGCAGCGATTCGGTGGCTTCTTTGGCCTTGGATAGCGCGGCTTGCATTTCCTCCAGCGGGCCGATAAGAGCCCGGCGGGCAGGCTCCAATTGGGCCGCTTCCTCTTGCTTGCCCCTTGTAAAAGGTTTGCGCCACCTATCGCCATAGATGCCGTTGGCGAGGGCGTAATTCTCCAACCTATAACAGTCTTCCGGCGAGACGGGAGCGTAGCCGGACTTCAAACAGGCCAGGATTTCCGCCCTAGAGTATCCCTTGGAGGCCGCCCGGAGGGCATGCGTAAGGAAACGGATCAGCCCATGGGAGGCAGCAGGCACCTTTTCCTCCAGATAAAAGGGGATACCGTAGCTTGTAAGCACCGCGCTCAAGATGGAGCCGTAAGCCTGCATGCTTCCCGCCGCTACCGCCATTTCGCCCCAGGGGATGCCCGCTTCGTAGAGTTTGATCATTTGCGTCGCGGCCTCGTGGACCTCGGCATAAGGGTTGGGGGCAGCAAATAGGGAGATGGCCTCCGGCTTGTCCCGATAGGCATAAGCCGGATGGGCAAACAGGTTTTTTTCCAAATGGGCGATTTCTTTCGCTGCGTCAAGGTGCGTTTCGTTAAGATATTCCCATCGGCAGGAGATATTCTGCGTTTGAAGCATCCTTAAAAACCGCTGTGCGCTCTGCCGGGCCGGAAGGTACAGATATCCATCCCGGGCCTTGTTTTGATCCATGGTAAGGGCCACGGTCATCCCGGCGCAAAGCTGTGCCCCGGCGCACAAAAGCTGGCAAAGCTGCGGAGGCAGAATATCAAAGCCATAGGCAAAGATGTAGGCATTTTCAAACAGCCTGCTTTGGGGAAGCCTCCTGGCCGCCTCGTCCTGCACGTCCTCTCCGTCCACAAAGCGGCCGGAAAGCTGCGCTTCATAGGCTTGCCAGCAGCGGGCGATGTCGGTCAGCTTTTGGTGAAGCGATCCGGCGGGAAGGGTAGTGGCATGGGCAAGCAGGCCATCCGCTGTCAAACGGCCACGCTTGAAATCAGCGATGAGGCTGCTCATCTTTTCCACAAAGCCTGTATGGGCGGCGGCGCGCCGGTAATAGACAAGCTCTTTTTGCACCTGGGTAACTGCTCGGCTCAGCGCCATGCGCTTGCCACGGCTGTCCAGGGGGACCCTTAAATCGGTGCCTGCCGCGTCGAAAATCCTTTGGGTAAGCCTCGAGGGGGATAGCACCTGGATATTAAAAAAGCCGGGCAGGTTAAGGCGGCGGGTAAGTTCCACCTCCGCCTGTAATGTATACTGCTCCGGTACCAGCAAAAGGCAGGATTCGCTGCTTTGGTAAAGCTTTCCTATTTCTGTGATGATATGGGGCAGGAGCCTGTGCATCCGCCCCCCCAGGATGGTGACTTCTCCCATCTTTACCCCTCCAAGCTCATTATGCCACGCCGGGCTTAGGCCCGTCAAATGAAGCTTTCAAAACGGGGGAAAATGGGGTATCATGGGATTAAAGCATGCAAAAGGAGGAGCATCTTTGCGCCTTTGTATTCTGACGGACATCCATGCCAACCTGCCGGCCCTCACAGCTGTGCTGCATAAGGCCAAAAGCCAGGGGGCGCAAGGCTATATCTCCCTGGGTGACCAGGTGAATTTCGGCCCACAGCCCCGGGAAACGATGGCGCTTTTAAAGGACTGGAGCGTCAAGCTTTTGATGGGTAATCATGAGGAACGGATCGTTCGTTTCCATAATGGCGAACAGGCGCTTTATGAAGCCTACAATTGGTCCATGCATACGTGGACGGCCCGCGAGGTTGCGGGCTTGTCCATGGACTTTGACAGGGAAGTGCGCCATGAGGATTTGCTTTTGACCCATGCCGTGCCGGGCAGCGTCGGTACGCTGCTTACGCCTGCGGATGCGGAAAAGATGAAAGCGATTCTGAGCTCGCTGGATGTGAAGTGGCTGGTGTGCGGCCATTATCATACGCCCTGGCAGGTGCGCGCTCATGGCAGGCATTTTGTGAACCCCGGAAGCCTGGGCATCCTGGATGACGGGCGCGGCTGCCAAGCCGCCTATGCCATGTGGGAGGACGGACGGGTGATCCCCTATACGGTGCCTTATGACCCTGCATCGCTGAAAAGGGCTTATGTGGAAGGCGGACTGGCCGCGGCCGCGCCGGAAATGGCCCGATCCGTGCTGGAGACCATGCTCTGGGGCCATCACGGATATACGCCCAAATGGATCGAACATATCCAGGATACCGCCAAATCCGCCGGTATCCCCTGGCAGGGCCGGGAGGCCTTCCGCCTGGCGGCGGAAAGTTTTCCCTGGGCGGAGGATATTTCCTGCGAGGAATTCTGGAGACGGCCGTAAGCAAGGAGGAGCCTATGCACTTTGATGATACCATCGCCGCCATCGCTACCGCTACGGGCCAGGGGGGCATTGCCATCCTGCGCATCAGCGGCCCCCGGGCAGAAGCTGTTTTGCATTTCGTATTCCGACCGGCCAAGGGGGAAGGGGAAACATTCCCTTCCCATCTGTTGGTGTACGGCCATGTGGTCAAAGGGAATGAAAAGGTCGATGAGGCCATGGCTGTTTTGATGCGTGCCCCCCGTAGCTATACCAGGGAGGATGTGGCGGAGATCCACACCCACGGCGGGCGGATGATGGCGTCGCGTTCTCTGGAGCTGGCGCTGGCGGCCGGCGCACGCCAGGCGGAACCGGGGGAGTTTACCCGCCGGGCGTTTCTAAATGGCAGGCTGGATTTGAGCCAGGCGGAGGCGGTGATGGGCCTGATCGCAGCAGGTGGACATCAGGCGGCAAAGGCCGCCATGCGCCAACTGGAGGGCGGACCCAGCAAGTTCATCCGGGAGGTCCTAGAAAAGCTCTATGGCCTCGTGGCCGGGCTGGAGGCTGCCATCGATTATCCTGAGGAGGTGGAGGAAGAGGAAGCCACCAGCAGCCTGCGCCACGGTGCTTTGATGTTGGCAAAAGAACTGGAGGATGCCTGCGACGAGCGGGGCGTGAAAATGCTGGAGCAGGGCATGGACGTGGTGCTGTGCGGGCGGCCCAATGTGGGGAAAAGCTCACTTTTGAATGCTCTTTTGGGGGAGGAGCGGGCCATCGTCACCGATGTGCCGGGCACCACAAGGGATATTCTTACGGGAAGCATCGAAATAAACGGCCTGCCGGTCACGCTAAGCGACACGGCAGGCCTTAGGGATACGGAAGATACGGTGGAGAAGATCGGCGTCAGCCGGGCCCAAAGGGCCATGGCAAGGGCGGACGTGGTGATTCTCGTCATCGATTCCGGGCAGCCATTGTCTTTGGCGGATGAAGCATTGCTGCTTTCCCCGTCGGAGGGGGAGTTTGCCGTGGTGCTGAACAAAAGCGATCTTGCGCCCATGGTGGCGGCGGAAAAAATAAGAGAATTGTGCCCTTCTGCCCCTGTGATCAGCCTATCCGCCCGGACAGGGGAGGGGCTTGCCGTCCTGAAGGCATATCTCGCGGAAAAGGCCGGGGAGCCATCCCGCCTTGCGCTGACTACCTCCCGCCATCTTGCCGCCGCCCGGCGGGCGGCGTGGAGCCTTCGCCAGGCGGCGGACAGTCTGGCCTCCCATATACCCCTGGATCTTGCCGCCGTGGATTTGCGGGACGCCCTCGCTGCTCTTGGGGAAATCACCGGGGATGAGGTGGAAGAGCGTATTTTGGATCAGGTGTTCTCTCAATTCTGCGTGGGAAAATGAGGGGTTGCGCACATGACACGATGAAGCGGAGTGCACAAAATATGCAGGCCCTTTGTTACTTGCGAAATTGCTTGGGCGAGAGCCCGCAGACACGCTTGAATACCCTTGAAAAATAGCTCTGGTCTTCAAAGCCTACGGTGATGGCGATATCCAGTATCGTATAGGATGTGCTGCCCAGCAGCCGCTTTGCCTCCTCCACGCGCACCATGTTCAGGTATTCCTTGAAGGAGGAGCCGCAGGCCTTCTTAAAGACGCTGGAAAAGTAGGCGGGGTTGAGGTACACGTGGGTGGCCACCTCCTCCAGGGTAAGGTTTGTGGAAAAGTGAGCATAGATAAACTGCATCGCCTTTTTGACAAGCTCGCTGCTGCGGCTATGCACGATGTCGAACATGTTATTGCAAAACAGGTCCATGATTTGTTGCAATTCATAGCAGAGCTGCTCCAGCGTGGCGATCTCCTGGAGGGATTTCAAAAATTGGTTATTCATCTTCAGCGTGCTGTCGGTGGCGGCCCCGCCCTCGATGGCTGCACGCGACAGCAGCGAGCATAGCTCCAGTGCCCGCAGCTTGATGTTCTCCAGGCTGTTCCCCTGGGAAAAGAAGACGTATCCCAGCAGATCGTTGAGCAGCGCCTTGGCGCGGGCAGCCTGGCCTGCCTTCACTTGTGCGATGAGTTCCTTCTCCTTCTCGTAAGGATAGGAGTCCTGCGGCTGGTCGAAGCTCTTGTAGGCCTGAATGGCTTCGCCAATGCGCGCCTGCTGGGACAGCTGGCCCTGGTTGTAGCGCAAAAGGCCCAGGCTGCTTTGAATTAATCCGGAAAACAAGTAATACAGCAGCCGGCTGATGGAGTTGACCATGTCCGGGGGTACAATGCGGATGGCGGCGCTTTCCTCATAAAGGTCGATCAAGCCCTCGGCCGGCACGGAAAACTTTTTGGCAATCTCCCGCATCAGGATGGAATCCGGCGCATCCATCAAAAAGGGCCCGGCCAGGATGGTGCCGAAGCACTCATCCCGGTAAAGAAGGGGAAAAGCAATGTGGCTCAAACCCGCGGGACACGCGAATATATAGGACTCCCCAAGGGCTGCCGCCTTTGTGCCGGCGCGTGCGTGCAGCAGCGTGCAATTGTACTGCGGTGTGCGATAGCCATCCAGCATACGGCAAAAGCGGGGCATCTGCCCCACGCTTTCCAGTACACTGCCCTGGACATCAATGACCTGAATGGGCAGGTCCATAAGGGTGCGGAAGGTCTTCAGCATATCCGTAAGCTTTTCCCGTTCCACCAGCGCATACAATGGCGAGGCCATCTTTCCATCTCCTTATAATGCCATTGTTATATGCTGCTCATTTTCCCCATAGTTCACGATTGTCACATATGATCTCATATATATTTTTCCCTGCCAAACTTTCGAAGTATGCCTTCAATTCCTTGTTTCTATTCCGTTTCTCCGTGGGGTAACAGCCATACCTTCTTTCCACATCGGCCATTCGGATGTCCATATCCACAACGCCATCAGGCATGGAAAGGGCGTCGCATAACTGTATCAGATAATCGTAGTCATTGAATTGCACGCTTTGCAGGCTAACTGCAATTTCCTTTTGTGCGTCGGCTGAAATATCGAAATTGCCTATATAGTCATGAATATCAGGGATGCAAAAGGAATGCGTCAGGCATACCTTGGCCACTTCGTCATACCCTGAACGCAGCATATAATGATAGCCGTCATATACGTGCCTGAGATGCCCTGGCCCAAACCGTCTCCCAATATCGTGCAAAAGTCCGAGAATATAGGCCTTTTCCGGATCCATGCCAGGACAGAGCCCGGCAATTTTTTCGGCGCAAGCGGCAACAACCCTGCTATGGTCTCCCCATGGCCCTGGATTCAAGTTTTCCGCATCGAGTAAAATGCGCTCAGCTTCTTCACGGCCAGGTATCATCCTTTGTAACCTCCCCACTAAAGCAAACTATTCGGCGCTGAACGGCGGCACATAGGCTGAATCCGCCGCTTCTGCCTCCTGCTCGTAGCCAGGCAAGCCAAGTGACAGCATATGATCCCTGACCCGCCTGTACTCTTTTTCGGTGATCCTTCTATCCAGGCCAGGGATGTTCACGCCGTTCATGGGCACGTACTGGCGCATCAGGCTTATGGGGGTGCAGGAAGGCAGGTTTTCCGCGACCCAGTCCAGCAGCCTGATGCTCTCGTTCGTAAGGCCAGGCAGTATCAGGTGCCGCACCAGCGTTCCCCTTTGCATGAGGCCATCTGCATCGTATACGGCAGGGCCGGTTTGGCGGCACATTTCCAGGATGGCCTGAGAGGCGTATTCAAAATAATCCGGCGCTCCGGCGCACAGCTTGCCCATGGCCGGAGAAAAATGCTTCAGGTCGGGGAGATACACATCCACATTGCCGTCCAGCAGTTTCAATGTCTCCGCCTTTTCGTAGCCGCCGGTATTCCATACGATAGGGATATTTGGCCGGTAGAGATCAAGCGCGTTTAGGATAGCGGGCGTAAAATGGGTGGGCGTGACCAAGTTGATATTGTGCACACCTTCGCCTTCCAGATGTTTGAAAACATCTGCCTGTTCTTGAACGGAGATTCTCCTGCCGAGCAGCCGGTGGCTGATTTCCCCGTTCTGGCAATAGGCGCAGCGCAGCACGCAGCCAGTAAAAAATACTGTGCCGCTGCCGCGGGTTCCGCTGATGCATGGTTCCTCCCAGAAATGCGGCGCCGCCCTGGCGATCACGGGATCGCTGCCCATGCGGCAAAAGCCGCTTCCCGCCATGGGTCTGCGCTCGGCGGCGCAATTCCTGGGACAAAGGGTGCAAAGGGACATGAGGGGACCTCCAAATCGGAATTTAGCTTCTTCGCATTATGCTTATTAAAGGAAGCTGATTATAAAAGCTCGTCAGCAGCCGGCGGTTGAAAAATAGTGATAAATTTATCCATTTCTGCTTTGGGGATTTCAAACGCACCTTCCGGAAGATTCTGATTTCGTTCTTCCAGACGGCGATATAATTCAGAATATGGAACGTCCATATAGTGCAACTTGAAGTCCACACCCAGGTTGTTAGCTCTGCTCCTGAAATCATCCCGCTCAACTCGCGCCCAACACCCAAAATCAAGAATGACGCTTGTCCCTAATGAAAGAACACTTTTTGCAACATCCCACATGATGTTTTCAATATCACTATGCCGTTTATCGTGATATGGTCCAGGAAAGTCTTGCCCAAATAATTTCAGTTGCCAAACGTCTGGGGTAAGTAAAAGAGCCTTTTCCCTGACAGACAATTCTTTTGCATATGTTGTTTTTCCGCTGCAAGGCAGCCCAATCATTAAATGTAGCGTCGCCATTCTTTCTCCTCGCATTATATAATTAATCCGCAGTTCTAACTACCCAACAAACTGGAATTTGTCAGCCTCGTGCTATGAAAATGATACGCAATCGGATACTTATCGCCGCTTTCTTCGTAACCGGGCGGCAGATAAATATTATAGCCGACTTCGTGATTATATAATTGGCTGTAAATTGTTTTGTGGGTAACATTTTGAGGTGATTCTGTCGGTGGATTTATGAAATTCATTTTCTCCGCTCCTCGTTTAATAAATTCCTTTTTGTCTATCTCTCGTATTATTCTTGTACTCCTTCCGACAAATTGGAATTTGTCGGCTTTATGGTATGCTTATTAGACGAGCCTGTCTAAATCAACGACAATGCCATGAATCACTATGCGGCGCTGCCCCTTTCCAATATTCCAGCAATTCCTTAATATATTCCAAAGTACTACAGTTGGGATTTATAAACTGAACAGGGAATTGAAAGCATGTGTTTGTAAATTCTTTGCCGAAAATCGTCATTTCTTTTCCCTTTGGGCAATCGTCACCCGTACAAGATACACAAGGCATTACACTATCTTGAACAGCTTTTATG
This sequence comes from Bacillota bacterium, assembly GCA_023413135.1. Taxonomy (GTDB): domain Bacteria; phylum Bacillota; class Clostridia; order Christensenellales; family Aristaeellaceae; genus JAEWAH01. The sequence goes on from JAEZQK010000111.1 coordinate 9,717, forward strand.
AACCCTTCCTCAAATTTGCCTTTGTATTCACCCGAAAAGAAAAAAACGCGCCATTTATACTTATTCATGAGTATGCTGCACAAATAATTTTTCTCATAAGGAATTCTCCAATAATTTGGACCAAACCACTGCTGTGGTGTCATTTGATTCGTTCTCAAATAGGCGACGAACTCCAGAGCTGTTTCCTTCAAATCACCCTCAAGAAGTTCGAGAATTTCTTCCTCTATTTGGGGACCGATTTTCGCTTGCTCTTTATCCAAAGGGGCGTTGCTTTTTTCGGACATTGGGTTTCAACTCCTTTCGTATATTATATAAACAATTTACAGTTCAAACCTACCCGACAAATTGGGATTTGTCGTGCATATGCTTGAAAGGCGCAATGAATAAAATGTTTATTTCTTTTGCAAGCATGACAATTCTTGATCAAACCATGCTTCAATGTCATCTCGTATATCTAAAACAGAATCATTAAGCGGTATGGGAAGTCCACGGCAACCGCCATCACAATGACCGATTTCTCTTTTTCTGCCGCAGCCATATCCCTTTGCAATCAGTTCCTGCAAAATTGGAGGAAACGTTTTGATGATGTCAGTGTATTCGTGCGTCTTTGTCGGTTTCACATTGAAATGATAACCATTGTTGAGGGAAGCGTTAATTCCCCATAAATCTTTCTGTTTATAACAATACTTCATATAGATATGAAACCCTTTTACTTCCACAACGCAGGTAAGTCCTTTATCCAGATAGCGCTGATGCAGTTGCACAATGAAATCCTGCACATCTGCGGATAAAGGCTTTATCGTATCCTGCACGATGGAAAGCACATCGGTTTCATCCTTTTTCAATACCCTGTAATCACAGCGCAAAAAAACATCCTGGTTGACGAGGGTGCCATGGTCCATTTCTGCGATTGCCATGACCTTCAGACCTGTCAGCATAGTGGGGTTATCTGGATATGCAATCTTTATGGTTTTGATGTCTGACAAGTTTTGCTTTCTATCATTTATGTCTATGCCGTCAATGCAAATGCCGCAATCCTTAAGAAACCGCAGGCATTCAAGGTTTTTGGTAACAGACAGCTTTCCATTGAATACGGTATTTCCACAGGCGAGAGACTGTGCGTTTTCAACTGGCATGCCATGATAACCTATGTTCATTAATATGGTGCTTACATTGTGCAGGAACGGATAATAGACCGAAAGCGTGGTGCGGTTTTCATATTCATGGGCAACTTTTTTGCTATTATCATAATCATTACCTTTGACGTATAAAAAATCGTAAAGCTGAACCAAAAAGGCTCTAAACGCATGAATCCCTTCATATAAGTTTTCATTTACTGTAACATTTTTAAACAAAGGATTAATCGCATATGCTTCGATGGTTCCAGGCACCATTATTTGTTTTAAATAGTTTGCCACATCCGGAAGCGTTTTTCTCATGTGGTTACCTCGTAATCTCATTTTCCTATATTTCTAAATTATAATTTTAAATACTACTTAAATTTATAAATAATTCCGGCACTCTGTCTTCCCAATATCCAATGGTCTTTTTATCGCATTCTTTTAGATCAATTTCTACAATTATACTTCCAGGAGCATTTTTCTTTAGACTAATACACTGACCTGACGGAGAAAATGCAAATGCTAATGGAATTTGTCCACAATAATGGGAGCACCCTAATACAAAAGTTTCATTCTCAATTGCTCTTGTTTTTGCAATTGTAACCCACTGTTCATATTGCAGCTCATGATACATACCCGTTCCAATTAAGTTCAATAGAAATAATGGTTTATCAATCATCATCACTCTTGAAACTTCGGGGAAATGTATTTCATAACAAATGGGAATTCCAATTACACCAAATTTTGTTTTTACACAATGTATGCTGGCACCACGTACTTTTCCTTTTTGTTTTTCACCTTTTGTAAGGATACATTTAGTATATGTATCAGTAATAACACCACCTTCAATTACAAGTGCCTTTTGCTGCCCATTTTTATGATAATCTTTAAATCCTGTGATCACACAGCTATGGGTATCTTTAATCATATTCAATGCGGCATAAATTGTATCGTTATTAAGAAATCCTTCAGGAAATACATAGAGGTCAGCATCACTTTTTAGAATTTTCGAAATTTGACTTAAAGTATTTTCTTTCTCAGGAAGAGCTAACATTATTCTCATATGAATTCCTTTACAGATTAAGTTTCATTTATTCAATTATTAGTTTTATGTATCCATCAGTTTCGCATTTGAATCTATCCACTCTATAATAAAATCAAAACGCTCTTTCGTCAATTCATGACCACCTGAATATCTCTTGTGATACAAGTTTTGTAAAGCATCATATTCTAAATAGGCTTGGCTGGCTTTTTCAACAATATATGACGCATCTTTTGAATATTTATCGTCTTCCGCAGAAACAATCAGCATTTGTCTTGGTGCAATGCAAGATACTAAATCATATA
>JAEZQK010000011.1 GCA_023413135.1 Bacillota bacterium
GGGAAAGCCCCAGCCACCAGCGGGTAATAGGCTTGTGGGAGGGCAGCAAAAAGCGGACGATGACAGTGCCACATAAAAGGTATACTAATAAAAATGCCGCTGCTGCCACTTACTTACCCCCTAACGTTGATTTTATGCTTGGGAAGGATTTCGCGCCTGCGGGCGCGACCAAAGGGCTTTCCTACCCATCTGGCTCAATCGTCGCGCTGGTTCGCTACCGCTCCCATCGCTTGTTTCGCCAGCTTCCTTCGCCTCGCTTCATCCGCCACAGGCGGCGCTTCGGCTTCGGAGCCCTTTGGAAACCTTCGGGCGGTACAGCCAAAGGGCTTTACTCCCATCAAAGGCTGTTGCAGAATTTTACTTTGTTTTATCCCTATATGAAGTTTTTTGGTGGGGTGACGAGGCCCATCCGCCGCCAGTGGCGGCAATAGGCTGGGCTGAGGAAACGGGCGAAACGAGCACCGGAAGCGGTAGCGAACCGGTGCGACGATTGAGCCCGTCGGAGCGGGGAGGGGTTTTTTTCAAAAAACCCCTCCCCGCATACTTTCCTTAAAACTTCATCTGCACAAACTCTGCAAGCAGCTTCAATGCACCGTCCATATCCCGCATATCGATTGTTTCGCAGGCGCTATGGACGTAGCGGCAGGGGATGGAAACGGTGCCCACGGAAAGGCCGCCCCGGGCCTGCTGCATGCCGCCGGCATCGGTGCCGCCCCTTTGCAGCACTTCCCGCTGGGCATGGATGCCGGCTTTTTGCGCGGCAGCAAAGAGGGCATCCCTGACCATGGGACTGGAGATGCTGTGCTGATCCATGATCTTCACGGCGGGGCCCTGGCCCAATTTCAGTGCGGGGAGCTTCATCTCGGGGGTATCGCCCCACAGCGTCACATCGATGGCCACGCCCAGATCGGGCTCCTGGGCAAAGGCGGCCGTGCGGGCGCCGCGCATGCCCACCTCCTCCTGGGCGGAGAAGACGGCGATGATGGTGTTTTCGGATTCTTTTACAGTCTGCAAAAGGGCGACCAGCAGCGCGCAGGCGCAGCGGTCATCCATGGCGGGGGCGGATACCCGGTGCTTGCCCAGGCGGAATGCTTCCCCACTGTAGACGGCTGCGTCGCCGATATTCACCATGGTCAGCGCTTCCTCGCGGCTTTCGGCGCCGATGTCGATGAACAGGTGCTTCATGGCCTGGGTCTCGCCTTCCGGCACGGGCTGGCTGACCACTACACCCTGTACGCCGTTGGCGAAGGAAACGCGCCTGGACAGGGAAACGTGGATGTTGATGCCGCCCAGGGGCATGACGCGCAGGAAGCCTTCCTTTTCGATGTCGGTCACCATAAAGCCGATATGGTCCATGTGGGCGCTGAACATGATGCGCTTGCCGCCGGACTTGCCCTCTTTGACGGCAATCAGGTTGCCCATCACGTCGGTATGAATGTTCGTTGCATGGGGCACGACGAGGGGCCGGATTACATCCGCCACGGTATGCTCCGCGCCGGTGGGGCCAACGGGGGCCAGGATCGTTTTCAAAAGTTCAAACATAAGCATTCTCTCCTTTGCGCATCACACAACGGGATGCTTCAAAAAGTCGTGTGCCAGCCTGTATTGTGCATCCACGTCGCTTTCCTTTATCACGGAGGAAGGGCTGTGGATGTAGCGGCAGGGCACGCTGAGCACGCAAGTGGCCACGCCGGCACGGGATTTGTGGATGGGGCCGCTGTCGTTGCCCCCGGAAACGCTGCGCTTGATTTGATGGGGGATATTGTTTTCCCTGGCAGTGCGCAAAATGGCCTCATACATGGGCCGGTTCACCAGGGAAGCAAAGTCCATAAAGCTGACGGCCACGCCTTTCCCGGTACAGCATACCTCCATGGTTTCCTTTACATCGCCCAAGTCGTTGCAGGTGGTGCCTTCCAATATCAGTGCCATGTCCGGGTTTACATTGAACGCGCCGCCGGTGGCACCGCGGCAGCCCACTTCCTCCTCGGTGGTGAAAAGGCAGGTGATGTCGCCGGGATACGAATCCTTAAGCACCTTCAAAAGCGACAGACATCCCACACGGTCATCCAGCGCCTTGGCGCAGATGAAACCATCGCCAAAGGGTACATAGGGCGTATCGAATGTGACATAGCTGCCCTGGGGGCAATCCGACAGCGCATCATCCTTATTCTTTGCACCGATGTCCACATAGATGCTGTCGTATTGAAGGACGCGCTTGCGGTCTTCGGGAGACTGCAAATGGATAGCCATGGCCCCGATGACGCCGGGGATGGCCTTGTCCCCCACCAGCACCCGCTTGCTGATGACCACCCTGGGGTCTATGCCGCCCACCGGCTGGATGCGCAAAAGCCCCTCGTCGGTAGCGGAGGTGACAATGAAGCCCACCTCGTCCATATGCGCGGCCAGCAGGATGTGGGGTTTACCCTTTTCCGTGCCCTTTTTGAAGGCCGCCACGTTGCCCATGCGGTCGATGGTCACGGAATCACACAGCGGGCGGCAGGCTTCCATAAGCGCTTTGCGGATTTCCTGCTCATGGCCGCTGACGCCACGAAGGAGGCAGAGTTCTTTTAAATCCATAGGTCATCCTCCCAGCCGGCGTCAAGTTCAGCAAGGAAATGGGCCAAAAGCCGGCCGCCTTCCGAAAGGACGCCAAGATCAATGGTCTCCACGGTGGTGTGCATGTATTTGAGCGGCAGCTCCAGCAAAATGGAGGGCACACCCGCACGGCTGATTTGCAGTTCATCGCAGTCTGTGTGGGTGTTCCGGGCATCCACCTCGGTCTGCAAGCTTACGTTGTGCTTTTTTGCCGTGTCCATCAGCCGTTTCGTAAGCTTGGGCTGCAGGAAAGGGCCGATAGCGGTGGCCATGCTGCCGATGTCGCTGGTGGTGTCCGGGCGGCTGCCGGGAATGGTGGCATGGCATACGTCCAGGGCGATACCCATGTCGGGATTAAGGTCAAAGGCTGCGGCCCTGGCGCCCCGGCTACCCACCTCCTCCTGGGTGGTGGCGACGAAATATACGTCGGCTTCGTGCTGCATTTTTGTAAGCCACTCCGCCGCTGCCAGCATGATGCCTACACAGGCCCGGTCGTCCATGGTCTTGCAGGCGAACCTGTTGTTTTTAAGCTTTGTGGCAGGCGTGTTAAAGGTAATATGGTCGCCGATTTGAACCATCTCTCGAACCTTTTCCGGATGAAGGCCCACATCCACAAACAGGTCTTCCCGCAGATAATTCTTTTTCTGCTCTTCGGCGGTGAGCAAATGGGGTGGCTTGGCCCCGATGGTGCCGAACAGCTTCTCTTTTCCGTGGACCCATACCTGGGTGCCGGGCAGGATGCGGGGGTCCACACCGCCCACGTTGCCCATGCGCAGGCAGCCGTCGTCCTCGATGTTCACGACCATCAGGCCGATTTCATCCATATGGGCGGCCAGCATCACCTTGGGTCCCGATCCCTTTTTGTGGGCGATGACGTTGTACATGCAGTCGATAAAAACCTCATCGCAATAAGGCTCGAACTGCTTTTTCACATATTCCGCCACCGCCTGTTCATTGCCGGGTAGGCCGGGCAGCGCCGATACCTCGGCAAGGAAGGCCTCAATTTCCATAAGATTCCTCCTCTTTGTTCATCGCGCCGGCCGGGCGCGGATGGTCATAGTATAGCATGATGCGAAGATTTTCTCAAATATATCCATATCAAAAAATGACGGTATTATTTTTTTGAGTTGCATTTTTTGCCTGTAGATCCACAGGTGGATGCCCTGTAAAATGAAATGCTCCCGTTTTTATGGCAGGAATACGCCCTTTGCGGCCAGAATAAAATAAGGATACCGCGTTTTTTTGACCATCTTTTTATTTTGCAATCGTCGGGAGCGTGAGGGCGTAATGTCCCAGGGACCCCAAAGACTTAGGCAGCTGGCCGGGGAAGACGAGTACAACGCCGGAAGCCTTTTGTATCAGCGGGGCGGCGTGCGGCTCATATTCGCCGGGCCGGAATCGCTGCGCTTTCTGGTGGCCGGAACGCCACGCCGGGAAGTGGTGCTGAAGGCCGATGCGCCGGCGCAATGTTCCTGCGAAACACAGGAGCGGTTGGGCGCCTGCCGCCATGTGGTGGCCGCCACGCTGATGGCCCGGGAAACAGGGGCCTGGAAAGATATCGAAAGGCGCAAGGCCATGCTCGGCGGGCCCCTGCTTTTAAAGGCCATGGAGGGGGCGCTGCCGGAGGCCGGCACCGTGCGCATGGAGATCACGCTGCTTCTCACACGGGACGGTTCCGGCCAGCCGGCCTTGCGCGTAGGCATCCGGGTTGGCGAAGACCGGCTGTATGTGGTGCGCAATCTGCCTCAATTCCTGGACGCCATCGACAATCAAACATCCTTGCCTTTTGGAAAAGGGTTTGTTTTCCATCCGGAATGGATGCATTTCACCCCAAGGGAAAATGGCGTGCTGGATGTGCTTCGGGCGCTGTGCCAGGCGCAAAAGGAAGTGGGCGTCACCCAGCACGGCATGGAGGCCCGCACCATGCGGCTGCCTCCCCGCTTTGCGCTTGTGCTGCTGAACCTTTTAAAGCACCTGCCCTTTCGCCTGGCGGTGAGTGGCGTGGCGCATCACGTGGCCCAGGTGCAGGAAAAGGAGATCCCCCTTACCTATCAGGTGGCAGGCGGAGCCCGTGGCATCACCATCACCGCCCAGCTTCCGGCGGAATGGATGCCCCTTACCCCCGACTGCGCCTATGTATGGCTGAGCGGGGAAGTGGTGGCACTGAATAAAATGCAGCAGAGCGTTGCGTCGGTGCTATTTCGGCAGGAGGATGACGGCAGCGCATCCTTTGACTTCTTCGGCAAGGAAGCGCCCCGTGTCATCAGCGAGCTGGTGCCTTGGCTGCAACTGACCGGCGTGGTGGAACTGGACAGCACGCTGCAAAAGCAAATCGTCCGCACGCCGCTTAAAGCCAAGGTATATTTGGACCGGGTGGGGCAGGATGTGGTAGCCCGCACCGTGTTTGCCTACGGTCCCCATGAAATTGATCCCTTTGCGGCCCCCAACCAGGAGGCAACGGAAAATGAGTTAAGGCTGCTCATGCGGGATGCCAGTGCGGAGCGGGCCGTGCTGGACGAGCTGGCCAATGCCGGTTTCCACGTACGCAAGGGCCGGGTGTACTTAAGCGGACAGGACAGTATTTTTCAGTTCGTATCCGAAGGCGTCCACCATTTGATGAACCTGTGCGAGATATTTGCCAGCCAGGATTTTAAACGCATGACGCCCCGCAGGCCCAAATTCCAGGGGACCATGCGCGTATCCGGCGGGCAGCTTCTGCTGGAATTTTCGGAGGACGGCCAGCCAAGCCAGGAGATCCTTAACATTTTTCAGGCGCTGCATGTCAGGCGTAAGTATTTCCGCCTAAAGGACGGCTCCTTCCTGGATCTTGGCGCCATGGAGGAATGGCAGGAGGCCGCCGACCTATTGGTGGAAAGCGCCCAGGCGGAGAACATTGATCTGAATACCGGGAACACGCTGTCCCTGGCTGCCTGTCGCACCATGTATTTAAGCGCACTGCTTGCGGAAAAGAATCTGCCCATAAAGGCGGAGGACAGCGTGCGGGATACCGTAGCCGCCCTGACCGCGCCGGAAACAAGAGCAAACATGCCTTGCCCCCCGCCCATTGGAAAGATGCTTAGGCCTTACCAGGAACGCGGCTTTTTCTGGCTGCAGTCGCTGCATAAGCTGCGCATGGGCGGCGTGCTGGCCGACGATATGGGGCTTGGCAAAACCATTCAGGTGATTGCATTGATCTGGTGGGCTGCCAAACAGGATAGCAGCCCCCTGCCCACCATCGTGGTGACGCCTACCTCTCTTTGCTACAACTGGCAGGCGGAATTAAAGCGTTTTGCCCCGGGCCTTTCCGTTTTGCTGCTTTCCGGCAGCCAGGCCGCCAGGGCCGAGCAGATCGAGGAAATCAAATCTTCCGGGAAGGCGGACGTGGTAATCACCTCCTATCCGCTCATCCGAAGGGACATTTCCATGCTGTGCGATATTCCCTTCCGTTTTGCCATCCTAGATGAGGCCCAGCACATCAAAAACGCCGCCAGCGTAGGGGCGGTGGCCGTGAAGCAGCTTCAAGCCCAAACGCGGCTGGCGCTGACCGGCACGCCCATGGAGAACAATACCGGGGAATTATGGTCCATCTTTGACTTCGTGCTGCCCGGGTATCTGTTTCATTACGCCAGGTTCATCCGCCAGCATGGCGACGGGCGCAACAGCGAAAGCCTCAGGCAAAAAATACGGCCTTTCCTATTGCGCAGGCTGAAAAAGGATGTGCTGACGGAGCTGCCGGACAAGCTGGAAACGACGCTGATCGCGGAAATGACGCTGGAGCAGTCCCGCGTATACCAGGCGGCGCTTTTGCGGCTGCGCAGCCGGGTGGACGATCTTTTGCGTACCAAGGGCATCAACCGGGGCCGCACGGAGGTGCTGGCCGCCATTACGGAACTGAGGCAAATCTGCTGCCACCCCGCCCTATGTTTGCCGGACTACTCCGGGGCCAGCGGGAAGCTGGACCTGCTGCTGGAGATATTGCCGGGGGCGCTGGAGACGGGGCGGCGGATATTGCTGTTCTCCCAGTTCACCAGCATGCTCAAAATTCTGCGCCGCCACCTGGAGGCGGAGGGCATTGCTTGCTTATATTTGGACGGGGAGACACCCCCCGCCAAGCGGCTGGAGCTGGCCGACGGGTTCAATGCGGGAGAGGGACAGGTGTTCCTCATCTCCTTAAAAGCCGGAGGCACGGGGCTGAACCTGACCGGGGCCGACATGGTAATCCATTACGACCCCTGGTGGAACCCCGCCGCCGAGGACCAGGCCACCGACCGGGCCCACCGCATCGGCCAGACCCGCAAGGTGGAAGTTATTCGTTTGATCACCCATTTGAGCATCGAGGAACAGGTGGCACGCCTTGGCAAAAAGAAGCGGGCGTTGTTTGACCAATTGATCACCGCCGGGGAAGAAATGCCGACCCAGCTTTCGGAGGCCGATATCAGGGCGTTGTTTGCATAAGATGTGCTCGAGGGGAGGACACAAAAGTGTGCGGCAGATACTATCTCATGCTGGATGTAAATGACCCGGAGATGCGGGCCATCCTGGAGAAAATGGCCGGGATGGAATTTGCGCAAGGGGAGATCTTCCCGGGTCAGATGGCGCCGGTACTGGTGCCCGACGGGCAGGGAAGCTGGACGCCAAGGCTGATGCAATGGGGTTTTCCCCACTGGGAGAAGAAAAGCCCCGTCATCAACGCCAGGCAGGAAACTGTGGCGCTGTCACCCTACTTCCGGCCCGCTTTCCTGGCCGGGCGGTGCATGATCCCCGCCAACTGGTTCTTTGAGTGGCGCCATACGCCGCTGGGAAAAAAGACGAAGGATAAAATGGCCATCGGCCTTCAACAAAGCCGCCTGATGTATATGGCGGGGGTGTACAAGAAGCTGGAGGATGGCCGGGAAGTGTTCACCGTGCTCACCCGCCCGGCGGATAAGCAGGTGCGGCCCATCCACGACAGGATGCCTGTGATGCTCACCGGGGAGACGGAGCGCAGCGCCTACCTTTCCGGCCCGGCGGAGGCGTTTGTGCTGCTGACGAACATGGGTGACCCATCACTTGACATCCGGCTGGACGATAAAAAATAATTGACTTGCACGTTTTACGAAAGGGGTATCCGCCATGATGGAATGCTGGGATCATGTGGCGATTGCGCCCGCCGATATATTGCTGCCGGATGCAGGCGTTGACCCTGCCGCCTGGGCTGTGGTGGCCTGCGATCAGTATACTTCCCAACCGGAGTACTGGCGGGAAGTGGAAAGCGTGGTGGGGGGAAAGCCCTCCACCTTACGCTTTACCCTGCCGGAAATTTATCTTGCGCAAAGCGGCGAACGGGTACCGGTCATCCACCGGGCCATGGCGGAATACATGCAAAAAGGTGTTTTGCGGGAAGCCGTCAAAAACGGCTTTGTGCTGACGGAGCGGACGATATCAAGCGGATCACGGCTGGGACTGGTGGCTGCCGCCGATTTGGACAGCTATGATTTTGATGCGGGCTCAAGGTCGATGATCCGGGCCACGGAGGGCACCATCCTCTCCCGCATCCCTCCAAGGCTTGCAGTCAGAACGGGCGCTCCGTTGGAGAGTCCCCATGTGCTTTTGCTGCTGGACGATATTCAAAAAACCGTGGTGGAACCTTTGTATGCAAAGCGGGAAGAACTCCCGCTGCTATACGACTTCCCGCTGATGTCAGGGGGAGGCCGCTTGCGGGGCTGGGCGGTGACGGAGCCGGGCCTTTTAAGTGGAATTTATAACGCACTGGCGAAACTTAAGGCGAAGCTGCCCTCCGATAATCCGCTTTTGATGGCCGTGGGGGATGGGAATCACTCTTTGGCTACCGCGAAAACCCATTGGCAGCAGTTGAAAAAAACGCTTACACCCGAGGATGCCGCGAAGCATCCCGCAAGGCATGCGCTTGTGGAGGTGGAGAACATACACGATGAGGCGCTGCTTTTCCATCCCATCCACCGGGTGGTGTTCCATGCAGATGGTCAGATGCTGATGCGGGACTGGGTGGAATACTGCCGTGCCCGGGGCATGGAGCTGAGCGGAACACAAAAAGCGCCCGGCGATCATGTTATTACCGTTGTGCGGGAAGGAACGGAAACGCCTGTTTATATTCACCATCCCGATTCCTCCCTGGCGGTGGGCACGCTGCAAAAATTCCTGGATGATTTTTTATACCGCCATAAGGAGGCGGAAATCGACTATATCCATGGCGATGACACCGTACGCGGCTTATGCGAAGACATGGACGCGGTGGGCTTCCTGGTGCCCGGCCTTGATAAATCTGCGCTGCTGCCTGCAGTGCGCAAGGATGGGGCGCTGCCCCGGAAGACCTTTTCCATGGGGGAAGCCCATGAAAAACGCTACTATATGGAATGCAGGAAAATCCTGTAATAAAGCGGCGGAATTTTCGGAACACGGCGGTACAAAAGAGGGAGATTTCCATGAAAATCCTTTCCATCGTCTCAAGTTTCAGAACGGATGGCAACACCGGCCGCGTAGCTTCCTTGATAGAAGAGCAGCTTCAAAAGGAGGCGGAGCGGCTTAAAATCAGCCTGGAAATCGAGAGGATCTTTTTAAGCCGTGTGGATGTGCGTACCTGCAGGGGGTGCAGGCTTTGCTTTGACAAGGGTGAAGACTCTTGCCCCCTGAAGGATGATCTGCTGTCCATGCGGGACAAGATGCTGGAGGCGGACGGCTATTTGTTTGCAAGCCCCGTGTATGTGGAGGATGTGAACGGCATCCTTAAAAACTGGATCGACCGCATGGCATTTACCAGCCACCGTCCCGCGCTTGCGGGGAAATGTGCGTTCCTGATCACCACATCCGGCGGAGGTTCCACCGGCCATGCGCTTAGGACCATGGATGCGGCCCTTCATGCCTGGGGATGCCGGGTGGCGGGAAGAGCAAAGTTCCGCACCGGTGCGTTGATGGATAAGGAAGATATCCGGATCAAATATGAAAAAGCTATCCACCGGGCGGCGGAGGTATTTTTGGAGGATCTTAAGCGGGGCGCGGATACAAACCCCGGCTGGTATTCCCTTATTGCGTTCCGCGTACAGCAGATATGCTGGGCTAAGGCAGAGTATCAGGTCAAGAATCCGCATGATTATCAATATTGGAGGGGCAAGGGCTGGCTGGAGCCCAAATGCATCTATTATATCCCTTTGAAAAAGGGTATGTGGAAGGTGAGGCTGGCCCGACTGGTTGGCGGCGGAGTCGCGAAGTTTTTTGTTTAGATGCCGTTGCAAGGCATAAATGAATTGATCCATTCAGCATAACTACAGGTGTTTGTTCTGAAAGAAGCGATGCTGAATTGATCCGGCACAGGCGGGCGATTAATAATCGCCCCTACGACGTCGTTTGTTTATTGGCTTCTCTGCCGGGGCATATGAGAGCCGGAAGAAAAGTCAATATACTCTTTGCAGCCGTAGGGGCGATTATCAATCGCCCGCTTATGCACCGGCTATTGATACGCCGGATAAGCATACTATCCGATCATAAATTTATCCATACATGCTGTTATGATTGTTATAAATGCGCTTGAGATCATTATCAGGGGCGTTCCTTTGTTTCTTTCATCAATTTTTCCAATTCCTCCGGCAGCGGCACGGTAAGGGACAGCGGCTTCATGGTCACAGGATGCAAGCACTCCAAATGAAAGGAGTGCAACGCAATGCGGCCCGGCAATTCCGCTGTTTCCCGGCCATAGAGAAAATCCCCAACCACCGGGCAGTTTAGATATTGCATGTGTACCCTGATTTGATGGGTGCGGCCCGTTGTAAGGCGCAATTTGACAAGGCTTCTGTTATTGCAGGTTTGCAGCGTTTCATAATGGGTGATGGAGGGCTTCCCATCCGGGGTGATGCACCGCTTCACGCCGTTCGGATGGATTTTGCCGATGGGCGCATCGATAACGCCCGATAGCGGCTGCGGGATACCTTCCACCACCGCCAGGTATTCCCGAACAAAGTCTGGCGTATGCAGCTTATATTGCAGCTGCTGCTGCGCATAGGCATTTTTGGCGATAACCATCAGCCCGCTGACACCCTTGTCCAGCCGGTTCACGGGGCGGTATATGAAAGGGCCGCCGGATTGCAAATGGGCCGCCACATGGTTTTCCAGCGTGTCCGTTCCCTGGTGGGAAGACGCCTGGCTGGGCAGGGGGGCAGGCTTTATTACGATAAGCAGGTCAGCATCTTCATAGGCGATGGTCAGCGGAACGGCCTGCGGCAGCCGACGGGATTCACTGCCTTCCCTAAGTAGGAGGGTGACAGTCTGTCCTGCATGCACCTTTTGATCGGCATGGGTAGGCACGCCATCCACCAGCAGGCCGTTTTGAAACTTGATGCTGCTGAACAGGCGGCGGCCCGGATTCAAACGGGCAAACACTACCTGCTTGAGCTGCCTGCCATCATCCTGGGATTCGACGGTAAAGGATAATTTGCGCATAACGGTTCCCTTAACAATTTCTTTCGGCTTTCTTTCGACATAAGCAATTTCCATCGCTTGACAAACAATTATGTACATTATACCATACAAACAGATCATGAAAAAGGCGCCCGGCAAACGCCGAACGCCTTGTGTGAAGGGTTTTGCTTACTCCGCCGGGGTGAAGATGGGGATCACGCCGCCCTTGAAGTTTTCATTGGTGAGCAGGAAATCATACACCTTTTTCGTGTGCAGCACGGTTTGAAGCGCCTTGACAAAGTCGGCGTCCTTATCCTCGGGCCGGACCACCACGTAATTGGTGTAGGTCTTGCCGGCATCGCTGTCAACGGGCTCCACGAATATGGCGTCGGTGGCGGGGCTCAAACCCGCGTCCAGCGCGAAGTTGCCATTGATGACGGCAAAGTCGGCATCAGCCAGCGTGGCCGGCAGGGTAGCGGCATCCACTTCCTTGATGTCCAGCTTCTTGGGATTTTGAGTGATGTCCAGCACCGTCAAGCTGCTGTCGGGGGTGGTGCCCTCGGGCAGGGTGATTAGCCCGGCTTCTTGAAGCAGCAGCAGCGCGCGGGTTTCGTTGGAAGGATCGTTGGTAACGGTGATGATGCCGCCTTCCTTCAGCTCTTCCAGCGTCTTGGTCTTGCCGGGATATAAGGCATAGGGCTCGTAGTGCACCCCGATGGCGGCAACGAGCTGCTCGTTTTCCGGTACGGTTACATTGTAGGCGTTCAGGTAGGGCAGGTGCTGGAAGTAGTTGGCGTCAAGCTCGCCCGCGGCCAAAGCCGGATTGGGCAGCGGATATTCGGTAAACACCACGATCTCCAGTTCATAGCCCAGGGCTTTCAGGTCATCTTTGACCAGTTCCAGCACTTCGGCATGAGGGGTGGGGGTGGCGCCGATGACTACCTTGGTGAGTGTCTGGGCGGAAGCGGAAGCCAGGGACAGTACAAGGGCCAGGGCCAAAGCCAGGGACAGCAGCTTTTTCATAGTAACGCTCCTTTGCGTTTATATAATTTGCCTGGGAGGAAGTCCATGTGCCTTCAATCATCGTACCGTCAACAGCACATTCGCCCGCCTATGCAGCGGATGGGGCTGAGATTGCCGGGATACAGGTACCGCATGCCATTCGCCTCAATTCCTATTCGTAAGGTATGAAATAAATAATAGCGCATATTCCCTAGTATGTCAATAGGAAATAGAAAAATATTAGAATGCTTATGATAAGGAGGTACTGCCATGGAAAGTTATGCAAAGCGCCGGGAATACAAATGGGGTCTTGCCGCGCTGCTGGCGGCAGTGCTATGCTTTCTCCCCGCCCTCTCCTTGGCCGATGCCACTTATCTGGCTGTAAAAGGCGGTACACTGAACCTAAGGGAAAGCGCCGGCCTGACATCTGCCATACTAGGCAAGTATCCAACCGGCACCTGGGTGGCGATTCTGGAAGAGGGTAAAACTTTCCATAAAGTGCAGGTAGGCGGCAAGACAGGTTACATGATGAAAAGCTTTTTGACTGCCGGCAACGATTCCGTGATTGCGGCACGGTTTGTGCGCACCAATACGGGTGCAGGTGTGAACCTGCGCCAGTCGCCGACCGATTCGGGTACGGTGATCACCGGAGTGGCCGAAGGGACAAAAGTGGATGTGCTGGTGAAGGGCACTGGGTGGTACAAGGTGCACGTAAACAACCATACGGGATATATCGCTTCAAGATATCTTGCTACCGAGGCCGGCGGCGCTTCCCAGTACGCTGTAGTGAACAACCCAAGGAATACGCAGGTATTGAATCTGCGGGAAACTGCATCGGCTACGGCTGCGGTCCTGGGCAAGTACAGGAATCACACGCCTGTTTCCGTATTGCAGCGCGGCGACACCTGGTGCAAGGTACAGGTGGGTGACAAAACGGGGTATATGATGACCGCTTATCTGAAGATGACTGCCGAACCGTATACCGCCACGGTGAAAAACCCCAATGGAGGAAGCATCGTCAATTTCCGTTCAGGCCCCAGTTGGAGCGCTTCCATCAAAACGAAACTGCCGGTGGGCACCGGGGTGACGGTGCTGGAAAAGGGGACGGATTGGACGATGGTCAGCGTAGACGGGGCCACGGGGTATGTGAGTACGTGGTTCCTGGTTTATTAAAAACCTGCCCTTCCAAACACATGCTTGGGAGGGCAGGTTTTATTTTCCCCTAAATAAGGGATACCCAAGGGATTTTCCGCAAGCTCAATCGTCGCACTGCTTCGCTGCCGCTCGCATTGCTCGTTTCGCTTGATTCCTTCGCCTCGCTTCGTCCGCCACTGGCGGCGCTCGGCTCAGTCACCTTGGGCAGGGGGGTCCGGGGAGGCAGCGCCTCCCCGGATTTACTTGTTATAAGTTTTCGTTGGTATCGGTGGGCGGGGTTTGGCCAGCGGGGGGATTGCCTGCATGGCGGGCGGTCCTTGACTGACGGGTGGTATTGTTCAGCGCGCTGCCATGCTGGGTGGTACCGCCTTGTCCTTCGGGGGCAGCAGAGCTTCCTTGTGCCTCCGGTCTAAAGGAAGCGGGAGGCTGAGCTCCGGGTTGTGTGCCTGTGGGCCGTGCGAACGCGCTGGGCTGCTGGCCGGGCCGCGCCGCAGGTGCAGCTCCGGGCTGGGCAGGCCGTGTACCTGCCGGACGCTGGGCTGCGCCTGTAGGCTGGGTAGGCGCCGGCCGCTGGCTATAGGGAGAAGTGCTGCCGGGTGTTTGCGGCCTTTGCGCTCCGGTGGGGGGCATGGGTGCGTTGGTGGCGCGGGCATAAGGCCTTGCGCCGCTTTGCGGATTCTGCGGCATGGCTGCCCTGCGCTGCGCGGCCCGTGCAGCGGCCTTGCGTTTGTTGGACTTATGCAGTGCGTAGGCGTACAAGCCACCAAAGCCACCCAACAGCGTTACACCCAATCCCAGCCATATGAAGCTGGGGCTGTCCGACTGCGTTTCCACCGGGGGCTCCGTAGGCAGGGGCTCGAAGGTTGCAAGGGGCTCCGGCGTAGGACTGGGAGACGGAGTGGGCAGGGGATCCGGCGTTGCGTAAGGATCGAAAGGCTCATAGGTGGCGTTCAATCCCGTGTTCGGATTGGTCCAGGTGCCCACGTTCCAATCCTCCGGAGAGGTGGGGGAATTATTGCTATTGTTTCCGCTGTTGTTATTATTATTGTTTCCGGTATTTCCTGTGCCGCCCTGGTTATATTCGGGGCTTTGCAGGAAATCCTCCAGCTCGGCCAGGGTGAGTACATGGAAGTAATCGCCGGAAATATAGCCTTCCCTGCCGGCCTGGTTCACTTTATACCAGGTCTTTCCGTCCACCTGGGTGCTGCTCAGCACCAAGGCAAAGGCATAGTTGTTCAATGTTCCGATCTTGGTCCCGCCTGGAGTGGAACGGAAATTGACGCTGCCGCTGGACACGGTTACATAGCCGTAGCTGGAAGGGCTGTCCTGGTTAAGCGGCGGCAAAGTAGCTGCCGGCGTGGGTGTGGGGGTATTCAGGGAGTTCAGGTACGCTTCCGTCTCCTCGCGGGAGAGCCAGCGCAGCTGGTCGGCCCGGATATAGCCCCACTGGCCGGCATACTGAACGATATTCCAGGCTACGCCATCCAGGTATTCCTGACCGCTGACATACACCACCACGTTCTTGGCCAGCATGTTGACCAGCATGCTGTTGGGGTCTGCCGCGCCGCGCATGGGCACGTTATCGCCCAGGGTGGCGGCATAGCCGCTGTGCTGGGCAGGCGCCGGGCTGGGCGTGGGGG
>JAEZQK010000036.1 GCA_023413135.1 Bacillota bacterium
CATTAAGCCTGAAGTGGTACTGTATGAGGAGCCGCTTGATCAAAAGGTGATGGAACAAACCGTGCGGGAAATCGCCGATGCGGACATGCTGCTGATCGGCGGCACATCCCTTTCCGTGTATCCTGCAGCAGGATTCGTACAGGCGTTTTGCGGCAAATACATGGCAATTCTCAACAAAACGCCTACTCCCATGGACAACAAAGCAGATTTGGTGATCGCCGGTTTCATCGGCAAAACCCTTGAAAAAATCCGCGTATAATAATTTTCTTTCCGGACAAGATAGGATTGATGCTTCGAGGTGGTAGAATTCGTTGCAACCACGCGCCCCGGTGGCAGAAAGAGATGCAGGAGAGGCAACGCCTGCCGAAGCATGAAAACAAGGTTTATCCTGGTGGCAAACAGCATGGAAAATGAATTCCTCCCTTCCAAAGAAATGGTTTCTTTGGTTCTCCTCTATTCTACAGCGTGAAGGCTGTAAATAAGGAGTTGCAGGGAAGACCCCTGCCAAAAGGGATACGTAAAATCATGTTTTGCGTTGCTGTTTCCACCGGATAAACCTTGTTCGATTTTTATTTATAGAAAACACAGTGACTACCGTGGCTCATCATTAAGAACGGCACAGCCGGTTTCCCTGTCAATCTTGACCTCCACCACCGCCTGGGCCTTTGCACCGGAAAGATCGCCGCGGTCTGTGCATGTCACAAACGTCTGTACGCCTTCTATCCTGTCAAGCAGCAGCGCCCGGCGCTTGGGATCCAGCTCGCTCATTACATCGTCCAGCAGAAGTACCGGTGCTTCCCCTGTTTCAAGCTTCATCATCGTCAATTGACTAAGCCGCAAGGCCAGCGCAGCAGTGCGCATCTGCCCCTGGGAGGCAAAGTTTTTCATATCCCGGCCTTTGATAGTCAAATGCAAATCATCCCGGTGCGGCCCAAAATGGGTTACGCACCTGCGCATGTCCTCCCGCCGGGATTTGTACAGTCCCTCCAGCATCGTCTCATACAGCTTATCCGCTTTTAAGAGTGCACCCACATACTGGGCATCAAATGTTTCCTCCTTGGAACCGCTGATATGCTCATAATTTTTTCCGGCCTCGATCTTCAAAATTTCCGCAAACCAGCGGCGGTGCTCCGTAATCGTGGCGCCTTCCCGGGCCAGCTGCTCATCCCATACCTCCAGCTGGCCGGCGGGATTTTTGTTTGCTCCCGGTGCGGCCATGGCACGCAGCAGCGCATTGCGCTGATTTAAAGTAGACACATATTTTTGCAGCGCAAAAAAGTACGATGGCCTAAGCTGGGAAAGTTGCATATCCATAAACCGCCTGCGCAAGACCGGTCCATCCTTGATCAGCTCCAGGTCCTCCGGGGAAAACATTACGCAGTTCACATGCCCCATCAGTTCCCCGATGCGGGCGGCAGGCTTGCCGTTTAAAAATATCTGCTTGGCCCGCTTTTGCTGGGCCCACAGCTTCACCATTACTTCCCGTCGGCCATCACGGCGCATCACCTGCACCTGGACGCTGCCGCCAAGGCTCCCCTGCCGTATCAGTTCCCTGTCCTGGCTGGTTCTGTGGCTCCGCCCCAGACAGCACAGATGGATGGCCTCTAATAGATTCGTCTTTCCCGCGCCGTTGGCGCCATGAAATACAGTGATTCCGTCCGTTGGAGAAAAAGTCACAGAGGGATAGTTCCGGTAGTCCGCAAGCTTGAGCTGCCGGATGACCATTGCTATCCCTCCTCGTAAAGAAGTAGAGGGCTCCGCCCTCTACACTCCCGCCAAAGGACAAGTCCTTTGGAATTCTATATTTTAATGGGATTTTCAAGGGATGATATCCCTTGAACGGGGGTCTAGGGGGCAGCGCCCCCTAGTTGAATACTCGAACAGGCAATACGAGGTAGATGTACTGATCGCCTTCCGGCGGGCAGATCACGCAGGGAGAAACGTTGCTGTTGAAGCGCAGGGAAAGTTCCTCGTCGCCAATGTTCTTGATCACGTCGCTGATATAGCGGGCATTGAAGGCGATATCCAGGCTCTTACCTTCCAGCAGGATATCCAGCTCCTCCAGCACATCGCCCAGTTCTGCATTACTGGTGATGACCATGGTATTTCCATCGATGTGCATGCGGATGAGATTGTTTTTTCCTTCCCTGGCCATGAGGCTGGCCCGCTCGATGGCGTTGGCCAGCGTTTCCCGGTTGGTTTGTACCCGTGTCTGCCAGTCGCCGGGGAGAATTTGCTTGTAATTGATATATTCTCCGGCCAGGAGCACGGTTGTCAATTCGGTCTTGCCGAAAGCTACCTTCAAATGAGTCTTGTCGATGGTAAACAGGACAGGCTTGTCCTCATCGGGGAGTATCTTGCCAAGCTCACCCAACACCCGGCCGGGAATGATTGCTTCCATAATCTCCTTGCCCTGGGGCAAAAGAAAATTTCCATGAATGCGCTGCAGCGCCAAACGGAAACCATCCAGCCCCACCAGCCTGGCTTCGTCGCTTGCCACTTCCAAAAGACAGCCGGTCAAAATTTGACGGCTTTCGTCGGTGGCAATGGCGAAGATCACCTTGGAAATCATTTCTTTCAGGTTCTTTTGGGGCAGGGAAATCATGTTGCCGCCGTCAATGGGCTTGACCGGCGGAAAATCCACCGGCGACATACCCGACAGCGTGGTACGGCTGGACATGCAGCGGATGGTGGCCGCCATCTTTTCATTGACGGATATCTCCACTTCCCCACCGGGCAATTTGCGAACGATCTCCGTAAACAGCCTGCCGGGGAGCACTACCTGCCCTTCCTGGGAAATTTGAGCGTTCACCTGGCTTTTGATGGTCAGGTTGCCATCGGTGCACGTCAAAAATAGGCCTTCTTCCGTCGTCTCCAGAAAAACGCCTTCCAGAACAGGCTTAGCCGGCCGAATGGCCAGTGCGCGGGTAGCGTTGTTGAGGCCTTCCAGCAGTTCCGACGTACCGCATATAAAACGCATGGGAATCCCCCTTTGTTTAAGTAGATGTAGTGTATATATACCGTAGTAGCCGTAGGTCATGTGGATAGGGTGGAAAACTTATATTATGCTTGTCCCCAAAGTAAAAGCGCATTGCCTTTTTTGTGGAAAAAGCTCGGTTTTGCTTGAAAATAAGGGGGGGACAAGCCGAGCCTTAAAAAGAATTCTATTTTTGAGCGCCTTTTCCTGCCTTGCTTTTTGATACATTGGGCAGGAAACGTGTGCTTTTAGGGAAAAGTGGCTTTTCTCATCAGATCAAAGCCGCCGTGCTTCATGCTTCTTATCCACCCTGTCCACAGGCTGTGCCCAAAAGGCTGTGGATGAAAAAAACAAGGCAAATAGGATGTATATGCGCGTTTTCCCGGAATATGCACATATTATCCGCAAAAGGAAAGAATTACACCACTTTGATAAGCATGGTCTTTTGCTCGTCCATTTCCAGCACCAGCACTCCGTCTTTTTCCAATTGCTTCAATACGTCGCTGAAACGTTTGAAGCCGATGGAGCGCTCGCTGAAATCGGGGAAAGCGGCTTGAATGTCGGATTTCAAAATGCTGGGGTTGATGCGGTCAAAACCGTCCTCCTTATAGCGATTGAGCTGATTTTTGAAAGCTTCCTTCCAGTTTTCCTTGGTGAGTTGGGGAGTGGCGGCCGCTTCCTTGGTGGACAGGCTCACCATGACATTGAAGTTGTCGTTTTTTACATGGATGGAGCCGTATTTCTGGCTCAATTTGGAGAGCAGCTTGCCAAAGGTGGCACAGCCGTAGGATTTTTCATTGAAGTCAGGGCGAAGGCGCAAAAGAATGCCCTTCAATTCGCTGGCGTAAATCTCATCCTCGTCGGTCTGCTCCTCAAAGATGCCCTCGATCAGCTTGTTCAATTCCGCCTCGTCCAAAGGATCGGAGGAAGCCGCCTTCTTGGCAGCCTGTATGCTGGCGCGGCCGCCCACGCTCTCCAAAAATTGAAACTCGTTGCAGGCATTGATGAAGATGGTGCTGGCCACTTCGCTTCGGGATATGCCCAGCACGAACTTGCCCATGCTTTTGAGCTTGCCCACCAGAGGCGTATAATCGCTGTCGCCGGAAACGATGCAAAAACTATCGATCAACGAATTGGTGTAGGCAACCTCCAATGCGTCGATCACCAGCAGGATATCAGCGTTGTTTTTCTGGGCATAGCCGTAGCGCAGCGACGGAACCACCGTGAAGGTGTTGCTTAGAAGCACTTCCTTCATATCGCTGAATCTGTCGGTATATCCATACACCTTGCCCAGTAGGATGTCGCCTCGTATTTTCACTTTTTCCAGAATGCTGTTGAGTGTGGCCACCTTTGCACCACAGTTTTCCAGGTCGACAAAAATGGCGAATTTCGATGTGCTCAGGGGAATCTCCTCATTTCTTTTTGAAAAAGAGAGGGTTTCACCCTCTTTTTCAAAACGGATATCGATTATAAGCCACCCGGTCAGATGCGGAAGGTAAACCTGTCGCCCCGGATCAGCTGGCTGGAGGTATGTATGGCTGCGCCGCTCTGGTCATACACGCATTCCTTCAAAAGCAAAAGTGCCGTGCCCGGCTCCACTTCCAGCAGCTTTGCCTGGGCGGGTGCCGCATAGCTTAAAGCAATGTCGTGTACCGCCTTGTTCGGTTCGGCACCGCTTTGCAAAAGGATATCGTACAGCGACTGGGTCAAATCCTCCTGCGTAAGGTAGGAAAAGGCGGCAGGGAAACGGTTGGTTTCCAACATGACGGGAAGATTATCCGCAAAGCGCAGGCGGCACATTTCCAATACCATTTCACCGGGTTCCACATGCAAGTTTTCCACATCTTCCGGGGTGGCATGCTGCCAATGCATATGGATAAGCTTGGTGCTTGCCGTACAGCCCATGATGCGGCAGGCGGCATGGAAGCTGGTGATTTGCTTCAAATCCCGCATTATGCGGGGCACCGCCACAAAGGTGCCCTTGCCCTGATGGCGGATCAGCAAACCATCCTTCACAAGGTCGGAAAGCGCCTTGCGCACCGTGACGCGGCTGACCTGATACGTTTCACATAGCTCTTGTTCGGAGGGGATGCGGCCGTGTACGGGATACACGCCGGAAGCAATATCGTTTTTCAACCGCTGCATGAGCTGTCGGTACAGCGGGCTGAAAGTGTCGCTGTTCAGAATGCTCTTTTTCACCGGCGGCCCCTCCTTGGCATCTTTTTGCCATTATACCAGTTTTTTCAGGGAAAATCAAACAAAAAACAGTCAGGAGAGCCTTGTGCAAAGGCATCTGTGATATAATGCTGGACGAGGGTGAAACGAAAGATGAAATGTGTTATCTATCCCACAAATTCGCTGAAGGAATACAAGTACGTGGTGGTGCTGTCCCTGTTTCAGGGAAAATTGCTTTTGAGCAGGCATAAGCAGCGGACGACATGGGAGACCCAGGGCGGGCATATCGAGCCAGGAGAAACGCCCTACATGGCTGCCTGCCGGGAGCTTTATGAGGAATCAGGCGCGAAAGGGTATACGCTTGAGCCTTTGTGCGATTATTATGCGGAGGACGATACATCCCACGCAGGCGGCATGGCCTTTCTGGCCAGGATAGAAAAGCTGGGACCGCTGCCGGAAAGCGAAATGGCGGAAACGGCTTTGTTTGAAACCTTGCCGGAACAACTGACGTATCCCGGAATCACGCCGCGTTTATACCGGTATTGTTTGAAGGATCAGGCAGAAAGGGCAGAAACATAAAGAGCATGCCTCCCGTCTGAATATAGACTGTGGAAGCATGCCCTTTTATGCGTGTTTTGTTCTTATATTTCCTTTTTCCAAAGGCCGTGGAGGTTGCAGTATTCGTAGGCCGCCACTACCTTGTCGTCATGCAACGCAAAAACCGCCTTGGGTTCGTCGCCAGGCTTCAGGTTTTTGCGCTGGCCGCCTTTTTCCGTTTGCAGGTAGATCCAGGCGATGTAATGGGCATCCGTCATGGGATGGGCCACGGACCCGATTTCCACCGTTACCAGGTCGTTTTCTACCGTTACCACAGGCACGTGCTTTTCCTTTGCCCCGTCCGACGTGTTGGGCGTAAGCTCCTTCATTTTCTCGCCGCAGCAGGACATAGGCTCACCGGAAAAGTGCAAGGCTCCTACCAGGTTTCCACATTCTTTACAGACAAAAAATTGCATGTTGTTTCCCTCCTTACAGATAATATGATTCTTTTTTATTGTACCCTCTTCCTTATTATTCTTAAACAGGATAAGAAAAATATTATCGCATCCGGCTGTCGTGAAAAAAATGTGGTACAATCAGGAAAACACAAGCCGGATGAACGGCGGAAGGAGCCGCGCATGAACTACGACATAACATCCTTGCAAACCTCTTTGCCGGAGGATATTTTAAAAAAGAAATGGGCCGGGGACATAAAGGGAGCGCTGGAAGCCATCCAGGCACGGCTGAAAAAGAATTTGCCTGCGTTATTGCGCAGCCGTTTGGAACTGGAACAGGCTATTTTGCCGCGGATGGCAAGGGCGTATCCCCATAACCGGGAACAGGCCCTGGCTATCATGCGGGGGCTGATACCGGATTTCACGGAGGAAGAATTCGACGGTCTGGAAAGGGATAACTGGATCGACTTTTTGTATGTGGATGGGGAAAAGCGCTACTTCGTGCGCTTCCACCGAACATTATTGAAGGTGAACCCCGACATCGCCCGTAGGGCAGGCGTCCCGCTAACTCCTCGCAGCCCGCTCCTGGATGAGGCCATCCGGGAGATGAAGGAAAAGGGATCGTTGACGTATCACTTCCGCATTCGCGGCACGCTGAAGATGGAGGACAGCGCTTTCGTGCCCGGTGAAACCTACCGTGTGCATCTGCCCTTGCCCATCGTATCCGCCCAGACGGAAAAAGTGGAGCTGATCTCCGCCTCTCCCGCCCCCCTTTGCGTGTCGCCGGAAAATCATCCCCAGCGCACCGTTTGCTTTGAGGAAACCTTGACGGAGAATAGGCCGTTCATCATTGAGTATGATTATGATTGCACCATGCGGTATGTAGACCTGAAAAAGCCGCCGGAAACACAAAACCCGGTCTATCCCCGCTGCCCGCTACCTTCTAATGACGATTTGAGCGAGCTTCCGCCCCATATCGCGTTTACGCCCTACATCAAGTCTCTGGTGGATGAGATTCTGACAGGGGAAGAGACGCCCCTTAAAAAGGCTCGGAAAATCTATGATTTTATCACCACCAAAGTGACTTATTCCTTTGTTCGGTCCTATCTCACATTGGAAAATCATGTGGAATATGTGTCCGTCAATTTGAAAGGGGACTGCGGCCTTCAGGCGCTGCTGTTCATCACCCTCTGCCGCGCCGCCGGCATCCCGGCCAGGTGGCAATCGGGGCTCGCCGCCGAGCCGGATTCCATTGGCAGCCACGACTGGGCGCAGTTTTATGTTAAGCCCTGGGGCTGGCTGTTCTGCGACTGCTCCTATGGCGGCGCGGCCTGGCGCAAGGGAAATATGGAGCGCTGGGACTTTTATTTCGGGAACCTTGATCCCTACCGTATGGCAGCCAACTCCGCCTACCAGGCGGATTTCGATCCGCCCAAGAAGCACTTGCGCATCGACCCATACGACAACCAGGACGGGGAATGCGAATGTTCCACCCGGGGATTGGAAGGACCGGAGCTCGACACGGATTATGAAATGGTATCCTGTGCAAAAAAGGAATCAAACTAAAGTAAACAAAAACCGCCTTCTTTGACCGGGGCGGATTAGAACAAGAAATTAAAACAATGCTCCTTAGCCTCCGTTTGGCACTCCCTCAGCCTCCTTCGTCATAAGTTCCCTCAAGATGGAGCCAAATCAGTGCCGCCCGCAGACGTCGGAGGATTGCCGAAAGGAGCTGGCGAGCGAAGTGGGACTGAGGATTTGTTAGTGATCAGTGCGACGATTGATACCGTTCCAAAACATAAATGCGTCGATGGATCCAACGTAGGGCGGGGGCTTGCTCCAATGTCATTAAGATAAGGGAAGGGCTAAGACACGCAACGGCAAAGGGCTCTTTCCCTTATCCTTTGCCGTTGCGTATTTTACACCAACCTCCATGCCGCCGGGTTGCAGGCAGAGAAGTCAATAAACAAAAAACGCCGTAGGGGCGGGGCTCTGCTCCACCCGATGAGAAGCATTACCGTAGCGAGCGCAGCGGGCGGAGCAGAGCCCCGCCCCTACGGCGTTCATTCGTAGAGGAATGGGTTTTCCAAACAATCACAATCTCCGGCAGACATACCCCATATGCATACGGCTTCGCAGGCTGATTACCAATCGCCCGTTTATTAACCCTTCTCTTATCTTAATGACATTGGGGCTTGCTCCCGCCGTCCATTTCCTGGTCTTACAATGAAGGAACCCGGCCCCCGCCAGTGGCGGGGGCCGGGTTGATGAATCAAGCGAAAGAAAGGGCCGGGAGTAGTAGCGATCAGGAACGGCCATTGAGCTTGCGGAATGTGAGCAATGCGCCGATTGAGCCCGTGGGCAACGGGTCGCTTGCTGAGCAAGCTTTCCTTACACTTTTCACAGGCCGCGGGCCCACGGAAGTCTACAGGGATTTCCGGGACAAGAAAAGGTTTTTATTCTATCATAGCCGCATTTTTCGCATTCGGCCATATATCTGTGTGTCGTTGTCCCATAAACATGCCCCTGATCGCTGACAAAAGTTGACCCATGGGACTCCGCAACGGAGGGGTAAGTAGCCCAGCTTCCAAGCTGTGGACCGCAAATTTGGCAAAGATAATATTGTTTATAGTTTGCATTATGCGACGATGTGTCCTTATACGTGTAATTGAGTAAGACCGGTTTACCATCTGCAATCGCATAGTCGGTACCATGTGCACTGCAACCGACAGCAAGAGCTGAAAAGGATATAGAGATCAAGCAGAAAACCAAGGCAAAGCAAACAAACAACCTGATATTCCGTTTACGCATACTCTCACTCTTTCGTTTTTTTGTTAAGCATGCCAGTCGACTAACAATTGCTTTCTTATGGATAGTTTAGTTCAAAATTAGCCTGCTGCCAAGTAAGAATATGATGCTTAAGAGGTATAAATAACATGCAGAATAGCTACATCCACAGTAAGCTGCTTCGGTGCCGGTCAAAAGATTATTCGCTCTTTATTTTTTCCAGGCGTTCTTCCAATGCTGTTACGAATTGCTTCCAGTCCATGTGGCCTGCAAGATAGCGTTTCAGGATGGAGTCCAGTTCTGGTGCGTCGATCATGGTCAAAACAAAATCGCTGCGGATGTATACATAGGGCGAATATTTCTTGTATGCATCAATGGTCTCCTGTCTAAGCGCCCAGAGGGATTGTTCCACGGAAGCCAGGTCTCTTTTATATTCCTCCAGCAGAGTGGCAAGATCTTTCTGATTTTCGGCAGGCGCATTGCGCTTATCCTCTTCTAGTTGTGCAATCATCCCGCTTATTTCTTGATGTGCTTGAGCATAAAACGGATCCTCAATAGGAACAATTGTATCAGGCCACAGGAACAACCGGTACAAATTATCCATATTTTTTTCCAGGGAACGAAGATACTGCATAGCCTGGGGGAGCTTTTGAGAACGGGGATTGACAATGCACACCTTCATAGAGGCTGTAAACCGCAAGGGCATCCCTTCCTTGGGTGTTAAGGGCAAAAACACCCAGGGAGTGCCGGTATCTTGTTCCATAAACTGCGAACCAGGTCCATCCGTCTTCAATAAGACCGGAAGCAGGCCGGAAGCCTGCGAGTGCTTTTTCATCAACTGAATCACGCGGTCCGTTTTTTCCATCAGCTCATAAAAAAGCTCGCTTGTGTAATGCAGCGGCTCCTCTTGCGTTGCTTCATAGTAATTTGTATAGTGATTGAGCAAAAAGTAAACAAGCAGGTAGTCAGGTGCTCTGTGGTCAAACAGACGTATGTGATCCATCTTGCCAGACTCGTACCATTCAATCAATAAGGACAGGAGATCTGTCAAATTGCCAGGCATCACTTCTTCAGTCACGCCCATAGCCGCCAGGGTCTCCGGCGAATAACTGAATGCTGTATACCCAAGAGAGATATCAACCGGAAATGCCATAAGCTTTCCATCATGCATCAATCCCTTTAACAAAGCCTCCGGTATATTTTGGGCCAAGGCCATCAAATCGCTGTCAGAAGATAAATCTGCGCAGTAACCTTTTGACAGCAGGCTGCTGTACCCCGGATAGGCCGTCCGGACAGCAAATATATCCGTATCGGTGTCATGGCTGAGAATGGCCTGCGCAATGTCTGCCGGTTTAAGACTTACGTTTCTCGATATAACCGGAATCCCTGGGTTATCCAGCCTGAAAAGCCTTGTCGAATCCATTTCATATCCATTATCCGCAATTGTCAAAAACGTGCCGCCGGTCTTTGAAAACTCGGGGCTCAACTTGGTCCAGAGCAGCCGGTTGTCATCTGCTATCGCAAAATAATCATTGCCGGTAAGCACGCCCTTGTCTGTATAAAAAGAGGTTATCGGAAGATAGCCCTGCTCCGTCTGCGTCCCTTCTAAAGGACCCATATATACGATGGGCCGCCGAAGATAAGCGATTTCATCTTTCTGCCTGGAATACGCCAGCACTTCGACAGCACCAGGCAAGGCGGAAACGGTATTGGTTTGCTTTGTAACGATATCCAGCGTTACCAAATTCTCTATCATTCCGGCATCCATTTGCGTTCCCAGCAATAGCCTGTCCCGATAGGGCGCTATGCGCTGTGTAGGGAAATTTTCCCAAACCCACTCCTGTTGTGAAGCGGTATCATATGCATATAGGGTTCCCTGGCCGGTATGACGATTGAGAAGCAGTACAAATATCACGTTTTGCTGATAAATAGCATTGTAAACAAAGTTATTCTCCGCATCGGGCAATGTAAGCGTGCACACCTCCGTCATGGAAAGCTTTTGCCCGCTTAACACGCAACGAAGAAGCTTAGCGTTTTCGCTGCTTCCCCCCAATGCGAGCAGTTGCCCGTCATCGTCCGTAAACAGCGCCTTTATCCCGTAATAAAACACATCCCCCATTTTTTTCGGCTCCGGCTGATCAGGATTCCAAAACCATAGCTGGTTGCCTTCCAAAAGCATGATACCATCCTGATAAGACGCCATGGTGTCAATGCTGTTATCAAACTCCCATACACCTTCCGCCATGGCACCCCCGCCGATGAACAGCAGGAAAAAGAGGAACCCCAACAAAAGCAATATGCTTAGCTGTGTGCGAAAAAAAAAGCATTTCATGATTTGTTTCTCCTTTCAAAATGTAACATCATAAGCTGGTCACGTTTCATTCTGCTTAAGCAATAAAAAGCGCTTCTTGTGCTCGCTTGATAGCTCCTTACCGCTTTTTGAATGTCTTTTAGCAACTTCATATGCTTTACAGAATAGCCTACAAGTAGAATTAATGCTACTAAAAGAATAACAAAACATTATATATTATTCAATCCACGTGATGTAAATTTTGTATTATAATGTAATTCGAATCAGAATCCGATAATCCGAAACATAAAACAGTTAAATAACATAAAGAAGAAACCGATGAAAACCCAGTGTTTTCAACGGTTTCTTCATGGTCTGAATGTGAGGACGGTCTGAAAAAAACCGCCCCTTTTCATAAGGGCGGTTTTCGCGTTAGTGGACCGCTTTATCGCTGCAGGCGGTGCAGCTTCCGCAGGAGGGACAGCCGGCGCAGGCGTTCCCTTTTTTCTTGTTTCGGATCATGTGGAATACGGTGTAGCCCAGCGCGCCGAACACGGCGGCGGCTACCAGGATGGTGCCCATTACATCAGCCCCTTTCGGGATAAATCAAGCGTTGTTGCCGGCCGGGAAGGTGGAGCGGTTGGTTTTTGGTTGAGCGGACCTCAAAATCAGCCAGAGGATCCATCCTATCAGGAGGATGGCGGCAGCCTGCCCTAAGCCAAAGGGAGCGCCCATGATGATGAAATTGCCCAATTGCGTCACCAGGAAAGCGGCGGCATAAGCCAGCAGGGTCTGATAGCCGATAGCGATCCAGGTCCATTTGGCGCTGGCCATTTCCCTGCGGATGGCGCCGATGGCCGCGAAGCAGGGGGCGCACAAAAGATTGAACACCAGGAAGGAATAGGCGGTCACCTGGGTGAAGGCTGTCTGCAATTGCAGCCATATTTCCGCGCCGTCTTCGGCTACTTCTGCGGCGCCATAAAGGATACCCAAGGTACCCACTACGTTTTCTTTGGCGGTCAGACCCACGATGGTAGCTACTGCGGACTGCCAGTTTCCCCATCCCAGGGGAGCAAATATGGGTGCGATCAAGGTGCCAAGGGCAGCCAGAATGCTATCTTTCTGCTCGACCATTTCCATGCGGAAGCTGAAACTGGACAGGAACCAGATGATGGCGCTGGATACGAAAATGATGGTACCGGCCTTTAGGATAAAGTGCTTGCTGCGGTCCCACACGTGAATGATGAGCCCCTTTAGCTGGGGCATATGGTAGGCAGGCAGTTCCATCACAAAGGGAGAAGGGTCACCCGTAAACAGCTTTGTCTTTTTCAGTATGATACCGGATACGATGATTGCTAAAATCCCCATAAAGTAAGCGGAGGGGCCTACCCAGGTGCTCTGGGGGAACAGCGCGCCCGCAATCAGGGCTATAATGGGCAGCTTGGCGCTGCAGGGAATGAAGGTGGTGACCATCACGGTCATGCGCCTGTCCTTCTCGTTTTCAATGGTTCGGCTGGCCATAATCCCAGGCACGCCGCAGCCTGCACTGACAAGGATGGGAATGAAGGATTTGCCCGATAGGCCAAACTTGCGGAAGATGCGGTCCATGATAAAGGCGATGCGGGCCATATACCCGCTGTCCTCCAGAATGGCCAGGCACAGGAAAAGCACCATCATTTGCGGCAGGAAGCCCAGCACCGCACCAACCCCGGCAATAATGCCGTCCATGATAAGGCTTTGCAGCCATTCCGCCGTTTGGATGGAGGTCAAAAAGCCGCCTACCGCGTTCGGCACAATTTCCCCGAACAGCGTATCGTTCACCCAGCCGGAGCCTATGGCGCCGATGGTTTGGATGGAGATATAGTACACCAGCCACATGACCACCGCGAATATCGGCAGAGCCAGTATGCGGTTTGTGACCACCTTGTCGATTTTGTCGCTGGCTGTAAGGTTGCCTTGATCCTTCTTTTGCATCACCTTTTTCATCAGCCCGTCAATATACTGGTACCGCTGGTTGGTGATGATGCTTTCGCTGTCCTCGTCCTCATTTGCTTCTACACGAACGATGATGCTTTCCAAACGCTCCATTTCCTGTGCGGAAAGCTTTAACCGTTCCAGTGCCTTTTTATCCCGCTCAAAAGCCTTCACAGCAAAAAACCGAATCTGTTCTTGAGGGACCTTCGAGGAAATAAGAGATGAAATCTCTTCCAGCGCCTTTTCCACACCTATACTGAAACGATGCAGCGCTGCCTGCGGCTTTTTTTGCGCCGCTACTTCCAGCGCCTTTTCTGCGGCCTCTTTGGAACCGGTGCTCTTAAGGGCGGAGGTTTCCACCACAGGGCAGCCTAATGCCGCGGACAGCTTGGCGGTATCGATCCTGTCTCCCCTTTTGTTCACCAGGTCCATCATGTTCAGGGCGATCATCATGGGGATGCCTGTCTCCCGCAGCTGCGTAGTAAGGTACAGGTTCCGCTCCAGGTTGCTGGCGTCCACAAGATTCAAAAGCGCGTCGGGTTTTTCATCCAAAATATAAGTCCGGCTGACGACTTCCTCCATCGAATAGGGTGAAAGGGAGTAGATGCCGGGCAAATCCTGCACCAGGACGTCTTTATGACCTTTTAAACGGCCTTCCTTCTTCTCCACCGTTACGCCGGGCCAGTTGCCCACATATTGGCTGGAGCCTGTCAGGTCGTTGAACATTGTTGTTTTGCCGCTGTTGGGGTTTCCGGCCAGAGCGATTTTTATTTCGGCCAATGGAATCACGTCCTTTTCAGAAGTTAGCAGGTGCTAACGTATGGCTTGAAAAAAAGAGCCGGTCCGCTCACGCCAACAGAATTTTTTCGGCTTCGGACTTGCGGATGGAAAGCTCATATCCCCGTAGATTGATTTCCATGGGGTCACCCAGCGGAGCCACCTTGCGAAGCAATATCTTGGTTCCCTTGGTAATGCCCATGTCCATCATACGGCGCTTGACCGTGCCTTCACCTGTGAACTTCAGTACAGTGACCGTTTCGCCAATCCGGGCGTCCTTTAAGGTGCGGGGTTTCGCTTCCATGGAAAGCCTCCTTGCGCCACTTGAATTTGCCAATCATTGCTTTAAAAAATCCACCATGTTAGACGCAGCTAACTTCTAGCCGCATCACTAGTTTACTACCGCTAACTTACCTTGTCAATAGTCCCCATGTGGATTTTTATACTTTTTTGTTTGATAGTGGATAGATTCACAGGATGGACAGGATAAGGGCAAGGTGTTTGCTGTTAGTAATGACTAACTTATTGATATACCCACTTCAAATTATGAGTGAAACCGGGAAAAGATTCCCGGGCGGAAAAAATAGATGCAGGCTGCTTGATCGGCGGCCTGCATCTTTTTTATTTCTTCTTTTCCGGATCGCAGCTTACCACGCCGCGGATGGCATCCAACGTGACGACGGAGCCGCTTCGTAAAATTCGGGTGGCATCCTTCGCCCCAATAATCACCGGAATGTCCAGGCTCATACCCGCCACCGCGCCGTGTCCGTTGGGGTTATCCTCCTCCAGAACGAGCCCGGAAGCTTTGCGCACCAGGGGTAAAAGGGCGTTGCTTGTCTGGGAGATCACCAGGATATCCCCTTCCTGGAACGTTTCGAAGGCTTCCTTTTCATTGGGACATACGCACAGCTTGGCGCAGGCGGCCCGGCTGGTGGCTCCCCGGCCTGTGACCAGGATGTGGCCCACCACCTGTACCTTCATCAGGTTGGTGGTGCCGGAGATGCCAAGGGGCACCCCGGCGGTGATCACCACCAGTTCACCGGCATGCAAAAGCCCGGCCTTTTCCCCCGTATCCACCGCGTGTTCGATGAGCTCGTCCGTATTGCTTTCCTCTCCGATCAAAAGCGGCGTCACGCCCCAGGAGAGGTTTAATTGCCTAAACACGGAGGGTGACGTGGTGCAGCCCAGGATGGGGCAATTGGGCCGGTATTTGGAGATCATGCGGGCTGTGCGCCCGGATTTGGTGACGGTGATGATGGCTGCGGCACCTAAATCGTGGGCAGAGGTGCATGTGGCGTGGGAGATGGCGTTGGTGATATCGGGCTTCTCATTCACCGGCCGCTCCTTGAGCCTTTTTACGTAATTGATGTCCGCCTCCGCCCGCATGGCGATGCGGGCCATGGTCTTCACCGACTCCACGGGGTACAGGCCCGCCGCCGTTTCTCCGGAAAGCATGATGGCGCTGGTGCCGTCGTAGATGGCGTTGGCCACATCGGTAGCTTCCGCCCTGGTGGGGCGCGGATTTTTGATCATGGAATCCAGCATCTGCGTGGCGGTGATCACCTGCTTGCCGGCGGAGTACACCTTGCGGATGATCATCTTTTGCAGCACGGGCACTTCCTCCAGGGGAATTTCCACTCCCATATCCCCCCGGGCCACCATGATGCCGTCGGATACGGCAATGATCTCGTCAATATTCTGCACGCCCTGCATGTTCTCGATCTTGGCGATGATGTTCATGGTGGAGCAGCTCTCACGGCTGAAGATCTCTCTGATTGCAAGGATATCCTGCGCGCAGCGGGTGAAGGAGGCCGCCACAAAATCAAAGCCATGCTCAATGCCAAAGAGGATGTCATCCTTGTCTTTTTGGCTTAGGAAGGGCATGGAGAGGGAAACGTTGGGCACGTTCACCCCTTTTTTATTGGAAATGACGCCGCCGTTTTCTACGCGGCAATGGATGTCTATGCCAGATACGCTCAGCACCGTCAGCTCTACCAGGCCATCATCGATAAGGATGGTAGTCCCGGCGGATACATCTTTGGGCAGTTCCTTGTAAGTGATGGACACATGGTGTTCATCCCCCGGTTCGTCCCGCGTGGTTAGGGTGAATTCCTGGCCGGATTTGAGCGTCACCTTGCCCAAAGCAAAATCCCCCAGCCGGATCTCCGGCCCCTTGGTATCCAGCATGGTAGCGATGGGCAGGTTCAATTCTTCCCGCAGCGCTTTCAATTGCTCAAATCGCTTCAAATGATTTTCATGGGTGTCGTGGGAAAAGTTGAAACGGGCCACGTCCATGCCCGCCAATATGATGTTGCGCAGGTTGTCGCCCTCAACCGCTGCCGGCCCCAGGGTACAGACAATCTTTGTTTTTCTCTTTTTTGGTGCCATATGTGTTCCTCCGTATCCGGCTGCCCGCTTTGCGCCCAGCCTACGCTTATTTTAACACATTTGCAAGTGCTTGAAAACTTCATGTCCGGCCATCTTTCGCCCGCCTAAGACAGGTGATGCAAGCATCATGTTTTCCCCCGTTGACGGCTTGTTTTTGTTGTGCTACCATAGTCTGACATCATAGGAACGCTCCCGCTCCTGACCGATTCCCCCGGGAAAGGAGGACCTCCATCATGGCTAAAAAGCGCCGTGCTATTTTACCCCTGGAACCTGAGTGGCAGCATTTTTCCAGGTGCCTGGACGTAGGCTATGCCTATCGCCTGGCCAGGCGGATGGAGGTATTCCGAACCAATCCGGTCCTGGGCTACCGCACTGCAGGCTCAAAAGCCGAGGCGGAAACGGGGGATATGCTCTTTGAGGAAATGACACGCATCGGTCTACATCCCAGAAAGGAAAAGTTCCCTGTTGATGGCTGGGATTTTTCCCGTGCCCGTCTATACTACCGGGACAAATTGGGTCAGGAGCAGGTTTGCGAGCTGGGCGGCTACCAGACGGAGTTGCATACCGGCGGCAGAAAGTGGTTTACCTTGGTAAACGCCGGGCAGGGCACCGCCCGGGAGCTGGAGAAGCTGGATGTACGGGGCAAGCTGGTCATCATCACCATCAACCAGCGGGACGAGTGGTGGATCAACTATCCCGCCTATCAGGCCCACCTGCATGGGGCGGCAGCGGTACTGGCAGTGCAGCGAAGCGGTTACGGCGAGGAAAACGTCAAAACGCTCAATGCCCAGGATATTTGCGGGCCCAAGGATGCCCCTGCCCTGTCGTTGTCCCAGCGGGATGCGAAAAATCTCATCGCTGCGCTGGACCTGTCCTTTGGAGAAAACGCCCAGGTGGAACTGGACGCGGAATCCACGGTGGTGGAAGATACCTTTTCCCACAATATCGTAGGGCAGATCACCGGCGAAGAAGAGGATTCCCTGGTGATCCTTTCCGCCCACTACGACTCTTATTTCTCCGGCTTTCAGGACGATAACACCGCCGTTTCGCTGATGCTGGGTCTTGCCCGCACGGTCATCACCAGCGGGTACAAGCCGCGCAAGACGCTGGTGTTCTGCGCCATGGCTGCCGAGGAATGGGGAAAAGTAAATACCAGATACGACTGGTCCGTGGGCGCGTATAACCAGGTGTTCCGCATCCATCCCGAATGGGCAGGCAAGGCCGTAGTGAACATCAACCTGGAGCTTCCGGCCCATGCCCATGGAAAGAAGCATTTCATCCGCAGCGCCTACGAAATGAAGGGCTTTTTGAAGCGGCAGATGAAAGCGTTGCCGCAAAAGGTACGCGCCGTCTATCCCAAGGGTTCCGGCGTCGTATGCCCCACCCAAACCTGGTCGGATGACTTTTCCATGGCAATCGCAGGCATTCCCGCCATGGTCAACGAGTTTGGTGGCGGCACCTTTATGGAAACCAGGTATCATTCCCAGTTTGACAACGACGATGCCTATGATGAAACGGTATACCATTACCACCATGTGCTCTACGGGCGGTTGATGCTGGCTTTTGACCAATTATGCCTGCCGCCCCTGGATTATACAGTGCGCCTTACCGCCATATCGGAAACGCTTACATGCCAGCGGCTGCATCCCAGAATGGAGGGCGCTTTCCGCGGAATGCTTCAAAAGGTGGCGGAAAAGGCGGCGGAACTGTATGAGCTGACGGAGGAGATCAACCGTCAATACGCCCTCAAGCAGGCGGAAGGCAGCCTGGAGGCAAGGGAGCTGTATGCGGCCTGCGGGGTAGCCCGGCGCCAGCTTCTTGCCATCTTCCGCTATCTGGAGGATCATTTCGTACGCCTCACCTGGCACGATGTGTCCATCCTGCCCCACGAGAATGACCAGCATACTGCCGAAATGCTGCATAAAGCTGTCTGGCAGCTTCACGCCGGCGATGTGAAGGGAGCAGCTGTAAGCCTTGGCCACATCGACAACAATTGCTATGCCGCCAATTTTGACAGGGATGTGTACGGTTACTTCACCGCCTATGTGCTCAGTCAGCCCAAGGAAAGGTTGCTGTGGGGCGCCGGGCGGATCCAGGGGCATCTGGACCTGTACGATATGATCCACGCGCTCCGGGAAAAAAGCAAAACAAAAAAGCCGGACCTTAATTTGGAGATCCGGGAACTAATGCGGCTGGAACAGGAAACGCTGTCCCGGCTGGACAAAACGGTGCGGGAAGAGACGGCCGCGCTGGAAGGATTGGAGCAGCTTATCAAAAAGGCGCTCCGCAGACTAAGGCCGCTTGTAACCCCCCAGGAGGATTAATCAGGTGGTGCGATGATGCAAATCGATACGCTGTATCACTTATCCAGGGCGGACGCCCCCAAGGTGGTCCGCATCCTGCTGGAATGCTTTAAAGAAGACCCGCTGTACAGGAAGCTTATCCCTGAGGAACATTTGCGTGACAAGACGCTGCCCGAAGTGTTTGCTAACGACGCTGGCGAGCTTTTGGAAAATGACGATGCCTTTGCCGATAGCCCCGATGTCAATGGCCTGATCATTGCCGACGATGATTCCCAGCCCTACAATCACTTGAAGTTCTTTTCCGTGGAAACATTTTACGCCTGGAAAACCAATGTATCATTAATCAAGGATGATATAACCCTCAAAACGCTGAGCCATTTTCTCAAGGCCAGGCAGTACCTGAACGCTACCTGGACGAAGGAACTGCCTGCCAGGCGCTACATGCATATCATCTATTTTGCCGTGCGCCCCGCAGCCCGCGGCACGGGCATGGCCCATAAGGTGATGGAGCCTGTGCTCCGGTATGCCGATCAAAAGGGACTGCTTGTCTCCCTGGAGACCCACAATGAAAAGAACCTGCCCATGTATCAGCACTATGGCTTTGAACTGCATGAAACCATGGAAACGCCCTTTGACCTTCTTCAGTATTGCATGATCCGGCACCCAGGGGCTCCGTAGCCGAAGCGCCGCCAGTGGCGGATGAAGCGAGGCGGAGGAGGCTGGCGAAACAAGCAGTGCGAACTCTCGTTCGCAATGCGCCGATTGAGCCAGATAGGAGAAGCCCCTAGACCCCGCCAAAGGGATATAACCCCTTTGGAATCCCCATTTCTGTATGAATAATATAGGCAACACATAGCGACAAACTCAGATGTACGGATACCTGGCGGTAAAACGAATACTGCCAGGCATGGTTTTTCATATTCTCCTGTGATATACTGGAAACAACAGCCATTCATGCAAAAGAGGTGGATTGTGAAATACGCGATTATTTCAGACGTTCATGGCAATTTGCCGGCCTTGTCCGCCGTATTGAAAGACGCGAAGACCGTGGGTGTTGATGGATATCTATTGCTGGGGGATTATTATATGTGTTCCCCCTACCCCAACGAGGTCATTGAAATAATCAGGAGCCTTCCAAACGCGCATGTGATCAGGGGCAACGAAGAGGATTACTTGCGCAAGCTTGACAGGCAGGATCAGCGGACCTGGACGGACGGCCAATTCCGCGGCCTGTATTGGTGCTATCAGACAATTTCCCGGGAAAACCATGATTATCTGGCTTCATTGCCTGCAAAGCTATGCATACCCGGCGAAGCGGCGGATATTTTTGCCGCGCACTCGTCTGGTGAGTTTATTGGCAACGTGGAATTCGGGGAGTTTTCCAGCAAGAGAATTGCGCAAAGGTATCAAAGCAAACCGGTTTCAAGGCAGATGCTCCTTCAGGATATAGGCGCATATCTCGAAAAGGATGTAGTATTCAATGAGAAGCTCAAAACAATGCCGGACGGGGTATATGCCTTTGGTCATACGCATGTGCAGTGGCACTTAAGGTTTAAGGGTAAGCTTTTCATCAATCCAGGTTCCTGCGGCCTTCCCCTGGATGGTGATAATGCGGCGGCTTACACCATTCTGGAAGAGGATGCAGAGAATTGGCATGTGCTTGAGCGCCGTATTCCATATGATATTGCGGCATTCGTTAGGAATATGAAAAATTCTTCCCTGTATGGCGAGGCGGCGGTATGGTGCGACCTGGTGGCTCGCGAACGGCTGACAGGGTATGAGCATGTGGATTTCTTTTTATGCTTTGTGGAATCCTATGCAAAGGAAACGGGAGACCATGTCCGCCCCTATTCCCAGGAGACCTGGTCAAAGGCATATGCTGCCTGGAGCAGCCGCCTTACGCATCAGCCGGCTTACCTCGTCACGGATTTCCGTCAAACGGATTGACGGCCGAACGTTTATTTGTTATAGTAGATAAAAAGAACCGTCATAGATGTCCTATGAAAGGCTTTTATTTCTTACGACAGGATGTAGTAAAAAATGAAAGAGCCTTTTATTTATTTATGTTCCGAGGTAACAAGGGAGAATGCCCTGCAGATCATACGATGGCTTGCAGATGAGGAAGTCAGGAAATATTTAAGCGATACGCAGGATGTGCCCGATTTTATCAGGCAGGCGGTGGACAGGGTAAACTTACCTGTTGTGACGCATCTGTTCAGCCGTGGCGGAAGGTTTTACATCGTTCATGACAGAAAAGGCGTGCCGGTGGGCTTTGTGCGCCTGGTGGTGCGTGATGCCGATACGGAAATGGTGATCGTCATTGGCGACCGGGACAATTGGGGAAAGCGGATAGGTACCAGCGCGATCCGTGAAAGTATGAAGATTGCTTTCTTTGAGCTGAGATCGGCGAAAATGACCGCCAGGATCCATCACGAAAACAAGCGGTCCATCCGGGCGTTCCTTCGGTCCGGATTTCAGCTAAGGCATGAAACGCCGACGCTTAAAAGGCTGGAAATCACCATGGAAGAATATTTGAAGTTTATTCGACAAGGAGGAAATACCATGCCGGCACAAGTGACCATAACGGAAGTGGATCAAACAAGGTTAAGGAAGCTGATCTATGATGAAGCGCACCATGGAACGGGCACAGAAAAATCCATACAGGACCTGGAGCGTGAGATCAGCCGGGCCCAAGTGGTAGACAGCCATATTGTTCCGCGGGAAGTCATCACCATGAATTCCAAGGTTCTGCTGGATCTGGGCGAAGAAGAACTTGAGGTTTCGCTTGTATATCCCCCTGAAGCCGACCTTGCAGGCAACAAGCTGTCGGTCTTGTCGCCTATTGGGACCGCCATTCTCGGATACAAGGAAGGTGACTTCATTCAATGGAAGGTCCCCTCCGGCGTTGCCGAGATTCATGTTAAGAAGGTAATCTATCAGCCCGAGGCGGCGGGAGATTACCATTTGTAATGCCGAATCAGATAATCCTGGCACAATTCTTGCAGCGGTATTTACAGCTTGTTTTTAGATTTTTGTATCCGAAGGTTTCCAAAGGCTCCGAAACCCCGACCCCGCCTGTGACTCCGTAGCCGAAGCGCCGCCTGTAGTGGAGCGCAGCGAGCCTGGAACCTGCGAAGGCTCAGTACGGCGCGAAAGGGCAGGAGGGAGTAGGGGGGATTTCGATTTCCCCCCTTAACTCCCCCCTGCACTCTCCATAACCCCCTTAAAACGACCAGGGCCTGCGGGCCCTGGACCCAAGGAGGAGAATGCGAAGTGGCCAATAGGTGAAATAGGGGTTCAAACGCTGCCTATATCATCCGGTATATTCCAACTTGCTTTTGTATCTGAGTGATAAACAAGAGGCAGGCTATCATCGCCTGCCTCTTTTGATTGATATAAAAATGGGGTTTCCAAAGGGGTTATATCCCTTTGGCGGGGTCCAGGGGCAGAGCCCCTGGCTACTGGCCGATGGTCTTCAAATAGTCCCGGCTCAGCTTTGCAGCTGCCAGGGGCGGGCGCTCCGTGGAGAGGTCCTGCTCCACTACCAGCCATTTTGCGCCGCTTTCCACGGCGGCATTTACGATGGAGGGAATGTCCTGGCAGCCCAGCCCCAGGGGTTTGAAGGAGAAAGCCACGGCTTTATCGGCAGCCTTGTCGGTGCCGATCAGGCCATAAGGCGTCTTGCCATCCTTGCGGCCTACGTAATCCTTCAGGTGCACCACCGGGCAGCGGCCCGCATACTTGCGCACGTATTCCGCGGGATTAAGCCCGGCATATTTCACCCAGCAGGTATCTATCTCCGTCTGCAAGATATCGGCAGGGACGGCTTCGTAGAGGAAGTCCAGCCCATACTGGCCCGATAAGGTCACAAACTCAAAGTCGTGGTTGTGGTATAGCAGCTGGATGCCGGCCTCCCTGCACAGCTTTCCGAACTGATAGATGATTTTGAGCATGGCGGCAAAGCCTATCGCGCCAGGCCGGCTGTTCTCATCCAGGAAGGGGACGGCGATGTAACTGCAGCCAATGGTCTTGTGATAGGAGATGACGCCGAACATATCCTCGATGATTTTTGCAATAGGCACATGGCTGGAGATGGCAGTCAGGCCGTGCTTTACCAGCATGGATTTCACTTCTTCCGCCGTGTGGCCATAAAAGCCGGCGAACTCCACGCCATCATACCCCAAAGATTTGATCTGGGCAAGAACGCCGTTCAAATCTGCCTGGGCCTCTTCCCGGGCGGAGTATACTTGATACGCGATGGGCAGCTTCATACGCTTCTCCTTTTTAATCAGTCGAAATACACGGGTTTTCCTGTCTGGGCGGATTCGTAGATGGCATCCAGAATCTGGGTCACCACCAGTGCCTGCTCGGGCTTGACCAGCAGGGGCTTGGTATCGTCCAGCACATGCTCGATCCACATCCTGGCTTCCAGATCGGCGGGAGAGACGGATGCGCCGTCATAGAAGGCCACGCCGCCGGTACTTAAGTTGGGGGTGGTGACATAGGTCTGGGAGAATTTTTCACCATTTAGGCGTAAAGCGCCGTTGTCGCCCAACATGTCCGCGCCACCCTCGGTGCCGCAGAGCATGGTCTTGGCTTCATGCACAAACAGCGTGTTCAGCGCCCAGGAGGCTTCCACAGTGATAGTGGCGCCGTTTTTCATGCGCACAAAGCCGAAGGCGGCGTCTTCCACGGTGAACTTTTCCGGATCCCAGGGGCCCCAGGCGTTGGCGGAGTTGGGCTTGGGGGCCAGCTCGTGGTACTTGGTGCCTACGACCATGGCCGGCTCATAATTGTCCATGCACCAGAGCGTAAGGTCCAAGGCATGGGTGCCAATATCGATGAGGGGGCCGCCGCCCTGCTTTTCCTCATCCAGGAACACGCCCCAGGTGGGCACGGCCCTGCGGCGGATGGCCAGGGCACGGGCATAGTATACATTGCCCAGATCGCCGTTTTCGCAGCACTTTTTTAAATACAGGCTGTCGGGACGGAAGCGGTTTTGATAGCCGATGGTGAGCTTCTTGCCGGTGCGCTTTGCGGCTTCCAGCATTTTTTTGGCCTCGGCTGTGTTTTTCGCCATGGGCTTTTCGCACATGACATGCTTGCCGGCTTCCAAAGCGGCCACGGTGATGGGCGCATGGCTGGAATTGGGGGTAAGCACATGGACGACATCCAAGTCCAGCTTCAATAATTCCTTATAATCGGTAAATACCTGGGCGCCGGGAACGCCATATTTCTCGGCGGCTTCCTTTGCGCGCTCCAGAATGATGTCGCAAAAAGCCACCATTTCTACTTGGGGAACCTTTTTCAGGCTGGGCATATGCTTGCCGTTGGCAATCCCGCCACAGCCGATGATGCCGACGCGAACCTTTTCCATGGCATATTTCCTTTCCATGATCCGCCATAATAGTGCTCCGTTTACCACAGGGCTTAAGTTTCCGGCGGCTCTTTCTGTCCCTGGCTATGTCGCACTCCGCTTGGCATAGCGCTGCTATGCCTTCGCTTCGGCTCCTTGCCAGGAACAGAAATAGCTCGCCGTATTCCTTAACTCCTGTAGTAGCCGGAACACTAAGCGATTTTACTATGTTCATTGTAACGCATATGCGCTATAATTGTCATGACAAAGGTCATGGATTTCATGACAAATTGTGCTGCCCACGGAGGTGCCGCCATGCCCGAGATATACGAGCAAGCCAGGGACGACATGGAGCAGGCTGCTTGTTTCCGCTCCAGGAACAACAGCTGCATGCCCCACTTTCATTCCAGTATCGAGCTTGTCTATGTGGAAGACGGGATGCTGAGCGCCATCCTGGATGGCCAGCGTTATGACGCACCCAAAGGCAGCCTGCTGATCACTTCCGGCTATACGGTGCACCGGTATTTTACGGAAACCTCATCGGACGTGATCGTATGGATTATACCTGTTTCCTTTGTACCCATTCTGGAAAAGCCCCTGGCCAATAAGCGGTTTGCACAGGCGGTGTACCGCGACGAGGGGGGCGAGCTATCGGCCTTGATCCCGCTGATGTTTAAAAGGTGGAATGAAATGGGAATGGAAGCCAGGCGGGGCTTCAGCCAGCTTCTTCTGGGCATTCTGATGGACCGGGTAGGCCTTGCCGACATGCCTATCAAGGCTCCGGCGGGACTGATGCGCAATATGCTTGCCTACCTGCAGGAAAACAGCACGTCCTCCCTGAGCATGGAAAAGCTGGCCCGACATCTGGGGTACAGCCGCAGCCGCCTGTCCCACCTGTTTCGTGACAATTTTGGTTGCTCCTATTCCGACTATGTCAATAGCCTCCGCTGCCGAAGGGCGGCCCGGCTCCTTTCGCAAAGCGATTTTACGCAACTAGAAATTTCGTTGATGACGGGCTTTGAGTGCATTCGCACCTTCTACCGGGCTTTTCACAAATGCTACGGCATGACGCCCAAACAGTATGTGCGCTCTATGAGCCAATCCGGAAACATGCCCGCGGCGCATCCATGAGGGTGTCGACACCCTTCGATAAAATGACGGAATCATTTTTTTAACATGGATAACACAAAGGAGAAAAGCAATGGATAACGTGAAAACCCCCGGTTTTGCCGTCCGGTATACGGGTGGCGCCTATGAGATCACCCGGTATACGCATATCCATTCCCCCAGGCTGTATTATGGCCGGGACCCGGAGGGATCGGAGCGCACATTCCTGTGCGTTATGGAGGATGCTGCGCTGAAAATGCCCTCGCCCTTGCCGGGGGAAAGGCTGATCTTTTTTCTTGAGCGGGAGGACGGCTCCGTATTAACGGCGGCATCCCGGGGTGTGGAGATTTCCGGGGTAGAAAATTTCCGTGATTTGGGCGGATATCCGACCGCCGATGGGAAAACGGTGAAATGGGGCCTGTTTTTTAGGGGCGGGCCGATAAACGGTCTCGGGGAAAAGGAACGGGAGGCATTGGCGGGACTAAGGCTCAAAAAGGTGCTCGACTACCGCACCCGCCTGGAGGCGGAGCGCTTCCCGGATGAGTGCCCTTCGGGAGCGGTTTGCGAGTGGATCCCTGCA
The DNA here is from genome assembly GCA_023413135.1 of Bacillota bacterium. Classification (GTDB taxonomy): domain Bacteria; phylum Bacillota; class Clostridia; order Christensenellales; family Aristaeellaceae; genus JAEWAH01. The sequence continues at coordinate 25,707 of JAEZQK010000036.1, forward strand.
GTGCCGCGGGAAGAGCGGTTTTTGCAGTTTGCGGACAGGGATGTGATTGCTCACTTAAGGAGCATCCGCACTGAAGCCGATGCCAGGGAAGGTTATCAGCTCTTTGTGGACTTGTATGCCGCCATGCCCTTTAAAAGCGATGCCTTTTCGCGGATGCTTCAAATGCTTGATGAAAAGCAAGGCGTACCTTTTATGCAGCACTGCTCTGCTGGAAAGGACCGCACCGGCGTTGGAAGCGCGCTGCTTTTGCTGGCATTGGGTGTGGAGGAGAAGGCAGTCGTGGAGGACTACCTGCTCACCCGGGTGTTCCGGGAGGAGGCCAATAACCGCCGCATGCAAAAGCTGAAGGCGGAGGGCATCTCCCCGGAGGCGATGGAAATGCTCCTTCGGATGATGACCGTCAGCGAAGAATTGATTTTCTCCGCCCTGAATGCCATCCGGGCAAAATACCCTTCCTATGAGGCGTTTTTCCTTGGGGAGTACGGTATCACCGGGGAGCAGCTAAGCTTCTGGCGTGATAAATATACCTGCTAAAATATCATGGTTTGGAAGTTAAGCTTGACGTACCAAAATAAATTGTGTAAAATTGAATTGTTAAAAATATAGGAGGTGTCCGCTCATGACGCTATACGATTTCACTGTAAAAGATGCAAAGGGGCAGGATGTGCCTCTGTCCGACTATAAGGGCAAGGTGCTGCTGGTGGTGAACACCGCCACAGGATGCGGCTTCACGCCACAGTATAAAGGCCTGCAGGCACTGTATGATGCCTACCAGGGTCAGGGACTGGAAATTCTGGATTTTCCATGCAACCAGTTCATGAACCAGGCGCCGGGCACAGATGCGGAGATTTTGACCTTCTGCCAGCTCCAATATAACGTGACGTTCAAAACCTTTTCCAAGATACTGGTGAACGGCCGCAGGAACCATCCGCTGTATGCCTTTTTGAAGCGGGAAGCCGGCCGCAAGATCATCCCCTGGAATTTCACCAAATTCCTGATAGACCGCCAGGGCCGGGTGGTGCGGCGCTTTTCCCCAAAGACAAGGCCGGAGGATCTGGCGGAGCATATTGAAGCTTTATTGTAAAAGGAGTTTTCGCCATGGAGGATTCCCTGCGGCTGGACCGGCAGCTTTGCTTTGCGCTGTACGCCTGCTCCAAGGAGCTTTTGCGCAGGTATGAGCCGGTATTGGCTCCCTTTAAGCTAACCTACACCCAGTACATACTGCTTTTGTCCCTGTGGGAAAAGGACGGGCAAACCGTCAAGACGCTGGGAGAATCGCTCTATCTGGATTCCGGCACCCTGACGCCGCTGATCAGGCGGATGGAATCAAAAGGCTTCGTCAAAAAGCAGCGAAGCAAAGCGGATGAGCGCAGCGTAGAGGTATTCCTTACGGAGAAGGGCCGGGCCTTGCAAAAGGATGCGCTCCCTATCCCGGGAAAAATGCTTTGCTTGGCGGGTCTTTCCGCCGGAGAAGCCGTTTCCTTGCGGGATTCCCTGAAGGCTTTTTTGCGCAGTATGGAAGGAAAAGAATGATATGTGAACCGCCCTGTCCGTATTCATGGACAGGGCGGTTTCTTTTGTACCACCGCGTCAGGAAAGCAGCGCCTCCGAAGACCGGATGAGCGTATCGTTCAGCGCTTGGGATGTACTTTCTTCCCTGGCGCAAGTGTTCACATACAGCTTGATCTTGGGCTCCGTGCCGCTGGGGCGGATGCATACCCAGTGGCCGCCTGACAGCTCATAATACAGCACATCCGATTCCGGCAGGCCCATTTGCGTCTTGTTCCCCGCCGCATCCGTCTTAAGGCCGGTCAGATAATCCCGCTGCGAAACGATAGGGATGCCCGCCAATTCTTTGGGCGGATTGGTCCTAAGCTTAGCCATTATTTCCTGCATCTTGGTAAGGCCGTCTTTGCCCGGCAGCGTCTTGGAGATCACCTTTTCCACGTAGTACCCGTACTGCCTGAAAATGGCCTGCACTCTGTCGTATAGGGTGGTTCCTTCCGCTTTGCAGGCGGCGGCCACCTCCGCCAGCAGGAGGGAAGCGTTCACGCCGTCCTTGTCCCGTACGAATGTGCTGGACAGGTATCCGTAGCTTTCCTCGAAGCCGAACAGGAAGGTGTGGCTGCCCGTATCCTCAAACTGCTGGATGAGTTCCCCGATGAACTTGAAGCCCGTCAGTGTATCGAACATCTCCACACCATAGTCCCGGCAGATAGCTCTGGCCAGCTCTGTGGTGACAATGGACTTGGCGGCGGCCCCATTCCTGGGCAGCGTGCCCATCTTTTTGCGGGTTGAGAGGATGTAGTGCAGCAGCACGCAGCCAATTTGATTTCCCGTCAAAAGCTGGAACTGCCCTTTTTTGTTCCGCACGGCCACGCCCAGCCGATCGCAGTCCGGGTCGGTGCCGAAAATCACGTCGGCCCCCACCTGGTTGGCCAGATTCATGGCCAGCTTGAAGGCATTGGGGTCTTCCGGATTGGGCACGGCAATGGTGGAAAAGTTGGGATCGGGCTGCTCCTGCTCCTTCACCACCGCCACGTTGGAGATGCCCACTTCCTTTAATATACGGCGAACCGGCACGTTGCCCGAGCCGTGCAGCGGCGTATACACAATGGACAGCTTGCCGCCTTCCTTTTTCATCAGCTCCGGCTGCACGCAAAGGGTGCGTACCCTTTGAATGTACGCATCATCCACCTCCCGGTTGCCGATGATGTGCAAAAGGCCCTTATCAAGCGCCTCGCCTTCGTCCATGGGCGCCGCGTCAAAATAGTCTGTTTCCCGGATGAAGCCGGTAACGCCCTGGGCAGCCTCGGGGCCGAGCTGCGCCCCGTCCTCCCCGTATACCTTATAGCCGTTATACTGGGGTGGATTGTGGCTGGCCGTGATGGCTACCCCCGCGATGCAGTGCAAATGCCGCACCGCAAAGGAAAGGATGGGCACCGGGCGAAGCGCATCGAACAGATAGGCCGGAACGCCGCTTTGGCATAATACCAGTGCCGTTTCCCTGGCGAACTCGGGGCTCATACGGCGGCTGTCATAAGCGATCGCCACGCCCCGGGCGGCACTTTTGGGATCCTTCAAAAGATACTTGGCCAGGCCCCGGGTGGCCCGGCGCACGTTGTACACGTTCATCCGGTTCAGGCCTGCGCCTAAAACGCCGCGCATGCCGGCGGTGCCGAAGGAAAGTTCCTTGTAAAAGCGGTCCTCGATTTCTTTTTCGTCCCCGGCGATCTTGTCGAGTTCCGCCAATAGCAGTGTATCCGATGCAAAATCTCTGCGCCAGGATGCGTAGGATTCGCGATAGTCCATCACACAAGCCTCCATTCCGCTGTTTTGCCTGTCTTTTTTATTATAGGAAATTCCCATAGATTTGGCAAATAGAATCTTTTTTTCACCGTCCCTGCATAGGCTATTGCCAGGATCACTGGCACGGGGAGGGAATGAAGTGGGACGGCGGCTTGCCATCCTTGCATTTTTGTGCCTGACGCTGCTGATGGGCCTGGTGTTTCCCGAGGTTTGGGAGCGCGCCTTGAACCGGGAGGATGCGCTGCCGCCGGGCATTTCCGCTCCTGAGAAGCGGCTTTTGCGCGTCTGGCTAATGGAGGATACCCTTTCCGCTTCTTCCTGGCTGAAGCGGCAATCATCCCGGATGGAAAATGCGCAAAGGGGTGTCTCTGTTTATCTGCGTACGGCACGGCCCCAGGAACTTTTGCAGCCGGATGCCGTGCTGCCGGACCTGATTATTTTTCGCCCAGGCGCAATTAATAATCCGGAAAGTCTGTTTCTGCCCCTGACGGGAGAATTTCCCCTTGCGGATGGGGCGCTGCGGGCCGGCAAATGGCAGGCGGTGCAATATGCCGTTCCTGTATGCATGGACGGTTACGTGCTGGCCTATGACCCGGCCCTCACGGGAGTTGCCGCGGCAACACCGGCCCCTACACCGCTGCTGGGCATTGGTGCCGTGCCTTCCGCTACTCCTGAGCCGGAAACGACAACATCCTTTGATGATTTGCTTGCTTCCCTTGCAAAGATCCCCCGGGGCAAAGACACGGCGTACGATTTTCAATGCGCCGCCGGAATGCCCTTGATGCTTCTCTCCTCGATGCGGGGCGGCACTGCCGGCTTTCCGGCCGGCGCGCTGCCTTCCAACTTTGGGTCCGTATCCCGGGACACAGTGTACGGCGAATTCCTGTCCGGCCGGTGCCGGGCTGCCATACTACCTTCCAGGCATCTGCGCAGCCTTGCCTCACAAAACAAGCCCTTTGCATTTTTAACGCCTTCCCTGCCGGCTACGGATATGTACCTGGCCGCAGGCGTCGTTCAGGGAGAAGGGCGGGATCTGGCGCTCAACTACCTTTTGATGCTTCTTTCTCCCGAGGGGCAGCAGGATCTTTCCCCAAACGGCCTGATGGCTGTTTCCCAAGCCATATCGCCCTATGGTGCCGATCCGGTCTTTGGCCAGGTGGAATCAAGCCTCAAGGGCGATTTGATCCTTCCCAACGCTTTTGCCTATGATGAGCAGAGCCTGAAAAACGTTTCCCTAAGTGTATTTACAAATGGCGGCGCGATTTTAAACATATTTGAATCTATTCGGTGAACCTTTTTTCGTATATCGCTGCCGGAGCGTGTGCATACTATGTACTGACTAACCCGTTATGGAGGGATGAGAGAATGGAACAGGCTTTACATAGGAGCTCCCGCACCGGTTGGCGAGATGAGGAATCGGATACCTTATTCAGCGCCGTCCGGGAAGCGTCCCGCCAGGGGACGCCCTTGCGCAGTGTGTTTGAACAAGTGGCATCCTCCCTGGGCCGCAAGCCCAACAGCATCCGCAATTACTACTACGCACAGCTGCGCCAGCGGCCGGAGACCGGGCTCAACCGGGCCGCACCCTTTCAGACCTTCACCGAGGAAGAGGTGCGGGAGCTTTTACGCACGGTGCTCATGGCCCGCGGCCAGGGCATTTCCGTCCGGGCCTGCGTGATGCGCATGGCCGGCGGTGACAGGGGCCTGATGCTGCGCTACCAGAACAAGTACCGTTCTATCCTGAAAAACCGCCCCCACCTTCTTGCCGAAGTGGCGGAAGAGTTGCGCCGGGAAGGGGTTGCCGTTCCGGAAAACCCCGATTCATCCCGGCAGCAGGATATGCCCCTGCGCACCGCTTCCCAGCTTAACCGGGCCCAGCAGCTGGCCCAGGCGCTTGGCGATCCCGCCGTGCAGCAGATGCTGGAAGGACTTAACACGCTGCTCCAGCGTGCGCTGGCCTTCCGTGGCCGGGACAAAACCGTGGAACTGGACCGTCTTCAAATCACTTATGACCTGGCCCGCATGCGCTGGGAGGATGAGCAAAACCACCTGCATGAAGCCGTTAACGAAATGCTTCATGTCTGCAGGGAATTCCTGGGCATGACCATGGACCGTCGCCAGGAAGGCCTGAATGATTTCTCCGGGCTGCTGGCGATGAGGATCTCTAACCTGGAAAACATGCTGACAAAAAGCACATGACCCAGGGGCTCTGCCCCTGGGAACCCCAAAAAAGGGATACATCCCTTTGGAATCCCCTATTGGGGAAATGTATTTCATACTGCCCTGAAAATAGGGAGCGAGGCGAACTTGCAGAGACTTCCCCTTGAGGGGAAGCTGTCGACGAAGTCGACTGATGAGGTGTTAATGGCTAAGCAAATATTCGCGGTAAAACACCTCATCCGGCGCTACGCGCCACCTTCTCCTCCAGGGGAAGGCTTAAAATGCACACCATGCTCATATTTTCATCCCTTGGGGTGGTGGTTGCGTCCCAAAATGCCGAAAAGTGCAAATCGAAATGAAGCCTGGCAAATTTTGCCAGGCTTCATTCGAAAGGCTTCCTTACTAACCGTGGCTTCTGTAGCTGGCGCACAAGCTTTCATCCGGCTGGCCCGAGCCTACATTGTTCTTGGGCGCTACCTGGATGGATTCAAGGACACAGAGATTTTTCTTGTCGTTGTACTCGCAACTTAGCACGCTGCAATGGATGCACTGGCTATGGTTGTGTTGGTGAGACAACCCGCATACCTCCCCGCATTGTTCAGGATTTGCCTGCCAAAAGGAAAAGACCTTCGGCAAATGTATTTTGCGCATGCTCTCCTGTTGCTATGCCGGGGCAAGTGTGGTATATTCTTCAAAGCATTCAAATGAAAGCGGGGGCTATCGTGTGCGCAAAAGCTTTTTCTCTCCCAGGGGCCTGGCGCTCAGCGCGGCAATCGCGGCTGTATATGTCATTCTCACCGTATTTGCCACCATCTATTTCGGGCCGGTTCAATTTCGGGTATCAGAATCCCTGACCTTGCTTCCGGTATTTTTCCCGGAAGCCATTCCTGGGTTGTTCATTGGCTGCCTGGTTGCCAATCTGCTTATGGGCGCGGTACCGTTGGATGTGATTTTCGGCAGTCTGGCTTCCTTGATAGCGGCCTTGCTCACCTATGCCTGGCGTAAAAACCGCTATGTGGCCGCTTTGCCGCCAGTAGTGGTAAACGCTATTATCGTGGGTAGCATCGTACTTCATATCGCTTATGGTGCTCCGCTTTGGGCCAGCATCGGATATGTCGCGGTAGGACAGGCAGCATCCTGCTATCTGCTTGGGTTACCAATGCTCAAAGCGCTGGAAAAAACAGGCCTGAACAAGTTGAAATAAAAGAGCAAATAAAAAGCGCCATCGAGTAAATCGATGGCGCTTTTTTAAATCCTCTTAGTAGCGGCTCTGACGCTGGGCGTCGAAGCACTCACGGCAGTAGACGGGCCGGTCTCCACGGGGCTGGAACGGCACCTGGGTGGTGCGGCCGCAGCCATCGCAGATCACTTCGTACATCTGGCGCTCGCCACCGCGGGCACCGCCGCCCTGGGTATTGCGCCGGTTGGCGCGGCAGGCATGGCAGCGGCTGGGCTCATTTTGAAAGCCCTTCTCAGCGAAGAAAGCTTGTTCGGAGCCAGAAAATACGAATTCGGCGCCACAATCGCGGCAGGTCAAGGTTTTGTCCTGATACATGATGGGTTCCCTCCAAAGTTCATTATTTACCCAAACCTATGTGCCTTGCCGTCGCTCCCGTGGATCCCAAGCATCGGTTTTGGGCTTTGAACGAGGAGGAATGACCCGGATACCTGGCTGGGTTAACATAAAATAGTATATCACGGGAGCAGCGCTTTGTACACCCCCTACAAACATTTTTCTCACCTGCTTCTTTTTGCCGCCGGATTGATTTGCTAGCAAATTTAGAATGATATGGACATTCTGCTTCTTATGGTATAGAATTATACATATACCTGATATTCATTTGAAACGCAATCCGATATCCTTATTAAAATTTTAAAATTGGGAGGTTATTTGCTCCATGGATTACTCCTCGCTTGGGGCACGCATCCGGAGGGAGCGCATCCTGCGCGGATGGACACAGGAACAACTGGCGGAAAAAGCAAATATTTCTCTATCTTTTCTGGGTCATATCGAACGGGGAACGAGGAAAGCCAGCCTGGAGACACTGGTTGCTTTGGCAAACGTACTGAACGCGAGCATCGATGAACTGCTTTCCGGCAACCTCACGCATAAGCCCCGGTTTCACGCAGATCAACTTCCCGGTAAGAAGCAAACTGCCTTGCAGGAAATATTGCGTACAGTAGAAGAAGCGCTGGGCACATGGTCTGAAGAAGAGTGACTTTTTCCGTAAAAATGCCCGGCGGTTCATGCCGCCGGGCATTTCGTTTTTTTCATCACAGGACCAGGGAAAGCGGTACGTACACGCGCGTGCCCAGATTTTGATTGAGCATGTACAGGCCCTTGGCATCGCCGCCGAACAGGCCATAGCGCTTGATCAGTTCGTCCGCATTCTTTTAAGAAAACACCTTAAGCCTATCCGCCATTGCCATATGGTCTTTCTCATCCGGCTCTGAAAGCGGCTTGCCAAAGGGCATCTGCGCCGTCAGCTTCCAGGATTCCGGCACATGCCATTCCTTGCGCACCGCCTCGTCGATCAGCGGGTGATAGTGCTGCAGCGATGCGCCCAGCCCCTCCTGAGCCAAGGCCACCCAAACGGTAAACTGGTGCATGGCGGCGGTATGCTCCGACCATACGGGGAAATTATGGGCGTACAGGGCAAACTGATCCTGCAATCCTTTGACGACCGCCTGATCCTCAAAGAACAATACCGTGCCGTAGCCGGATTGGAAATCTTCCTGGACCTTTGCCTTCGAATTTGCAAACTGCTGGTCGTCCGTTACCTTGCGCAGCGCATCGATAACGATATCCCACAGCTTTTTGTGATGTTCGCCGAAAAGCACCAGGATACGGGTGCTCTGGCAATTAAAAGAGGAAGGTACAAGCGTAAGCGCTTTCTCCACAATCTCAACGACTTTTTCTTGCGTAACGGGCTTTTCCTTGTCAAAGCCGTAGACACTGTGACGGCTTTCCAAAGCCTTCCAAAATGTCTTTTCCATGGATGTCGACCTGCCTTTAACTTCATTTCCCGTCGGTTTCCCACCGGGTGGTATTTGTGTTTCTGAACACATGATACCCTAAAGGCTGTACCGTGAAACAAATTTTTTGCTTATCGGAGGCTGATCGATTCCCGCATGCACAGCGAGCAAGGAAGCACCAGGCTTTCCTGTCCGTTCTTGGGCTCCTCCAACATGGCAAGCAGCATCCTGGCACTTTCGAAGCCTATTTGGCGGGTGGGTAAAGAAACTGTGGTGAGCGGCGGATACAGGTGGGCGGCAATTTCCCGGTTGTCAAACCCGGCCACGGACACGTCGCCCGGAATATCCAGCCCGCGCTGCCGTAAAGCCCGGTAACAGCCGGCGGCCATCAAATCGTTCATGGCAAAGATGGCGGTAGGCCGGTTAGGCAAGGACAGCAGTGCTTCCGTTTCCGTGACGGCGCTTTGGTACTCCCAGTCGCCCCACCGGATAAATTCGGGCGCTACTGCAAGGCCTGCTTCCGCCATGGTTTTCAAAAAACCATCCAGGCGCTGGCGGCTGGGGTCTGAATCCCGGTGCCCAGCGATGACGGCGATGCGCTTGTGGCCCTTTTCGATCAGGCAGCGTGTGATGGCTGCCGCGCTTAGCCTGTTGTCATAAGTCACGTATAGTCCGTTTGGCTCTCCCGCCTTGGCATAGGCGTATACCAAGGGTTTGTCCACCGGCATCAGAACCCCGTCCAAGGACCTGTCATGCATGGCCACGTAGATGATGCCATCCACATGGGCGTCCAGCAGCACTTTCATGCCCCGGTTGATCTCATCCTGGCACATGGCGATATGATCATACTGGTTGTACAGCTTTTCCAGCAGGCGCAGGTTATTAAGCAGCAGCTGATAGCCCCGCATTTCCAGGTATTCGCTGATGCCCGTTACGATTTCCGGAACCGGCAAGCCGCGGATGTCTTCCGCCAGAACACCTACGGTCTGCGTTTTGTTCATGCGTAGACTTTTGGCGATGGTGTTGAGCGTATAATCCGTCTGGCGGATGGCTTCTTCCACCCGGCGCCGTGTCTCTTCCTTCACGGGTTTTTTCCCGCTGAGCACATGGGAGACTGTGGCGGTGGAGACTTTCGCCAGATGGGCGATCTGCTTCATGTTCGGCATGTACGTGCTTCCTCTTTCAGGGATAATCGATTAATATGTTATCATGCAATAATTTTCCTGTCAAGGCAGCGCCTTGACACCACCCTATGCAAATGCTATCATTTCCACGGCGCGGTGCACGTGCCCCAGAGGTAGTATATGGCCAAGCTGCCCAAGAAGATTGCTTCCCATCCCCTGATCGATACGCTGATCCATTCTAAAGGCAATGAGCGGGCATGCTTAATCACCGAGCCCTTGTGGGGTATCCCTTATAATCTGTTCGCTCCCTTTGTGTCTGTTTATATGGCGGCCCTTGGGATGACGCCGCTGATGATCGGCGTGACGGCCACTGTCTTTTTCGCCTCCCAGATGGTATGGGCGCTACTCGGCGGTATTCTTACCGACAAAATGGGGCGCAGGCTGTGTACCCTTGTGTTTGACTTCCTATGCTGGAGCTTGCCGGCGTTTTTATGGATGCTTGCCAAGAATGAGTATTGGTTCCTGGCCGCGGCGCTGTTCAACGGCATGATCCGCGTTACGGAAAACTCCTGGACGCTTTTATTTGTGGAGGAGGCGCCGGAAAACAAGCTGGTGCACCTGTATTCCCTGGCGAATATTGCGGGGCTGATCGCGGGTTTCGTGGCCCCCGTTTCCTATTTCTTTGTGGATAGGTATTCCATCGTTCCCACCATGCGCGTTTTATACGGGATCACTTTTGTGCTGATGACAACCAAGTTTGTTCTTTTGTATTTTATGACCCATGAAACGGCCATCGGCAAGCGGCGTCAGGAGGAATTCCACCAGCGCAGCATGCTTAAGCACCTGCTGGACAGCCGCCATGTACTGCTTGCGATGCTCAAAACACGAAGAGTGATGTACACGGTGGCGCTTTTAGCCTGCTATGGCGCCGTCCGCAGCGTCGTGGATAACTTCTGGCCGCTTTTGATTACGGAAAAGCTGGGCATCGCGCAAAAGAATCTATCTATGTTTGCGATGCTTCGCTCCCTGGTTTTTTTAAGTGGATATTTCCTGTTTACCGGGAAGGTCGATGTGCGGAAATTCAAAAAGCCTTTGCTGATCGCCTTTTCCTGCTTTGGTGCGGTGCAGTGCATGCTGATCTTTTTGCACACCGGCTCCTACTTACTGCTTGGCCTGGGCGTTTTAATAGAGGCGTTGTCCCTGTCGGTATTAAGCCCCCTCACCTCATCGCTGCAAATGCTGAGTATGGACCGGGAAGAACGGGCACGGATGAACGGCTTGTTTCTGGCCATGTGCCTTTTGATCACTTCCCCCGTGGGTGCATTGGCCGGGGCGCTGGCCCAGGTCGACCGTTCCCTGCCCTTTGTGCTGACACTGGTGCTCTGCTTGCTGGCGCTGTTCCTTTCCCTGAAAGTATCGCAAATCAAGCAGGAGGAGGAAGCTCCTTCCGCCGCAGACAGTATTGCCGGATGAAAAAACGGGGGAGCGCAATCGCTCCCCCGAAAAAAATCGTCACAAAGTAGTGGTCTGGCCTATGGCTTGTGAGGGCATTAATACATTGGGTAAGTGCATAAGTTATGTCTTCAGGAAAATACGCGTGCGAAGCACGCCGCCAATATTAAAGCGTTTGTGGGGGTCTGGGGGGAATCGCAACCCCCCAGCCCTTTCTGGTTCTCTTTCGGGACGAAAGAGAACACCCCCTTGTCACAGGCAAGTTGCTTGCAACTTGCCGAGGTAACGCCTTTTAACAGCCGTCGAAATACACCTCATCCGGCGCTTCGCGCCACCTTCCCCTCAAGGGGAAGGCTCATCTTCGCTCGTCTGCTGCGATGGAAGATTATCAGAGGGAGTGTCAAGTTTGGTATCCTATCTGCAACATGTGGTAATAAGGCCTCGCACGCTCAAATGCGGTATTCTTAATTTATAATACACTTTGCAAAAACTGCCGCAGCCGCTCGTTTTCGGGATTTCCGAAAATCTCCTTGGGCGTTCCCTGCTGGGCGATGGACCCCTGGTCCATGAAGATCACCTTGTCGGCCACTTCTCTGGCAAAGCCCATTTCGTGGGTCACCACCACCATGGTCATGCCTTCATACGCCAGGCTTTTGATGACGCTGAGCACCTCGCCCACCAGTTCCGGGTCCAGGGCGGAGGTAGGCTCGTCAAAGAGCATGATGTCCGGCTGCATGGCCAGAGCCCTGGCGATGGCCACACGCTGCTGCTGCCCGCCGGAGAGGCGGGAGGGATATTCATCTACTTTTTCCGAAAGCCCCACTCTACTAATCAGATCCCGGGCGATGGCTTCGGCCTTTTTTGCGTCCATTTTCTTCACGTTCACCGGGGCGACCATCACGTTTTGCAAAACAGTGCGGTGCGGGAACAGGTTGAAGGATTGAAAGACCATGCCCATTTTGAGCAGGATGGCGCTGCGCTCCTTGGGGGTGAGCTTTACACTGTTCACACCATCCTTGCGGTCATCCAAAAGCTGGTCCTCAATAATGATCCGGCCTGAGGTGATCTTCTCCAGATGGATCAACGAGCGCAAAAAGGTGGATTTGCCCGAACCGGACGGGCCAATGATGCATACCACCTCACCCTTGTCGATGGATACGCTCACATCCTTGAGCACCTGCAAGGAGCCAAACTGCTTGCATATGTGCTCCGCCTGGATCATGGCCATGATGGTTCCTCCTATGACGTTTCAATAAATCCGAATGATCGATAAAGTTACTGGTATACGCTGAATTTCTTCTCCAGGCGGTTGAACACCCAGGTGAAAACCGCCGTGATGACCAGGTAAATCACCATGGCCGGCAGATAGACAAGCGCGCTGGCGCTGGACGACATGATCTGCGAAGTTTTCTTCATCAGATCCACCAGGGCGATGGAGGATACCAGGGAGGTATCCTTGATGACCATGATGAATTCGTTGCCCACCGGGGGGATCAGACGCCTTATGGACTGGGGGATGATGATCAGCCGCATGGTCTGGCCATAGGTCATGCCCAGCACCTTGGAGGCCTCAAACTGCCCCTTATCGATGGATTGGATGGCCGCACGTATGATTTCCGCCAGGTATGCCCCGGAGTTTAACGCAAAGGCGATCCAGGCGGCAGCAAACCGGTCCTGAATAGTCAAGGCGGGATGGATGTAAGGAAGGCCGTAATAGATGAAAAACAGCTGCATCAGAAGCGGTGTTCCGCGGAAGAAAAACACATAGGCGCTGGAGAGCTTTTGCAGAATCTTTGACTTGGATATTTTCCCCAGAGCCAGAAAAACGCTGATGACCAGCCCGCAGCTCACCGCCAGCACCGTCAGCGATAAGGTGATGCCCGTGGCCTCCAACAGCGCCGGTATCCATTTACTGATCTTTTCCAGTAAGCTCATGACCCATCCCCCTGGGTGTATACTTTGTGAAGAAAGACGCTTGTCCGTCATTGCCCCGCCGGGACAATGACGGACAAGTCCTATTCCGTTTCAGGATTTTTACCTTACACCCGCCGTGGTGTCAATGCCAAAGTGCTTCATGGCGATCTCGGTCATCTTCCCTTCGGCATACATGGCGTCAATGGTTTCCTCGATGGCCTGGGTCAGCGCATCGTTGCCCTTCTTCAGGCACAGGCCCATGGGCTCGGCTTCTTCGTTTTCCCATACGATGGAGAACTTGTCGGCATCGGCGCCCAGGTAATAGGCAGCCACCACGCTGTCCACCAGCACGGCGTCTACGCGGTTAAGTTTCAGTTCTTCAAAGCACTGGATGATCTTGTCGTATACGAAATAGTCGTTGACCGTAAGGCCGGCTTCCATCTTCGCCTTCATATACACATCGGCGGTGGTTTCGGTCTGTACGGCTACGCGATATCCGGCAAGATCATCGGGAGACTTGATGGGCAGGTCTTTGGCCGTCACCAGCACCAGCTTGTTGGCGATGTAGGGCTTGGTAAGGTTGTAGTTTTCCTGGCGGGTCGGCGTGATGCTAACGGCGGAGATGATCACGTCATACCGGCTGGAATCCAGCGAAGCGAAGATGCCATCCCAGGCGGTGTCCACCAGTTCCAATGTCAGATTAAGGCGGGCGGCCAGTTCGTTGGCCACGTCGATATCAAAACCGATGGGCGTTACGCCGTCTTCATCAAGATATTCCATGGGGGGATACCCGATTTCCAGACCCACCTGAAGTACGCCTTCCTTCAGCGTAAGACCTTCGCCCAAAGCCGTGCCGGCCATGGCCAGCACCAGGATGACCGCCATCATTACCACTGCTATTTTCCGCATGTTTTGTATCTTCCTCCCTCATTCTTCTCTGTTCCCTCAAAGGAACACCACGTAAGACGGGCACTTTCCTTTATGAAAGAAACACTAACATCAAGGCTTGACTATGTCAATACTTTTGTTGTGTTTTTTCCGTTTTTCTTATGCATTGTATACTGTATATTCAGTATATTCTATTTTGGGCGCTTCTGATGGATGGCATGAAAAGTTAGACGGGCCAACAAGAAGCTGGCCCGCCCTGTGAAATAGCACCTGTATGCCTTGTTTGGAGTCTGCAAGTTAGGATTTTTTTCTTGCAAATATCTACAAATCATCCGCATCCTGGTCCGGCTCGCCTCCATCCTTAGGCGTGCCTGTGTAGCTGCCGAGTACGTCGTTGGTTTCCGGGTCCCGCATCATACGGCCCAGCAATTCTTCCTTCTTAAGCTTCTTGCGGTTTTTCAGTTTATCTTCCATGGAAAGCGCCTCCTTTTCCGGACAGTATGCCCGAAAAAGGAGGCGCTTATTGGAAATATCTTGGGAAAAAATCAGTTGGCCACAATATTGAGCAGCCTGCCCGGTACGAAGATGATCTTGCAGATGGTTTTATCCCCTACCAGGGCTTTCACGTCAGGATGACCGGGCAATGTTTCCTCCGCCTGCTCGCGCGTTAAATCTGCGGGGATCATGATGCGGCCGCGCACCTTGCCATTGATCTGGATGGCGATTTCCACCTCGCTGAGTTTCATTTCCTTTTCGTCATAGGTGGGCCAGGGCTGGTGGTGGAGTGGCGCGCCGAAACCTTGCGCTTCCCACATTTCCTCACAAATGTGGGGGGCCACCGGGCTTAGCAGCAGCAGCAGGGCTTTCAGTTCGCCCCGGGTTATCTGATTTTTGAGATAGATGTCGTTCGTAAGGCTCATCATGGCGGCGATGGCGGTGTTGTACTTCATCTTCTCGTAGTCTTCGCTCACCTTTTTTACCGTAGCGTGGAAGGATGCCTTCAAATCGGAGGAGTAGCCTTCTCCTTCCGTCAGCATCTCCTGCAGCCGCCACACCCTATCCAGGAACCTGCGGCAGCCCCGGGCGCCATTGGTAGACCATGGGATCGCCTGGTCAAAGGCGCCCATGAACATTTCATACAGGCGGAAGGCATCGGCCCCCAATTCATCCACGATTTCGTCAGGGTTGATCACATTGCCCCGGGACTTGGACATCTTTTCCCCGTTGGAACCCAGGATCATGCCGTGGCTGGTGCGCTTCTGATACGGTTCAGGGGAGGGAACCACGCCGATGTCATGCAGGAACAGATGCCAGAACCTGCTATAGAGCAAATGCAGCGTGGTATGCTCCATGCCGCCATTATACCAGTCGATGGGCAGCCAATATTTCATTTCGTCCAGATTGGCCATTTCCCCGCCATTGTGGGGATCTGTGTACCTTAGGAAATACCAGCTGGAACCGGCCCATTGTGGCATGGTATCCGTCTCGCGCCGGGCAGGGCCGCCGCATGCGGGGCAGACCGTATTTACCCAATCCGTCATGGCTGCCAGAGGGCTCTCACCGCTGTCGGTAGGCTCATAATTCTTTACGTCGGGCAAGAGTACCGGCAGGTCTTTTTCAGGCACGGGCACAATGCCGCAATGCGGACAGTGTACCATGGGGATGGGTTCGCCCCAGTAGCGCTGGCGGCTGAACACCCAGTCCCGCAGCTTAAAGTTGACCTTGCGCTGGCCTAACCCCTGCTTTTCCATATGGTCGATGATGGCTTTCTTTGCTTCCACTACCTTCATCCCGTTCAAAAAGCCGCTGTTGACCATTACACCGTCCTGAATGTCGTCAAAGGCCGCCTCCTGCACGTTGCCGCCGGATACCACCTCCACAATGGGCAGGCTAAACTTCTTGGCAAACTCCCAGTCTCTTGTATCATGGGCCGGCACGGCCATGATGGCCCCGGTGCCGTAGGTGATCAGCACATAGTCGGCGATCCAGATAGGTATCTCCTTGCCTGTTGCGGGGTTGACGGCCCGGATGCCTTTCAACTGTACGCCCGTCTTTTCCTTGGCCACTTCCGTGCGCTCAAAGTCGGACTTCCTGGCCGCCTGGGCCTTGTAGTCCATCAGTTCATCAAAGTTAGCAATAGCATCCTTCCATGTTTCCAGCAAGGGATGTTCCGGCGACAGCACCATATAGGTGGCCCCGAAAATAGTATCCGGGCGGGTGGTATAGACTTTGATCTTTTCATTCCGCCCCGCGACAGGGAAATCAACCTCCGCGCCCTCGGAGCGGCCGATCCAGTTGCGCTGCTGGGTTTTCACCTTTTCAATGAAGTCCACGGTATCCAGGCCATCCAACAGCTTTTGCGCATATTTGGTGATGGCCAGCATCCATTGCTTTTTTACACGGCGCACCACTTCGCTGCCGCAGCGCTCGCAGACGCCGTCCACCACTTCCTCGTTGGCCAGGCCGCATTTGCAGCTTACGCACCAGTTGATGGGCATCTCGGCCTTGTAAGCCAGGCCGTGTTTATACAGCTGCAAAAAAATCCACTGTGTCCATTTGTAGTAGTTGGGATCGGTGGTATTCACTTCCCGGCTGTAATCAAAGGAGAAACCCAGCCGTTTGAGCTGCATCCTAAAGCGGTCGATATTGTCGTTGGTGACGGTCCTGGGGTGCACCTTGTTTTTGATGGCGTAGTTTTCGGTAGGCAGGCCGAAGGCGTCCCAACCAATGGGATACAATACGTTATACCCTTCCATGCGCCGCTTGCGGGTGATGACGTCCAGCGCCGTGTTGGAGCGGGGATGGCCTACGTGAAGCCCGGCGCCCGAGGGATACGGGAACTCGATGAGGCAATAATATTTGGGTTTTGAATGGTTATTTTCCGCGCAGAATGCCTTCTGCTCCTCCCACTTTTCCTGCCATTTTTTCTCGATGCGGGCCGGATCATAGGGCGCCTTATACATAGTTGCTCCTCCTCTTTTCCGCAAAAAAAGCGCTTCGCTCTTTTTACAAAGACGAAACGCATCGTTCCGCGGTACCACTTTGCTTGCCGGATATTATTTACAATCCGGCCACTTGATGCGCTGTATCGGGCGCGGCCCGCCTTAAGGCGGCTCCGGAGCGAGCGGCCTTCCCTTCTGCCTCCGCCCTTGCACCTACCGGGCGGCTCTCTTTCGCGCTGGGAAAGCGTTCCCCTTCATTGCCGAATTTGACTTCCAGTATATCACAACCGCCTGTTTTGTAAAGGGGGAAAAGCGGTTGTTTTAAAGGAGGAAATTTGTAATGCGAATCAAGAGTTAAAAAAGGAAAGCGAGCAAGAACAAAGCAGCGGTGAGCCTGCCAAAGATGTGAAGGAGTAAGCCCTTGAAAGAACGGACCTTGGAGGCGGCCTGAATGCCGGTCTTCTCA
>JAEZQK010000087.1 GCA_023413135.1 Bacillota bacterium
TATTATAAACAAGCGTAAGGGTAGCACAAAGAACGGTGCGGACCTTGCCGCTGCCGCCCAAAATGAAAAGAGTGCGGTGATCGCGGCGGAAGGGAATGCGCTGCAAAACGCCGTTGCCCCCAAAAGCTTGACTGCCCGCAAGAGCACCCTTTGGGATCAGGGAGCCGCCGTTGCCTGGAATAGCAATACATGGTTTAGGCCGGACGAGGATGCCGGATACAATGCTATCCTGGGTGTGCTGCAAGGCAGCCCGGCCGGCGGCATGGATGCTCTTGCTACCAACGAAGGCGCTGTTACCATGGCGGCAGATATGATCGTGGACGCCGCCAATGCGGAAACCGGCGGCACGGTCATAGATCCGAAAATCCGGACGCAGTATGATCAGGTGGCCCATACGGTGCTGGGGATGAACAGAGATTCCATTTTCAAAATTGCTTCCTTTCTCAATGATGCAATGAACGTTCAAAACACCGCTGTTGAACGCACGGACCTGACCAGGGCATTATCTACGATCGCAAGGATGGACGACACGGCACTCAGGCAGGTTTTGGATGCTTTTGTGTCCGAGGATGGTCTTGACCTGCCCACGGCGCAGACATTGTTCAGGTTGATGAAGCTGCGGGAGGCCATGGTAGGGAAGGTTTCCGGAGCGGATGGTATGACCGGTGATGCCCTTGTTCTTGCCACATCCAATGCCTTGAAAAGCACCAACATCGACACCGGCAATCCCGATTTGGACGACGTGCTGATGATTGCCGCATCCACTACCCACAACCTGGACATTGCCAGGGAGAGGTGGGGCATGGCCGGCGTAAATTATATCGGCAGCCTGATACAATCGGGCCATGCAAAAGAAGCGGTACTGATTGCATCCCTGCCCAGCCATGCCAAGGCGGTCATTGTGGCGGAAGAGAACATGCGGACTGTGGCTTTGAACCAGGACGCCATCCTTGCCCAGGCAAATGCCGTTGAGCAGGATATGCAGAATCCACACCTCCTGAAAAATGCCGTCAAACGGGCGGAGCAGCAGGCTTTGCTTGCGATCCGGAGCGAACTGATGGATGATGGAACGCTGGGAGACCGGTCCGGCCTTGAGCAGGATGTAAAAACGGCTGAAAGGATATTGGATCAGTCCAAGGCAGGCTTGAACCGTGCAGTTCAAACAGAACAAGCCAAATGGAGCACACTTGCTAAGGCCCAGGCGCGCTTTGTTGCGAACCTGGCGGACACAAATGCCATGAAAGCGGTGCATACCGCCTTTGGGGAATTCTGGAATGCTTCCACTGCGCGCAAGAAGGCGCAGCAGGCAGTGGCAGGCAGCCAGCAGGCGCTGACAGACGCCCGGCAGAAGATGAGCGATGCCCAGAAGCGAGCCGTGGAAAACGTGGAGATCCAAGCCGGGCAGAAGCTTAAGGAACTGCTCCTTAAATCGTCATTCCGGCTGCGTCCGGACCGATGGTGAAGTATTTAGCGAAACCGTCCTGGGCAATTGCACAGGCCTTCGTATCCTTATTCATTTCGGGGATAAAGTCTTCCCGTATGAAGATGAGATCGTTCGCCCGAAGGTACTCCGCGCCGTCCCGCTCTTCAAAGGCGAGATCGACCACGTCGCGGAAGATCACGGTGTTGACGGCGGTATCTTCCCCGGTGATTTGCGAACCGGCGAGGGCGTAGCCGCTGTCAAAATTGTCGTTAAGCTTCAGACATATAAAAGAGGGATCCAAAAGGTAGTTCTGCGAGCTAGCCCCCTCGTTCACGACGAAGTATTTTCCGCCGCGGCGCGCGCTCCATGCTTTAAGAACCTCCGGCGAAACCTGTACGGGCTTAAGCTTTTGGTATTCAAACGTCGTAATCATCAAACGTCCCACATCCGGAAGGACGATGCCTTGGCTTCTTTGCAGATACACGTTGCCATCCTTTTGCCGGGTAAATTGGACGGAGATTACGCCATCCTCCGATTGGAAAAGGCCGCCGCCCGAGTAGATGTAGGTTGTCTGCGGTTCGCCGCCGACCGGGGTTATGGTCATCGTGCCGTCATTGAACGCGATGTTCGCCTCTGTCGCGGCGGTGGCATACAATCCCGAATATGCCTCGATCTCTGCGGGGATTTCCGCCTTTACCGGCGGCGTCGCCGTCATTTGAGGGCTGATTTCGCCGATGATGCCCTTTTCCAGAAGGTATGCTTCCAAAATGCTCGCGGCCGCGGCGTAATCAAAAGCCGACTGTCCCGCGGAGGAGATCACCGCCAATGCGATGTCGTGCGCGGGGATGACCACCAGCGAGGAATGAAACAGCGCCGTATCCCCGCCCTTGTGAAACACCCTGATACCATAATCTCCAAAGGGATAGCCGTGTACCGAATCCCAGCCAAGGCCAAAGGCAAAGAAGTTGTCTCCCTCGACTTCCGGCCAAACCCCCTTTTTATACTCCTCGTTTTGCATGGCGAGGGCGGATTGCTCTAAGAGAATTCCGGGCACCTTGCCCATCAAAACCCGCGCGAATTTGCACAGATCTTCCGCTGTGGAATAGATACCGCCCGATCCGATGGCACCGAGCGTCTCATTCGGCAGCGCTGCGTCGCTGCCAAGGGCATACGTCCGGACGAGCCGCTCATCCCTGTCAAAATCGTCCTGCGGCGTCATCGTGTCCGCAAGGCCGAGGGGCTTTGCGAAATTCTTCGCGATATACTCCGTAAAGCTCATGCCGCTGACCCGCTCGACCAGTATTTCCAGCAGCGAAAAACCATTGTTGCAATATTCGCTTCTCTCCCCGGGCGCCGCGCTCAGGTTCTGCGTGGCAAGCTTTGAGAGGAGCAAGTCATGGTATTCCGTGCTCGCATCGTCAAACAGGGAAACGTTCAAATTGCTCGTACCGTAGATGCCCGAGGAGTGGTTCATGAGCATTCGGGGGGTGATCTGCGCGTAACGCGCATCCGCCATTGTAAATTCGGGGATGTAGGTCGTGACCGGCGCGTCCAGGTCGATCATGCCTCTTTCGCACAATTGCATCACGGCTGCCGCCGTGAACATCTTGCTCGTGGAGCCGATGCCATAGAGATCGTGCGCGGTGACCGGGCGGTTCTCGGCCTTGTCGGCCATGCCGCTTGCGCCCGATAAGACGATGTCCCCTCCGTCAATGAGCGCGTACTGAACGCTGGTTACGCCATAAGTCTCAACGAGTGCATCGGCGGCGCGCTGCGCCGTTTCCGCCGAGGAAGGCGCTTCCTCCGCCATCACAGGGAATGCGAGCGCCAGCAACAAAATGACGCAGATACCTGAAAAAAGTACTTTCTTCATTAGTTTCCATCTCCCACATAAACTTATGGCTTGGTGGTGGTCAGCGGGCTTCCACAGAGAAGACATCGCCCGGTTCGCCGGCCACGGCGACAAAGCTGCCGGCGGGCACGAATACTTCGGCGTTGCCTTCGATGCTGTCATAGAGGGATACGCCGTCCGGGCCGAACGCCAAAACCCTGCCCTCGTCAGGCTTGCCGAAGCTCAGGATGGCATCCGCATCGATCTTCAGCCACTCGCTGTAGCCCGCGTTGCCGATGGTGAGTGCGGCCTTGCCGCCGGTGAGCGCCGGAGCGGCGGCAGCGTCGCTTAGGATCTCGCCCGAACGCCTGGCCCAGAGTACGCCGTCCTGCTTACTGAGGGTGAGCTCATTGAGGTCGCGGGTGTTGGCGACGGGGTAAGCGGCGGTCATCGGCCCGGTGACCTTCATGATGTTGCCGCCGAACTGGACAAACCCGGGCAGACCGGGAATCGAGCCGGAAGAAGAGAAAAATGACGGATCCGACACCTCGTAGGCCTTAACGTCGCGGCGCAGCCACCGGCGGCCTTCAATATCGATGGAGAGGGCTTTCGGCGCTGCCGGCGGCTCAATTTTCTCGGCGAGAATCCTATTATTGTGGAAGATGGGATGGGATAGCAACAGATAGCGGCGGCCGTCGATAGCAGCAAAATGATAGCTTGCGTCATCGCTTCGAAAGGAATCATCGCTGTATGTGGTAGATATAGTCGCCGTCTCACGGTTACCTTTGACAGAATAGATAGTCATGGCATTCGCGTTCGTGTCGATGGCGATGCGCAGCAGGTTGTTCGGAAGGGCATAGTAACCTTCGAATGCCTTCAGCTCGGGCGGGACGGGCTCGGTCTGCGGCGGCATTGCGATGGGGGGCGGGGTGTTATCCAGAATGCCCTTTTCGGCGATATAGACCCTGAGCAGTTTATAGGCGAATTGCAACGCGTTGTCGTTGTTGGTGAGGATAACGGCGACCGCGATCCGCTCTTCCGGGAGTATGAATGTCATCGAGTGGTACTGGGTTGTGTCGCCTCCCTTGGCAAGGAGGCGAATGCCCTTGGCCTTGAAATCGGGCAGCTCGGTGAAATCCCAGCCCAATCCGTTTGTGAAAAACGGATTCTTCAGCTTGTCGCTGAATTCCGATGGCTGGAGCTTGTTCATCTCGGCCAGCGAAGCCTCTGACAGGATGTGGCGGCCGCCGGGCGCAAAGCTGTCGATGAAGCGGCAGATGTCCTCGGCAGAAGCCGACAGCCCGCCCGCTCCCAACAGCGACAGCACCTCGGGCGGCAGAACCTTGCCCGCCGGATTGTAGAACCTGGCGGCAACCAGGCTCTTATCCGTCCGCATCCCTACGCTGGCGCCAGTATGCGTAAGACCCAGTGGTTTGAATATCCTTTTTTGGAGGAAGTCGAGGTAACCCATCCCCGAGATCTTTGCGACGACCATCTCGGCGAGGGTAAAGCCGTCGTTACAGTACGGGTTGAACTCGCCCGGCCGATGCTTGAGCTGGGACCCGGCAAGGATAGCGAGCACGTCCTTGTAGAAGTCCTTGTTGTACCGGTAGCCGAAGCTGCTCGGCCCGAGGGTGCCTGGCAGGCCGGAGGCGTGGTTGAGCAGCATACGGACGGTAATATCCTTGTAGCGCGCGTCCTGCATGGTGAACTCGGGCAGGTAATCGGCCACCGGGGTGTCGAGGTCGACCAAACCGTCGTCAACCAGCAGCATGATGGCGGTGGCGACATAGAGCTTGCCGATGGAACCCGTGTTAAAGAGGGTGTCCTTGTCGACCGGCACGCCCTTTTCCCGGTCAGCCATGCCAAAGCCCTCAGCGTAGACGGTGACGCCGTTGTCCATGATCGCCACGGTTGCGCTGCCGGCGCCGGAGGTGATGGCCTTCCAAGCCTCCATGCGGGCGAAGGTCTTGGCGGCAGTCACGGCGGGGTCTTCGGCGGCGACGCCCATTGGCAACCCTGCCAGCAGCGCCAAGATCAAGAGATAACTGACAACGCGAAGTTTCTGCATGGCTCGTATTCCTCCTTACGATTGCTCAGCCTTAGTTCAAATGTGGACTCAGCCTGATCTACGCTGCTGATCGGAACGATGAATAAAGCAGACCTCGAACCGGCTGTACTGCCCGCGTATACGCCCGTAAATGTTCCGCAGTAACGGATGTTGCGGTAAGCGAGCTGAAAGCCCGATTTGCGGTAGTTTTCCTGCTGGGCCAAGACCCCGTCAAGCCCTATCGTCCGCCAGCTGTTCCATGGCTCTACGCCATAATTGCAGGCCATACCCTTGTCCGCGGAAGGTCGGTTTTACGATATAAAAGCCGATAAAACCATAATTATCGCCATAGCGCACGGCGGAAATGCAGCCCACTGGCAGATTGTCTATCAGACCGAAAAAAAACCCTGCGGATCGGTATTCCAAAAGCACCGCGCGTCATGGTTGCCCGGATTCCAGCCTTCCGCCGCCGCCCATTCGACGGCCAAGTCTGCTTCCGGGGCCGTCATATGCCTTATGGTCAAAGGTTTCCGGATCAGACTTACTCCTCCCCCTAATTGGTTTTTTAATGCGGAGTTCAGTTGAAAATAAGATATACAGACTCATGACCGGTCTCCCTTATATGCTCCTCTATGACCTCATTGGCGACAAACAAATCATCATCGAACCATCTTTTAAAGTCGCATTCATGGCATTCCACGCGAAAATCAAACCCTATTAGCCTTCCTTCAAAGAATCGCCCGTTAGTGCCGTAATACAGCCCGGTAAACGCGATGGCACAGAGCAGTATCCCCGCGATAAAGCCCTGGATGTGCTTTTTGTCGAGCTTGAACCTTTTCTTTTCGGGTTTCTTTTCGGGTATTTCGGAGCTTGTACGCTCCTCCGCCTGCAAATTATTACTTAACATGGATGAGTCCTCCTTGCAAAATTGCTTTTATTTTCTGATATAAGGATAATCACCCCTTGACGCGATACACCAGAGCGCGCCCTCTACCGGGGATTGTTCGGACAAATCAGGCAGGGTGAATTTTTCCGCGCCGGGCGCCAAAATCCCAGCTAACACGGGATAATCCGCCGCGCTCAGCGTCTGCCCATTGCAGGGGATGTAGCCGCCTCTTTTCAGCGTTAGGTTTGTCGCTTTCAGCAGAACCAGCTCGCCGTAGCAGACCGAATTGCCGTAGTCAACCTTGTAATTTGAGCGGTTGACCGGGACATACAGCAGCCCGCCGTTTGTGACCTTGTTTTCGCCGGTGGTGTAATACGCAAAGCCGCCTGTCGGCGCGGGCCGGTCATTCTTAGTGAAGTGGCTGTGAATCTCCTCACCCTCGCTGGGGAGATGGAAAAGCGACAGCTCGCCCGCAGCCTTCTGTGCGGTGTCAAGCGCGGGGGTTTCCGTCCCGGCAGGGAACATCCTGTAATGAATCATCTCGTCCCCACCGCCGACTGAGCCGGAGAGATAGGCGGGGTCGTAGGCTGTCAGGATGCCTATTGCCAGAATCAGCGTGGCAGCCATTCCCGCGGCGAAATTGAACCAAGTTTTTCTGCTTTTGCGGATGCGGAACAGCAAGCCCTTTATTTTGGGTTCCGCCGTATTTTCCTGTGCTTTTTCAGCCCATGCTTCCTCCGCCTCCTCCGCTGCTTGCAAGAACAGTGCCTTTGCTTCTCGCTTTGCTTCCTTGCCAGGAGTCGGAGTGAGCGATTTTATATGTCTTTCCAATTCGAATTTGTCGCTCATCATTCTTCCTCCTGTCTCTTATACGCGGAAAATGCGGTTTCGTCACACGGTCGCAGGAATTTTATCAATTTTTGTATGGCGCGGCTCAAAATTGTGCCTACATTGCTCTGGGACAGTCCCAGAATGCTCCCGATTTCGCGGCTTGACAGCCCGCCGTAATATTTGAGCGATATCACGCCGCGCGAACGCTCGTCAAGCTGTGAGAGCAGAGCCAGAAGCTCGTTTTTCGCTTCGCTTCGCAAAAATTCCGCCTCTATGTCGTCTGGCGCGGCAAGCTCCAAAGCATCGTCCAGTGCCGCCGTTTCCTTTTGGCGGCGATAGAAGCTGCGCATTTCGTTAAGCGCAATGGTGAACACCCAAGTGGATAGCTCGCCCTTTTCGCTTCGGTATGACCGGAAATTCTCCGCAATTTTCACAAAGGTTTGGCTTGCCAAATCCTCTGCTCTTGCTGTGTTTCCGCATCGCGCATACACAAAGGCGTACACCTTGTCGTAATAGGCGTCAAACAGCCTTTCCAGCCATTCCTGTTCGCCAGGATTAATCGCCATCGGATTATTCCTCCTCGCCTGACAGGAGCGCAAGCCCCAAGAAATACAATATGGCGGGCGTAATCAGCGCGATAATCGCCAGACGCGTATTGATCAGGATGTTGTAAAGTGAATGGATGGTCGCGGACAACGCGAGCAAGCCTAAACAAATGGGAACCCGTATCGTTTTATACCCCGCGGTGATTGTGATGCCGAACCCCAATACCGCCGTGGACATACCGTGCATCAGGCAGGTGGTCGCCGTCCGCACCAGCAGGGGGAACAACGACAGAAGGCCGGGGGCGGCGCTGAAGTTGGTAAAATAGTACAGCATTTCCTGCACCGAAAAGCCGATTCCGCTCGCCATCGCGCAGTAGATAATCAGACTTGGACGGAAATCGCGGTTTCTGAAGAACAGCAAAAGCGGCAGCGCCTTGAGCGCTTCCTCGATGATAGGAGCTACGTTATAAGAAATACGCTCCACCGGACCCGTTCCCCCGGCAGCCCATTCGTTTAATAAAAACGCGAAGATAACCGAAAAAAGACCCCAGCAAAAATAGGAGAGTATGTATTTGGACTGCCTGTCCTTGAGCATGAATATCAGAAAAAGCACAGGAATCAACATCGAAAATACAAAGCCGGGGATATCGGAAGCAAACAGTTCGTTCACGTTAAGCCTCCACTTTTGTCATAATCAAGCCTCTGCCCATCAGCAAATAAATTACATGAGCAAAGGACCAAAACAGCAGGCTGAATAAGGGGATAATGTCCAACTCTCCGATTAAATCACATAATGCCACAATCAGCATCATAAGAGCGAAGAAGCCCTCGGCAAAAAAGCTCTGGGCGAAAAGGTTCTTTTTGCCTATTTTGCTAGCCAAAAGGCTTCCCGCAACGGTAATAACCAGAATGTCTAGCATTATATATGCCGAATTAATGACGGGCTCGCTATTGATAATAACCGCTAACGTGCTCATAATCGTAGCAATAGAGGTAAGAACATTCACCGTTATTGCAAAGAACTTATGCCGGGCGGAACGATTTTCCTTGAGCGCCATAAGTGCAGACAGAAAAAATACATTGCAGCATATTACGCTGTAATTTCCAACCGAGATATATTCCAACTCAATCGACGCGAAATGTATAACCAAAAAATAGAAAAGTCCCAGCGTCAGGCAGGAAAAACCGAGCGCCCCATAAAGAAGCGCGGAATTACTGCGCGTCTTGATCGCCTTATGTAAGGTCTGCGCCGTAACCCAAAAACCGGAGAAAACATAGATATAGTTGCGCGCTTCGCCGATTAGTGTATTTTTGACTGTCAGCGCGTTGATGAAAAAAATGACCGCTAACAGCACTGCGATAAATATAGGGATATTATGTTTCTCAGCGACCCGTTTCAGCATGGTTTCTTTCCCCCTGTCCGAGCCGCGTAAGCTCATCCCGATACTGCTCCAAAAAGGATAAAAACGCCGCCTCCAGAATATATCCCCATTTGGACATAAGCAGGTTGATTTCGTAATCGGGCGATTTTTCGGATAACCCCAAAACTTCCCGGTATTCCCCCGCCCGTGTGATGGTCATTTGATCAAAAATCGCGGTGATCTGTTTCTTTTGGGCAATCAGCCTGTTGATATTCCGCAATGCTGTTTCCGGGTCAGCCTTCGTCATATGAAACAGCTTGAGCAGCGCCTCGTTGCGCATGGGACTTTCGGTCAGTCCGTCGGTTAGCCACGCTTTGAGGGCGGTTTTCCCCCCATCCGTAACGCGGTAGACCTTCTTTTCATGGCGGAGCGCGGGCGCGGTTTCCGTAATGGTTACCCAGTCCTTTTTCCGCATCGCCTCCAGCGTTCGGTAAATCTGTCCCTGATCGGCTGCCCAGATAAAGCGGCAGGAAATATCAAACACTTTTTTAATCTCGTAACCGGTCAATTCCTTATCCCATAAAAAGCCGAGGATTCCATATTCCAGTGACACAGGCAATGCCTCCTAAATAACACTTGTGTTATATCATACATATCGGCGTGGGCAGGAGAAATTTATGGAAATCGATAAGATAATTTTTCGCTGCGTCCGATTACGCTCCAAGCCGTGTCCTCCAGCCTCGCCAACAGCAGCTCTGATCTGAGTTCTGTACACAAACGGCATGTGGGCTGTGTTTAAATAAAGAGGACGTCACAGATTTCCTTGTTTTTCCGGTTCTGTATATGGTAATCTCAAAGCGTACGAGGCTGCCCGATGAGGGGTGGCCTTTTTTGATGGTGATTATCCATGAAAAAAGGAGGTTGGCGTATGCCATTGACCGTACCTGCAAAATTCAAAACCCTTGCGCAGATGCTTAAAGAGGAGGCGGAGAAAAACACCGCCGCCCGGGTCAGATAACGGGTGTGGGGCTTCAGCCATGCGTAACGGTCGAAGAATTCCTTGTCGATCTTTGTGGTATCAACGCCCAGCCTGTTTAGTTCACGGATCGGCGTGCTGTTGGTGGGCTGAAGGTAGGGCGAATAGTGGGGGTTCGCTGTTGCCATGGCGGCAGGTACGATCGTGGACGCCGCCAAAGCGGAAACCGGCGGCACGGTCATAGCTCCGAAAATCCGGACGCAGTATGATCAGGTGGCCCAAACGGTGCTGGGGATGAACGGAGATTCCATTTTCAAAATTGCTTCCTTTCTCAATGATACGATGAACGTTCAAAACACAGCTGTTGAACGCACGGACCTGACCAGGGCATTGTCTACGATCGCAAGGATGGACGGCACGGCGCTCAGGCAGGTTTTGGATGCGTTTGTGACCGAGGATGGTCTTGACCTGCCCACGGCGCAGACATTGTTCAGGCTGATGAAGCTGCGGGAGGCCATGGTGGGGAAGGTTTCCGGAGCGGATGGTATGACCGGTGATGCCTTTGTTCTTGCCACATCCAATGCCTTGAGAAGCATCAACATGGATACCGGCAATCCTGGCCTGGACGACGCGCTGACGATCGCTGCATCCACTACCCACAACCTGGATATTGCCCGGGAGAGGTGGGGCATGGCAGGTGTCAATTATATCGGCAACCTGATACAATCGGGCCATGCAAAAGAAGCGGTACTGATTGCATCCCTGCCCAGCCATGCCAAGGCGGTCATTGTGGCGGAAGAGAATATGCGGACTGTGGCTTTGAACCAAGACGCCATCCTTGCCCAGGCAAATGCCGCTGCGCAGGATATGCAGAATCCACACCTCCTGAAAAATGCCGCCAAACGGGCGGAGCAGCAGGCTTTGCTTGCGCTAAAGGCGGAATTGATGGATGAAGGAGCGCTGGGAGACCGGTCCGGCCTTGAGCAGGATGTAAAAACGGCTGAAAGGATATTGGATCAGTCCAAGGCAGGATTGAACCGTGCAGTTCAAACAGAACAAGCCAAATGGAACACGCTTGCCAAAGCCCAGGCGCGCTTTGTTGCGAACCTGGCGGATACAAATGCCATGAAAGCGGTGCATACCGCCTTTGGGGGATTCTGGAATGCTTCCACTGCGCGCAAGAAGGCGCAACAGGCGGTGGCAGGCAACCAGCAGGCGCTGATAGACGCCCGGCAGAAGATGAGCGATGCCCAGAAGCGAGCCGTGGAAAACGTTGAGATCCAAGCCGGGCAGAAGCTTAAGGAACTGCTCCTTAAACGGACGGAAGAACGGACCAAGCTGAAGGAACAGGCTGTAGGGCAAGACGATGATCTTCGGGACGGGGATGGACTGCCGCCTTTGCAAAGTGTGGATTTTTCCTCTGACCGGGTAACCCTTCTTGCGAATAGAAATGGAAGCGGTATAATAAAGGACGGCAGGCAGCAATTGGAATCCGATACCGTAGCAGTACCGCAGGGTAAGGGGAATAGACCTTTCCGCGCTTTGGCCGCAAGCGGCGCGGTAACGGATGTGGAATATGCAAACGGGAATCAGGATGTGCAGGCTCCGGATGAAGGAGATACGGTAAAAGAGCCGGGCATCAATGATTTGCTTGACGCGGTGATGACGCCAGAACAGCGTTTTCAGAGGGCTAAAATCACAAGTCTCATTATAGGGTGGCTTTCAAAGGAGCAGAAGCGGAGGATCGAGAACGGAGAGGACTTTGACGCGATCATAAATGAGCTTGATTCGTGGCAGATAGATAGAATTGAACACAGCATAGATAAATCCGGGACTTTGGACTCCCAGCAGCATAGGGATTTTATGCTTTTGAGTGGTGGAGTTTTTAGGGATGTAGCGCTGCCCGAAAGGCTGGCCATCCTCCAGGTTTTGAAGGAGAAGGCTGGGGAAATCACAGCAGACGACCTGATAAGCCTAGCCGCAGATGTCTTGGGAGAGGAGGTAGAAGGCGGTTATTTTGAACATTTGAACCACACCCCTCTAAACAGAACCCTCCTGAATGAATTTGCAAGCCTGCTGGTTCTTGCATACCATGGCATCGAAAACGGAATAACCCTTGAAGCTATGAATGCTGAGTACATGGCGCAGAAACAAGGGGAAGGTTCTTCATATGCAACGGCAATGTTCGCCACCGCGGTAGGTGCGGCGGTGGCACGGAAGATGTTCTTAACCCCCGGAAAAATCCCTGGCGGTCAGCAAGGGGCAATGGGGAATTCGGAGGGCAGCCAGTCTCCCGTGAAGCCGCCGGAGAGTGCGGGGAATCATGGTGGGCTGGCAGAAGAGGATTCGGGGAAGATCAAGGTTGGAAACTTAGACGAATTGCCTGATACAGCAAAAAACAGTTACAGTAGTTATGATGGAAAAGGATGGGATGGTAATTATAGCGGTCAAACTCCGGGAACTGCGGCAGGAAGTGCATACAGAAATAGCAATGGCATGTTGCCAAAGACTGATTCATTAGGTGACAAAATTACTTATAGAGAGTTTGATGTAAACAATCATATAGCCGGTGCTGGCAGGGATGCTGAACGGTTTATAGTTGGGAGCGATGGGTCAATATATTATACAAATGACCACTATACGACTTTTATCAAAATCAAGTAGGGAGGGGAAAGAATGGATAGTGCTATCTACCATGTTAATAAAAAGGAATATGCACTTATAAAAGAGCGCATTAAAACCAACAATCTGTATATAGTCGAAATCCAAGGTAGTGAGGTTCAAAATCTTGAGTCATATTTGGGCAAAGTTTGGGAGAAATTTAAGTTCCCCCAGACAGGGTATGTTAACCATGATGCTTATCTTGACTGGATCAGGGATCTTGAATGGTTAAACAAAGATGGCTATATTATGGCTATCTTTGATTTTAGCAAATTCCTTATGAAAAGTCCTGAGCTAAAGAACGAGATAATTGAGGATTTTACAGATGTTGTGCTTCCTTGGTGGCAGGGCGAAGTTGAAAAATACGTAGTTGAAGGGAAAGCGAAATCTTTTACTGTATATCTTGTTAATTGATAGCCGCATAATAATGCAAGGGACAGTAACACAACACGAGGGATAATAAGGGAAAACACAGGGGCCGGTTCTCAAAGGAAGCCAGTCACCTTGGAAGCGACCTGAGGGGGTAGCCAGCCAATCTTTCATTGAACATGAACACAAGGGACGGCAGACTGTATCAAAAAGCCCATTGGGATAAGCGAAGGCAGGTGAGAGGAGTACGAGAGACGGTTCTGAGGAGCACGGGGGACGGTTTGCGTGGAAACAAATAGCTAAGGAAGAGAAAAAACGGTCGGCAAACAAACCGTCAAAAGGTGATATCGTGGGCACAGGGGACGGTTCTTTGTGTTGACAAGCGTGAAGAGGGTATGATACACTCCCTTTGACAAGAGAGGAGTGTATCCTTATGCCAAGAGTTGCACGAAGACAGAGCAAAACGAATGTATACCATGTCATGCTGCGTGGGAACGGACAGCGGCAGGTATTCCAGGACGCCGAAGACAATGAACGCTTTCTTGAGATACTGAGTGTATGCAAGGCAACGAGTGGTTTTCATGTGTACGCCTACTGCCTAATGGGTAATCATGTGCACCTGCTGATGCGGACGGATGAGAAAGGTGAGCCCTTGAGCCAGATATTCCGGCGGCTTGGTGCGCAATATGTGTATTGGTATAACGGTAAATATGAACGGGTTGGACACTTGTTTCAGGACCGGTATCGGAGCGAACCCGTGGAGGACGATGCGTATCTGCTTTCTGTACTGCGGTATATTCACCAAAACCCGGTGAAAGCAGGGATTACGCATGACGTGGCTGACTATCCCTACAGCAGTTACCGGGAATACCTTAAACCAAAGGCGGGACAAGTGACGGATGTGGCGCTTATCAAAGGAATCATGGACCTTGAAGCGTTCATCGCATTCCATGAAGAGACAGACGGTTCGGAATACTTGGATGTCCGGCCGATCCATCCGAAGATGAGCGACGAGCAAGCGAAGATGCTGATTGCGAAGGCTGCAGGATGCAAAACAGTGGAGGAGTTTCAAGAACTGGACAAGACACTTAGGATGAAAGTGCTGCCTATGCTCAAAGAGGGGAACGCATCCTATCGGCAGATCAGCAGATTGACTGGAGAAAGCATAGGGATTATAAGGAAAGTATAGGGACACGGAGAACCGTCCCTTGTGCTGCTCAACCGGTAACTCGGCATACTGCAATACAAGGATGCTCCGGCATGCCGGGAACCGGTATCAAAGGAAGAGGCAGATATGATATTTATCACAGGGGATACGCACATCCCAATCGACATCAATAAATTGAGCATGACGAAATTTCCAAAGCAGAAAAATCTTTTGGCAGAAGATTATGTAATTGTCTGCGGGGATTTTGGGGGTGTATGGGACCGTAGCAACGAAGAACGGTATTGGCTTAAATGGCTGACCAACAAAAACTTTACAACGTTGTTTATAGACGGAAACCATGAAAATCATCAAATGCTGAACGAGGAATTCCCGGTGATTCGATTCTGCGGTGGAAACGCGCATAAAATTAATGACAAGATATTTCATTTGATGCGAGGCCAGGTATTTCGCATTGGCGAAAAGAAAATATTTACAATGGGCGGGGCCAGTTCACACGACAAGGAAAGCAGAAGAGAAGGGAAAGACTGGTGGCCTCAAGAAATGCCCTCCGAGAATGAATATCAAATTGCAGAACATAATTTACAGGGAAGCAGCTGGAAAGTGGATTATGTGATTACGCATTGTGCTCCGAATTCTATCCAAAGCCAAGTGAAGGATGGATACGAAGAAAATGTGCTGACGGGTTTTTTAGAAAGCGTGAAGGAAAAGCTGACTTTTGATAGGTGGTTTTTCGGGCATTATCATGTGGACAAACAAATTGACAGCAAGTATATTTGCCTTTTTGAAAACATTGTTGAAATTGGCTGAACAGGCTATCAGCCCAAATATTGGTATCGAAGCTGGGGAAGGCACTGAATAAGACAATGATCGCACAGCATTTATTGGCTTTATGGTCGAAGGAATAACCAACACGGATCTTGCATTGTAACTATTAAGTCTCCGAAAGACCTGTTAAACTTCCTGAAGGAAGAGACAGACGTCCAGCCGATCCATCCGAAGATGGGACGAGCAAGAAAAGAGGCTGATTGTGAAGGCTGCAGGATGCAAAACAGTGGAGGAGTTTCAAAAACTGGACAAGGCGCTGAGGATGAAAATGCTGGCTATGCTTAAGGAGCGGAACGCATCCTATCGGCAGATCAGCAGATTGACCGTAGAAAGTATAGGGATTAGCAGGAAAGAATAGAAACACGGAGAACCGTCCCCTGTGCTATTTAGAATTTGCAGTTCTCAAACCAATACCAGGCGTAACAAAATCTATTGTTAAATCTTGGGGCGGCTCAACTGGAAAAGGTATTCAATATAAATTGCCGATGACAATTGAGGAACTCATTCGTCAAGGTTATCTAAGAAAATAGGAGGGGTTGTATGTACAATAGCGATGCAATATACACAACAAAGGAGTTAGAAGTACACATTCGATCAATTTTCAAAAAGCTTCTCCCATTTGCAAAGAAAGACGGCGTATTTAAGGAACTGGATGACTATTTTGATACATGGACGCCAAAAGGTCAAGATGGCAGCTTTTGCTTTTCAGATAAGGCGGGTTACCATTATGGTGTTATAGAGCGTGGGGTACTACGTGAAAATATTGTTACCCAAAGCTTAACCGAGATTACATATCAAGTGCTCTCTAATGACATATTTTGGATGGCGGTAGAATATGAGAGTGCTCATAGAGTGGAAGGACAGGATTTTCGTAGATTGCTGTTTGAAAAAGAGTTGCAATATTGGAGAGTTCTAGGCGAAGATTTAGTTGTAAGGGCGAAGCAAAAAATTGCAGAGACTTTGGAAAAAGCACCGTTTGTTGACTAAGAATAAGCAGTATAAGTGTTGTCACGCCTTCTCGGAGCACGAGGGACGGTTCTCTGTGTTGACAAGCATGAAGAGGGTATGATACACTCCCCTTGACAAGAGGGGAGTGTATCCTTATGCCAAGAGTTGCACGAAGACAGAGCAAAACGAATGTATACCATGTCATGCTGCGCGGAAATGGACAGCGGCAGGTATTCCAGGACGCCGAAGACAATGAACGCTTTCTTGAGATACTGAGTATATGCAAGGCAACGAGTGGTTTTCATGTGTACGCCTACTGCCTGATGGGCAACCATGTGCACATGCTGATGCGGACGGATGAGAAAGGTGAGCCCTTGGGTCAGATCTTCCGGCGGCTTGGTGCACAATATGTGTATTGGTATAACGGCAAATATGAACGGGTTGGACACTTGTTTCAGGATCGGTTTCGGAGCGAGCCGGTGGAGGACGATGCATATTTGCTTTGTGTACTGCGGTATATACATCAAAACCCGGTGAAAGCAGGGATTACGCATGACATGGCTGATTATCCCTACAGCAGTTATCGGGAATACCTTAAACCAAAGGCGGGGCAATTGACGGATGTGGCGCTCGTCAATGGAATCATGGACCTTGAAGCGTTCATCATATTCCATGAGGAGACAGACGATTCGGAATACTTGGATGTCCAGCCGATCCGTCCGAAGATGGGCGACGAGCAAGCGAAGAGGCTGATTGCGAAGACTGCAAGATGCAAAACAGTGGAGGAGTTTCAAAAACTGGACAAGACACTTAGGATGAAAGTGCTGGCTATGCTCAAAGAGCGGAACGCATCCTATCGGCAGATCAGCAGATTGACCGGAGAAAGTATAGGGATTATCAGGAAAGCATAGGAACACAGAAAACTGTCCCCTGTGCTAGAACCGTCCCCTGTGCTACAGAAAATTATTGATAGAGATTGAGGAAGACTACAACGCTTTTGCTGAGCAAAAGCGGTCAGGGGGCTAAGAAAACAATGGGTATTAAAGCAATGATTGGCGATATAACAAAAATTGAGGTAGATGCGATTGTTAATGCTGCAAACACTTCACTATTAGGCGGCGGAGGCGTGGACGGTGCAATCCATAGAGCCGCTGGAAAAGATCTGCTTGACGAATGCCGCAAACTAAACGGGTGTAAAGTTGGCGAGGCGAAGCTAACCAAGGGTTACATGCTTCCAGCTAAGTTTATACTCCATACAGTTGGACCAGTATGGAATGGTGGCAGCAACAAGGAAGAAGAAATCTTGATAAGCTGCTATACGAACTGTTTTAAAATTGCAGCACAGAACAAAATAAAATCAATTGCATTTCCCTGCATAAGCACAGGCAGGTTTCTTTTTCCCATTGAAAAGGCAGCGAAAATAGCTGTTCAGACGGCAAAGGATGCTATTGCTCACGGTAATATAGCTGACATATATTTTGTTTGCTTTGACGAACAGAATTTCAATGAGTATACAAAAGCACTGAGCATCGAACAGTTCTAAATGGAACGGTGTAGAAGAGAGGGGACAGACACAGTCAGCCGTCCCCTGTGCTAAGAAAAAATAAAGAGGACGTCACAGATTTCCTTGTATTTCCGGTTTTATATGTGGTAATGTCATAGCGTACAAGGCTGCCCGATGAGGGGCGGCCTTTTTTGATGGCGATTATCCATGAAAAAAGGAGGTTGGCGTATGCCATTGACCGTACCTGCAAAATTCAAAACCCTTGCACAGATGCTGAAAGAGGAAGCGGAGAAAACCACCGCCGCCCGGGAAACGGCGGCTGTGCCCGCACTGCCCAAGGCACATTCCTTGGACGCATCCTCACAGTCTGCAAAGACGCCTAAAACCGCGATACCTACGCTGAGCCGGGACCTGGCGGCCGCCTATGCAATATCCCAAATGGATGAACAGTTGGGGGACAAGCTCTTTCAAAATATCGCGGCCGGCACGCGGGATGCCCTGAACCTCAATTATTCGCCCTACCTTCAACCCACCAACAGCACGCCGGTCCGGGAGCTAAACAGGCTGGGCGTTGATACCACAAAGATCGACAAGGAATTCTTCGACCGTTACGCATGGCTGAAGCCATATGCCCGAACCATGATGAACGGGGTGCCCATGGCCCCTATCAGCGACAGCAGCCCGGAAGAAGCCGCGGCGTATTACTACACCAAACTGTGGAATGCGGAGGAGCAGACCGAAAAGGCGGAGACGGAGCTTATAAGTTTGAACCGGGAGGTCAATTATTGGGCCAAACGGGTGGACAGGAACTATTCGGATGAGGAGATCCTGGGCCGCATCGACTGGAAAAAGTATCCCACTTTGACCAGGATGCGGGAGGGTAAGGAAAGGGGAAAGCCGATCCTTTTAAACCGGGGCGTGGAGTTCAACGAGGACACCGTATACGGTATGCTCTGGTCGGCGCGGAACGGGGAGAGCACCGGAAGCCATATCCTGGACGCCATGCAGTATGCCAGGGGAAAGGGGCGCAAGTACGAAGCCGACCCGAACGTGAAAGCAAAACTGGACCCGGCCAATAAAGCATATAACCCCTATGCCATGGGCAGTACCGTGGATGACGCGGCGGAGTATTTCGGTATGAACGGATTCAATCAAAAATGGCTCGATGACAATAAAAGTATACTGACTTCCGGGGATCAAAAGTCTGTTCAAATGTACCAACAAGTATACCGTGCGGAAGAATTCACCAAAAAAGTGGAAGATCAATATGGGGAACTGATCCGGGAGGTCAACAACAGGCTGTCATGGCAGAAGCCCGGGGACGCCATGGATCCTGATTCCATCCTGAAAGGACTGCTGGATGATTTCGATGCGCTCAGGACAATGGATGAAGGCCGGCTGTCCGGTCATCCGGCCGGCATCACCCGGCCTCTCAACTATCGCTGGGAGGATATTGCGGCGCAGGTCAATGACATTGTCTACACACGGAACAAAGCCGATAAGGTCGTTGAAAATCCTGCCAATGTGGCTATTTCAGTTCAGTTGGAAAAGGGGGCCGTCATCAAAGCGGACGGTAATGCACTGCAGGACAGCACTGCCCCAACAAGTCATACGACCCAACAGAATTCCGTTTGGGACGGGCCTATTGCAGGCACAGGCGTGCCGGATAAGAAAAAGCCCACCTTTCTTGATCTTTTGCGGCTGGATTGGGACACCATGTGGTCCGGCAAGCCGGTTGATGTCAAAAAGGCTCTGGACCTGATCGGTTCGGCATACGCCACCGTCACGCCTGAATACCCCGGAAACACCAAGATAACGAGGTTTGAGCCAAAGCTGGGCGAATTCTGGAGTGCGCTTGCGCCGGACGAAACGAACAAGAGCATCGCCACAGCTAAGCAGAAGGACTTGAACCTGCTCATCGCCTCCCTTCAGGCCAAGGGGAGCTTGACAGCCCAGGAACAGGATGAGTTGAACACGGCGTGGTCCGAGCAGCAGGGTGTGAATGCGTTCTTATTCGAGATAGGGGTAAAAGATGCCATTTCTGCAGAAATGCCGGCATTTGATACGATCAGCGGTGCAGCGTTGGATCCGACAGGAGACAAATCGATTTCTTCCCTGAAGGTGGACCTAAATGATGTATTGAAGAAGCTAGAGCTATACACCCGGAAGGATTGGCGCGCGCTGTCCATGCAAGATCAGAGATCGGCCTGGGATCTGATTTTTGAGCGTGACCGCATCAATGCCGCCATCCGGGAACAGGAGGAAAGTGCCGAGAAAGCCAAGCAAGAAATATCCGACACGGCCCGGTGGAACGCCTTTAACAGCATTAAGGTGCCGGAGGGATATCACACCCAGGACCCGCGGATGTACAAGCTGTGGCATACCGCCCGCACCTATGAGGGGAACACCTTCGATGATTACCTTGGCGAGGCTTTGCTGGGCTTTACAATCAAGCCCTTTCAAGGCGCTATGGTGTGGGGCGAGGTGATGCCCACCAATAGGCGGCTGATGACCGCGGAGGAGGAAGCACGTTACCAGTACATTTACGATACCATGGGCGAAGAGTACGGTACGCAATACCTGAATATGCTCATGGACAACGGACTTAGGAAGCGTTCGGCAGAGGACGCGGTATTCAAAGCGGAGGCCTTTACCGAGTTTGCCCCCATTGGTGCGAATATCTCCTCAACTGTCTTATCCCTTGGCAACGGTATCAGCGGTGCGGTTGCCGTTGTCGCTGGAATGCTTGGCGTGGATCTAAGCGAGGACGATATGCTGTTTCATGGCGAACGGCTCAAACGGGCCATTCGTGAGAAAACCGCGGAGGGGATGGACGAAACGACCGCATGGTTCTATGGCATCGGCATGAGCATCAGCGATATGCTGATCACCCGCGGTTTTGGCAAGGCGTCCATCTTTTTTCAGGGCGGGGCGTCCGCCGGCGGAAAACAGATGGAGATTTTGGAAAATGGCGGCACGGTGGCGGAAGCGTCCGCACTGGGCCTCTTTGCCGGCGGCCTGTCCGTGGTGATTGAAGGTGCGCGGCTCGACCGTCTGTTCGGCATGGCGAATACCCCGGCAGGCCGCGAGGGATTTGTGCAGTTCATGAAATCGGCGGGACTTAATTTCTTTAAGGAAGGTGTGCCGGAGGGCTTGGAGGAAGGCCTGGAGTACGCCGGGAATCTGCTGGCCGACTACTTTGTTAGAATGGATCAAAGCGAAGTTGCACAGATGAGGGCAAAATTCCTTGAGCAAACAAACGGCGACGAGGCGGCGGCAGAACGCCTGCTTGTTTTGCAGATTGCCGGCGATGCCGCCAGCAACATGGGCAGCGGCATGATCGCCGGAGGATTTTTCTCAGCCCTTGCCACCATTGAAGCAGAAATGGCATCCGTCTCTAATGATGGCAAAACAAATCTAAATGTGTTCACGCAGGAAGAGCTGCAAGCCATCCGTGATGCGGAACAATTGGGAGACCTCGCGGGCGCATCCGAACTTTATTATGCGGCGCTTGAACGCGCTGCATCGTTAGGCGGCAAGCCTGAAACGCTTGCAACCAGCGGTACCGCGGTGAAACTTACCGCATCCATGGTGATCGATGCTGCCAAGGCCTTTACCCCTGAGCAGATCGCCCTGCCTGAGGTGCAGCAGAAGGTTTCAAAATATAACGCTTTTGCTGAAAAGGTGCTGGGGTTGGGCGGCGAAACGGTGGCAGGCATCGGAGCGGAATTTTCAGCCGCCATGACGGCCGGGGACGGCGCGGCAAACGCCTATTCTGGTACAGTTGAGCTATTGTCTCTTATTTCCGGCATGGATGAATCCAACCTTCAGCAAGTGCTGGCCTCGGTACTGGAAAGTGATCCGTCCCTGCAAACGGCCCAGGCGGCGGTACGGTTGATGCGGCTCCGCCAGGAAGTGACCGGCAAGAATTCCGCCGCCTATGGCCTTGCGCAGCAATCGCTTACTGCTGCCGTATCGGCCGCAATAAAGGACAATACAGCAGATATTTCCAGCCCTGCATTAGGCGATGCCGTGACCCTTTCTGCCGCTACCGGACATAGCCTGGACTTTGCCTGGAAGCGCTGGGGCATTGCCGGCATCAATTATCTTGGCAACCTTGCAGCCTCAGGCCATGCAGACGTGGCAGCCATCCTGCCCACCCTGCCCACCTATGCAAAGGCATCCATAGTCGCCGCCAAGAATATGTCCGGCATGGCGCTGAGCCCCCAGGGACTTGCGGCGCAGCTTCAAGCCTTGTCTGAGGATATGAACAATCCGGAATTGCTTAGGAATGCATCCACGCGTGCCCGGCGGCAAGCAGTGGAAGCGCGGCTGGCCGACCTGAACGATGCGGGAGCATTCCCCAATATTGCAGCGCAGCAAAAGGAAATCGGCATCAGGCAGGGGATGGTGACGGCCTCCAAGGCTGAGCTTGACAAAGCGGTATTTCAAGAACAGGCTGCGCGTAACGCACTGACCGCTGCCTATGCGCAATTTAAACAGAACATGACCGACACGGCTACCACGAATGGGGTGACAGCCGCCAGTGACAGGCTTCAAAAGGCCTCCGGTGCGCGTAGGAAGGCGGAGCAGGCATGGAAAAACAACCGGCAGGCACTTCATGAAACCCGGCAGAAATTGGATGCGGACTGGGGGCAGGCCAAAGCGACGGCCGAGACCCAGATCAAGCGGGAATTGGCGGATATGGGGAATAAGCGGGCGGAGCGGGAGGTTGGTTCGACTGGACCGAACGTGGGACAGGCGGCAGGGCAGGGAACCGTACTGCTGGACCAGACACTACCTGAAAATGTGAGCAATGAAGGAAACGAGAGGAATCCTCTTGTACAGGCCGGTAAAAGCGGTATAATGGGACCGGATAGTGT
Source organism: Bacillota bacterium (assembly GCA_023413135.1). Taxonomy (GTDB): domain Bacteria; phylum Bacillota; class Clostridia; order Christensenellales; family Aristaeellaceae; genus JAEWAH01. The sequence continues at coordinate 22,262 of JAEZQK010000087.1, forward strand.
ACAGGAGGATGCTGGGAACGGGGCTGAGGATGCGGGTGAGTCTGATAGGCAGATAGTGGGTATAGGGAATCCTGGCGGGCAGCCGGTGAAGAACACGGAAGAAATGGTTACGTATCGACGTGTGCAAGGTGGAGATGGAAACAATTCCAGCTGGTCAAGAATAGGTGTAAATACAGATGGCACCATTTCGATCAGTAAAAAAGACTCGAACTTAAGCATCAGTATTGATAACGGAGAGCATTCGGCATATTTTAGGGATAGCGTTCGGGGCCAAGAAAATACTTATGTCGTAGAGTTTGAGGTTCCCAAGTGGTTTGACGATTTTCTCAAAGAGAATACTGTTTCTCAGCAGGGCTACACATCAAACCCGCAGAACATGGGCGGAATGGCTCCCAAACTTGTCGATCCGACAAAACCCGGCATGGCATATGAACTTCCTCCGCCATGGGTTGAGTGGCTGGAGGAATATGCGACCAATGCCCGGATTTTTCGATGATTGTGGAAAGGAAGATGACATTACAATGCTGTATTTACCCAAAGCGTATGAAAATATTGTAGTTGGTCTCAAATGGAACGGCTGTTTTGGATGGTATGTTTCATACAAGGAAATGTGGTTTCTTGACCAAAACGTTTTGATAGAAGCATACATGGAGAAAGCTCATGAGAGGGGGATACCTCCAGAATCGACAATGTCAGAAGAGGATGAACGATATGGTATCCCGGTGTTGAATGAAGATAACATTGACCTTTTTCTTGGGCGCATTGCCAAGTATTCTGCCGCGGTGAGTGAACTAAGAGAGCACCTGAAGCAAGATAAAAAGGATAACGGCTCGGAGGAAGTATTTTATGATTGGCTGCCGGCGTTGTATATCGATTTTGATGAAAAGGTTTTATACAGCCTATATACAGAGCCGGCCTCCTTTGAGGATTATGTGCCGCAGGGCTGGCGGGGATATTACCGGGATTTTTTGAAGAAGATCGAGCCACACGACCGGTTTTGGTGTGAAGGTGGGCAAATGATTTTTGATTTTGAGAAGGGGGATCAACAAAGTGAAGGATAACAAAGTTGTGATATTTTCTGAGCAATATGAGAACGAAAAATCAGGCGATAAGGTGGAGGGCATCACCATTTTGATTGACGGTGGATTGAAGCAGATGCTGGATGTCATCATCCAGCGGGAAAAGAAATACAAGAATTATACAGAAGTTGTTCGCGATCTTTTGTTCTCAGGGATAGAAGGATTTATCTCCAAATACAGGTGAGCCTGTTTGGAAGGTGGAGGGGAACAGGTGAGCAATCATCGTATTCATGCGCTTTATGATGAGCAGACCATCCGCGTATATCAGGCTTACAATGAAAAAATCGCTGACGAAGCAGTCATGCTCGGCACGTTTGGTCAAGCGTTCAAGCGGGAGCGGATGACCTGGATCAAGCCGTCATTTTTGTGGATGATGTATCGTTCGGGCTGGGCGGAAAAGGAAGGGCAGAAAAGGGTTCTGGCAATTGATATAAAACGGGATGGCTTTGATTTGATCGTTCGCAGTGCTGTGCCCTCATCTTTTTTGGGGAGCGGGTATGAAAGCTATGGGGCATGGCAGCAGCGTTTACAGACGTCGGAAGCCAGATGCCAGTGGGATCCGGACCGGGATATTTATGGAAATCCGCTCAATAGGCGGGCGATCCAGTTGGGCATCAAAGGCGGGCTAGTGGATAGATATGTGACGGAATGGATCACAAAAATCACCGATATTACGCCATATGTCATTGATCTTCGGAAGGCCGTCGCGGCCGGGACGTTTGCGGATAGCATGCTTCCGGCCGAGCGTGAGTATCCGCTGCTGATACCTGCATAAAAAAGATCCCACATACCGCGCTCTGAATAGCTGAGCACGGTTCTTCTTTTTTGGTGGAGCACGAAGAAAGACTGGCTGCCGCTGCCAGCCCAAAGACGCGCTTGTGCAGTAAAAGCTGGATACGCAAAAGCAAGCAGACCATGCAAGATCTTATGGCTGAGATCAAGAAGGAAATTGATCGGAAGTCAAAAAGGCGCTGGAGGAGACCATACACATGGACAAGCCTCCCTGATTGTGAGCATTTTGAAGGATAAGATACGAGATGTAAAATATTGGAAACAGTATAATCGAAGGGCAGCGCGGAGGTCCTGGAAGCGGTTCGGAGGAAGAGAAGAGTATGACACCGAGAGAATTACTCGTTGCGGTGAGTAACAAGGCATAGGGGTCCCTTAGGGACAGTAAAAAATGGAGGGCTGTTGCAGATTTCCTTGTATTTCCGGTTTTGCATATGGTAATATCATAGCGTACAAAGCTGCCCGGCAGCGCCGGAGCATGGCGGGGTCAACTATGCCGGCGACCTGAAATATTATGGGGTGAATGAAATTGCTCCCCAGGGTAAAGAAAATTCTGTTCCCCACGCTTATAACGCTTTTATACGCGGTGTTTTCATATTTTTTTATGCGCTATGCATGGGAAAACAGCCTGTTGGTGAGCGTGCGTGGATCGTCCCCAATTCATATAGGAAGAAAGTTCTTATGCGATTTTGTCAGCGGCATGCTCATTGTAATACTGCTCCTTGCGATTACGCTTATTCGGAAAAAGCCGCTGAGCGAATTGGGAATAACGTTAAGGTCGCCTGTGCTTATTGCCGTTTTGTCAGCGGCATACCTTGCCATGTTTATATGGAACGGCGACTATAGCGCAAAGGGGTTTTACGCGGCATTTTTTTATCTTGTCGTCGTTGCCTTCTCGGAGGAGTTTGTTTTCAGGGGGTTTCTGTTTACAGCGATAGACCGGGAATTCGGGTTTTGGATTGCCGCGGTCATAAGCGGCCTGCTGTTTGGCGCGGTCCATGCTTTTATGCCGTCTATAAAATACAACTACGATACGTCACGCTTCATTCAGGAAATCATGAGCAATTTGCTGGGTCAGGGCATACTGGGCGGCGCGGTATTCGCCTTGTTATATAAAAAAAGTAAGACACTGTTTGTACCTGTCCTGGTTCACGCCATACTGGATTATTCGGGCGTGCTGTTCAAAATGTGATCAGCGATAAAAAATGAAAAGCATGTTGCGGATTTCCTTGTTTTTCCGGTTTTGCATGTGGTAATATGATAGCGTACAAGGCTGCCCGATGAATGGCTCCGAAGCTGAAACGCCGACTGTGTCGGATGAAACGAGGCGGAGGAGCCGGAGGAAGGGGCGGCCTTTTCCATGTTCACAATTTTGTGGGTGCTGCCCGGAGGATATCCATCCGGGCAGCGGGTGCGTCCCTTATATGGTGTGGCGGGGCCGGGGCGCGATGATAGCACGCCAAAGGGCTTTCCGATCGCCCTTTGGAAACCTTCGGATGCCGTGAAAAGAGCAGTAGAGATTTTCACGAAGTGAGGTGGTGGTAGGTTGCCGGAAAAGAATAACGCGCTGAACGCAAAAATGCGGCTGGCCGCCATGCTGCTGGGGCAGGGGCGGCCTGTCAGGGAAGTGGCCGAAATGGTAGGCAAGCCGGAGGATACGGTCGATGCCTGGAAGCAGAAACCGGAATTTCAGGCATTGTGCGCGGAGGAATGCAACAAATGGCTGGCAGATTTGCGGCCCCAGGCGCTGATGTTTTTGAAAACGCTGCTGGAGGCGGACGACAAAAGGCTGGGCGCCAATGCGGCCACCACACTTTTGCGCTATGCGGATAAGCAGGAAAACATGGGTACGGGACAGGTGATCGTCCATTTCACGGGGGGCATGCCTGAACCGGGGATGCCCAAGCAGGGGGAGTTGGAGGAGTGAATGTGCCAATGAAAACGACTGGAAGGAAACTATGACATCCAACATCATGATCGATTACACGCCCACCCAAAAGCAGCGGCTTTTTCACGAATCGGCCGCCAATGAGGTGCTGTACGGCGGCGCGGCGGGGGGCGGCAAGTCCAAGGCCATTGTGATGGACGCGCTGGCCAGGTGCCTGCAATATCCCCGGTCCAGGGCGTACATCTTCCGGCGCACATACCGGGAGCTGGAGGATACCATCATTGCCGAGGCGCTGGCCTCGTATCCCAGAAAGGTAGCCGCGTACAACGTGGGCCGGCATGAGATGGCCATCTTAAATGGGAGCAAGATATGCTTCCGCCATTGCGCCAGCGTTGCGGATATGTACGCCTATGCCGGGGCGGAGATCCACTGGCTGTATTTTGATGAGCTGACCAGCTTTGAGCGGGAGATATACGAATTTATCAAAACACGCCTGCGGGCCAAAAAGGCTATGGGCATCGTGCCGGTGGTGCGCTCCGCATCCAACCCTGGCAACATCGGCCATGGCTGGGTCAAGGCCTATTTTGTGGATGCCGGGGAGTACTATCAATTTGTGGAGCATGAGATCAAATCGGATACGCTGCGTGAGAGCAAGCGGTTCACCACCCAGTACATACCGGCATTGCCCACAGACAACCCCCATATCGCCAAGGATTACATTTACGAACTGGAGCGCAAGGACCCGAATCTGCGCCGGGCGCTGCTATATGGAGACTGGGACGCGTTTGAAGGCCAGGCCTTCCCGGACATCGTCAATGATCCCGGCGGGTACAAAACCCGCATGAAAACCCACATCATCGAGCCCTTTGACATCCCGCCCGGCTGGGCGCGGGTGTTTTCTTTTGACTTTGGCTATTCCAAGCCCTTCAGCTGCGGCTGGTGGGCGGTCGCCCCCGACGGCACGGCGTTTCGGTACCGGGAATGGTACGGCTGCGATCCAAACCATCCCAACGTGGGGCTTAAGTTGACGCCGCGCCAGATCACGGAGGGGATCATCCTCCGGGAGGAAGCGGAGATCGGCGACAACATCATCATCGACCGGGTGGCGGACCCATCCATTTTCGACCGCAGCCGGGGCGATTCCGTGGCCCAGCAGATGGAGCCCACCGACCGGCTCAAGGGCGTGTTCTTCCGCCCCGGCGACAACACGCGCCTGGCCGGCAAGGCGGCGCTGCACGAGCGGCTGCGGTTTGACTTGCAGGGCAAAGCCGCCATTTATATCTTTAAAACCTGCCGGGACTGGATACGCACGGTGCCTGTGCTGCCCTATGACAAGCGGCGGGTGGAGGATGTGGATACGGACGCGGAAGACCACTGTTACGATGATACCCGCTATTTTTTGATGTCCCGCCCGGCCCCGGTCAGGCAGTATGCTTTGGATACAGCGAAACCATTTAGTCCATATACAAGGAGTGGTCATCCATGAATGAACTTGGCGCACAAAAGGCCATGGAGCCGGCTGCCGGCCGGCAGCCGCTGAACGACAGGCAGCGGGAGCTGGTAAACGAGATCTACGCCCGGCTGATGACATACATCGCCGGATGCCGCGAGATCCACGAGCGGGCAAAGGTCGCCCGCAAGATCATATTGCTTCAGGACCCTTACCAGGATGCTTATCCCGGGCTGCAGCCCATGGATGAGCCGGCGGATGGCCGCCGGGAGCCCACCCTGCAACTGCAGACGCTGAAATCCACCTTCAACAACTGCGTGGCGGACCAGGTGGACAATATGCCCGAAGCCATGCTGCTGCCGGAACGGCCGGAGCTGCAAAACGTGGCCGAGGACATGAACGACGTGGTGCGCTTTGTGCTCAGCCAGAATGATTTTGAAGCCTTCCACAAGCGGCGTGTGGAGGATTTCATATGCACCGGGACCGCGGTGACCCAAATCGCCTGGGACCCGGACATGGACGATGGCCGCGGGAATATCGCCGTGATCCGCTATCCCGTGGAATCTTTTTTGTGGGATCCACTAGCGGAGGATATACAGGATTCCCGGGCGGTGATGAAGGTCTCCTGGCATCCCTTAAGCTGGTACGCGGGCCACTATCCGGACAAGGCCCGGTTTATAAATGCCGAGGACGGCTTGCACAGCGGCGTGGGCGTACTCATGGCCCAGGAGGAAGTGGAAACCGCGGAGGAGCCCCGGGCCATGCTGATTGAATACTGGTACAGATTGTACGACGCAAAGGCGAGACGGTACACCATCAGCGTGGCCTATGCCGCCGGCGGCGCGCTTTTGTCATTGCACGAAAACATTTACAGGCATGGCCTGTATCCCTTCGTGCTGGATGTATTCAACGCCATCGAGGGGCTGCCGGTAGGCGATGGGCTGATCCAGGAGCTGGCGCCCATGATGCGCTATATCAACCGCTACGCCCGGTACATCGATACCAATCTGCGCTATGCCAGCAAGGGAAGGCTGCTTATACGCCGGAATTCGGGCATCGACAAGGATGCGCTGGCCGACTGGTCGGTGGATATCGTGGAGGGCGACAACATTGACGCACACAGCCTGCAGTGGCTGCAGCACGCGCCCTTTACCGGCATGGTCACCCAGCAGATGCTGCAGATGCAGACCGATCTGAAAATGGACAGCGGGCAGAACCAGTTTACACGAGGCGAAACGGCAGGCGGCGTTACGGCGGCTTCAGCCATCAGCGCGCTGCAGGAGGCCGGGAGCAAGCAAAGCCGCATGCGCACCGCTACGCTAAACCAGGGCTTTAAGGAAATGGTGAAGCAGGTTTTGTGGCTGATGGCCCAGTTTTACGATAAAAAGCGCAAGGCGCTGATCGTAGGCGGGAACGGCAGCCAGCGGGAGGTGGACATGAGCCCGGAGCGCCTGTTCGGTTCGGGAAAAAGAAGCGGTACGCTGCCGCCGCCACCATACATTGTGCAGGTGCAGGTGCAACGCCGCAACCCCCTTCGGGTACAGGCGCAGAATGAACTGTATTTGCAGGCATATTCCATGGCTGCCCAGGCCCAGACGCATTTCCCGCTGACGGCCCTGTTTGAACTTTTGAATGTGGACGGGAAGGACAAGATCATGCCGATCCTGCGGGAAAATGACAAGGTGCAGCAAATGATGGCCCAGCTTCAGCAGCAGAATGAGCAGCTTGGCGCAATGGTTGAAAGCTTGCAAAAGACAAACGACATGATCATGCAGGCCATGGGGGAAGGGGCTCCCGGCGGCCAGGAGGGCGAAGGACAGGTGGCGGCTGAAGAAGAGGCTGCCCAGGCACCTGAGGTGGGTATTCCGGTGGCTGAAGAGGTTCATCAAGCACCTGAGATGGGTGCTCCGGTGGATGAAGTGGGGGGCCGGGGGCTTGAAGGCGGCTTGATGCCGGGTGCCTGATACTACGCAAAGGCCGGTGCGCTGCGGGCGATTGATAATCGCCCCTACGCCATGTGTTTTTTGGCTTTTCTCCCGGCGCGCATATGCTCCGGCGGAAACGACAACAAACTCCATGCAGATAAAATATCCGGTTGATGAACGGCATCCCCCGGGGTGCTGTTTTTCATACAATCCGCTCCCAGTGTTTTCACCGGGAGCGCCCAAAAGGAAGGTATAGATATGCAGGAAAATCCCATGGTCGAAACTACCTTGCAGGACGTTGGGCCGGACGACACGGCCCTTGAAACGGCCGCGAATCCCAATGCGGAAGGGACTACGCTGGACGCCGTGCTGGATGAGCAGCCGGAGTCCGCCCGCCGGCAGGAACAGCCCAAGGGCACCGAAAAGCAGGCCGGATGGATCCAAAAGCGGATCCAGGAAGGCGTATCCAAGCAGCTGCAGGCCGCCCTTGCGCAAGAGAGGCTAAGGATGGCGGCGGAATACGATTTAAAGCTTCGCCCGCTCCAGGAAGCCGCGCTCAGCCGGGATGCCGACGAACTGGTGGCTTCCGGCAAGATCACATCCAAAGAGATGGCGCTGGAATTCCTGCGGTTGAAAAGAGGCGTGCCCGCCCCGCAGCAGGAAGCAGAACAAACGCCCCTGCCGCTTAGGAATGAGAAGGGGCAATTCACCTCACAACCAACCAACACCCCCGACAGCACGGAACAGTACGGACAGATGCTGATTGCCCAGGCCAAGGCCATTGAGGTGGCCAGCGGCCTGAACGTCATGGATGCTTATAACGAAGACCCGGAGGTCAAACACCGGGTGCTGAGCAGGGAATGGGACTTTTCTGACGTGGCCCGCTATATGGTGTCGGGCGGCCAGGCATCAACCAATCCACTGCCAACGCCCACCCGCAGGCCCAATGGTCTGGGGCCTTCCGCCCGATCGATCCATGACTTATCCACCGAGCAGTTCGGCAGGATCCAGAAGTATCTGGAGCAGGGGGGAGTTATCGACATGCGGCAAAAATAAGGAGGAAACAATATGGCGGTTTTCGACAACCTCAACTACACCCATTCCGCAGGCGTCGCCCCTGGCCTTGTGCAGTACTACGAGCGGACGCTTTTGGAAAACGCAAAGCCTGAAATGGTCCACAGCCGGGATGCGCAAAAGCGCACCCTGCCCCAGCACAATGGAAAACGGGTACAGTTCAGGCGCTTCACGCCCTTCAGTGCGGTAATCAAGCCGCTTTCCGAAGGCGTGACGCCCGCCGGCCAGACCCTGACCCAGACGTCTTTCACCGTGACGGTGAAGCCCTATGGCGCCCATGTGGAGACCACAGAAGAAATGCAGTACTACCTGCTGGACAACATCCACAAGGAGACCGCGCAACTCTTGGCGGACCAGGCTGCGCTGTCTTTGGACACCATCAGCCGCGAAGCCATCAATGCGGGGCTCAATGTGCAGTACGCAGGCACAAACACTGCCCGGGGCACCATCGCTGCCACGGACAAATTGACCTACGCCGACATCAAAAAGGCTGTGCGCACATTGAAGCGCAACAACTGCAAGCCCTTTGACGACGGCTTTTACCATGCCATCGTGCATCCCGACTCCGTCCACGATCTGACCAGCGACACCATGTGGGTGGATGTGGCCAAGTACCAGCGCGGAGATAAAATCGACAAGTACGAGCTAGGCACTTGCTACAAGGTCAAGTTCTTTGAATCCACCAACGCCAAGACGTTTGCGGCGCAGTCCTACCTGTTTGGCACAACTGCTGCCTGGACCATGGCCACTAAGGATGTAGCCACCAAGAGCATTACAGTCTCCGATACCATCACCGAGGACGTGGCAAGGGAGATGACCGGGAAGCTTATAAACGTGTCCTACGTGAAAGCTACCGTGACTTACGTGACCCCGATGTGCATTGAGCGCATCGACGCGGCGGCCAAGAAGGTATACTTCCGCTGGATGCCCGCCAGCACCGTCACCGATGAATGGACCACGGCTCAGACCTGTAAGATTGTTCCCACCGGGGGCGGCAACAGCGTGGATGTGTATTCCACCGTCGTTTACGGCAAGGACGCCTTCGGCGATATCAGCCTGGAGGGCGGCGGCAAGAACGTGCAAATCATCATCAACCCTCCCGGCTCTTCCGGCGCGGCGGACCCCGAGGCCCAGCGCGGCACCATCGCCTGGAAGGTGAAGGGATTTGCTACGGCTATTTTGCAGGACGACTTCATTGTAAGGGTCGAGCACGGGGCGACGGCGTAATACACCTCATCCGGCGCTGCGGCGCCACCTTCCCCTCCAGGGGAAGGCTTTTGGGAGGGGCTTCGGCCCCTCCTTTCATGACAGTTTGACACTATTTTGGAGGTAATAATATGGCAACCAAAGCAACGGAAACCATTCCCATGACGGAGAATATCCCCACCCCGGAACAGGAACCCACGGTACAGATCTATCTGCCTTTGCTGGAGCAGGACGAATCCGGCGCGAAGGTGGATCAGACGGAGCATGTGACCATCAACGGCGTGACCACCATCATCCAGCGCGGCCAGTATGTGAATGTGAAGGTTCCCGTCTTTCTGGCGCTCAAGGTGAAATACCCGAATCTGTGAGGTGCTTTCCATGACCGTTGGCGAAATCAAGGATTTTGTGATGTTCCAGACCAACAATGATGCGGAAGACGTAGGAGAATATGAACCGTATCTGCTGGGATACATCAATGAGGGGTATGACCGCCTGGTATACGCCTTTGCAAAAGAGCATATCGCCAGCGATTCATCCGCTTACCCTCCCCTCGCGGATGATGCAGATGTGCTGAATCTGCCAGAGTGGGTGCACCCTGGGGTTTCCAACTGGGCTACCTGGTGCGTGTACCGAAGCGGCAACCCTGCAAAGCAAAACCGGGGGCTTCAGTTCCGCGCGGCAGCGGAGGAAATTCTCTCTCAAATCCGTGCTGGATCCACAGCTAAAAACTTTTTCAATATTCCGCGATAAGGAGGAATCCGCGTGGCTTTCGTTACTATGAACGCCTATGATGCCGATCTACGTATACCCGGATTTTCTGGGATTATGCAATATGGTGACGGAATCAACGCGGATCCCCGCACTGCTTTTGAGTCCATCAACATGGAAACAGCAGGTGGAGCGCTTCGTCCGTCCGGGGCGTGTGTTCTGCTGGCTCCTTCTATCCCGTCAACGATCGAAACGCTGGCTTGCCTGTATCGCCGCTGGTATTCCGGATCAAGCGACAAAACAGTATTGATCGCGGCAGCAGGCGGCCAGCTGTATTATATGGTGGCCGGAGGATCGTCCTGGACACAGATGCCGCTGCCGGAGGGGTGGTCCGGAGAAGGATACGCTTCAAACGTATGGAGCTTTGTGGCCTATGAAATCAACCCGGAAGGCTCCGAATCTCCAGTTGATGTGCTATTTTTAAGCAATGCTCAGGACGGGATGGTTTATATCCGCGGGGATAACATGACGGTGGAAACCGTTGCAACGCCAAAGAGGTTCGGCGTGATAGCCAGGTATGCGGAGCGCATTTGGGGCGGCGGGATCCCTGATGATCCCGACATGCTGGTGTACAGTGCACCTTTCAATCCACTTGACTGGACGGCGAACACGGAAATACCGGAAGACGGCGCGGGGGATGTGATGCAGCCCAGTTGGGACGGCGACAGTTTTCACGCGCTCAAGCAGCTTGGTCCTCAGCTGATCGCCTTCAAGAAAAACCGTATCTGGCGTATCCTGAATACAGACCCGAGCGAGTATGTGTTTAAGGAACAGTATGGCGGAGGCACAGAGCTTTTCAATACCATCGCCGTGGACAGAGAACGAATCCTGATGCTGGGTGAGAACGGTGTCATGCAATATGATGGATTGACCGCTGCGCCCTACTACCAGGAGGTGTGCAAGAATATTTTCGCCGATATGAACCTGCAGGCGCTGGGGCAGGCTTGTGCGTGCATATGGAATGATGTTTATTACTGCGCCATCCCCGTGGGGAGCACGGCATACAATAACGTTGTGCTGATGTATAACATCCGGGAAAATACTTGGCTCCTGCGCAATGATATTGTCGTTGAATCGTTCTTGCCCACGGATAAAAAGCTGTATTTCACCAGCCACGCCGCACCGGGGAGAATATACGAATGGGGCACCGATTCATGGGCCAGCGGGGCGGCTGTAACACCTGCACGCTGGGTCGGGCCATGGCAAGACTTTCAGCAAAAGACCGTCCGGAAGGGCGGTTTTGATTTATATTTCACGCTGGAAGCTAAGGAATCTGGAACGCTGGCAGTATCTATTGAGACAGAATCGAAGCTCAAAGAAAAGGAGTATGCGTTCACTTCCACGACAGGCGTACAGGCCAAGCAAAAACGGCTGCATTTCGGCGGGACCGGAAGGCGTTTCCGCCTGATCATTTCAAGCGCGGGCAGTACGGCCTGGCGGATCATTGGAGGTATTCAGCTGCGCACCGAAATAGATGCGGATTAGGGAGGGAAGCCCATGGCAAAGCGGTATGTGACCATTCAGCAATACGAACCGCTGCGGGCCCCGGCCTCCTGGTCCAATGAGGAACGGGCTTTGATTCAGCAGCTGACGGACAGGTTTGACGACCTGTACGGCCGCCTGAACAGGCTGCGGTTTGAGGACCTGGGAACGGTTATGCAAAAGAGGATCACAGCCTCGGAGGGCAGCATATCCCAAATCCGGCAGACCGCATCCGATTTGGTACTGACCGTGTCCGGCGGCACGCACATTTTCCGTCAAGCCTCCCCGCCCACAGAAGGCGTGCTGCATGGTGACCTCTGGTACGATTCGGATGACAGCAACAAGTGTTACAGGTTTGCAAATGGGCAGTGGCAGGTTATACCGTATGCCAATGCCATTGATGCCATTGAGCAAGTGGCTCAAACGATTATAACATCAGAACAAATTCAAAATACCGTGCGCAGCACGGTTACTACGATGATCGGATACCGGGTTGAAATTGTATCCGATCACGGCGGTGTGCTGACAGACCGTATATCCCAGACGGTATTGACCGCAAACGTATGGCAAGGCAACAATTTGGTGACAGACCAGATAGATGCCGGACGCTTTGTGTGGACCCGGCACAGTCAGGATGCTATGGCAGACCAGATTTGGAATGATGCCCACCGGGGCGTTAAAAGTGTGACGGTGAATACTTCGGATGTGGTATATGAGGCCACGTTCCAATGTGACATACTGGGGGAGGAATAGGATATGCCCATTATCGCTACAGGTTCAAAAACGATTGTGGACCTGTCGGATGGTAAGTCCCTATCTGTTTACCTTGGGTGTAATCAGCCCAAGATTCAAGTCTATGATCCCAATCCGGGCGGCAGTATCAGCCCCGATTGGTCGTTGGCGGGCGGAAAGCCTGTCATTACGCCTGTCGTATATTTGAATCAAACGGCAGTGGCATTGAACGCGCTGGGCCTGACGGTTACCTGGAAACGCAGGGAAGGCAACGCTTCCGAAACGAACCTGGCCACCAATGAAACGGCGGCGGGAAACATTCTCACCGTGGATGCCAATAAGCTGAATTCCGTCAGCAGCGGCCTTTTAACCTACCTGGCGTATGTCACCTACGTTGATCCTGATACTGGTTATCCGATCAATGCCGTAGCCGACATTACATTTTCCCAGATCAAAACAGGTTTGAATGCCAAACTGGCGTGGATTACCGGAGATCAAACCTTCAAGTACGATACTGCCGGAAACGCGTCGCCTGCACAGATCACGCTGACCGCCAATCTGACAAACGTGACCATGAGCAGGTGGCAGTACTATACCGGAAGCGCATGGGCCGACTATCCCACCACGGCTGACAATGCAAACATTACGGGTGGCACGATCAACGTAAAACCAACGCACTCCGTTTTTGTGGGTGATGTGGCAAGGTTGAAAATCCTGACATCCGATGCGAATGTAACGGATGAAATTACGCTTGTAAAGGTACGTGATGGTTCTCAGACCAGTGTTGCGTTCCTGACCAATGAAAACATCACCTTCGCCGGCAATGTGTCCGGCCAGGTGGGTGCGGTCACTGTGACATGCAATGTAGTGGCTTACACCGGGACAACCAAAGTGACCCCTACTGTTGGTACAATCACCGGGGCCGTGACCGGCATGACAGTTACCAAAGGCGGTGCCGTGAGCAATGAAATCCCCATTACCATTACAATCGCGGCGAATGCCACCCTGGGAGGCGCCGGGGTGCAAAGCGGCACATTATCGGTTCCTGTCACTGCACCGGTGTCTGCAACCCTCCTAATCAGCTGGAGCAAGGTCAATACGGGTGCTACGGGCGGTACAGGCGCGCCGGGCCAAAATGCCGTACTGTTTTCCCTGTATGCTCCCAATGGTTCGGTATTTGTCAATCAAGGCGGTTCGTTAACGATTCAAAGCATTGGATATGATGGCAGTACTCAGATCACCAGCGGTGCAGCATACGTTTGGAAGAAATACACTTCCGGCAGCTGGGCAACTATCAGCGGGCAGACAGGAAACAGCCTGACGGTAGCCGGAATGGATGTCATTGGTATCCAGGCATATCAATGTACAATGACCTACGCCGCAAAAACCTATACCGACACCATCACCCTGATTGACAAAACGGATAATTATCAGGCCACGATAGAGTCCACCGGCGGCGATGTATTCAAGAATACGGTGGGCAGCACGTGCCTTACATGCCGGATTTTCCAAAATGGGACGGAAGCGGATGCGCCCAAGTCTGTCGTATATCAGGCGACGGACCCTGCGGGCGCGGCTGGAGACTTTTATTACAAATATACGGCTGGATCCCCTTCGGTTGCGCTGATGCGCTACAGCGGGTCGGCATGGGTCGATGTAACGGAGAACGCGGCCTATAAACATACCAAGACCTACACGTGGTACCGCAGGGACAAAAACGGCGCAGCCATGGACGAAGGCGCGGCCTTTGCAAACGGGAAAGTTATTTTTGTGGATGGGGACGATGTCGAAGACAAGACAACATTCACCTGTGAGGTGGGATGAAAAATGCCGCTTTGTCTTGCGCAATACACCATTACGGATAAAACGGACGTCTACATTGGTTCGGCAGCGCCCGATCTTCCAACGGAAGATCAGCTTTGGCTGGATACCGGAATAACACCGAATCAAATGAAACGGTATGTAAATGGGGCATGGAAGCCGATAGGAAACCGCACATTTGTGTCTGCAAACGCCCCGGATAATGCCCAGGCGGGGGATTTGTGGATCAACAGTTCCGAAGGCAATAAGCTGTACCGCTATGACGGGGCCTCATGGCTTGGCTACCAGGACCAAAGCATTCCGGCCCTTCACCGGTCTGTCGAAAACCTGATTCTTGCCATTTCGGGCGGTTCGGCTATTTTCCGCCAGCCGGCCGCGCCTGCCGCCGGCATGGGGCATGGAGATCTATGGTTCGATACGGATGATAATAACAAATGCCACCGGTATGGCAGCGGCGGCTGGACCGTGCTCAATTTTACCAATACAGTCGATACGATCGAGCGTGTTGCGGACAGCATCATGACCGCTGATGAAATTGTGACGACCGTTCGCAGTTCGGCCGTTTACGTAGCGGACCTCGCCGGCAAGGCAGATGCAGGGCAATTGGACGGACTTGCGTCGGAAGAGTATGTAAGCGAAAAGCTGTCAACTGAAATTGTACAGCGGAATGATGCCATACGGATCAAAGTGGAAGAGGAGAAAGCGCGCGCCCAAAATGTGGAAGGGCAGATCATGCAGTTCGTAGGCGCAGCCCAGACTTATTTCGTGTTCGACCTGGACGGACTGAACATATCCAAGCCCGGGAGCCCCTTTTCCACGCTGATGGGCGCTGAAAAGCTGTCATTCCTGCAGGATGGCGTTGAGGTGGCCTATATCCAGTACAACAAACTGTTCATTACCATTGCGCAAATCACCGATACATTGACCATTGGCAACGCCACGGCGGGATATACGGATATTGTAACAAAAGACGGTGGCCTGTCTGCCGCTTGGAGGAATGAGTAAGCTATGCCGCAAGTCACATATCAGATAATAAGCAGTGTGTCACTGAGTAGCAGCTATTATGCTTATACATACAACGATGGCAGCCATTCTACGAGCACCCCATCGACGGACAGTGCAAGCTATGGCTTTAGCTATGCAGGAGCGGGGATACCTGACGGTTCGACCATCAATAGCACAGTATTTCGGGTGGAGAGTTTCGGATCGCCCTTGCATGGCACGTCTATTCGGGGCGTAAGGGTCAACGGCACCGATGTTACTGACAGCATTCCTTCTGCAACAGACGTCGATATAAAGCCGTATCTCACTACTGGTGGTAATACAATCACCCTGCGGTTCAAATCTGGTACATCCAACACTAGTTATCCTTCCAAACCACCAACTACCGATCCGAATGACCAGCGAAATTCAAGTTCCCTGGCATTTAATGATGTCAAGGTTGTTATCAATTATACGCCTCCATATACAGCCCCTTCCGTGACGACGGTGCGCCTGAACGGGACCACGGCGGTGCAGTATGGCGCCGCATCGTCCTCCATGACGCTGAGCTGGGACGCGGTAAATGGGAATTACAATGCCATCACCAGCTATTTAGTGTATCGGAGTGTTAACGGCGGAGCTTATTCACTGCTGCAATCCGGTATAGCTGGGACGTCTCTTTCCGTTTCCCTGCCGGGTACAGCCGGGCAGAAACATCAATATTATGTGGTGGCCATCGGTGAGTATTCAAACAGCGCGGCGGCGTACAGCCCGCAAGTGTATGCCTATTCCAGCCCTTCCGCTCCAACAGCGGTGAGCGTATCTCCGTCAAGCGTGGCCCCCGGGGCGTCCGTATCTTTGTCCTGGTCCGGGGCCAATGCAGGCGTTGGCGTAGGTATTTCCAGCTATTCCATCCGGCGGTCAACATCGTCCGGCGGAACATATACCGAAGTCACCACCAGCACGGCTGCATCAAAATCCTTCACCGCACCCGCTACGGCCGGGACATACTATTATAAAGTGCTGGCATACGGCAGCGTATCGGGGTATAACAGCCCCCTTTCCTCCGCTTACGCAACGCTTACTGTGCAAAATCCAAGGTCTACGTTTACCTTGGATAAAACCACGCTGTCCATGGACAACAGCACGCAGATCACGGCCACGATCAGCGCGGCGGATTCCGGCTATACGCATACCGTGCGGTGGTATATTGACGGTACTTACACCCAGACAAATACGAAATCCGCCGGAGTTGCATCGGATACGTTCAAGTGCCCGCTTTCCTGGAACGGCGCGTTCCCTTCCGCCTCAGGGGGAACGGCTTATTGTTTGCTGACCACCTATTCCGGAGGCATTGCGGTCGGCACATATTCCAAATCCTTTTCGGTAAGCGTTTCGGACAACATACTGCCTGCCGTATCCCTGGCTGTTTCAGCAGCCGACGGCTTTGGCTCCTATTACCTCAAGGGCGTCAGCCGCGCCACGGCCGCCGCCACGGCAAGCGGGGCCTACGGCAGCACCATTGTAAGCTACAGCGTATACGGCGGCGGTTATTCCGGGACGTCGGCCACGCTGAACACGGGGATCCTGAATGTGGTGGGGACAAACACTTTTACCGTCACAGTCATAGACAGCCGCGGGCGCTCCAAATCCGCCACAAGCAATATAACCGTTACGATTTATAACAAGCCTGTCATTTCCAGCGTATCCTGCTATAGATCCGACGCAAACAAGAACATGGCCGGGGAAGGGACCTATATTACCGTCAGTGCCAATTTGTCCATCACATCCCTTACCGGGAACGCCATGACGGTCAAAAAAGCACAATACAGGCAGGCAGGCGTGGCGAGCTGGAGCGGGAACACCACCCTGTCAAGCGGCACGGCGGCCATCATTGCCAGTGGCATCAGCACGGCCTATGCCTATGACGTATTGATTACACTAACCGATACGGTAGGCAAAACCACCACGTATCAAACCAGCGTTCCCCCTTCCAGCAAGCTGTTCGACTTCCGCAATGACCGGGCGGCCTTGGGACGAACTGCAGCTACAACAAAGCGGTTCATGTTGCCGCCTGATTGGGGATTTGAGTATCAAGGACAAGTTGTTGGAGTGCCCGCCAACCCTAACTTGCTTATTAATAGTAATTTCCAAATATGGCAGCGTGGGAATGGGCCATTTACTGCTGGACTTTCAGCAGACAGATGGAATATTACTTGGAACGCAGGTGGTACATCAAGTATAGTAAAAATCTCCGATGGGTTAAGATTTTCAAACTCTGGTGGCACTTCACGGCCGATGGTCCGCCAGTATCTTGAACACGGAATAATCGAAAATGGCAAAACATATGCGCTATCAATAGGTTTGGTAAACGGCACAATATATTCTGGTTCTGTGGTTGCCGATGAAGCAAACTATAGAGCCGTCTATTTCGGGAATCACTCTATCGCACTTGGTAAAAACACCACTAACGCATTTTGGTGCTTCATAATTTATTGTGACATGAATAGTACGCTAGACGTAAAGTGGTGCAAACTTGAACCTGGCCCCATTGCCACCCCGTTTATCCCCCGTCCGTATGCCGAAGAATTGGCGATGTGTCAAAGGTATTATGAAAATAGCTGGTTTCCTTTTAACGCAACATATGTTGATTGCCATTTGGCTCAATGCTGGGCAACAAACAACGCCGATGCCCGTGTGGATTTTCAAATTACTAAGCGAGTGGTTCCAACTGTCACTATCATTCCGGAGCATCCGCAAACTAATATATACTACTTCGCCACAAACAGCACCTATTATACGGCTGCAAGTTCCTCAGTACTGACCAGGGGTATTACAAAGGGAGTAATGATACGTTTTGTAAAGTCTGCCTCTGACGTATCTACTTGGGCAACAGGACAAGTTATTCAAACCAGATTCCATTGGGAAGCCGATGCCGAAATCTATTAAGGTGGTGATAGCATGACAGACGTAGAAGGCGGTATTAAAGTGTACGCAAAAACAGATGATGCTGGTCGTATCATTGCCGTGGACAGCGACATCTTTTTGCCTGACCCTACGGGATGGACGCAGATTGATGAAGGCGAGGGCGACCGTTATGCCCATGCGCAGGGGAATTACCTTCCGGGGCCAACACTTACTGAGGAAGGCATTCCGTGCTACCAATGGGATGGCGAGAAAGTGGTGGAGCGCACAACGGAGGAAATCGAAGAGGACAGAGCCGCACTTCCACCGCCAGAACCAACTTCAGAAGAAAAGTTAAAAACCCGCCTACAAGCAGCCGAAGACGCGCTGCTTTTTTTGATGGACTTACAAATGGGAGGAATGTTTTGATGTATCAGTTTATCTTGAACATGTGGATCATGGCACGGATCAACGAATCTAAGGTCAGAA
>JAEZQK010000022.1 GCA_023413135.1 Bacillota bacterium
CTCGGACATGGTTGCAGCCTCCTTTGGTGAGTTTGGTGTGGTAACTTGATTCTACCAAACGGCTGCGACCTTGTCCTCTTTTTTCTTTGCCGCTTACCTCAATTTGCGAAATTTATTGTACCTTATCAGAGAAAAGATGCGCCACCGCGAAAAGAGCCGCCAAAGGAGGCGAAGGCGCATGTTCATGTCCAGCACCTAAAGAGTTCCCTCGCATGGAGCACTTATTTCCGAAATACACAATATCCTTAAATGAATAAAAGTTGCGATAACGAAGCAGACCATTCATTACAGGGAGATACAATGCTACATTAAATGATATGATCTTCAAGATATCCATTTTGTGGCAAACTATATCATGCGGAAATTTATGGCTGGATTAACTGCTTGGCCCCATTGAATGCCCCAAAAAGGACTGGCACAATTACCATTCTATTTACTTTCGTAAAAAGAGATTCCGTTCTGATCGAGCAACTGAAAAAAAGGCGTCAGTGGTATTGGAGTATATTCTTGTATCGGCAACAGACAATGTCGCTTTATCTCATATAGCAGCAACCACCTTGCCCCTGCATAGGTTTCTCCCGTTAACTCATTTATCAGCTCCCTTATCACTTTCTTTACCGTGCTTGCCTCTTGCCTAGTCCGCCTTACTAGTGAATTATGGTGTTTCCATATATCCAAGGCCATAATAATTGAAAAATCGTCGCGGGATCTTAACACGCCAATTATGTTCTCCGCAGTGATTGGAAGCCTTATATCATGAATCAAGTATAAGAAGAGTAAAGATTCCTGCTGTAGTTCCTGAGAAAGACTTTGCCTAAGCTCACTATTGGCAATATCAGTTAATTTGTTGGTATCTATATTGGCTTTGTTCTTTTTCATAAACGCAATAACATATTTCCCATATTTGGGATCGAGCAACATTACGTTAACAAGCATAGGAAAGACCAGGTTGAATGTCGGGACATCGAGTTTACTGTTTCTGATGTATTTCAACGCATACTTATATGCTCCTTTCTCACCAGCAGTATGAAAGGCAGAGGCAGCATTTAGAACACCAAATATACCATCTTTTTTTAACGCTATAGAATATGCGTTTTGCATATCAGAAAGCAGTTCATATGGAAATCGGCGTATCTCTGTCTTTGAAAGGTTTAAGTTTAGATTAAAGTCATTCAATATTTTTTCAATCTGCCTAACACTTTCTTCGGCATCAGTTTCAGAACGGAAATAAAACTTGTAATCATCGACGTACCGACGAAAAACAAATCCTTTTCCACGAAGGTTTTTATCAATTGATGCGAGGACTATTTCCGAAAAGATTCTCGATGTAAATGGACCGACAACAATCCCGTTAGTTTCATTATTTTTTTGAAATCTCATAAAAGCATCCAGCGAATCAGACAACTCATATTCATTTTTAATGGATTGAGGAGCATGTGTCCTCATGTACGCTTTGGCCTGTTCTTTTCCGCAGATTGCCCACGCAACCGAATGCGTATAAATCGAATTGTAGCAATTCGCCACATCAACCTTCAAACGATACTGATAACCAAGCGATGTGCGAATACAGTTTTTAACACCTTCAACGAAATCGCTTTTTGCCCGGTTTATTTCGCGAATGCTTTCACTATTGATTTCCTCCAATAAATCATCATCCCGATAACTCCTCAGATATGTTATCGGAGAAAGTGAGTTTTCACTAAAAGAAAAACGCTTTATATCGAGCCAATTTACAGAAATCAGTTTTACTAGACGCAAGAACGCCTCCGGATTCACCACCGACAAAATTCTTCTTGATATGTCATTCTTGTATGTGGAAATCTCGACCGGCAAAGTAGTATTGTTCTTAGATTTTTTTGATTGGCCGTAGCTACAGTCTATATTAGGCATAATGACAGAGACCTTAGCTGATAGTTGTTTTGATGAAAAACAGGCAGGAATCTGCTCTGCAAAAAAGCCGTGATGAACAATTTGTTCTTCAAGATTCCGGCTGGTTAAAAAAACTGTACTCATGCTATTCTCTCATCTTTCGCTTGCTCTCTGAAAAAGAAAACTTGCTGCCATAAGATATATTTCGACAAATCCTTAATATTTCCTTGCGCCATATCTGTTAAAACAGAGGTGGAATTTCCTGTGTAATGATGCAACCCCATGCACCCAATGCACCCGCGTAACTAATGTCGGATTAGACATCAAAAGGGACATTAGTTACGGAAAATGCTCACCAAGTGCGGCGGGCATTTTTCTATGCCTGCAAAATGAAGCTTGAAATAGCGTTTTACGGGATAATTTGTAGGAATACACGGTTATGAATATGCCGGACGGAACCGGACAGTAAGACCGGATGGAGCCGACAGTTGAATCGGTGAAATCCTACACCGCTGTCGGAGGCGCCGACACCTACTTGATGGAGTAAGCAACGAGCAGCCTTCAGTGGACTGAGGGCGCTGCCCTCAGACTCCCGCGGTTTATCGCTTTTGTTTTCCAGGAGGACGACGCGCTGCGGCGCAGGCTGGCTACGAAGAAACGACGTCCCACGCCATCCTCCCGTAAGGTCCTCCGCACCACTCAAGTTGCAACGCTGCATTTCCCTATCCTACGGAAAGGCAAAAGCATTGGGTGCTCGGGCTGTCAATGTCCGATCTATCCGATGAAGGTGTCGGTTCTTGCCGATGCAACTGTAGTCTTTCGCCGTTTCAGTTGTAGCCTCTCAGCGGTAAAGGTGTATAAAACCGGCGGCGTATGCAGGTTAGGCTTATAAGGTAATTTTCTTCATATATATAGCCTGCATCGATCCGTGTAACGGTGAACACCCCATGCACACCTTTTTCGGGGTACCGCCCCCCGCGCGGCGGACATGAAAAGTGCACACACTATGGGGTATGCGGATTCCATGTCCGTTTTTCTGGGGTCAGAGGGATATTGTCGAATAAAATTACTCTTTTCGACACATGATACTATTGCTTTTACCGTTGTGGAGGATAGGGCAACGCTGAGGAGCGACCCGAGCGCCACAGCGGGTTTGGCGAAGTGACGGCAGTTTGAGTGCTGCCGTTTTCTTATGCCGTCACTTTGGAAAACCAAAGCGGTAAACCTCGGGGGTTCGGGGGCAAAGCCCCCGGTCACTTTGACCGTTTTGTAGTTTTTTCAAACGCTATCTGCCGGACTTCATAAGGCATCAAGCCGTTGGCCTGCAACCGCTCGTAATTGTAATACCGTACAAACTCGTGTGTCAGGGGTTCTGCCTCCGCAATAGATTCCGGACGCTCCAGGTAGATACATTCCGCTTTGAAAATGCTAAAAAAGTTCTCTGCCATCGCATTGTCACCTGGTGTCGCCGGTTTTGACATGGATGCTGTGATATTGTTGGATTCCATTACATCTCTATGGTCAAAAGAGCGATACTGTCCTCCGCCGTCACTATGGAGAATTAGGTCTCCTGATGGGTTTTCTGCCGCCAAAGCATCCGCAATCGTATTGCCGACGAGCGAATAATCCTGTCGGGTCGCCACTCTGTGCGCTACAATAAAATTACCGCACAAGTCCCGAATCGCCGACAGATACAGTGTTCCGTCTGGCATTATGATATAGGAAATATCAGTTACCCATTTTTCGTTCGGTGTTTCAGCGTGAAAATCTCTGTTCAGTATTTTTCGTATCTCAAATTCCCTCGCGGCCTGAATTTCACAATCTTCCGGCGGCGGATAGCTGACATCAGGTTGTTGCACCTGGTGATCCGTAGAATTTTTTTCTTGTTAACCGTCAGACCTTTCTCGCGTTTCAGCCAAAGCGTCACCCTACGATAACCGTATCGGTTCTTGTTCTTTTCCTGACACTCGCAGATCAGTTTGACCAGCTCAGCATCTTTGTTTTCGCCGTGTTCACGCTTCTTCCAATCGTAGTATCCGCTTCTGGAAACATTATAAAATCTGCACATGTCTTGCACGTCGTATTTGCTGCTCATTCTCTCTATGACCGAGAAAATCTGAGCCTTTGTCACCTTCCTTCGGTCAGTATAAGAAAATTTCGCAGTAAATCCACCTCCATTTCAAGGCGTGCTATCCGTGCCTACTGTGAGTTTTCGTCATCACTTGACTTCCTTCTGCAAATTGTCCGCTGGCTCAGCGGCTCTTTGGCCAGCGGCGTTCTACCACGCTGCGGAATGTTGTTCTGTAACCGATATCTACGGCACCATGACTTCACAGTATCCAATGGAATGTGGAGCGTTTTGGCAATTTCCTTGTATCCCTTTCCTTCATAAAGTACATATTTAGCACATCTTCACGCTCTTCGATCGACCGCATATTATCACCTCATGGGTATTATTCCCATGAGGGTGTTCATTTATTCTGTCCGTTTCGTGGGGCGCAGTGCCGCAGCATGGGTGTGCAGGGGTGTGCATTATTTCACGCAACGATATGGGCCAAATTTGTGTGGAAAATTGCTCTGTAAGCCAAATCGTGTATTCCTGCAAATTGTCTTGCTAAACAGTCATATCAAACCTCCTTTTGCAGGTATAGAAAAATGCCCGTCTCATTTGACGAGCATTTTTCCGTAACTAATGTCCCTTTTCATGGTGAGGTTAAATGGGCTCGAACCTATGTAAACCGCAAGCATTAAGAGCCTAAGCTGCTTTCGATGTAAACAGAATGCTCGACACAATGTAAAATTCGCATCCGGCTATTAAACTGATATACAATTAATTTACGAAATTTGTGATAGGAATTCGGTAAATTATGGCGAATTAAAATCAAATCCGCGACGCCATCAATGTGAAAAGATATAGTAACTGACTATTCAGTACGGTATCATCATATGATCTGTTGAACATCCGTTAACTAATACATACCTCCTCTTTGCAGGGGGACACGTAGAGGACTAGATTTTATATCCCAGCTTTATTCCCTCATGAAAGTATGCTAATATATTAAAAATGAGCTTGACCTTGGAGATAATGATATAGTACTGCTATGTTTGGAGATTGAAAACATCAAGAATTTGGTCGATATCCAGTCAATAAAATAACTCCTAATGGTTTTGTTAAGCTAGACAAGAAACTAAGGTTGAGAGATTTACCCACTAATTAATAGACTATAACAATCTATTAAATGTATCACAGTATTGGATAACTAATGCTGATACTTTCAATCTGATGTAACTATCTCAGAAATGGAATCTATTATCCTAATGGTTTTATAGGAGGTAATATGGGATTTAAATTTAGCCCCCAAAAAACACTCGAAGCCATACTGAAGTCAATTGTTAAGAGCATTTGCATGAGCAATGGTCTTGATATCGCCACATCTGAATCTCTTGCATCTGTATCTGGAGCACTGCTAGGGGGAGTTACATTTGAGAAAAGAAAACTCCCGCCTACTTCAGCACTTCACAAACTTGTTTGCTCCAGTGTCAGAGCATCTTTCAAAGAAGGCAAGATAGACATCAAACCAAGAATTTGCACTACCATTGCAGAAGAGATTTTCTCCTTTGACAACATATGCTTATATTTAACTTCTGAAGATGTGATTGAAGAAATCACTAGCCGGCTAAAGAATCTAGTTTCCGCACCTGAAAATATATTATCAAATGCAGCATCAAGAATAATGGAACTGATAAACGATGGGATAAAGTCCGACCAGGGACTTATCGCTATCGACAGTAATATCAAGATTAATGAAATAATCGATATGCTGAAAAATTCTGACAAAATGAAAAAGGGAATGATGATCACAGCAAACCAAAATAAATTATTGGAAGAGTTTGCTAATAACTACGAGTTAAAAATATGGAGTGAATTGTCCCTCAGTGAAATGTACATTCCAAACAATTATAGTTTTGTTTCCAATGATCCTTTGAACACTTATGATGATGTAATATCGTTAATAGCAGCTTTTGCGAATGGTAGTTTTAAAGAGTTTATTGAAAACAAAAGATGCAATTTTAATAATGATATACGTGCGCTAATTATTTTCGGATATCAAGGTATAGGCAAAAGTTCACTTCTCTCCAAGATTGCATATGATTATTGCAACAAAACCTATCTAGCTCATAGAAAAATTATCTATGCCGAGTTTTATAGAATGTGCCACAACGAAATATTTGAGATGGTAGACGTATGTACTTATCTTGGAATTGACATAGAAACACTAAAGGATTCAATTATATTTTTCGACGCTCTGGATGAAAGCAATTTATCTGAATCAGGGTGTATTGTTAGGATTAACCTGCTAATTAATATATTAAGGCGGTATAATAGCCGAATTATTATTACATGTAGGCACAATTTTATTAATACTAAAGAGATTCCAATGTCTTTCGAAATAATGCTTCATCCATTCACGGAGATGCAAGCAATTAAGTGGATTGAAAATTATGGTAGCAAACATCTTAGTTTAGATGTCGGAAGACTTACAAAAGCTGTGAGTTTCTTAAATCAAGAGGTTAAGCAGATTATTCTAATTCCATATATTCTTTACACATGCGCATCCAAAAATATCGATATAGCAAATATAACTGAGCTTGGTAAACTTTATGATGTAATGTTCTTTGGAATAAATGCTCAATCTTCCATAACTGATTATAACAAGACGTCGCGATATATGGCTGCCGAATGGTCAGAATACTACGAAAAGATCACATCGATAGCTATAGAAATATGCAATGCACCGGATTTTTTGATTACGCAGGAGCAAATTGAGAAGATCCTCCCCTCTTTTCCACATCGAAAACTTCTAACAGAGTTCTACCTAAAGAGAAGTGGAGAATCGTCATATAAGTTTATACACAATAGTATAGCAGAGTATTTTGTAGCAAGAACAATCTACTCATTTATTGAGCGTGCGCTTGATAATATAGACATAAAAAGTGCAGTAGTAGCTATTGATACAATTATGCGTGATAACTTAACCTTAAACTATTCGATCTATGAGTTTCTAGCATATCTCCTAAAAATATATAATATTCATAAAAAGTATTCTTTTGATCAGTTAAAAGATACTTTTTTTACTATATTGAGATCCAGTACTATATACGATTATTCCTTTGCTCCTAGCACAAGTGTATTAGATAAAGTACATAGTAGATTTGTAACTCTCTTTAACATCTTCTCTGAGTGTTTTAAATGCATAAGTTGTACCAAATCAGCATTTTTTCACACAATGTCAACAACTGAAAAGGATCTATTTATCAAATATACCAACTTATCAAATAGCATGCTAAACTCCATTAGGTATTATGATCTGTACTCATTGGATTTAAGCCACATTAACCTGGTCGGTACGAAATTGGCCGGTCTCATGCTAAATAGAGTGAACTTGAACTTATCAAAACTGCAGAAAGTAAATTTTGTTGGTGCGTATTTAATTGATTCCTCTTTAATATGTTCTGACCTTAGGAATAGTAACATGAAAAATGCTGATTTGTCAGGAAGCCTTTTGATGAATGCTGATTTTAGAGATGCAAAATTGGCAGGTGCAAACTTTTACTGTGCTAATCTAAGTTATTCTGATATTAGAGGAGCGACTCTGTCCAAAACTAAATTTACTGGGGCTATTATGTATAAATGTTCAATAACTATTGAGCAAATGGATTATATCGATCTTGATATTATTTGGGATCAACACATATGCGTATATGATGATAATAAGCTTCTATTACCACACGAAATTGTAGAAAGGTTTAAGGAGAGGCGTCCTGTGCTTTATGCATTTAGATACGGTTAAGTGGATGTTTCATAATTGCACGATCACGATATTATTAGCGGATTTTACTCTATTATCAGTCTCTCGTGTAATTATATCAACTATTATTCCTTAAGGCAGTGCTCCTAGCGGGATTCGAACCCGATCATTTGAGAGAGGTAGCTATCGCTTTGTGAGCGTAGAGAGAGCAAGTTGTTTTATTATTAAAAACACAAAAGGTCGTACCTCAAATATGCAATATATAGTACCTCTATCTTGCAAAACTGCTATATCTTGTGCTTTGCGACCTTTTGGTCCCTTTGAAAATAGTTGCAAAATAGTTGTAAAGAAATGGACCGTTTTTTCGTCTCTTGTTGAATATGCATAAAAAACCCGCGAAAATCGGCCGATTTCCGCGGGTTTTTTGGTCGAGGTGACAGGATTTGAACCTGCGACCTTTTGGTCCCGAACCAAAAAAGAATCTAGGAAAATCAACGGTTTGAGGGCCATTTGATGGCAGTATGTTGTCAATATAAAATCGGAAAATCGCTTGGTATTTTTCCTTGTTTCTTACCCTCACCAAAAATGTTTGGTGCCTTATATCGCATCGGTTATAGCCGCCATAGAAGCGAAGTCCGGCGATTGATAGTATTTGGTCATAGAGGCATCTGCGTGCCCAATCAGGCCGGCCTTATCAGTATCGCTGCCCGGCACACGCTTCAGAAGGTTTGCAAAAGTATGCCGACAGGAATACGGCTTGTATAATGGGTGCTCTCCTGGCTGCGGAATGGCCTGTATGCCTAGCTCGGCCATGGCCGGATAGAATACCTTTTCGCGGAAATATTCATCCGTCATCAGCTCGCCATCCTCGCGGGGGAAGATGTACGGGCTTGCGTTGCTGATCAGGTCGGCCAGGATTTGCTTGATTTTAGGTGATATGGTCACAACCCGGTCTGTGCCGGCCTCGGTCTTAAACCCTCCGATCAGGCAGTTATGCTCGGGATCGTACGCATCTGCAGTCAACCGCAGCATTTCGTTAGGGCGGAAACCAAGATGTATCATACAGTAAATGTATTCAGCATAGGGGATTTTCCCAATAGATTGCTTGATTTTTTCAATTTGCAGATCATCAAAAGAAGCGCGAGTTTTCGTATCATCTTTGCCGCACCAAATGAATTTTGAAAGGTCTTTCACATCCATCTTCCGGGCGCCGGCATATTCGTATAAACGGGAACAGAGCGATTTCATATTTTCCCGTGTACGGCGTCCTTTAGGACATTCATCCACGCAGTCCTGCAGGTCGTCTATGGACAGGTCAACAAAGGGAATATGGTGAATATCCTTAAAATAGGCATAAGCTGCAATATGCCCGTTCATAGTGCTTTCGCCTATGCGTGGCGTATAGAATGGCTTCCACACAGTATAGAGGGCAGCAAAGGACGTTGAGGCGCCCGCGGTCTTTCTCTTTCCATTTTTGAGCTGGGGGATGTATTCAAGGGCTTCCTTTTTCGTGGCAAACCCACCCTGGGTGAGCTTGTCCGGCACAAGTTTCTCCTTGCCGTCTACAATGACCTTTTTCCAACCCTTGATATATGCCGCTGTCCAAGTTTTGCCACGCTTATATGCTGTACCTGTGCCATTGGCGCGGGTTCGGCGTGAATATGTGCGCACAAGCTTTCGTCCGCAATATCCACAAAAGGAATGATCGTCCGGAATCTCTTTTTTGCATTTGGGATTTGGACAAAACATGGCTTCCTCCTTGATTTTATAGGCCACATACCATATAATGGTATAGCAAAGCCTGGTTTACTTGTAGAAAGAGTGGCTAGGGATTGCAGGCCCGTTCCGAGGGTGGTAGCTCGGGGCGGGCGATTTTTGTCGTCATGCCTCTGTAAACTATCTGCTTTCGTTTACAATTATTAAGATTACAATAAATGAAGTAAATGCCAAGGCCATCAAAACTGTCAAGATAAGAGATCTAGTGCCCTTTCTAGCGTTTGCTTTGTCTATAACGCTATTTGCAATATATTCTGCATCATTACCTCTAACCTCGTTATTTTCGTTGCTGTTTATATGGTTTTCGGCTTTTTGTTGTTCTTGCCTAGTCAGCCTTTCCATCGCATCGTCTTTCGCGAGTGGCAATCCCATAGCATATAATAGACCAAACACGCCTAAGAAAAAGCCGATAACAGCAAACGAGGCTCCGACATACCCTTTTCGCTTAGATAGGCTATTGCACAAAAAAGCGCATATTGCTGCCTGAATAAGAATCACGCCAATTATCCACCACATCGACACCACCCTTTCTATCTTAGAAGCCTTAGATGGGTTAGTTTCCGAGGCCCACAAACTTTTTAAAACGTGTACTACCATAGGTTATTTCAATTTTCATTCCTTTTTTAAGCTGCAGGCAGCCAATTCCACTGTTTTTATCGAGCGAGAATGTGTTTAACACTCCTTCAAATCCGCTACATTTTTCATCTTTATAGACAATTATTACCGAAACTATTTCTGATGCGAGCATCTCAACCGTATAGTCTCCGGGTGCTATATGTTTACCTACGACATATGTGCCTTGTGGTACGTCAAACCACTCTGCCTCACCCGTAGCGATTATCGCTGCATCAACTTGTGCTTTGAGTTCAACAAGTCCATCAAATGACATTTTGGATAGGTCGACTGCCAACGCTGGAAACACCGCACAAGCTACTAAAACTATCAACAGGAATGCTACCATCTTTTTCATCTGTGTCACCCTTTCTATTACATCTCCCGCACAGACCGCATCTGTGCGAAAACTTTCTGAATCAATATTCCGGGCCCAAGCGTATCCACTTCAAACTGCTGAAGCAACGCTTCGTTTTCAGATGCACCAACGTAAAAAGCCCGTTTACTTTCTTGCAGTACGATTCTTGCAGTACTTGCAGAAACGCCGAATGTTCGGGAAAGTAGCCATTCGTTGATAGGAGGTTCTCTAAGTGCTTCTACCAGCGGTTCCGGACATAAAAGGTGCTGGGCAAAGCAATTTGCTTCCGCTTCTTCCACGTAACCGCTTTTAACATGTTTCATGACGATATGCCCTAATTCATGCGCAAGGGTAAAGCGAAAACGTGCTGGATTCTGGTACGGCTCGTCATTATAAAGCAGCAGGTGGATAATTGGGCCTTCTACCGGCTCAATCCGATATGTGAACGCCATATCACTTGGGGCCTCATTGACGATATCGAATCCCAATATGTCAGCAAAAGGCCCAGCTTTGCTGTATGGTATGATCAGTGTGTTTTTGCAACGTTGGTAGATTGAGACGATATCTACCGGTAATTGGTTTATCCGAAGATGCAAGAGGGTGCGGTATGCCAGTCGGACGGCTCGATGAAAATCCGGATACTGATTCATAAAACCCCTCAAAGCCACTTATTTTTCTTTGAACGCTTCCGGGTAAAGCAGCTTTGCCATTTCAATCAACTTGTCCGTTTGCTCGGGTGTCATGTTGCGAGCGGCACGGGAGAGAATGGTGACTTTAGGTTCGTGTGTGGGAACAGTCTCCGTTTGTTCCTTTCCCAACAAAAAATCAACAGACACATGGAAATAGTCTGCAAGAAGGGCCAAATTTTTTTGCGATGGCTGTTGCAGGCCCTGTTTCCATTGAGTAAAGAGCGATTTTGTTATTCCTGTATCTTTGACAATTTGCGCCGCAGAAATATTGCGCTCAGCCATCAACTGAAAAATGATTTCGGTGCTTTTCATGCGGCTTCCTCCTTAGAATGTGTGCACATAATTAAAGTACAGAAAACTGAATGAAGCGTATTGACAGGTACAGATATCTGTACTATACTATCCCTGTAAACAAAAAACGCCAGCAACAAAGCCAGCCCCTGCGACATTTTTCGCAAAAGGGCGAATCCAATGGTTCATTATGGTCAGCACATATATGATACCATCGGCTGACGTTGTTGTCAATAAATGTTTACAATAACCTACAAAAAAGGAGGAATTTCATGCGATCACAGGACAGCCGGGAACGCGTGAGGGTGCTGCTTGCACGGAATCAACTGCGCTTTCCTTGGCTGATCGATCAGTTGGCCAAGGAAGGCGTCAACACCTGCGCTTCAGAACTGGGCTCAGGGCTGAGCGGCAGGCGAAAAGGCCCAAAGGTGGATACTGTCATCGAAAAGAGCCTGGAGGTGTTAGAACGCTATGAAAGTTGCTTTGGGAGGTGATGGCATCCGTGCCCTACGACCCGAGCATAACCCTGGAGGATCTTGAACGACTTGAAAGCCCCGTAATTACTGCCGCCCAAGCCGCGCCGTTCTTACGGACAGACCCAAACTTGATACGCTGGCAAGCGCATCATGAGCCCGAAAAACTGGGTTTCCCCGTAAGCGTTGCAAAGTCCCGTGTGAAAATCCCGCGCCTTCCTTTCTTAGAATTCATTCGCGGAAAGAAGGCGTCCGCATGAACTTCTTTCAAAAATGGCTGGCCCGCCGCCGCCAGCGCAGGGTGAACAACATGATCCTGGCGGCGTGGGACCGAATCAGGCCGGCACGTGGCCGGTGGAAAGGAGGAAACAAAAGGTGAAACAGGAACACAAAAGCAGAGTGTATACAGACCGTCCGGCATATGCAGACTTTGACGCGCCGCATAAATTTGAAGCGATCAAAAGCATAATCGCCCGAAGGCTGATTGAGCATCCGAACGCCATTTGCTCGTATTCTGGTGGGAGCGACAGCGACATCATGCTGCATCTCATTGAGACGGTGCGACGATTGTTTAACCTCCCGCCAGTGCACTACTGCTTTTTTAACACCGGCCTTGAAATGGAGGCCATCAAGCGCCATGTAAAAGACATGGAAAAGCTGTATGCGGTTACAATCACACCGCACCGGCCAAAAAAGAACATAGTGCGGGCCACGCGAGAACACGGCTTGCCGTTTATCTCAAAAATCGTTTCGGCTGGTCTGGATGCGGTGCAGCGAAAGCAAATCCCGTTGTCAATCGCGGAGGAGTACACAAGTGCGGAGGACAAGGCTGCAAAGCGTGCGGAACTCCGGGAGCGATACCCCAAGAGTGAGCAGGCTATCAATTTCCTGTGCGGTTGCAACACTGCCGGAGAACCGCGCCCCGACATACAACTTGTAATCGGCTCGTCCAAGTATCTGCTGGATTTTATCATCGAGAATCCTATACCTTTCAAGGTAAGCAGCAAATGCTGTGAAGACTGCAAAAAACAAATTGCTCACAGCGTGCAAAAGCCTTATGACATGGTAATCACGGGCGAGCGCCGCGACGAGGGCGGCATGCGGTCAGTACCGCGCAAAGACAGCACTTCTATGTGCTTTTCTGAGGCGGCAGATGGCAAATACCGGCTTCGCCCACTGTACTACGTATCGGATGCAGATAAGCAGTGGTACAAGGATTTTCATAAAATCCGCTACTCCGACGCTTATGAGGTGTACGGCCTGACGCGCACCGGGTGCTGCGGCTGCTCCATATCCTCGCGGGCGATAGAGGATCTGGAAAAGATACGGCCCTACGAGCCAAACCTCGTAAAAGCGGCGTGGAACGTGTTTGGGGATAGCTACCGATACCGCAAGCTGTACAGCGCATACCGGGCAAAGCGAAGCAGTGAACTGAAAGCAGCGGCCGGCTCATGACCTGCCTCCACCGCCTGCGCATCGACTGGGGCCACGATACGCAGTACCAGTGCACAGCAGATGACGGCCCATGCGATATAAGCCGCGCCGGGTTGTGCCGGCGATATGATGAAGGGAAGGAGGAAACAAAAGAAGTTGCGCCTGGAGATAAGCTACAAAACGGATGTGGACAAATGGATACAGGAGCATCATTACCTGCATTCGGTTCCTGCTGGTGCCCGGTTAAGGCTTTGGATAAAAGATGATTCCGGGAATATCATCGGCGCGATGATGTGGGGAAGGCCGACAGCGAGAACGTACAGCGCCACCCGCATTATGGAAAATACCCGCTCGTACTTTGTTGATGACACTGACCGTTTCGCAGAAAGCAAGGCGCTTTCTATGGCCCGCAAACTTATCCGTAAGCATTTTCCGGAAGTAAAAGGTCTGATTTCTTATTCGTCGTCTGGTGTAGGACACAACGGCACGGTATATCAGGCCGATGGATGGTTCGCCGTAGGAACTACAGCCGCCAAATGCTGGAATAAAAACGGAAGAAAAAATATCGACCCGTCAAAGAAAACCCGTTGGGTAAGGTCGGTATGAGACCCCGGCCTGACGCCGGGAGAAAGGAAGCACAAATGAAACAGATTTTTGACCGGATCGACACCTTGCCTGACTGGCTGTTCATGTCCTTTGTTTTTGCCCTGGTGGTACTAGTCTTTGCGCTTGTCATCTGTGATACCCGCAAGCGGATGCGTAGACAGCAAGCCCTTGATGCCGAGTGCGTTGCATGTAGGCAGGATCGCGTGATCGAATTGCCGCCTACCAATCCCAGCCACGATCCCGAATCGACCGCTACCTATGTAATCGCACCGGAGACCCAAGACGGTATGCCGGTTGTGATGACGATCCCTGAAGCGGTTGAGGCCGGCGCATTGGACAAGCCCTGCCCCGCCATCCAAGAAGCTAAGAAACGCTTAGCCGATCTGCCGCCGGTGGTGGCGGTGGTGGCGGTGACCAAGCAGCCACGGCAATACGATGTCGACCGCGCAAAGAAGGCAAAGATCAGAGTTCAGCAAGCGGCTGAATTTATCCGCAGAGGCGCAACGCCCGCATGTGCAGCCGGGCAGTATGGCTACTCCAGTGCGGACAGCCTGCGCAAATCACTTAATAATCACGGCTACTGGTTAAACGGCCAGCCCAAGGAGGCCAAGCAGGATGCAGCCGTTTAAGACCATAGCTGATCGTGACGCCTACGCCGACAAATGCCTTAAGGCTGGCTTAGACCCTGAGTACGTAGCCACCAACATGGGTTACCGGGATGTTGCCGGCATGGAAGATTCAATCCACCAAAGCAAAGCCTCGTACGGCAGCAGCCGGCGGCGCCACCTTACCGCCATGCTGAAAGCGTCTCACGCCGCCCGCTTGATGCGCAAGGGTTTTACCCCTGAGAAGGCCGCAGAACGGTGCGGATACACCCACGTACGATCCATGCGCCGGGCGATCCGGCAGTATACAAAAAGCCCCGCACCGACTGGCATCGGTAACGGAGCAGATCAAAACATTCACCATCAAAATACCACAAAGGAGGCCGGATGTCAATGCTCACCCCAATCGGTACCGTGATCCTGGCCTTGGCCTGTATCGGCTTGGGCCTTGCTCTCGCCGAACACTACCACTACCGCATTGACCGGGCACGGCATGGGACCGTGCCCCTGGACCGTCCGGATCTGTCCGACATGTGGGATTTGTCCCACCCGGCGCCGCAGCCGGTTGTCAGCGTTCAGGATTTCGCCCGTATGAAGCGTACAGGCCGCATCACAAAAATGGTGGGAGGTGACCACGGATGAAACCCATCTACCATACCTGCCCTGACTGTGGGGCAAATTTGGATCCAGGTGAACGCTGCACCTGCTGGGATCCGCTTTGGCTGATCGATGTGCAGATGCCCGATGGCGACACCATTACAACCCGTATCAACGGTACCCAGCGCCGAGTCATTGAACACTACGCCGTCCAGGGGGCGACCGTTACAAGAATGGTGCCCCTTAACTAAATACATAGGAGGTAACACATATGGAAATCAGGATCACGGTTTTAGCCAAGGACACCGCGGAGGCCTTCCGGGTAATCGACACCCTTAAACCCCTGGAAGCCGCTGGCCCCTTCCTCACATCAGACGAGCCGGTAGCATCTGCGTACATGCAGCAGCCTGCCCCCGCGCAGCCTCAGCAATCGGCACAGGGCTACACCATGCCGCAGGACTACGCGCACACAATGACGTCCCAGCAGCCGGCCTTTATGCAGCAACCGGTGCCCCAGCAATTCCAGCAACCGGCCTTTATGCAGCAACCTGCAGCCCAGCCCGCGTATCAGCAGCCGGCATTCATGCAGCAGCCCGCAGCCCCGCAACCGCAGGGCGTGTACGCCCCTCCCCCCTATCAGCAGCAGCTGCAGGCCTCGGCGTCGGTTCCCCAGCAGCCCCCGGCGGGCGCCCCCACATCCGCGCCCGATTATACGCATGAGCAGCTGGGCAGGGCAATGGCCGCGTTTTGTGACAAGGCCGCTGCCAACCGCGAGAAGGTACTCGCCTGCCTAAAGGCCCAGGGCGTGGACGCCATCACGGCGCTGGCAACGCCGGCCCAGCGCGGCGCCTTTGCCGCGGCCCTTCGGCAGCTGGGGGTGCAGATATAATGCCCGGAAAGCATGCCCTGTTAGGGGCTAGTGGCGCCCATATCTGGCTGACTTGCACCCCTGCACCTCGCCTGGCAGAGAAAATGCCCGACAACGCCGGCGAAGATGCAGCCGCGGGAACCCTGGCGCATTCCATAGGCGAGCTAAAGCTGCGAAAGCGCTTCACCACCAGCCGGGGACCAAAGAAATACCAGGATGCCCTGGCCAAGCTGCAAGCGGATTCTCTTTACGCCAAAGAAATGGACGCATGCACCGACGAGTATGTAGATGCGGTAAACACCGCGGCCCTGGGCTTCCCGGAGCTGCCATATGTGGCCATGGAGCAAAAGGTGGATTACAGCCAATGGGTGCCGGAAGGATTCGGCACGTCGGACGCCCTGCTCATTGGCGCCGGGATCCTGCACATATTCGATTACAAGCACGGGAAAGGCGTCAAGGTGGAGGCGGAGGACAATCCGCAAATGAAGCTGTACGCCCTGGGCGCCTGGGCCCGCTACAATCTCTTCTATAATATTAGTCGCGTACGCTGGACCATCGTACAGCCCCGTAACGGCGGCGTGTCCGAGACCCAGGAGCTGATGCTCGAGGACCTGCTGGAATGGGCAGAAACCTATGTCAGGCCCCGCGCCCAGCTGGCCTATGAAGGGAAAGGCGATTTTTGTCCCGGCGAGCATTGCCGCTTTTGCAGAGCAAAGGCCACCTGCCGGGCCCGCAGCGACGCCAACCTGGCCCTGGAAGGATTCCAGAAAGCCCTGCCCCAGCTGCTAGCCGCCAGCGACCTGGGCGCCATTCTCACCCGCGGCCAAGACTTGGCGGCCTGGCTATCCGATATTGAAGAGTATTGCTTGTCTTTTCTGCTTGACGGCGGAGAGATCCCAGGATGGAAAGCCGTTGAGGGCCGCGCTACACGGAAATGGACCGACCAGAAAGCCGCTTTTGATGCCGCTATCGCTGCCGGCCAGCCCGAGGCTATGCTGTACGTCCGCGAGCCTTTGACCCTGGCCAAGGTGGAGGAGCTTATGGGCAAAAAGTCATTCGCCGCAGCGCTGCAGCAATTTGTCCATGTTCCGCCCGGAAAGCCTACACTGGCGCCCGAGAAGGACAAGCGGGAGCCGATAACCAACCGACCCACGGCAGCGCAAGACTTTAGCACCGCGCCCGGCGCCCAACCGTCAAACGCTTAAAGCGAGAAAAGGAGAAACGAGAAAATGGCAAACGAGACGCATGTTGTAACCGGTGAGGCAAGACTTTCGTATGTTCACCTGTTGAAACCATACACCAAAACGGGCAACGCCAACGGCACAACCAACGAACCCAAGTTTTCGGTAACTGTACTTGTTCCCAAGGCTGACGTGCAAACCATGCAGCGGATAAGCACGGCCATCGAGATGGCGATCCAGCGCGGCGTCGCGGAGAAGTGGAACGGCGCCCGGCCTCCCATCCTATCCATCCCCGTATATGACGGCGACGGCACCCGCCCCAGCGATGGTATGCCCTTTGGCGCAGAGTGCCGCGGCCATTGGGTATTTACGGCCAGCTGCAAAGCAGACAGGCCGCCCCGCGTCGTGGATGCGCAGCTGGTGGACATTATGGACCCCCGCGCGATCTATTCCGGCATTTATGGCCGCGTCGGCGTTGACTTCTTCCCCTTCTTGAATAACGGCAAGAAGGGAATAGGCGTGGGCCTGACCAACGTACAAAAGCTGCGCGACGGCGACGCCCTGGGCAGCAGCACCAGCGCAGAGGAGGACTTCGGAGGTGGCGCTTATCAACAGCCGCAAGGATACCAGCCGCCGGCATACGGGCAGCAGCAGCGACCAGCCGCGCCCCAGGGATTCGCAGCCCCGCAATATCAGCAGCCCGCCTATGGCCAGCTCCAGCAGCCGGCATATGGACAACCGCAACCCCAGCCACCTGCTTACGGGCAAGGACAAGCCGGGCTCGTATATGATCCGCTGACCGGGACTTATAGGTAAGAGAAGGCATAATAATGCGCCCCCGGTGAGAGCAATAGCCGGGGGCGCAGAAGCCAAAAGAAAGGTCGGTCGTTTATGTTGATCGGAAGCAAAACCGTAGCTGACGTTGTTATTACAGATTCCGAAGGTCAGGTTCTTGCGATAGTCTCCGACACGGAAATTGTGGAGCGTAACGGCATTACGGTCTCCATTAATGAGGCATTAGCCTAAATTGTTATTGGTTTTCCC
Source organism: Bacillota bacterium (assembly GCA_023413135.1). GTDB lineage: Bacteria > Bacillota > Clostridia > Christensenellales > Aristaeellaceae > JAEWAH01. The sequence goes on from JAEZQK010000022.1 coordinate 18,214, forward strand.
ATCCGGTTTAGAGACAGGGGTCTGTAAACCATTAATCTCCCTGACATAGTAATCAGGATAATTACCGTTGTTAATTTGTCGGACAAATTGAGGACGAGTCATTGTCTCATGAGTACGGGTATTCTGAAACTGTGTGTTGCGGCCGGATTCCGTTTCACGCGTGACAATAACCTGAGGTTTGGACTTCGGTGTCATCGACTTTCACCTCCTTTCACCAGGGGAACGTATGCTCTCGTTAATTATTATATCCAATATATTGGATGTTGTCAAGCGTTAATGCCCATATATTGTGTGTGGAGGTGCTTGAATGTCATTTCAAGATGTGCTTATTTCCTCAAGAAAGGCTAAAAAAATACCGCTTTGGCGGCTTGCAGAAATGTCAGGAGTTTCAAAGTCTACGATATCGAGCTACGAATGCGGCGTACAACCGACTATTGATAAAGCGGATAAAATACTTCGAGCACTCGGCATCTCGTATACACTTGGAAGAGGCGATGCATATGAACCACCTATCAATTGATATAGAAACGTACAGCAGCGTGGACATAAAAAAAGCTGGCCTTTACAAATACGCGCAAAGCCCCGACTTCCAGATCATGCTGCTGGCCTATGCGTGGAAGAACGACCCCGTGCAAATTATCGATTTCATGACGGGATACAACAACCACCAGCTGCAGCTTCTCCTGGAGGCCCTGCAGGATCCGCGCGTTACTAAAAAGGCATTCAATGCAGCTTTCGAATGGTATTGCCATAATGTTGCCGGCTACCAGGCACCCCTTGAGCAATGGCAATGCACCATGGCCAACGGCCTGTATTGTGGGTATTCTGGCGGCCTGGCGGCTATGGGCGAAGCTGTGGGCATTCCCACGGACAAAAAGAAGCTGGGCACCGGCGCCGCGCTGATCCGTACATTCTGCGTACCACAGAAACCCACCAAGGCCAACGGTGGCCGCACGCGTACGCTGCCCCAGCATGAACCGGAAAAATGGGAGCTTTTCAAGACCTATTGCATGCAGGACGTGGAAGCGGAAAGAGCTCTAGGCAGGTGCTTTGCCCCCTGGCCGATGCCGGAACGCGAACAACGCCTTTGGCAATTGGATTGCCGGATGAACGCGGCCGGCGTCAAGGTGAACCCGCAGCTGGTGGAGGGCGCCTTGGCCTGCGCGTCGCAGGTGGAGCACCGGTTGCTGGGCGAGGCTATGGCCATCAGCGGCCTGGACAACCCCAAGAGCCGCGACCAGCTGCTGGCCTGGCTGCAGGAGGAGCTGGAGGACGAAATCCCCGACATTACGGAGGAACTGCAGGACGTTAAAAAGGATACCGTAGCGGATCTACTGGCCCGCGGCGTCGCAAGCGAAGCGGCAACCCGCATGCTGGAGATCCGGCAGCAGATCGGAAAGACCAGCACCAGGAAATACGACGCCATGACCGTAGCCATGGGCACTGACAGCCGCGTGCGCGGCCTCATGCAATACTACGGCGCCAGCCGTACCGGCCGATATGCGGGCCGTCTGGTTCAGATCCAGAACCTGCCCCGCAACTACCTGAAAACGCTCAAATTCGCCCGGGAGCTGGTATGCCAACGCCGGGAGGACGCCGTACAGCTGATGTATGGGAATATCCCGGACACCCTATCCCAATTGATCCGCACCGCATTTGTTCCGGAGACCGGATGCTTCTATTTGGTGGCTGACTATTCAGCCATTGAGGCCCGCGTTACGGCCTGGCTTGCCGGTGAACAGTGGCGCCTGGATGTATTCGCCGGCAGCGGGAAGATCTACGAGGCTAGCGCAGAACAGATGTTCCACCTGGAGCCCGGCAGCGTGAAAAAGGGCGACCCGATGCGGCAGCGCGGCAAGGTGGCGGAGCTGGCCCTGGGATACGGCGGCAGCAAAGGCGCATTGATAGCCATGGGCGCCCTGCGCGAGGGCTTAACGGAGGAGGAGCTGCCGGACATCGTGACCCGCTGGAGGGCAGCCAGCCCCTGTATTGTCCGCCTATGGAAGGACCTTGAAAGCGCGGCCCTGGTAGCCGTGGAGAGCTGCGAGCCGCGGCAAGCCCACGGCCTGCTATTCGCCCGGGAGTGGGACCCCAACACCGGCATGGACAACCTGACAATAACGCTTCCGGCTGGACGCAAGTTGCTTTACCCGCGGCCCTTCATCAGTGAGAACCGCTTCGGCCGGCCCGCGCTTCACTACTATGGCGTTGGCCAGAAAAACAAAAAATGGGGCGTGCAAAACACTTTCGGCGGGAAAATCACGGAAAACGTGGTTCAGGCTATCGCCCGGGACTGCCTGGCGGATCTGCTGCTTAAGCTGGACGCCCTGGGCTACATGACCGTTTTCCACGTTCACGACGAAGTTATAATCGAGCACCTCAGCGACGACCTAGAGGCCGTGTTGACCATCATGGCGGATCCCGTGCCCTGGGCGCCGGGGCTGATCCTAAAGGGCGACGGATTCACGACAGCGGAATTTTATAGGAAGGAGTGACACGTTATGCTTGTTGTTCAACTTGTCCCCGCATCTGTTTCTGTATGATTTCTGAGTATACCTTGTCTCTGTTTTCAAGAGATATACTTTCAACTATTTTCACCGAGGAAAGAAAACGCTCATTCTCATGCAGGAACTTGTAGTAAACATTGAGCTGATCTATCGATTTGTTATAAATTGCTAGACTTCCAGCAGACAATACTTCAACGATAGCACCACTTACTGCAGGTATGAGAACGCTTACAAGCGTCATTTCCTTTATTAATGTCATGATAAAGGCGGTACAAAACAAAACAAGGCCAACAATAAAGCTAGTAAATGCTAGTGTGAAAGCTCGTTTAGCTTGATATTTGCTCATGAAGTAATATTCTTTAATCTCGCTCATGTTATATGTCATAAGCTTTAATATATCAGTTTCTTTATGTTCATCGGTACTTTCTTTTTTGAATGTCTCAAGTATCTTTCCTAATGACTCCTCGCGCTCTTTCTTCTCAGCGGTAGCATCTCGCTTATCTCCAACAAACCTCTGAAACGTGGTAAGGATCATTGCTACAACTGGGAGTAGCGCGCTCAATATTTCAAATAAGCCCATATAACTCCCTCCGCTCTTTTGTTTGTAATATAGTACCATATTATTACAAAGTTGTAAATCCTTTTGTGCATTATAAAATACTGGGGGAATACAAATCGTGTTCTACGACAGACAGTTAACCATCAGCACGGCCAGCAACCGGCATGCTAAGAACTGGGCTCCGCAGCGCCTTTTCTGGTCCGAAATGCTGCAGCGCCTGGCCGTGCCGGTCCGCGGCCAGGAAACCCTGGCGGCATATCTGCGCATGCCTAAGGCCTCCCAGGACGACCTAAAGGACGTAGGCGGATACGTAGGCGGCGAATTGAACAGCAGCCGGCGCAAAAACAACGCCGTCGTCGGTCGCGATATCATAACCCTCGACCTAGACGCCGTGCCGGCCGGCGCCACCGACGACCTGCTACGCCGCGTGGCTTCCCTGGGCTGCGCCTGGGCGGCCTACTCCACCCGCAAGCATGAGCACGCCCGGCCGCGGCTGCGCGTGCTGCTGCCTCTGTCCCGTACCGTGACGGCCGACGAATACGAGCCCATAGCCCGCAAGGCTGCGGAGCTGCTGGAAATAGGCTGGTGTGATCCAACCACCTTCCAACCTGTCCGCCTTATGTACTGGCCCAGCTGCAGCGCTGACAGCCTGTACGTTTTCAATTATGAGGACAAGCCCTTTATTGACGCCGACGGCCTACTGCGCATGTACGCCAACTGGCGCGACGTTACCACCTGGCCCCAGGTACCCGGCCACAAGGTCCAGCAGGCCTTGGCGGAAAAGCAGGAGGATCCCACGACCAAGCCCGGAATTGTGGGCGCATTCTGCCGGCAATACAACGTATACCAGGCCATGGACCAATTCATTCTCGGCGCCTACGAGCCCGTGGACAATTCCGCGGACCGCTACACCTACACCGGGGGATCCACCACCGGCGGCGCCGTGATCTACGAGAACGGCAATTTCCTTTTCAGCCATCACGCAACGGACCCGGCCGGCGGCAAGTTGGTGAACAGCTTCGACCTGGTGCGCCTACACCTGTACGCATCACTGGACGAGGATGCCAAGGAAGGGACCCCTGTTGCCAAGCTGCCCAGCTATGAGCGCATGAAGCAGCTGGCCGTCGCGGATCCGCAGGTGGCTCTGGCTGTGAACCAGGAACGGTACGCCCAGGCTATGGAGGACTTCTCCCTTCCGGCCGGTACGGTGGACGCCAACTGGATGCTGAAGCTCAAACTGAGCCCGACAAGCGGGAAGCCGGACAAGTGCGCGGCCAACGTCATGTTGGCGCTGGAGAACGACCCTGCCCTGGCCAACCGGCTGAAAAAGGATACCTTTTCGGACCGTGTCTATGGCATTGCGCCACTGCCGTGGGGCAAGCGTGAAAAGGCAGAGGGCCCCTTCTCCTGGGAGGAATCCGACGACGCCGGCCTGCGCATCCACGTAGAGCGCGTGCTGGGCTTTCGCAGCCGGGAAGTGATCGACGACGCATTCCGGGACCACGTAACGCGGCATAGCTTCAACCCGGTGCAGGATTACCTGGCCAGCCTCAAATGGGACGGCGTGCCCCGCCTGGATATGCTCTTTATCGAATACCTGGGCGCCGCAGATACAGAGTACACCCGCGCTGTGACCCGCAAGGCTTTTGCTGCGGCCGTGGCCAGGGCCATGCTGCCGGGCACCAAGTTCGACACGATGGTAATTCTCACCGGGCTGCAAGGCGCCGGCAAAAGTACACTGATACGCAAAATGGCCCTGCGCTGGTTTAATGACAGTATCAAGAGCTTTGAGGGCAAAGAGGCTTCCGAGCTGGTTCAAGGCGCTTGGCTGGTGGAGATCAGCGAGCTGGAGGCCATGAACCGGGCCGAAATTGGCCGCGTAAAGCAGTTTCTTTCACAGAATGAGGATATATACCGAGCGGCATACGGACGCGTTGTAGAGTGGCACCCGCGGCGGTGCGTGTTCTTTGGAACGTCCAATAATCGGGAATACCTGCGAGACCGTACCGGGAACCGGAGGTTCTGGCCCCTGGACATTGGAGCCCAGACGCCCATTAAATCTGTATTCGTGGACCTGGAGGCCAACGTTGACCAACTTTGGGCGGAGGCCTATGTGCGCTGGCAGCTGGGGGAGCCCCTATACCTGACCGGTGAGGCCGCCAAGGCTGCGGAGGAGGCCCAGGAGGAGCACAGGGAGAGGTCCAGCAGGGAGGGCCTGGTGCTGGATTACATCAGCCGACAGGTGCCCGCAGAGTGGCCACGCTGGGACCTTATGAAACGGCAAATGTGGCTTGCGACAGCCGCAGCCGGAGGGTCTATACCGGGCGAGCAGCTGGTGCCCAGGGAACGTATATGTGCCCTGGAAATCTGGTGCGAGTGTTTAAAAGGAGATATCAAGCACATGCGGTACACCGACGCGCAGGAGATCAACAGCATTATTTCATCGGCGCCGGGCTGGTTTCCATTAAACGGGCGCTTTGGCTACGCCGGCGGGCAAAGAGGTTTTTTTCGCTTAATCTAAGGCCGCATGACCCCGCAACATTCAAATGTTGCAGCCTGTTGTAATGTTGCAGGCGCGGTGCAACGTTGCAACATTGTGCAACATTTGAATGTTGCAGCCGAAAGCCAAGCGCCGCAAGGCTTTGAGGGTTATTACAACATTGCAACATCTATTTCTATATAGAGATAATATATAGAAAAACAAAGGTTATAGACCGCATGCGCGCCTATAAATTCTATATTTTTTGCCTATATACGCGTGTATGCGCGAACGTTGCAGGAGGCGAGAACATGCTGGAGAAGGAAATCGAAAAAAAGCTGCGTGTCCGCATCACGAAGATGGGATGCCTGTTTGAAAAGTTTACGTCACCAGGCCGGCGAGGCGTATCGGATAGAATCATCACCATACCAGGGAGGCCGGCGCATATCATTTTCCTGGAGCTGAAAGCAGAGGGCGGCCAGGAGGAACCACTACAAAAGAGACAGCGAGAGATCCGCCTTTCCATGGGATCAGACGCCCGGCTGGTGACAGGTTGGGCAGAGGCGGAGGCATTCGCAGAGGAGGTAAGACAGATATGCGATACAATCCGCATCCCTACCAGCGAGCCGGCGAGGACTTAATCATCACCATGGACCGTCTAGCCCTGTTTTGGGAAATGGGCCTGGGCAAAACCATCGTGTCCCTGTCCGCCGTGGCCAGGCTGAAATATGACCGGTTCTTAATCAACAAGGTGCTGATAATCGCCCCCAAGAAAGTAGCAGAAGGGACGTGGAATGGCGAGGCGGCAAAGTGGGACCATCTTTCCATGCTGCGCGTGCAGTTGGTGCTGGGTACGGAAAAGCAGCGGATTCGGGCCTTATACACACCGGCGGACGTGTACGTTATTAACCGGGAGAACGTCGTTTGGCTTGTGGACTACTACAAAAACGCCTGGCCCTTCGATATGGTTATCGTGGACGAGCTGTCCAGCTTCAAAAATCCTCAGGCGAAACGCTTCAAGGCCCTGAGGGCCATGCTGCCCCACATCCAGCGAGTGCTGGGCCTGACCGGTACGCCGGCGCCCAACAGCCTGCAGGACCTTTGGGCCCAGGTGTTCCTGCTGGACCAGGGCGCCCGGCTGGGCAAGACAATAACCTGGTTTCGTGAGAATTTTTTCAGCCACAACGTATATACCCATGAGTACAGGGCTCTGCCGGGGGCAAGTAAGGCCGTACATGATGACATAGCGGATATTTGTTTCAGCCTATCAGCCAAGGATTATTTGCAGATGCCGGACCTGCTGATGGACGACATCACGGTCCCACTTGACCCTCTGGCAGAAAAGGCCTACAAGCAGCTGGAAAGGGACCTGCTGCTGGAGGTCCAGGGCGACACGATCACGGCCAGCACCGCGGCCGTGCTTACGGGCAAGCTGCTGCAACTATGCAATGGTGCCTTGTATAACGAGGATCACCTGGCCCGACACGTCCACGATTGCAAGCTGGAGGCCCTGCAGGAGCTGGTGGAGGGCTTGCAAGGGCAGCACGCGCTGCTGTTCTATTCCTACCAGCACGACATACCGCGGCTGATGGAGGCCATCCACTGCGTGGACAGCCGGCTGCGTATGAAGGTGTACGAGAACCAGGCCGACGCGGACGCCTGGAACCGGGGTGAGATCGACATTTTGCTGGCGCACCCGGCCAGCTGCGCCTACGGCCTAAACCTGCAGAAGGGCGGCCACCACACGATATGGTATGGCCTCACTTGGAGCCTGGAGCTTTACCTGCAGGCTAATGCCCGGCTATACAGGCAGGGCCAGGAGCACCCCGTCGTCATCCACCGCCTGCTGGTTAAGGGCGGCATGGACGAGGACGTGGCCGTAGCCCTGGGCGACAAGCAAGGCACCCAGGACGCTTTAATGTTGGCCCTACGCGGGGCCTTGCGGGCTAGGATCGAAAGAGCAAAGGAGGCGGCATGATGCAAGAGACAAAGAACCGGGTAATAGAACGGTTGGAAGCCTACAAGGGTATCCAGGCGGAAATCATCCGGTTAACCGTGGAGCTGGCCAGCCTGCGGATAGAATACGACAGCGTAAAGGGGAGCCTGGCGGAGTACCCATACACGCCGACTCGGTTCACCATCAAGGGCATTAACGCACGTAAATATAAATATCTGCATGACCGGAGGGCCCGATACAGACAGCGGCAGCGGCGCATTGAACAGTATGTGGACAACATCCCGGACAAGTGTATTCGCCTTGCTGTACAGCTTCACTATTTGGGCGGGCTGAGCTGGGGAGCGGTGGCGAAACAAACCAAGGTATTCGTCACCTCTGACAATGTGCGAAAGGCAGTAAAGCGTTATTTTTCAACGGTTTCCGGCTGAAAAAAGTTGTCCGTTTTGTCCGTGTCAATATGTGTTATACTACCAGTGTAAAGGTCTGTCCAATGGACAGGCGCTGAATGAAAGATGCACTTTATCCAAAGGCCCCCGTCCGGTGCGGGAACTGGAGGATGGGCGCATCTTCTTTTATTGCGCGTTCGCAGCCATCCGGGGCATTCCCGGTCATGCAGTCGACCGTGCATTTTTGTTCACTCTTTTGCGGGTGCCGGTGCGTCGTTCCTCCTACGCACCGGCGGGAGCGTCCTATTTTGAGTGGCGGGGCAGGGGCGCGATGATAAAGGAGGCCTGAAGGGTGGTGAGCCTGTGCCAGAATTGAAGAATCAGCAGCATGAGCGCTTTTGCCAGGAATACCTTGTTGATCTAAACCAGACGCAGGCTTATCTCCGAGCCGGATATAAGCCTCAAAAGGGCGAAAGCGCTATGGAGAGCGCTTCCAGACTGTCAAGGAATGTCAAGGTTCGTGCGCGTATCGACGAGCTGATGGCTGAGCGGTCAAGTCGCACCGGCGTGACGGCTGATAGGGTGGTGCGCGAGCTCGCCCGCATCGCTTTCCTTGATCCAACTCGCTTAGCCAATGTCAACAGCGCCACGATCAAGGATGATGCCACCGAGGATGACAGGGCGGCTATATCCAGCGTAAAGGTTAAAAGCGGCGAAGACTTCACTGAACGCGAAATCAAGTTCGTCGATAAAACCAAAGCCCTGGAGCTGCTGGGCCGGCACCTGGGGATGTTTGAAAAGGACAAAGATGGTGTGAACGTCGGCGTAACGGTGGTGTTCTCGGGAGCTGATCAGCTTGAGGATTAACGCCAGCGCAGTTAAGCAAGAGATATTCCTCCCCGACGTCGTAGGCAGAGGTTATAAACGTTTCTGGAATTTCAAAGGTCGTTACCGGGCAGTTAAGGGCAGCAGGTCGAGCAAAAAAAGCAAGACCACTGCTCTTAATTTTATATACCGCCTGGAGAAACATCCACTGGCAAATCTCTTAGTGATTCGGAAAACAGAGCGCACTCTGAAAGATAGCTGCTTCAAAGAATTGCGCTGGGCCATCAACCGTCTGGGGGTTACTGCGAATTGGAAGGTTACTCATTCCCCGTTGCAGATCACCAACCGGAAAACCGGTCAAGTAATCTATTTTCGCGGCTTGGACGATCCGCTTAAGCTGACATCAATCACAGTGGACCATGGTGTTTTATGCTGGGTGTGGATCGAAGAGGCTTATGAAATCACCAAGGAAGAAGACTTTGACACCCTGGATGAATCCATTCGTGGCATTGTTCCTCCGGGGTATTTCAAGCAGATCACCCTGACATTCAACCCATGGAACGAAAAGATATGGCTTAAGAAGCGGTTCTTCGATCCTCCGGCATCGCCCGATGTGTTGGCGATGACCACCAATTACCTGTGTAATGAGTTCCTTGATGCTGCCGACCTCGCCAAGTTCGACTGGATGAAGGAACATAACCCGCGCCGTTTCCAGGTGGCTGGGCTGGGGAACTGGGGTATCACGGAAGGCCTGGTTTATGAAAACTGGGTAGAAAAAGAATTTGACATTGACGACATCCGCGGCCGGCCAGGCATCAAGTCCGTATTTGGCCTTGATTGGGGCTATACAAACGATCCTTCGGCATTCTTTGCTGGGCTCGTAGACACTAAAAACAAGCTTATATATGTCTTCGACGAGATGTACAAAGAAGGCATGAGCAACGAAAAGATAGCCGCCGAAGTCAAGCGGATGGGGTACGCAAAGGAGCACATTCGCGCTGATTGCGCCGAGCCAAAGTCAATCGACAGGGTAAAAGAGTTGGGGATCCCGCGCATCGAAGGATGTCCAAAGGGCGACGATTCGGTGCGTTTTGGTATTGACGCCATACAGGACTACAAGATCATCGTGCATCCTCGATGCGTGAATTTCCTGATGGAAATCGGGATGTACATCTGGAAAAAGGACAAGTTTGGCAAGCCAACAGGAGATCCGGAAGGGGAATTCAATCACCTGATGGACGCCATGCGGTATGCCATGTTCGATATCATCATCAACAAGCAGGCACGGGTGCTTTCCCGCGCTGCGCTGGGCATTTAAGGAGTTGATATTGTGATCACCAGAGATAAAGCCTTATTGACCGAGGGCGCTCCAACGGATGAGTTGCTGCGCGGTGTCATCAAGGAGTTCCAGCATGATTCCAAGCGCATGGAACGCCTTTGGAAGTATTACCAGAGGGAGCATGATATCTGCAACCGCACCCGTCGTTCAGGATTGCCCAACAATCGTCTTGTACATGACTTCCCTGGATACATTGTAGCCATGGCCACCGGCTACCTTGTGGGCAACGCGGTAGGGTACGCGGATAATACTCAGCAGGAGACCCTATCCGCTATTCTTGACGCCTACAAGCGCGACAGTGTGGACAGCGTGGATAGTGAGATCGCGGTGGATGCCAGCGTGTTCGGCACTGGCGTGGAGATATGCTATGCTGGCCAGGACAGCAAACCGCATACCTCCCGGTTAGACCGCCGTAATGCTTTTGTTGTGTATGATGACACCGTCGAGCACTTGCCGCTATTTGGGGTGCACTGGTTGGACCGTATAAAGGCTGATGGGACGAAGGATGGTATCCGGGCTTGGGTATATACACCGACCACAAAGATCCCGTATGAGGGTTCAACGGTTGATTTACTGTCGCCGACTGGGAACGAGGAATCACACTATTTTGGTATGGTTCCGATTGTTGAATACTGGAACAATCCCCGCGAAACCGGCGATTTTGAAACCGTTATTTCTTTGATTGATGCATACGATATGCTTCAATCCGATAGGGTGAATGATAAGCAGCAGTTCGTGGATGCGCTGCTGATCCTCTACGGCGTGCAGGGGGGCTTTGCCCCTCCCGAGGACCCGGAGGACAAACGGACGGCTGCCCAGCGCATCAGGGATGATAAGCTGATCGCCATGCCCGATGCACAGAGCAGTAAGGCCGAATGGCTTGCTAAGCAACTGAATGAAGCCGATGTCGAAATTCTGAAGGATGCCATCAGGGCTGACATTCACAAATTTTCCATGGTGCCGGACTTGACCGATCAGGAGTTCGCCGGCAACAGCAGCGGCGTGGCAATGAAATTTAAGCTTCTGGGCCTGGAGCAGCTGACCAAAATCAAAGAGAGGTGGTTCCGGGAGGGTTTGCGCTGGCGCCTTCGATTGTTCGGCCATTTTCTGGCGATAAAGGGTTCCCCGGAGCTGGACGCTGATACCGTGTCGATGACCTTCACCCGAGCGCTTCCGGTCAATGATTTGGAGATTGCCCAGACCGTGCAGGCGCTACAGGGGATTGTGCCTGATGAAATCCTGTTAGCGCAGGTGCCATGGGTGTCGGATGCGCAAGCAGCGCTGAAGATGCTTGATAAGCAAAAAGCGGAAGCCTTGAAGCAGCAACAGGCGGCATTTGGTTCCTATCCGGGGCAGGGGAATACAGAGAATGATGAGGCCGGTGATGCGTGATGGCCAACGCCTACTGGGAACAGCGCGCAAAGTTGCGCCAGGCGTATTTTGATCGGTCTTCGGATGAAGTTGCCGGCAGGATATACAGCGCCTATGATAGTGCCATCAAGCAGTTTGAATCTGATATTCAAACCGTATTTGGCAACTTCCAGCGTTTTCACAATTTGACACCCGATGAAGCAAAGAAGCTGCTGAATACTCCTGCTGATACCCGGATTCTTGACGACTTACGTGCCCGGCTACCTCAAGTCAGTAACCCTCTTTTACGCAAAGAATTACTTGCCAGGATCAACGCACCTGCCTACGCTGCTCGTATCACCCGACTACAGGCCACCCGGGAAGCCGCTTATATCAATATGGGGCGCGTTGCCGATGTGCAGCTAAAGAGGGTAAATGAACACCTGGTGGGCATTGCGCAAGAGGCTTACGGGCAAACACTTTTCGGTGTTCATAAGGACGTTGGGGTGATGTTCCAAACCGCCGGCATGAGCTTTGAACGTGCCCAGGAGATTCAGCGGCAGGTGTGGTCCGGAGAACATTATTCCAGCCGCATATGGGGAAATAGCAAAGCCCTGGCGCAGCTTTTGACCGATGCGGTGCAGGAAAACATCATGGCCGGGAAAACCAGCAGGCAGACCTTTGAGGCCTTATCGAATGCCGCTACCACGGGTAAGCTGGCCGCAAATCGGTTGATCCGTACCGAAACCAACTATGTGGCGGGGCAATCTGAGCAGGCTACATATGCAGATGCCGGTGCAGAGGAATACGAGTTCGTGGCCGTATTGGACATGCGCACATCAACTGTTTGCCAGGATCTTGATGGTAAAAAGTTCAAGGTGGTAGATCAGCAGGTAGGCGTTAATATGCATCCTATGCATCCGTGGTGCCGATCAACGACGGCACCAGTGTTTAGCTGGGAGGATCGTAGCAAGATGCAGCGCCGGGCGCGTGATCCTGTGACCGGTGAAAATGTCCTGGTGCCAGCGGACATGACCTACTCTGAGTGGGAAAATAAGCTGGCAGACACTTATGGACCTGAACGGCTTGCCCTTGCGAAGAAAATGCAAGTGAATCTCGCTAAGGATAAAAAGCAATTCAGCGTTTATAAGGCGGCTCTCGGTAAGAAGAATCTCCCAGTATCGATTGCGAAATTCCAGGAAATGAAGTATAATAAACCTGAGGCGTATCAAGGCCTCAAGTTGTCATATCGCCAGGAATTACAGGGCCGATGGGAGCGCGGCCAGATTGAGAAAAGCCATTCCAGGAAAGACTTTAAGCCTTTTGACCATGAAGCGGATATTCCTGAGTGGATGCTTAAGCAAAGTGATAACTGGACGGCGGAGCAGAAAGCTTCCTTCCGGTATTACAGCTCGCATGAATTTTCCAGCATCAACACAAGTCTGCGTCGTGAAACGGATAGCAGCTCCGGCATAAAGCAGCATATCCAGAATATTGCCGAAGGCATAAATGCTTCGCCTGTTCAAGAGAATGCGGTTGTATGGAGGGGCACCTATTTCAGTAACATAGTGCAGGGGCAGCTGCTCAAGACCTTGCCAATGGGGGAATGGCCCGGTACCGTGATATATGACAAGGCGTTCTCTTCTGCATCCGTCCTTGCTAAAGACGCATTCGAAACGGAGCTAACCTTGGAGATATTTGTCCCCCCCGGTTCGACAGGGGCCTATATTGCTGGTGTATCTGAGTTTCCGCATGAGCATGAAATGCTGCTGCAGAAAGGCCAGAAAATGGTTATAATTGAAGCTGAGATGCGGGGCGGAAAGTACCATGTCAAAGCGCATTTGAAAGGAGGAAGGGATCAGTGAGTATAAAAGAACGCATGGAAGATGCTGAATATAGGATCATTATTCCGCTGTGCAAATTGTGCAAGCATCTTAAGATGAATAAGTTTGATCCTGCGGCGCCTATGCGCCCTCCCATTGAATGCAAAAATGGGTTGGCTCCGCCTAACGACGAAGCCGCCACCTGCCCAGGCTTTGAGCTGGATGAAGCGCAGTACAAACTTTACGAACCTTTTCTTTCTGCTGAGCAAAAGAAGATCATAGGCAAATAGACCGCCTTACGCTTGTAGGGCGGTTTTATTATCATGGTATCAAGCGTCACCCGATAGGGGCGACGCTTTTTGAATGTGGAGAGCAAACTGATGGACCCGAAGGAAATATGGTTCCATTTTCACTACCGCCATGGGTGAATGAGCTTACAGAAGCAACCCGCAAGACACAGGAAGCGGCCCAAAATCTCAAGGTGGAGCCTGAGAATCTGAGCCGTAACATGATGACAACAAAGAGTTGTGACAGGTTTTTACGTTAAGCCCTACGGATGTGGTTGCTAGTGAGATTGCTAATCGGTTTGGATTCGACCTAGCATCATGCCGATAATTTGATCGTAGAAAAGGATTAGTTCTTTCAGGTTGAACGTTGCGCCAGATGATGTACGAATGGAAACATTCTCAAGAACAATGAAACCATCGTTTCCAGGTATTCTCTCGCCTTCGCCTATTCCCGCTTTGGTTTTGTAGCGTTTAGTAATTTCATCGCTAAGGCTTAACAGCAAATTTGTTGTATCTTCTGGCGGTACCCGGCCGGTAAGTACGCCAAATGCAGTTAAGAAAACGACGTCATTATCCCTCAGCGATTCCAACTTAGGGGCAAAAGAAAGAGCAGTAATCACTTCCTTCTTCAAACTTGGATGATCCATGATTCTCACCTCCCTTCCACCCAAAGTATACCAGGAAGAAGGTGGAAGGACAAGCATCTGGTAATCAGCGCCTGCGGGCGCTTTTTACATACAAAAAAAAGAACGTGCCGGGCAGAGAACGGCACGGGCAAAGGAGAGATATTCATGTTTTTCAGGCGTATTCCGATGAACATCCAATTCTTCGCCGCAGATGGTGGCGATGGCGGCCAAGGCGGCCAAGGCGGTGAAGGCGGGCAGGGTAGCGAAACGCCCCCCAGCTTCGATGATCTGCTCAAAAATCCCGAATACCAGGCCGAGTTTGACCGCCGTATGGCCAAGGGCCAGGCTACGGCCAAGGTAAAATGGGAAAAGGAGCAAAACATGACCGCCGAGCAGCTGGCCCAGCAAAAACTCCAGGAAAAAGAATCTGCCATTGCTATAAGGGAAGCCGAGATAACTAAACGGGAGCTCAAGGCCCGTGCCTTAGAAACGTTTGGGAGCAAGGGCATTCCTAAAGAAATGGCTGATACGCTTGATTATTCCAGCGAGGATGTTATGTTGGCCAGCATGAAAACTGTCGAGGCTGCCTTCCAAAAATCCCTTGAGAAAGCCGTAAACGACCGCCTCAAAGGAGATCCGCCCAAAGCGGGCGGCGGAGAGGCAACATCAGAAGCTGCCATGCGCGCGGCCATGGGGTTGCCGCCTAAAAAGTAACACAACGAAAGGATGAAAATGAATGGCGAACGATATTGCTCTTTTCAAAGCCTATTTGCCTCTCTTGGATGAGGTTTACAAACTTGCTGCGCTCACATCTGTATTGGATGGTGCCAACGAGTTGGCCCGGCAGGGGGTTAACGCTAACGAGCTGATCATCCCCAAAATGGTGATGAATGGCCTAGCGAACTACTCCCGCAACGGCGGCTACGTCCATGGTGATGTGACGCTGACCAATGAAACCGTGAAGTGCAACTTCGACCGTGGCCGCATGTTCTCGGTGGATAACCTGGACAACGCGGAAAGCGCCGGGATTGCTTTTGGCCGTTTGGCAGGTGAATTCCTGCGTACCAAGGTTGTGCCGGAGATTGACGCATTCCGCCTTGCTGCCTATGCCAGCATCACCGGTATCAGCACCGTCGCCGGTGCCGCATTGGCGGATGGCGCTGCCGTTATCGCTGCGTTGCGTGCCGCCACCAACAAAATGGATGAGGATGAGGTGCCCTACGAGAACAGGCACTTGTTCATCACGCCGACCTTGATGGGCTTGATCGAGGATTTGGATACTACCAAATCCAAGGCCGTTACGTCCCGGTTTGCGTCCATCGTCCGTGTACCCCAGACCCGCTTCTATACAGCCATCACCCAGAACGACGGTACAACCGCTGGGCAAGAGGCCGGCGGCTATGTGAAGGCCGAGGGCGCCAAGAACATCAACTTCATGGTGTTACATAAGGAAGCCCTTATTCAGTTCCAGAAGCATGTGGCACCCAAGGTGGTAACCCCCGAGCAGAACCAGGACGCCGATGCATGGAAGTTCGGCTACCGCAATGTGGGTATTGCCGACGTCTATGAAAACAAGGTCGCAGGGGTGTATCTACACAAGGCTATGACCTGATGAAACGGAGGGCTGATTATGACTGACCCCCGTTTACTGGATTGTGATTCTAAGCCGGAAATCGAGGAGAACTTGAATCGTATGCTTGCCTTGATCGATGCTTTGGAAGATCGTATCGCCGTTCTCGAAGGCGGCGGCGAATAAGAAAGGGTGAGCGCCCGTGTCTGAAACTCCCACTGAAAACCTTCAATTGACCAAACTGAAGCGCCGGATCCCGGGCGCTGACCCTGCTTTGCTGACCGACATGCTGGAAGACGCACAAGCCTTCATCCTGGCCTACACTGGGCATGCAAGCCTTCCAGATGGCCTCCTGGCCGCCCAGGTGCGTATCGCCGCAGCCCACTACAATGCGCTGGGGTTGGAAGGGCAAAGTGCCCATAACGAAGGCGGTATAAGCATTTCCTTTGACTCCCTGCCTGTTGACCTTCAACAGGAACTGAACCGCTACCGTCTCGCTAAAGTGGGGTGGTAGTGATGCGCACACAATTGCGTCGGCAGATCACTATTCGATACGCCCACCTGATCGACGGCGCCAAAGATGCGGCAGGGGATAAGATTGAAGCGTATTCCGAAACGATTTTGACCGCATACGGAAGCGCAGTCCCTGCCACAAGTAAGCTGCTGGCCGAACTGTACGGCCTACGTATCCAGAAGATGAAAAGCCTTACCTTAACCGGCGGCGACATCAGCATGCAGGAAGGTGATGGGGTTTGGTTGCCTGGCGAAGTTGCTGCAAAGCCGCCCTGGCGCTGCGTATCTGCATTGCCTTACACAAGTCATGTCGCAGCCGTGATCGAAAGGCGGTAGCATATGGCAAAAGCAATCAAGAACCTTGGCCGCTTGTTTCGGAAGTTGGACGCACTGGGGGGAAATGCTCAGCCTGCCTTGAACCGTTCTACCAAGCAAGTAACCACCAAAGCTGCTGCTGATGCCAGGCGCATGGCCCCTGTCAACAAGAACCCACAGTCTGAATCTGATGGATCTGCGGCCTTACACAACAACATTTCTGAAAACTTCACGCAGGAAGGCGCGGCAACCGTTGGGCATGTTGTTGTTGCGAGCGACCATGGTGCCTATGTCGAATTTGGCACCGGCCAGCGTGGCGCAGCATCGCCCAGTCCCCCTAAATGGGACGGCCCATTGTCGTATCGTGAAGATTGGGCCGGTATGGCTGCTCAGCCTTATCTGTACCCAGCATCTGTTCAGAACCGGGAGGTCTATGTCGACGCTGCTTCAGCAGAATTGGAGAAGGCCATAGCCGCCGCAAAAGGGGTGAAGTAATTGGCCACGTTGAAACCCGAAGTTCTTGCCACCCTTGAAAGTGCATGCAGCAATGTGTCCTATCAATACCCCGCGTCGTGGGCTGTGCTGCCGGCAGTCAGCTATTATGAAGCTGATAACCGCCCTGCTGGCCTGGCAGATATGCAAGAGCAGATGACCGAGCTTGTGTATGTGATTGACTTTTGGGGCGAAGGGCAAAGCCAGGTGGATATGCTTTACGAAACTGTCAATGCAGCGCTGCAAGCCCAGAATTTTATGCGAGAATTCGCGCACGACCTACGGGATCCTGACGGGATAGTCCGGCACAAAACGACCCGATACCGCGCCTATCTTGGCGCAGACGGCCTTATATACCAACGACCATAATCAAAAAGGAGTGAAAACTTATGGGAAAAATCAAAGCAAAGGGCACGACCCTTACCCTTACCAGTAAGGCACAAACGCCCGTTGTCAGCATGATCGGCTCTCTTTCCAGTATTGGTGAAGTGGCCCCCACTGCTGACGAAATTGACGTTACCACGCTGGATAGTGCCGGCGGGTACAAAGAGTTTGTCCAAGGCATGAAGGATGCCGGCGAAGTACCCCTTTCCGGCTTCATGGATGCGACGGTTGCCAAAAATCAAAACATGCTGATCACCTATTTCAATACCGGCGAAACCGTTGAAGCTGAAATTGAGTTTCCGGATGGCACCACCATCGGCTTTGACTGCTATGTCAAAGGGTACAGCATGGGTGCTGCGGAGATCGGCGGGGCAGTGGGTTTTGGCGCCACCCTGCGCGTCACCGGCGAGCCCTCCGTTACCTGGGCAGCCTAATAAACCGAACAATCTACATGCGCCCGGAAAGTCTTCCGGGCGCTATTTCTTAAGGAGGGCGCGATATGAAACACCTTGAATTGGCTGGTAAGCAGTATACCCTTGACTTTACGATCAATAGCGTTTGTGAAGCGGAGGAAAGAGCAGGCAAACCGTTTTCCACGCTTTTGAACAAAGAATTTTCCGGCGTCCGGTGGGTGCTTTGGTGCGGTCTTCTGGAACGCCACCCCATGACTGTAAAAGAAGTTGGGGTTTTGATGAATGAACACATCAAGGCCGGCGGGAGCTTCAAAGCCCTTACTGAGGAGTGTATTAGTGCGCTGACGTCCTCTGGTTTTTTCGGAGAAGCAGCGGAGGGAGCGGATCAGGAAGTCCTGATGCCCGCGACCTAAAACCGCTGCGACAAGTTTACACAGAAATCATACAGGATGCCGCCCGAGCTGGAATAACCGGGTGTGCGTCCTTTTGGCACATGACACCTTACGAAACCCAGATGATTCTGGATAGCCACAATGCACAAATCCGGCGCGACCAAGAACGCCGTGAAATGCTGGCGTGGATGATCGGAGCTTATACCGGTATCGCGGTCAACAATGGCAAGAAATACCCACAAAAACCTTGCCTCTTCAAAAGTGATAAGTCTGATGCAGCGCAAGAGATGACGCCTGATCAAATGAAGGCCAACCTTTTGAATGCCCTGGGCATCAAACCGCAAAAGGATGTGAAGCAGAATGCCGACAACGCTTGAAACCCTGGAAATCCAATTTAAAGCCGGTATGGCGGGGGTAAATGCCCAGCTAACATCTTTGAAAACCAAGCTTACCGGTATCGAGGGTAGCACGGCATCTGTGCAGCGTGGTTTTAGTGGTATAGGCACTGCTGTAAAGACCTTCCTTGGCGCTGCGATAATCCGAAAGGTTGGTCAGGTAGGTTCTGCCAGTCTTTCTATGGCCAACGATGCTGTTGAAAGCGAGAACCTTTTTTCTGTGGCCATGAAAGGCATGGCTGGTGATGCACGGGCATGGTCCGAAGACCTGCAGGCCGCCCTGGGATTAAACGCTTACGAACTGCGGAAGAACGTCGGCACGTTCAACACCGTGTTCACCAGCATGGGGCTGGGCACGGAAAAGGCCTATGAAATGTCCACGGGGCTTACTCAGCTTGCCGAGGATATGGCCAGCTTCTATAACCTGTCTGCTGATGATGCCTTTACCAAATTGAGTGCTGGCATCACTGGAGAGACGGAGCCCCTTAAGCGGCTTGGTATCCTGGTTGATGAAAATACAGTCAAGCAGTATGCGTATGCAAATGGCATAGCCAAGGCCGGGAAAGAGCTTACCCAGACGGAAAAGGTGCAGGCCCGGTATCTGGCTATCATGGCTCAAACCGCCAATGCTCAGGGCGACCTGGCCCGGACCATCGATAGCCCGGTCAACCAAACCCGAATGCTGAACAATACGTTGGACCAAGTAAAGATCACACTAGGGCAGGCCTTCCAGCCGATTCAGTCCGTCGTGCTTCCGTTGTTAAGCAGCGCTGCCAAATCACTGCTGTTTGTGACCCAGGCGGCTAAAGTCTTCATGTTCCAACTAACCGGATTTTCCGGTGTCAACGCCCTGTCGGCTTTATCCGCGGATAAGTCCAGCAAGGCCCAGGACGGCCTTGCCAAGAGCTTGAACCAAACAGCCAAGAATATGAAAAAAGCCGGCGGAGCGGCAAAGCAGGCCGCTAAAGACGGTAAGGTAGGCCTGAAGGCCTTCGATGAAATCAACAAGCTTACCGATGAAACCACAAAAGCCGGGGGTGGCGGAAAGCTTGATGAAATCGATGTGCCTGATACCACAGAGGCAGAAGGTTATGCTGATGTGCTGGAAACCATCTCCCTAAAGGTGCAGGCTGCTGCTGATGCCATTCGTAAATTCTGGGATGGATTGCAAAACAGCATAGCGGCTGACGTGGTACGCGGGGCGGGGGACGCTGTAGGCTGGTTATGGGATAACGGCATCAAGCCGCTGGGCGAGTGGATTGCTGCGCATCCCACCACAATTGCCGATGGGTTGCTGGCCATTGGCGCCGCTGTTATCGTGTGGAACGTCGGCTTGAATTATGAAGTTTGGTTGACCGGGATTGCATCGGGGCTAAAGGCCATCGGCGGGGCAATTGCGGCCCATCCGGTGCTGTTCTCGCTGGCTGTATTGGCTGGCGGGCTTGTGTTACTATCGAGTGAAATCAAGCGGGCCAACGAGGAAGCGAAGGCTGAAGACCTTGCAAAGCGGTTTGGTGATCTTGCTTTGTCGATGGCAGAATTAAAAACCATTGCTGACACCATTACCACGCCGTTCGCTACGGCTGCTCAAGGCTTAATTTCCGACTTCAACAAAATCCGGCAGTCTGTTGCAGATTTGAAAGCCACCATCACCGCCAACAATAAGCTGATATATGCTTACACAATAACCGCCAAACCCTTGACGGATGACCAGAAAAAGGCCCTTGTTGCCAGTGTACAAGAGCAGGTTGATAAGGGCATGTCTACGCTGGAAGGTGCTCAGGTGACCGCCAGCATGGCCTTGGAGGCACTGTTTGAAGGTTCTGGCGTGGATGGCAGTGAGATCGTTGCCCTGAACAAGGAAAACTGGGAAAAAGTCAAGCAAAAAGCGGCTGATCTTGGTGCGGAACTTCAAAAAGCCGTATCTGATGCATTGACCGATGGAACGATCACCGAAGAAGAGCAAAAAGGCATTCAGGTACTTCAAGCCAAGTATGCACAGATGATCGCCCAAGCTACTGATCCGGATACAGTCAAAGCCTTGGCCCAGATTCGTCGGTTGGGGTTGGATTTTTCAAAGGCCGAATTAACACCTGATACCGTAAAGAACTTTAACGAAGCTTTGAACGCTCGAAAACAAGAAATGCTTGATAACGTAAATGCGTTAGGTCAAGCAGGCATTGATTACGCGGTAGGAATTGCAATAACAGCAAATCCCGAAATCGATGATCGTGAATTGGCGAAAGTCACAGAAAAAGCGGAAGCTGCCTTTGCTTCTCAGAAGCTCCAGGCAGAAATGGAAGTTGAGAAAGTCCGGATAAACGGTGTGCAGGGTCAGCTAAAAAAGGCCTATGGTGATGCTTTAAAGCAGGCAAAGCCTGCGGTTGACGTTTTGTCTAAAAACTGGATCAAGGAAGCACAAAGCGTTTTGCTCAATGAGGGCTGGTCGCAGGAATCCCTTGATACCCGAGCCGGACAGATAGCCCTTGCCCTGAAAGCAGAAGAAATGCTGCGTGCTGCTATGGAGGGCGTTAAATTGCCTGAGGAAGCGGCTCAAAGCAATATTCGTGAATTCCTCACAATGCTGGAACCTAATGTTACTGACTGGGAGCGCATGGCGGCAGAATATCGGGCACAAGGGCTTAAAGTGCCTTATGAATTGCAGAAAGGCATTAATGATTATTATGCCTTGCAGGCCGTCAGCATGTCGGCGGGAGATCTTGCAGATCTGGTTATTGATCAATTAGAAGGGCTTCCGAATAAATTCTCCGATCTTGGCACAGAAGCAGTCGATCTGTTTAACCTTAACCTTTCTGCCGGCGGGGGTGGAGCGTATAACTCTGCCTCCGGAATTAAGTCTGAAGCAGAAAAGGGATTGTCTGGCGTCGCCTCTACGTTTGGTTCTTACGGTACAAACGCGGCAAGTTCTTTTGCTTCCAATCTCAATGCGTCTTCCGCTTTAAGCAAAATTGCAGATGCAGCAAAGTCCATTGCATCGAAGGCTGTATCAGTAGTTAAGAACATCCTCGGGATCCATTCTCCTTCCACTGTGTTTCGGGGTCTTGCACGCAATACAGGCGAAGGCTATATTTTAGAGCTTAGACGTATGATACCGGAGGTATCCGCAGTATCTGAAAAATTAGCTGGCGCTGTAATCGACCCTATGGGGGGTATCAATACAGACTTGCTGAAACCAGGTGCTTATAGTATCACCACAAGCGCCACTCAGGCCTTACAGGTTGGATATGATGATCAGTCCACCGTACTGGCCGGAGCTGTGCAGCAGGCCACGACTGCCGCTATAGCGCAGGTCATGGACAAGCTTCAAGTGCTGCTCCAGGTGGACGGGGAAACCTGGGGAAAAGGTACGATTAAGACCATCAACGATGCGCAAAGAAGAGCCGGCGAAATCCTTCTTGAGTTTTAGGCAGGAGGTGGGCTGATGATCAAGGTCAACGGCGCGAACATAAAAACGCCATCCAAATGCCAGGTCGGGATCTTCGACGTATCATCCAGCGCTGACCGGAACGCTCAGGGCGAAATCTTGATTGATCGGGTGGGTACGAAGCGAAAACTGGAAATGGAGTGGTCGGCGATGACGAACGCTGAAATGTCGGCCCTCCTTTCTACAGTAACTGCTGTATTTTTCAGTGTTACCTATCCAGATCCCGTTACAGGTGCAGCGCGTACCATGACCGCTTACGTAGGAGACCGAACGGCCCCGGTGTACCGCATGGTTTCCGGGGTGCCGAGGTGGGAAGGTCTAAAGATGAATTTCATTGAGAAATAAGGAGGGGATGCACCATGTACGCGAACAGCACGGCCTTTAAAACGGCCATGGCGCAGCCCTCCAGGACGCTTACTTGCCGGGGAACGCTGCTATCTCCGGCTGGTGTCATAACAAACCTGCCTGCCGTTCAGATTGTGGGCTGGCAGGTGGATGAATCCTGTGCTGATGCCGGGCTGCCTCTGGGTACAGTGCGGGCGGCAAAGGTGACGCTGCGGCTGGACAACAGCGGGAAAGCCTGGCTTGGCGTGTCGCTTGATGGGTATTTACTGACTCTTGAACAGGGCGTACTGGACGGTGCCACATACCGCTACGCCCCCATTGGCCAGTATGTCATCGAATCCGGCCGGGCGCAGGAACAGGATACCGTGGCGATCTACACCGGCAGCGACCGGATGGCTGGTACAATGCTAAAGCCTTTTTCAGACAATGTCGGCAACTACCCTCGTACCTTGCTGCAAATGGCGCAGGCCGTGGCTTCGCAGGCGCAGATCACTTTGGGCACCACCAGCTTCACCAATTCGGGTGTGACAATCCCCAGCATGCCGGCATGGCCTGAAGGTGTAACCCGGCGTGATGTGATAGGGTATATCGCTTGCATCGCCAGTGGCTTTGCGCGTATTGGTCGGACAGGGAATCTTGAAATCATATCTATTGCCGTCGCTGTTGCTGCCACCATCGGCCCCGATAGATATAAAACCCTAGATAAGCCCGGCAATACCTTTGGTCCGTTGAATACGATTTTTGTATCTGGGTATGGTGCGCCGGAAGGCACTTCAGCGAATAGGTACGCTGTCAATCCGGGTATAGTGGACAATTCCGCGAATTCCATCCAGATCGGTAATAATCCCTTGCTGGCGCACGGATCCTCAACACTGGCCACGCTGACAAGTAATATGCTTTCCGCCCTTGGCGGATTGGAAGTATCCGCTACTACTGTATCTTGGCAAGGTGATCCATCCTGGGAGTGCGGGGACCGGGTCCAGGTTATTGATTTACAAGGTAACCCCGTCAAAACGATCATCACCAAGCAAGTGCTTACCTACGGGACCGGGTTTGGCATGCTATCATCCTGCGTTATTGATGGAGTGACAAAAGCAGACAGCCGGAACCGCTCTACAAAGGTTTTTACCCCTGACGGGAATGTGAACGCTGCCCGAGTGATCGGCCCCATGGATCTCATGCGGGTGTGGATGCGAGCCAGTGACAGCTTTGTGGATGCTGAAATCATCAACGGCAAGGGAACGCTGCGCGAAAACACAAACCCTGAAAGCCCATATTACGGCGCCACTTACGAAGGAGCGGGCTTCATCGCTTTTTCCAATCAGAAGGACGGTGAAGGCAATTGGATATGGCGTATTGGCCTCACTCCCCGCGGGATTGCCGGGGATCAGGTTTTTATAGAAACAGAGCATGGCGTTTATTTGAGCGCAAGCGGTGCTGTGCAGGAACTCGCTGAAGGCGTTGGCGCGGTGTCGGACAGCTTGGATGCCCTGGCCGATCAGGTAGACGGCAAATCCACCATATACTTTGGGGCTACTGAACCACCGCAAAAAGCGACCGGAGATTTCTGGTACAAAAATAATGTGAATCCTGTTATCGTGTACCGCTGGTCCGGCAGTGCTTGGGTGAATGTTACCACCACGGTCCTTTCTGCCGCATTGCAGGCCGCCGCATCAGCGCAATCCACAGCCGACGGGAAGATACGTACATTTGCTCAAACAACTGCTCCCACCGGCATGACCGCTGCAGACGTTGGGGACTTATGGTTTGATACTGCCAACAATAATAAAGTATCCAGGTGGTCGGGCACGGCATGGCAGCTATATCAAGATACCCATAATGATGCCGCGGTGACGGCGCACGCAAATTCAATTGCAGCTCTCAATACAGCCGTAGGCGGAAAGACCACAATCTTCTACCAGCCCGGCCAGCCGACCGCTACAGCAACGGGTGACGTCTGGTATGATACCGACGCAAGCCCAGTTACCATAAAGCGCTGGTCAGGCTCGGCGTGGGTGGACATCACCACCGTAGCACTTGCACAGGCCCTTTCAGCGGCAGGCACGGCCCAGGCCACCGCTGATGGGAAGGTGCGGACATTCGCCCAGATTGACGCACCAACGGGCATGACGGCCACCGATGCAGGCGACCTATGGATAGACACCAACGACAGCAACAAGCTTTACCGCTGGTCCGGGAGTGCTTGGGTGGCGGTGCAGGATACCCACAATGATGCTGCTTTGGAACAGGTACAAACCGATGTAATCACAAATCTAGGCCTTACATCCGAGGCAATCAACGCTTCAGCGGCCCGCATCACCACCATTGAATCAGCATTGCCAGGCATGGCCACCAAGACCGAGGTTAACGCACAATTTGCCGTTGCGCAGTTGGATGTCAACGGCTTATTCGTGCGCGTCGGAACCGCCGAAGGCAAAGTTTCGGGGCTGGAAAGCGACGCCACCAACCTTAAAAGCTTTAAGAACGTGCAAGAAACCGTCTTTAAGGTCACTCCTGAGGGGGCCGTGGTGGGCCAGACTGGCGTGCCAACGTC
Organism: Bacillota bacterium; assembly: GCA_023413135.1. Taxonomy (GTDB): domain Bacteria; phylum Bacillota; class Clostridia; order Christensenellales; family Aristaeellaceae; genus JAEWAH01. The sequence goes on from JAEZQK010000022.1 coordinate 43,170, forward strand.
CGTGCTCGTTGCGGCTAACAGAGTTGCTATCAGGGATCAGTACAACAATGAGGTCACAAAAATCACCGATAACAAAATGGAGATTGAAAACGCCGACATACGTAAACAAATGACGGTAGGTTTTGTGGCCCGTACAAAACTAGCTGACGGCAGTTGTGGCGACAAATGGATAGGATAGGAGGCGGATGCCTTGCCGACCTTACAATTTAACCTGACATCGTTCACCAACAAAAACGCTGACCTACGGGGCGGTGCTTCTTTTTCGGCTTACGCATCCGGGGCTGGTGTAGCCAATGCCATGGTCACGGCGGTGCGGCTGACCCTTAACAATATCCGAATCTATTCCACTCAATGCTTCCTAGAACTGGTTAAGGGCAGCGGGATCGGTACGACTGCGAATTTTGCCCAAAACCCCAATATTCATAATCAAACGGTTTCCCTGATATCCTTTGCCTCTGCCCTTGCCCAGTCGGGCGACGGCCCGATTGTTTTCACGGTCAGGGCCAGCAGTGGCAGCACCGGCAACCTGATCAATCTCCGTGACAACGTAAGTGGCGTCCTGGAGACTGACTATTTTATTCCCCAGTCTGATTTTTCTTTGGACAAGGCCGAGCTCGACGCAGGACAGACGATCACAGCCACGATCACGCCCACGCACCCAGACGCAGACCATGAAATTATATGGCGCTTCCAGACCGCCTATAAGGACTATTCGAGCATCCAGAGCGACAGTGCCAGCTATACAGCGCCTTTTGGCAAGTCATTGACTGTGCCTCTCACATGGTTGGACGCTATCCCAAATTCCGAATCTGGCTTAGCTACCGTCACCGTAAATACGTACATGGGCGGCGTGCTCACTGGGTCCGTTACGAAGCAATTCACGATCAAGGCCGGTGCTGCCATCGTACCCAACATATCCTCCCTGTCCGCTGCCCGAATCAACAATGGTGTACCGTCTGCCTGGGCTGAATATGTCCAGGGGATCAGCGGTGTGCAGCTTACGGCCAACGGTGTATCAGGTGTCTACGGGAGCAGCATCGTCGAAATAAAAATGACCGGTGGCGGCGTGACTGGATTTACAAGCCCGTATAGTACCCCTGCGATAAATGCTATAGGCACAGTCACGTTCACCTGCCAAGTGACGGATTCCAGGGGACGCAAAAAATCGGTGACGGTAAGCGTCACGTTCCGTGCCTACGATCCGCCCAGGATAGATTCCATTGATGCAATCCGCTGCAATTCGGACGGTACACCTAACGATTCTGGGACGTATGTCCTGGTAACGGCAAATTATACGATAGCAAGCGTAAACGGCAAAAACGCAGTTGCTTCCATGGTGACCTCCAGGCGGCCATATGTCGGCGGGGACTACACCCAAATATATACGACCATAAAAGGTTCTGGCGTTGCGTACGTAGCGGGGAGCGGCTTTGTTGCTGCCAATAGTTATGTTGTAAGGGTCGGCATTACTGATGGATTGTATTATGTCGAAGCGACTGATATTGTACCCACGGAAAGCTGGCTGCTGCATTACAGGGTTGGTGGCCGTGGCGTTGCCATAGGCATGATTTCACAGCGTATTGATGCCTTTGAGGTAAACCCTGCTTGGGAAATCTACTACAAGGGGCAGACGCTGGATGCTCGTTTCGGGAACGTTGATACGTCTGGAATTCGGCAGGTGCCTTACGGCGGAACCGGTCTGGCCAGTGTGGCGTCAGGAAGCTATTTACGTGGGGCTGGAGTAGGCGCCTTGCAGCCGCGTACGCCTGCGCAGGTGCTTGCAGACATAGGGGCTGCTGCTGCTTTACACACCCACGTCAAGGCGAACATCTCTGACTTTGCTCACACTCACCCGGTGGGGGAAATCACAGGAACGCTTCCCGTGGCAAGCGGTGGGACAGGATTGGTCAACGTACCGAGTGGCAATTATCTTAGAGGCGCTGGCACGGGTCCGCTTGCGCCTCGAACACCTGCACAGGTGCTTGCTGATATCGGGGCCGCTGCTGCCGTGCATGCACATGGAGCAGGCGATTTATCTGGTGTTTTGCCACTCACTGGCGGCACAATGACAGGCGCGATTGGTAACGGTTCCACGACGGATTTAATCATTGGCACGGGAGCACTTGAACAGCATGTAACATTCCAGCACTGCGGCACTGGAGATCAGACTGTGTTTTTATATGGTGCTTCGCCTACTTCCGGGAATGTGATAGGTTTATGGGATGGAACAAATGCTCGTTCTGTTTGGGCTTACTCCGTTGCTGGAAGTTTTTCTATTAACAGACCTTTTGTTGTTAATGATAATAGTACATTAAGCGGAAATGTGACTATTAGGAATCCCACAGCCGGAGCGCGCACAACAATTTATCAGTATTCTAATGATACTACAGTACCTACAGATTTTAGATTCGGTGGCACTACAGGAGTATGGACTTTGACTGGGCGCGGTTCAGGCGAATCCTATATGGCGGGATTCTATAATTACAGTGCGGGTAAATACGCATTGCAACTATTTACAGATGGGTCTGCGCAAGTAAATGGAACATTTACGGCTTACGCGGGATACCTCAAATCTGTTTCTTCCGGGAAATCAATACAGATCGGTTCATGGAATACAAGTTACTGTCATTACAACACTGATGCAGATGTTGGCCATTGGTTTAACAAGGGGATGCGCGTTGAAGGCGAGATATACGCTGGGCCTAGTTATAATAAGCGCGTATATCATGCCGGGAATCTTTTAGGCGGTCCTGGCATCCCCTCCGGAGGCGTGGACGGCGATATCTGGCTGCAACACGTTGCGTAACAATGAAATTGCGGAGGGTGGTGGTCCAAGCTGTTCTATACAATTTTCTCCGCACAGGCGTCCAGCGACTTCATTGTTGACAGCAACCCTAGCGGAAGTGGCGTCATATATAACCTCATAAAGGAGCCTTCAAATTACCCGTCAAACATCTTGATCCCGTGGGGGGCCTTGATCCGTGAAGTAGAGTTCTTCATCACGGATACCTACCAGTATTCCAGTCATCGATATGCAAAGGTGATGCATACGGAATTCGCAGAGGATATGGGAGCACGGTTTACGACGTCCGGGGCAAGTGCATCAACCAACGTACACGAAGAACTGTCAAAATACTTATACAACGACAGAAAATTCTACATGAACGACAGCGGAATCCCGATAAGGATCAGAGGAGATGGTAACGACAGCGGGTATAGTGCTGGTTCTGTGTTTCGTATTCTGTCGGGCGCATGGATACAGTTGATCGTAAGTTGGGACTTGCCAATTCAGCCGTGGCAAAAAGCAAGCGGTGTATGGGGCAAACGCCTGTTCTGGAACAAGCAAAACGCGGTCTGGTATCGCACACACGCACATCAAAAAGTGGGAGGTGTTTGGAAATGATGGGTAAGCAAAGGACGAAGATCATTGCAGGTGATCAAATTATCTCGGAGGTCGATATACTGGCTAACGAGGAATATTACGAAGGTAAAGCGCGGCCTACGCTTTGCGTTGTATCTGACTTCCCGTTAACCGACGATCAGATCAATGCAATGGTTGCCAACGACTGGCATCTGATGGAGCAGGACAAGGATGGCGTCGAAGTTGAAAAAGACGTGCGCAGGGGATACAATGCTGTTTTTAGTTATCAGACCGTGTTTGTTCAGGTCGAAACACCGGATGAACGCGAGGCGGCCCTACGTCAAAGAATCGCGGAACTCGAAGCGGCAAATGCTGCCGTCGAGGGTGCGCTTTTCACTTTACAAAAACAAGTTACGCCCATTACGAAAGGAGAGACCGAAAATGACCTTGGACAGTCAGCAGCAGAAGAACCAACTCTTTAACCTACTCAATCAGGTACAGATCAGCGGACCGTTTCATGAAGCAGTGCAGCAGGTGGTGCAGACACAGGACCTGATCCAGGCGGTGGCGGCGGCAGAAATCAGGACGCCCGGCACGCCTGCACAGGGCGGGCAAGTGCCTGAGCAGGAAGAAAGCTCCAAAGAATCTACTCCCCCGGTTGAGAATGCCAAGACATCAGGCCCGCCTAAGGCCGTAGGAAAGGGTATGGCGGGAACCAAGTAGAGGTTGCATCGAAAGATGCAGCCTTTTAAATTGGAGGTGATACCATGCCACCTATATCAACAGCGGCCTTCCTTGCAGCCTGCAAAGCCATTCAAGCCGCAAAACCCACATACAAGAAAGGCTGCGACGGGAGTAATGGTTATTGCGACTGCATTGGGCTGATCATCGGCGCAGTGCGCAGGGCCGGTGGGGCATGGAAGGGGACCCACGGCAGCAACTACACCGCAAGGAATGAAATGCGGGAACTGGTGTCCATCACCAGCGTGGCCCAGCTACAGCCCGGAATAGCAGTATACAAACGTTGGGCGCCTGGTGACGCAAAATACGCTCTTCCGGCTGGTTATAAATCCCATGCCGACCAGGGCGATTATTACCATGTGGGCGTGGTCATCAGCGTGGCACCCCTGCAGATCAAGCACTGCACATCCTGGACCGGAGGCAGCGGTATCAAGATTGATACATCCCTGGGCAATTGGAAATGGGGTGGCCGGCTGAAAAAAGTATCTTACGATGGTCAGGGAGGAGGTGAAGAAATCATGGATACGCTGTGGGTAGGCAAGGTGATTGGGGGAGGTCTGAACCTGCGGGCTGATGCCAACGAAAAGGCAACACGCATTTTGCAGATTCCATCCGGCCAGACGGTCAAGATCCTGGACAAGGATTCTCCTGAAGGATGGGTATATGTGGATTACAATGGCAAGCAGGGCTATGTCATGGTGAAGTTCCTTCAAAACATCGAGGATGAGCCCGACGGCAGCCCTCAGGAGGGAACAGACAAGGTTAACCTGAGCCTGAGTAGAGCGACGGCGCAAGAACTCCTGATAGCCCTGCAGGGCCAAATCAAGTAATTTGCAGGTGGGTTAGGTGAAACATTGTCGCACTTGCCGCGGGAATCCTGCAGGAGGCCGTGTGGCCTTATTTTTATGTGGAGGATGACTACTAATGACGATTGACGACAAAACGTTAGGTATTGTCTTTACGGTACTTGCCTTGCTGATATCTTTGGCCGGGATGCTGTATACGCGCAAACGCAATGCCCAACTTGATGCCAAGCAGGCAGCCTTTGATTCAAAGAATGATGCCGGGGAAGACACAAGCCTGCGGATGGATCTAAAGTACATAATGCGCGGCGTGGATGACATCCGCGTGGACCAGCAGCGCATGCGCGAGGACATGGGGCACATGGCAGAGCGTATCACGCGCTGTGAGGAAAGCTGCAAATCTGCTCACCGCCGCCTGGACGAGCATATTAAAATGCACCCACCTGACTGACATCGGGTGGGTGGAAATATCAAAAACATAGGATATATTGAAAGGAAGGTATCTATCATGGAACAAAATCGTTGGAAATCCAAAGTCACTTGGGCGGGCCTATCGGCCACGTTGCTGCTACTGGCTGGACAGTTGGGGCTGTATGATGCCCTGAATATCACGCAGTCTTGGGCACAAACCGTCGTGGATTTGATTCTGTCCCTGCTGGTAGCATTCGGTGTGCTGAACAACCCGACCAATCCGGAAGGTTTCTGAGCTACCTGGTGTGGCAGGGAGAAGATGGACCCCGTCCTTCCGGTTGGAGGGCGGGGAACTATTCTTGCCGAAAAAGAACGAACGTTCCCGATTCCCAACAAGTGAAAACTGTGGTATTATGTGGGAAAATATCGAGGAGCGTATAAAATGAAAAAAGTACCCGTATACTTTTATTATGTTACTGTTTTTGCAGCCAGTATGAGCGGAAGGGATATTTTTAGGTTTTCTGAATTTCTGCATAGCTTTACAAAAATGCTAGAGAGCCTGCAGGGCAAGGAATTGATTGAACGTAAAAAAGATTACTTCTCTGATCAGAAGGTTGTTTGGCTTGATGAATTGTGTGTACTTGGAAACGGAAACTATAACTTGACATTCAAATCTGCGAAGTATAACCATGTGCGGAATGTAATCGATACACAAATAATGGAAGAAAGAGGAGCGATAAAACGTTCTGTTGATGGCGACGAAGAAAAAACTCATTTATGTTTACGATATAATGGACGCGATAACCGCATGATTTGCATTCAGGAAAGCAACTACTATGGTATTGGCATTACCAAAATAGTCAGCTATTTGAATCATTCATTGGCTTCATATCGTGAAGAGACTGACGAAGATATGAAATATAGCCTCGTCAAGGAAGATATGCCGGGAGATGACTTCCTTATGGAGTTACAGAGAATGAAGAGCATATCCTTATTAAAGGTAACTGTTGATAGGGCCGATATGCAAGATGATTTTTTGCGTCTTGCCAATCGGGATAATATTAAAGATACCATCGATATAACTATTGGTAAAGTTGCCCGTTTTAAGTTTATTCCAAAAAACTTGGTTGCAGAGTACTACAGGGATCATCGTAGTGCTAACATAATCAAACGCATTGTGGCAGAGGGGAAGAATCAATCCGGACCGTTCCGACTTGATACTGAAGCGATTAAGATGAAACAATTTTTGGAAGTCGACACAACGGAGTTAACAGACGAAGTAAATAGCGAAAGCTTTTTTAGTAAGTCGCAAGAAAAAATTGAGGATTTAAGGAGTAGGCAGAATGAGATTCGAAATAAAAAAGATCGTAGCTCTCATGCCGGTTTCAGATTATCTAAAAACGAGGCGACACCTGTCTAAATCATTAATAGTCTCAGCTATTCCCTCCATTATTGCCCTTATATATACTTGCGCATTTGATCTTAATGCCAGTATAAAACCAGAGGATATTTTTAACAGTTCGCTTGGTATACAAATTAATGCAATTGCTATCCTGATATCATTTTCTATAGCGATAATCACAATAATTGTGTCATCTGACAGCAAAAACATAAATCGGCTGAGACAACACACCGCATCTGATGATAATTACAAACCACTTAACGAAGAGAAGCTTACGCTTTTTCAAGTGCTGTTATCCAATATAACCTATAACACGATAGTAGAAGTGGCCTACCTACTTATTATGGTGGCTGAGTTGTTCTTGCAATACATTATTCCAGTATATGTGCTCAAATATTTAGCTTCGATTAACATATTCTTTATGATTTATATTCTTTATACATTATTAGAATCAATTGCACAAATGTACTTTACATTTTGGAAAGAAGTGGAGGAGAAAGCAAAATGAAATTCAATGTATTGATTACCGAACGTGAAAAAATAATTGGGCCAGATTGGAAACCACTTGATATGCTGGCCTTTATGCTCTTGATGGGATAGCAAAAACGACAGTCGTAATTGAAGCGGAAAATGAACAGGACGCAGTTCACAAAGCATTTCAACAATACACTCCGCAACTTAAACTTACCGATACCACTGTTGCGGAAATTATAAGCGCTTAATGAAGAAATCCCTACGATACATGCATACGCTCCACCCACCGTGCGCGTACAATCACCAGCGCCTTTCCTCCTTTTCTCCTGGCAGAGATGCCGGGATATTTATAGTTTACTGCTTCGCTCCTAAAGTGTATAGCAGTTTATATGCACCGCTGGACCAGCGCCAGCTTCCTGGACACCATTGATCGCGGTTACCGGGCCGTGGGATTCCACCTGTGCTACCTGGCTAGAACATCCGGCGGACGCAGCGGCGGAAAGGAAAGCGAGAGGAAAGCAAAAAAAGTTCGATAATGCATCGGGATTTTAATCTTATCAATTACTATACTAGAATTTTTATTATGTCTAGTTTTTCATTTAATGGCATCCTATACAATTCAAGATTATTATACATATCAACACCAACTCCTTGTACTGTCATTGCAGAAGGCAAAACATCGGTTAATCCAAGTGCTGCTGTGCCTTTAAAGTTAATCAGACTCCGGCTATATAAGTCAAAGCATTCATGAAGTACTTGGTATAATTCGCGAGGGAATTCTTTCTCTTCACGGTAATTTACTGATCTGAGAGCCTCTTTTTCTTTTCCTCCTGCAACTGATAAAATGCATATTTGACGAAACGTTAAGATTTCCACTGTTTTGATAACTATGTGAGCTAATTCAACGCTTATTGATTTATCAAAGGCGATATTTGCTAATAAAAGGCCCATATAACCAATCTTTTTTTCTTCGGGATCACGTTGGCACTTTTGAATGACATTTTCAATTACTTCATCTGCCTTTGTTCGACCATTCTTTTTCACAACAAAAAAGTCGTCATCTCTAATGCTTTCACCTTCCTCAATACGCTCTTTTATTTTATTAGCAGCAATTGCAATAACTGCACCAACTCTAGTCTTTTCTCTACTTCCTAAAAGACGTTCTGAAATTTCAATTCCTATTTTCTTTAATGCTTTACCAGCCAATCCACCTCCCAACGCAAGAAGTGCTGCCGTTCCTGGATCACCTGCTAAAAAGCCCAGTGCGCCACCAACAGCAGCTCCTGCAATTTCTGCTCCATTGTTTATGATTTTCTGTACCTTATTATCTTTTTTCACTTCATCATCCAAAATTGACATATCCAAATTCCTCCTAACAATTCCCGACATATTTTACTTATTTAAATTAAAAATGTCAATCTTGTAATGTATTCCCACGAAAATCTGCTCAGGGCCTATATCATTGGCTTTCTATCCAGACTTATTTATGCCGCACATTGCATACCCCCTCTATCCCGCGCACATTGTCCCTGTAATACAGGTGCCCTTCCTCTTTCCTCTTCTGGCAGCAATGCAGGGGGTATTTATAGTTTACAGCTTCGCCCCTAAAGTGTATTTCGGTTTACATGCACCACTGTCAACTGTTTTACAGAAATACAGAGAAAATGTCATCTGATCATTCTTTTGGCGCTCTCATGTTCCAGAGGAACTAATTTCAACCGATTGCACATCTTTTGATTTTTTCCTTTCTCGATCCCTTATTGTTTCAAGGCATTTTTCCAGGCCAGCGGAACTTAATATCGTGTCAAAAATCAAGGATGCTAGAACTGCAGTGTCTGCAGACTCGAGTCCAAAATAGACTGTACCACCGTACTTATCAATAGCAACCATTATAACCAAAGAAAAACGGGCAACGTTCAGGAATAGCTTCATTAGCTTAAAGTCAAAAATTAACGCCAAGATTCTTATTGCAACAATCGTAGAAAATGTACTGATGAAAAAAGCAAGTTCGTGTTCTGAAATAAAAATGAAGGGAACTATGTTGACTGCAAAAACTGGAATCATGCAGATAAGACTTAATAAAAGTGCTTTAATGGCAAGCAAAGCTTGCGAGAAGAAGAAGTGCAATTTATCTTTAAAACTTGACGTAGAATCTGTAGATTCGAATATTCCAAAAAAAGAAGGATTATCTCTTTTATATATCGCATCAAATACGATTATATAGCACATGCCAATAATAATTGTACCCATCTTCATTTCAGCACTTTCATCTGACGTCAACAGTTTACGCAAATATAGAACCACAAGGTTCAGCATCCAAAATGCTCTCATGTTTAATCCTTCTTTCGTAAGCTATTTGCATTGCTCTGAATATAACATGGATATTCGCTTGTTGTCTATTGTTTCCTTATGCACCAAGAAATGAAAAGGCCCATTAGGTCTATTGACATCATGGGCTGTCATAAATTAGCTTCAGTTGCCTGTCCCTTCTTTTGCTCTCCCTGGCCAGCGACAGCTCCATACTTCCTACTGACCCTCTCCAGGATCTCTTCCAGTACATCATCAGATACCGGTGCGTCAGCCGTATAGTGGACATTGGTATCATCCTCAAGAGTGTTTCTCCACATGCATATACGATTCATCCTGGTATAATATTATTGTGGTACCGACCTCCTTCCTCACTTACCCTCACTGGGAGCGATGCCAAGATTTAATTTAGGGACAGCATCCTACTTCTTCCTGCTAAAATTACCTTCTATTCCGCAAATTATCTAATGCCAACCGCGCCTTGGAGGTAACATGGACGTATTTAATGCTCGAAGCGCAAGCCCGATGCTGATAACGGAAGAAAAGCAGCCTTTTGATAGCCCAGATTTTTTGTTCGAGCTTAAGCTTGACGGAATAAGATGCTTGGCTTATTTGGGTGATAACGGAACCGACTTACGAAACAAAGAAAACATTGCACTTGCGCGGTTATACCCGGAGCTCCAGGACATCCATAAGCAAGTGACCGGAAACATTATCCTTGACGGGGAGCTTATAGTGTTGGCTGACGGAAAGCCGGACTTTGAGAAGCTGCTACGCCGAGCGGTGATGGTAGATCCGTTTAAAATACATCTGGCAGCGAATTCGGCCCCTGTAACATTCGTGGCATTTGACATAATCTATCTGAATGGAAAAGAGCTATTTGGCTTACCGGTACGGGATCGAAAGCAATTGCTTATCAGTTCTGTTCGAGAAAATGATCGACTTGCTATTTCACGGGTGATAGAGGGGCAAGGTGTTGCACTATATAACCTAGCGGAAGAGCTGGATCTTGAAGGAATTGTTGCCAAACGTTCCAGCAGCTTATACCACCCCGGAAAGCGGACTAAGGATTGGGTCAAGATAAAAAACTTACAGGAAGAGGATTTCATCGCCGTTGGATACGTCCCTAAAGAGGGTCCTCTCGTCAGCCTTGTTCTAGGAAAGAAAATTGATGGCAGATTGGAATACGAAGGGCATGTGACAATGGGTGTATCGCGAGAGCAGGTTAGTCGGATGGGTATTAGCCCGAAATGCCCGTTTGATCGGGTGCCGCCAGGGAATGAAGATGCCAAATGGTTTGCCTTTATGCCTTTATGTACAGTCAGGTACATGAAACGCACCAGCAAAGGCGGCTTGCGGCAACCGGTCTTTAAGGGATTCAGGACAGGCATTTTATCTTGAATAAAGGAAGTTTAGATTTATGACCTGAGAACAATACAAAGAATTGCGAATGGCAGCTCTGGATGGTCTTAGGACCGAATACTATTTCCTCGGAGGTTTTTAGGCCTCCGAGATTTTTTGCTAAAAATTGATTGGCAAATCTATTGACTAAATTATCATGACGTGGTAATATATAATCAAGTACGAGCCAGGGAGGACACTGAAATGACAGGTTCCGATAAGCAGGTGGCTTGGGCCGAAAAGATCATCGCCGACAAAGTGCACGCCCTTGAAGTCATGATCAAAAGTTGTGAGCAGACACGCGAAGCTTTTGGTGCATACGTGCAGGGCGACGAAAAGCGCGTTGAAATGGCCAGCAACGCAATTTGTGAACTCCGGGCGCAGGATGACGCGACCCACATCATTAACCGGGTCCGCAATGAAAACCACGTACAGCAGATTGACTACGCCGTGCAAGGCATTATCCGTAGGGACGAGATTTAAGCGACACGCCAATCCGGGGCGGCCAATCCCCCGGCAGAAAGGATACTATGAACGCGAACGAATTTGCTCAGCGGTTAAGGCAGATGCCAGCCGTCGTGCGGCTGCTCGGCCCCACCAACGCCTTGGGCTTTTACAAAGAAGCCGTGCAGAGCGTAGAAAAAATCATTGAAGCCTACGACCGTCAGGAAGACGAGATTGAGCGGTCTACTAATGAGGCGGTTGCATGCCTATCCGAAAAGATTGACCACGAGTACTTCCGCCAAGCCCCCGAAGACGCAGCCAGGGCAATTGTGAAAGGGTTGCTGGCCGCGAACAACCTGCCCGGGCAGGCGATACTTGGATCGGCAATGATAACGATTCCAAGCGGGCGGCAGGTAGACGCGCAAGATTTTGCTCACGCTTGGGAAGAAGCCCACCCCGGGCATGATTTAGGACTGTACGAGTGGACCGTGTCAGAGGCCGCCGCATCATGGGGCGTCAGTGATCAAATGGCGCGGCTGCATATCAAAAGCCTGGAGTGGGGTAGACAGCGCATAATAGCCGGCCGCCTTACCTGGTGCATCCCGGCTGGAACACCAAAACCAGACGATAAACGAAAAAAGCGCTCCGAGTAGGGGTGCGCTTTTCTTCTCAAATCTGAGAGTTTATAACAAAAATTTCAATCCGCGGGGTTATCCCGTCAGGGGAAATATAACATTTTGGCTTTGAATTGTCAACATAACATTTTAACCCGCGCTTATGTGTGATATAATCTGCCCATGGAGGCAAAAATGCCATGACGAAAGACGATATTGTTGCCTTGTACAAAGCGATCGGCATCATTAAAACAACAGCCCGAATGTTGCATTTGTCGGAGTATAAGGTACGGCGCGTACTGATCGATGCACGCGAGTTAACAACGCCTAAGTCTACTTATATCAGCGCACAAATAGCAGCTGGCAAATCCGTGCGGCAGATTGCCGATGAGATGCAATGTACGGTAAGCGGTGTTGATGGGCATATGCCATATAGAAGGCACCCATACGGGCTCGGTGAGCAGACTGAAAACGCTAAACGGATAGCCAACTGGAGGAAAAATAAGAATACCCTAAAAGAGAACGACAAGGAGTGATCACAGATGCCGGAAAGACAATACCTTATAACCGAGAACCAGCTCCAGGCCATACTTGCTCAAGCAAAAAAAACTGATATCTATGCCGAGGAAACGATTCTTGAGGACCAAACCGTACTGGACGTATTCATTTCGCATGTGCCGAAGATTTCATTACAGCAAGGCGTGCCAATCAGTGTACAAGAATAAACAGGCTTCACACGGGGACCTTTACTTCTACAAACCAGCGATTATCCACCAAATACAGATCCCTTGTGTACGATCTATCCTCCCCGGAGACTCGGATTGTATAACGCATTCCTGCGCCGCCTACCTTCATACTGGCTCCAGGCTTGACTTCAAGGATTTTCTCAATCCTATATACTTTTCCATCAGGCCAATACAAAAGCGTTGGCTTTAGTTCACCGTCCTCAGTATAGTGCACATCCATAGCCACATATTGCTTCACATTTTTCTGTTCCATTGCTTTTCACCTTTCATTTCTTACCGGTGTACAAAGGCACAGGGTGCAGGGTATGTTCCTTTGGATTTATCTGCGCGACCTGGTCATCCATCAGAACAATGCCACGCTGGATTACCTTGTACCCAAAGCGCCGGCGGATATCATCTACAGATGCGGCAAGGGCAATTTGCTTTTCCCGCTTCTCGTTGTCGACCAGCATGTCAAGCTGTAGTGGTGATTCTGCGGGAACCAGGGATGAGCAGCTTATGCCTAGCGAACGCATTGGTAACATGTGCAGGCAGTGCCGATCCATAAGCTTTATTGCCTCCGCAGCGATTTCACCGGCTAGTGCCGTGGGGAGCTTGATTGTATGCTGCCTAGATAACCAAGCCAGTTTTGTATCCCTTGCTGCAAAGGTTATGCACCTGCTCAAAAATCCACCTTCGCGTAATCTGGAGGCCACGGATTCGGCAATCATATGGATTGCAATAATGGCATCTTCTCTAGTCTTCGCATCGCGAGGCAAGGTGCTGCTATTTCCAACGCTCTCAACCGGAATACTCATTTCAGCCGGCTTTACAGGCGTTGTGTCCAGGCCCATTGCGTAAGCCTTGAGCACAGGTCCCTTTATCCCAAATCGGGTTTCCAGATATTCCGTAGGGCTCTGGGCGAGCTGGCCTATCGTCAAAATATAATGCTGTGCCAACTCACGGGCGGCACTGGGTCCAACATACATCAGGTCGCTTACCGGCAGCGGCCAAATTTTTGATGGTATGTCTTCAGGCCGAATAAGAGTGGAAAAATTCGGCTTACGCAGGTCCGAGCCCAGTTTCGCCATCATCTTATTTGTGGCAATTCCGACACTGGTCGTGATCCCCAGCTCATCCCATGTTCTTTTTCTTATGGTGTCTGCGATTTTAACGCCGTCATCTAGTGTGAAGTTCTTTTGCTTTATTTCAAGCCAGGCTTCATCGGCGCCGAACCCTTCGACCAGGTCTGTATAATCACTAAACATCCCATGCAGGCGTTTGCTATACTTCTCATAAAGGCTAAAGTTAGCTGGTATAACCGTAAGAAAAGGACACTTTTGAGTTGCTTCCCAGATAGGCTCACCTGTTTTTATACCGCAGGCTTTGGCCTCCCTGGAGCTCGCCAGCACGATGCCGTGTCTCTTTGATGCATCCCCGCCAACACTTACAGCTTTGCCTCGTAGCTCCGGGTGCTCGGATTGTTCTACCGAAGCGTAAAAGCTGTTGGCATCCACGTGCAGCACTACCCTGTCGTTCAAGCTATCGCCCCCACCAATATTATGGGAACAAATGTTCTTGTTCATTCGTATGATAGCACGGCGAAAAAAATGAATCAATGAGAATTCTTGGATGCACACAAAAAAGCGCCCGACAGGGGCGCTACAACACTTGTCTTAATCTATACTGCCTCGGCTATTATATTATCTTGAGCGGACAACAAAACGTCCATAATATCGGAGGTGTCTGAAAGCCAGGCTTTCCTCTCATCTGGCGGAAGAATCACTGGCATGCGCTCATGGATATATCGGATTCCAGGTGCTGCATCGCGGGTGAGGATGGTAAAGACAGGTAGCAGTTTATCTGCCTCATATCGATAGATACCGGCCATGTAGATAAGCTGACTATCTGGATCTCGTAAGGCATGTTTAATTTTCTTCTTTCCCTGCGTCTCCCACTCAAAATAATTGGTGGCTGGAATCAGGCATCTCCTTTCCATCATGGGAAGACGGAACATTGGTTTTTCAAACGCTGTTTCGCTACGGGCGTTAATAATAACGCCAGGACCGTTAAATTTTGAAAACCCCCACTGCATAGGGCTGGCCAATGTTTCATTCAGCTTGTTTGAAATAATTGTAGGCACAATGTTTGTCGGGAAAATCTCTCCCAGCGGCATTTTCAGTTGTTCATCGCCTGGCTGAGTTATTTCCTTTAACCGTCGGTCAACTTCTGCAATTATTGTTTTTAATTCTTCGATAGGGATGTCTATGTCTACGCAAAACCGGCCGCACATGGCTATAGCCTCCTTCATACTTCAATATAGAATTTTGCTATTCTTAAGGTTTCTATTTTACAGCACTTTCATTTCCCTTCATTCTTTGCAGCCTAATAAAATCATTCATGTCTGTGTCTACAATGTTCAGAACATCACCGGCTAAGTCATATAGCATTAAGTAATTATCAGCTTGTTCATCGCTCCTCACAAAATCAAGTGTAATTGAATCAGCGATAATCACCCCAAATGTATGATACTCATACTTTGGATCATTAGTCGATGTATTTTTAGTGGAGTAAGAACCGTCTTCGTTAATTGACATTACTGTTGTTTCATCATCAGTTATCCAATTGCCTATAAGGCCCTCGGGTATCTCCCATTTGCAGCGCGTCATGCAGTAAGCAAAATTAGTGTTGGTATTGAGTAACTTTAGAACCTGACCATTGTATAGATAGACAAATTGTTCAGATGAATCATCGTTCAATTTTATTGTTAACCTTTGTCCATCAATTTGAAATGAACCATATCTTTTTTGTGTAGAATCTTTATCATCGAAAAAATAAATGCATTCTCCCTCGTTGCCAAAGTATAGGGTCAATGTGTCATCGGTATCAGTACTTTGCCATTTTCCTTGAAGTACGGATATAGCAGCTGAGGCGGGAATAATATTTAGAAGTATTAGGCATGCGAATATGATACCAAGGACGTTTGTCTTTTTATGCATTTTAAACCATCCTCTCAAGATTTGTTTTACTCTTAAGCACCCTCACTTGGTCCATAGATCATTCATCAGGCCTCTAATCCGCTTCTTTCGATCATCTTCAGGTAAAAGCAAGGAGTACTTTCCGTCACACAGGTTAATACGGTCTCCCTCCTTAATGCCAATAGGCAATTCGCTTAATGGTATATCGACCATTGATCGGTCTTCTGCTTCGCATACCGCATGTCCGCCTTCAACGCGATCAACGATATAATTCATATGGCCTCCTTAAGGGTCACAGTTTTTGCAGGGCTCGTAGCCTTTAGCGATTGCATAATCCCTTGACGAAAAGTACACTTGATTCTTCGGCGCGGGAAGCGTATGGCAGGATGGTAAGTGAAATTTCTTTGTGTTCTTGTTCCCGATATATTTTGTTCCATCTGAGTCGGATTCGGGTTTTGGCGTAGGGGTTGCGGATAGTATTGCTTCGGCTTCGTCGACCGACAGCAACGTTAAGAGATCCCCGCGGATATAACCCGTTTTTCCTCCGACTTCGACCTGGTGCCATGTTTCTCCGGATACAATGGTACTACCAACAATAGTCACCACTGCGCCTTCCTTTAGCGTAGTGACCTTCTTGCCTTTGGTCGATGCAGTCGCCCGGACGTTTACACTGCCAGTGTTGGTGCGCCCGACAGATGCCTCTCCTTTGCGCTGTAGCGTCTTCCCATCGCTTGTGAAAGTGATTGTCCCATCCAGGTCAGTGCGCAGGACAGTCGCGCCAGCTGCTTGAAGCCGCGCTAGAGTCTCGGCATGTGGATGTCCGTATGTGTTGCCAGTACCGCAGCTTATTACGGCCCACCCCGGCGAAACTGCGTCGAGAAAGGCCTGAGAGGACGATGTGTCACTTCCATGGTGGCCGACCTTAAGGACATCGGCATCTATAAGGAGTTTGCTCTGCAGGATCTCGCTTTCAGCAAGTTCTTCTGCGTCACCTGTGAACAAAAAGCTGTTGTCCCCATAATCAAATCTAAAAACAATGCTATAATTATTCAGCTCTTCATTCGTTTGGCTTATCGGCGCCAGGACAGTTATTTTTGCATTACCAAGGGTGTAAGTTGAACCGGGAGTGGGGGCTGTAATTTTCAACCCTTTATTCTGAATAGCCAGCAACAGGTCTTCAAATGTTTGGGTTTCGGCTGCGGCTTTAGGCATCCATATGGATCCCACAGTGTATTTGGCCAGCACATCATCCATGCCGCCAATGTGATCTTCGTGGGGGTGTGTCCCGACTAAAATATCAAGCTGCTTAATACCCAAGTCGGACAGATATGATAGCAGTTTGTTGGCACTTTCATCTGGGCCGGCATCAATGAGCATGGTTTTTCCGTCAGCCTGTATGAGGGCAGAATCACCCTGACCGACATCAAAAAATGTAACTGTAAGATCCGCAAGTGCTGAGAACGGGATAAGAATGAGGGTGACGAGAAGCGCAAAAAGGCGATATAGGTTTTTCTGCATATGAATCCCTCATTTTCTGTTTTTCCAGATTATAACACAGAAAATCATTATGGTGAAGAGATTGCCGCATATCGGTGCATTGGAAAAGTTCAGATTATCTCGTGCTGGGTCTTCTTCTGGACTTGTTGTCAGTAAATGCTGTTAGTAATGCTGTCAGTAATGTTGTTAATAAATCGCTTTTTATCAATTTAGGACAATTTCTTTTTGGACATAAAAAACCCGCAACCACTTGATTTTTCAAGCAATTGCGGGCATTTCACTGGTCGAGGTGACAGGATTTGAACCTGCGACCTTTTGGTCCCGAACCAAACGCGCTACCAAACTGCGCTACACCTCGATAAAAAATGGAGCCAATAAAGGGACTCGAACCCTTGACCTGCGGTTTACGAAACCGCTGCTCTACCAACTGAGCTATATTGGCAAATCCAGCGTTTCGTATTATAACAGACATTGGGGCATTTGTCTAGCCTTTTTAGGAGGTTCCGTAGCCCGGTTGCCGCCAGTGACGGCAATAGGCCGGGCGGAGGAAGCGGCCGAAATAGAGCGATGGGAACGGCAGTGAACCAACGCGACATTTGAGGCTGCCGGGGTTGTGGAAGAAAACTGCCGGGAACAAAACACAGTCCCCGTCGTCCAACAAAAGGAAGGCAAATGAACCACTTTATACTTTAGGAGGCACATATTTATGAAAAAGGTTTTCTTGGCTATTTTAATGCTTATGGTATCCTTGGGGATGGTTTTTGGTGCGCCGGCCGAAACGGCTGCCCCGGCTACGCTGGAAGGCGTGATCCTGGAGATCAGGGAAGACGGAAGCTTCCTGCTGGACAGTATATCGCATGGCCAGGTTCTGGTGCAGATCAATGAAGAAACGGTGCTGGAAGGCGTCCCGTCTCTGGTGGCAGGCCAGTATGTGTTTGTGGAATATAGTGGTGCCATGACAAAATCCATACCGCCTCAAATCACGGCGCATAAGGTAAGCTGCTTTGTGATTAATGGCACGGTGAAATCTTTGGGTGAGGATGGAAAGACCGCCCTGGTGGCATCGGAAGAATACAGCCTGGTGCAGGTGCATCTGCCGGAGATGGAGGCTGTCCTTCACGAGGGGGATGAGGTGGCCGTGTATTTCAGCGGCATCATGGCCCTTTCATACCCCGCGCAGGCAGGCGGGCTGAAGGTGGATGTGTATACGAAGGCATCCGGCACGGTGACTGAAATCGGGGAAGGGTATTTCATGCTGGAGGCGGAAACGGGGCCCATCCGCGTAAATATTGGGGAGGAAACTGTTTTGCCCGATGCGCTGGAAGCGGGGGATGAGGTGACGGTGCTGTACAACGGAATGATGGCGTTTTCGATGCCGCCGCAGATTTTCGGGATCATCGTGAAATAAAAGGGGAATGACATTGCACCCGGGAAAGCAATTGTGGCTTTCCCGGGTGCCCTTTTATTCTTTGTTCAGTTCCACCGTTTCCCCATAGGCGATAGGGAGCAGGTTTTCCGGCTGAAAACCATTGGGGTCGGCATCGAAATAGTGCATGGGCGTATTGTGCTTTGCACCAACCAGGATCGCGCATTCCATGGCCTCGGCGGCGCCCATGTTGTACTTGCCGTCGATGGGGAAGAAGGCGTAATCGATGCTCCTCTCCTTCAGGGCCGCCATTTGGTCCAGCCTTGAGGTATCGCCGGCATGGTAGACGGTGATGCCGTCAAACGTCAGCACAAAGCCTGTGGAGCTTTTGATGCTGTGGTTCTTGTTCGACGCGGGGACGGGCTCAATCTTTACGCCCAGATGCTCAAAGGTATTGTAGCTTAGATCCTTCTGGTTGATGGTTTCCTTCACCCGAAGCACCAGGCACCCTTCGTTCTGCTGGCACAATTTCACCTGGTTGTGGTCATTGTGCTCGTGGCTGACGAGAATGATGTCGGCCTTTTCGCTGTAGTCGCCGGGCTGGTAGGGGTCGATGTAGATAACGACGCCCTCCGCCGTTTTGATCTTCACGGAGGAATGGCCGATGAGGGTGAGGGTTGGCGCCGTTTGCACATCGGGCTGGGTTTGGGCGGATGCCATGGCCGGCAGCATTACAAAAGCGGCTGCCATCAGCAGGTGGAAAAGGCGCGTGCAGATGGAACGGTTCATGAATCTCCCTCCTTGATGATTTGCGAGGCAACGCAAACGGTCGGTTAGTTTTGTTCAATGGTGCCTGTCTCGTTCAGGCGCAATGTCTGCATGGGCTTCAAAAGGTGTGCCGCAGCGCCTGCCGCCTTTGCCGCGTGAAGGATTTCATTGGGGGCGCAGCCGTTAATATCATACAGGTCGTGGTGCATGGGGATATAAGGGACGTGAAGCGCGGCGGCCAGGGAGGCTGCCTGTGCGCAGTTTATGTTGCCGATGATGCCGTTTTTCGTGCGTTCCTCGTCGCCTCCGTTCACGGGTAGCAAGAGCAGGCTGCATTTTGCTTCCCGAAGGCGCCGGTAAAGCCCGTCGTACAAGCTCATATCGCCGCCGAAAAATACCCTGATGTTTTCCCGCTCTATGATATAGCTCAGTTCGTGAAAGCGCCCGTTTTCATCGGTATGCAGTTGGGTATGGGCGCAGGGGATGGGGGTAACCTTCACTGGGCCGATGAAGAAGCTTTCCTCCGCCCGGGCGTACACGATATCGGGCGCGCCCAAACGCTCAAGATGAGGGCATTCGGGTGCGGGAGCCACGGCTATGCATGTGCCGCCCTGCGCAAAAAACGGCTGAAGCGTCCAGGGGTCCAGGTGATCCTCATGGCTGTGGGAAATGACAATGCCGTCCGGCTTAAGTGCCTGCAAGGTGGTGGGCGGCGGGTATAGCCGCCGCCAGGGGGTACGCCCGCTGAAGCAGGTTTTGTCCACATAGTCGCTTAGATATGGGTCGGTTACAATTCTCGTATCCCCAAAGTCCAGTGCAAAGCCGCATTGGCCTACATACATAACGGTTAATCCGTTCATTTCCGCGCCTCCGTTCCAATCCTTTATACGCCGGCGTTTTTGCGTGCATCGTCCGCTTCTTCCGGGGAGATGGGGTGATCGCTGTACCGCGCCTGCTCATACAGCGACGCTATTTGCTGCGCCTGCGTAGGCTTAAGGGATAGCCCGCAGCTTTGCAGTGATTCCCTGGCGGTGAGGGAAGGCGCGGGGCTTTTCAGCTGCTTTACAAGCAGCGTATATACGCGGCGGACTCTGTCCCTAGGGGAAAGGCTTTCCCATGCGGGAAGCTTTCTGTGACGCTTTTGAAACGATGCCCACCTATCTTTGGTGGCCTTCATCACTTCGCCCCAGTCGAGCAGGCTTTCCGTTTTGTCTACATACCCTTCGCCGATGGCCCGGGAGTAATCCCTGATCCGGCTTAATAGGTTTTTCAGCAGTTTTTTGATAAGCCGGAAAAGCTGGTACAGCGCAAACAGCGCCAGCAGCGCGGCCACAATCACCGCAAGCACCGTCAGCACCTTTTCCATGAACAGCGAAAATGCACTGGGTTCCGTGGCTTCGCCAAGCCCGCTCAGGTCCATTCCCTGGGGCGCGCCCTGCTCCTTTGAGGGTGTCATTTGCGGAAACAGCATGGAAAGCCATAATAAAATGGTGGCGATTGCTCTTTTCAAAAAATCCCATACTGCCAGCGCTGCGGCCTCGAAGCTTTGCCAGCCGGCGGCCAGGATGGCGATCAATGCGAAAGCAGTCAGGATGCGGCGGTTTTGATGAAGCAGCTTTGCGGGTGGCGATTGCTCCGTCCTGGCTGCGTCGATGAGGGCGTAGCGGTTGAACGCGAAAAGGCATAGAAGCAGATACCCGGAAAAGAAAAGGGACATCGTATTGCCGGCATTCGCAAAGATGTCAAATCCCTTGACCGCCTGTCCGATCAGGTGCAGCACGATGCCCTGGCTAAGCTGCGGGGTGGACCATTCCAGGCCCGATGGCCTTGCCATGGCCGGCATGAACAGAAGCATCATGATAAAACAGGGAAGAAAGAGCAGGGCCGACAGGGGACTTAACGGGAGCAGCACCCATGCGCACAGTGATGCCTGAAGAAGGATTGCCATAACAAATCCGGTTTTGCGGCGATTTGTTGGCAAAAGTCCCGACACCCATGACAAAAGGAGGGCGGCAAGCGGTAAAAAGAGGACTATGGCTTGATTTTCCGGCAGCAGGTATGTTCCCGGCAGCAAAAACAGCGGTGAAAACCCCAGGTAGAAAATCACTGCCGCCAGTACTTTGGCTTTTATCTGCCTTCCCGTGAAGGGGCGGGCCGAGGCTGTGCTTTGCAGGTTGTTTTCTTTTTTATTGGCCAAGGCCCGCGCTCCTTTCCCCGGCCTGCGCGGCTGCGGATGGCACATGCTTATCGATCAGATGCAGCGCCACCGTGTTGCCCCGAAGCCGCAGCGTATTGATTTTCATTTGTATCAGCTCGCTGTCGTATACGGATAAAAGCAGCATATCCATACCGGTAAAGGCGGCCAGCGCATCCAGCAGGGACAAGAACGTGCGGGTACGCGCTATGGTGAGGTGGGCCATGGCGGAAAGAATCTCCGTTTCCCTTAGGCTGCTCCGGGCAGGCAGCAGGATGGCGGGCTCTTTTTCCTTGTCCAAAGGAATGTTGGCGGCAAAGCCGGCTTCCACCCCATTCTTCAGTGCGTCTACGCACAAGGTGGCGGCCAGGGAGATCATGTATTCCACTGCTTGCTGCTCATACTCCATAAGGTCCGCCCACTGGTGCTCCGACATCTGGGCGTTGATAACGACGAGAAGCTTTACATCGGCAGTCTGATCGTGCACCTTCACCTGCAGCGTGTTAAGGCGCGCAGTAGCGGGCCAGTGGATGTCCGAAGGATCATCCCCCGGAGCGTAGGACCGGATACCGCTTACCCAGACAGGATCGGGCACGATCCAGCGCTTGACGATAAGATCCCCCTGCCAGCGGGAGGAGGGAAGGGGGATGTCCTGCGGATCCAGCAGGCGGGGATATACCTCGATGGCGGCTCCCGTATCCACCTGCGTGGCGGGGTTGGCGGCACCGATCAGGTCTCCGGCAGTAAGGGCTACCGACCCCGCCTGAAAAAAGCCGCGCTTTTTCAAAAGCACCGTGTGGCTTCTGATGATCTGGCTGTAAGGCTTCAAATAAAACACGCTTTTGTGATACTGCTCCCCGGCGATGTGGGTTTCCATATCCGCCTTAAAGGAAAGGCTTGGGGAGATGCGGGATTCGGCCCGGATAAAGGGCACCGGCAGCAGCTTTTTGTTGCTTAAGACCTCCACCATCTCCACCTTTTCCCCTTCGAAGGCGGCAAGGCGGGAAAAGCGGCGCTCATAGGTGAGCTTCTTGAGCCCAAACTTGTTTATCACAATATACTGCACGAAAAGCAGCAATGCCAGCGCCACCAGCAGCATCACGGCGTTCATCAGGTGCGCTCCTCCGTGGGCACAGGCACAGCCTTCAATGTATCCTGGATCAGCGCCTGGGCAATGCCCGTTTTGCCGTACATGCCCCGCACGATGACCCGGTGGGCAAGCACGGGGATGGCCAGCGCCTTCACATCGTCGGGGATCACATAATCCCGGCCCCGGATCATGGCCAGTGCCTGGGCGGCGCGCATGACGGCCAGCATACCCCTGGGGCTGACGCCCAATTGCACCTGCTCGAATTTACGGGTCTGCTCGCACAGGGCGGCGATGTAAGCAATCACCGGCGGGGATACGGTGACGGAAGACAAGGCTGCCTGGGCATTAAGCAAATCCTCTCTTTCGGCTGCAGGATCAAGGTGGGCGATGGGGTCATCCGAAAGAAAGCGGTTCAGGATGGCTACAGCCTCCTGATTCGTGGGGTAGCCCATGCTCAGCCGCATCAAAAAGCGGTCCAACTGCGCCTCGGGCAAGGCAAAGGTGCCCTGTATCTCCACCGGGTTTTGCGTGGCGATCACCAGGAAAGGCGCTGCAAGCGTATGGGTCACGCCGCTTTCGGTTACCTGCCGCTCCTCCATGCACTCAAGTAGTGCCGCCTGGGTGCGCGGCGTGGCGCGGTTGATTTCATCAGCCAGCAGGATATTGGTAAACACCGGGCCTTGCTTGAACTCAAAAGCGCCGGTGGCGGGCTTATATACGCTGACGCCCGTAATATCGGATGGCATCAGGTCGGGGGTAAACTGGATGCGGGAGAAATGGCAGGAGATGGATTTTGCCAAGCTCCGGGCCATCACCGTCTTGCCGGTGCCGGGCACATCCTCCAAAAGCACGTGGCCCTTGGCGATCAATGCGGCGAGCATCAGGTCGATGACTTCCTCTTTCCCGATAATGACTTTTGAAATATTTTCCCTGATCTTGCTTGCGAACGCGGCAACCTCTTGTACGTGCATCGATTTCACCTGTTTTCTGAAAGTGTAAAGCGTGCGCTTCCTGTTCCACCCATTATACCATACATTTACAACAAAATACCGCCCTTGGGGCGGTAAAATCAAAAGATGCGGGGTATGCTGGCTTTGGAACAATTAACTATTTTGGACCGGACTCGTCCTGCTTGCTATATCTCCTGCCCCCAGATCAAACGCATGCCAAAACCCGGCTGTTCAGGCAGAAACATGTTACCGTTTACAAGGGCATATCCGGAAAAATCAACGCCCTCCGTCTCATCCACTACACCCTCGATGGCGTCCACCAGGGGGCAGCCCGCGGCAAAGGCTGCGGTATAGTGAGTCTTCAGCTTGTACCCCCAGTTGTGGGGGGATACCAGGGCATTTTGCTCCTGGGCCCTTTTGATGGTTTTGCGCCATTTGGTAAAGCCCCAGCCGTGGATATCCATCTGCAAAACGTCCAGCAGCTTTTTTTGATGCAGCGAGAAAAGGAGATCCTCGTCCGGCCAGGATTCGCCGTCCGCCACCAGCGTATGGGGCGAACGCTTTTGAAGGTACTCTTTCAGGAGCGCAAAATCTTTTTCATTTTCGCGGAAAGGCTCCTCAATCCAGTACAGGCCGATGTCAGCCACCTGGTCGATGTACTCCCTGATGGTTTCCAAAGTGTATTGATCGTTGCAGTCTACCATGATACGGCTTTCGGGGAAATATTCCTTCACCAGCCGCGTAACTTCGATATCCCGCTTTATGCCCTCCCGAAGGGGCATCCATTTGGGACCGCGCCCGATCTTCAGCTTGAATATGCGGTAGCCCAGATCCCAGTCGGCGCGGCACTCATCCAGAATGGCCTTCAGCCCGCCGGGGCAGGAATCGGGGCTGATGTCATCCATCAATATGGCTCCGTCGTAGCAGCGTACGGGGTTTGAGCCCCTGTTGCCCAGCAGCCTGTACACGGGGGTCTGTAAAATGACGCCCGCAAGGTCATGCAGCGCAAAGTCAAAGGGGGCAAGGGCATCGTTTACGATTCCCGTATCAGGGTCGATGAGCTCGCTCACCTTTTTGCCAAGGACAAGGGTGTCTATGGATTTATCCTGATTGTAAAAGGCCCCGCCGGTCAGCCCCCAGCCCATGGCCCCCTGGTTGGTGTACAGCACCTTTACTGCGAATTCGTCGCCGTAGGCGTGCTCCGACCGGCGGGCATTTTTGCCGTTCAGGCGTGTATAGCGGTTGCGGACTTTGAGCGTTTTCACCTGGTCGATGATATGTTCCGACAGCATAAGTTATCCTCCTGACGATTAGCCTTTTAGGCCGGAGGTGGCAATGCCCTCCACAAAGTATTTTTGCAGAAACAGGAAAACCATTACGCAAGGCAGCATGGCAACCACCGACATGGCCAGCACGTTGGACCAGTCGATGCGGGCCGTGCCGTCAATGGCCATGCGCAGCCCGAGAGAAACCGTGTATTTGGAAACAGAGGAGATGTAGATGTATTGGGCCATAAAGTCGTTCCATGTCCAGATGAACTGGAAGATGGCGGCGGAAATGATGGCCGGCTTGCATAAGGGCAGCAGCACGTGGATCAGTACCCCGAAGGAGTTGCAGCCGTCGATGGTGGCCGCCTCGTCCAATTCTACAGGCAGGCCCCGGAAGAACTGGACGAACATGTAAATAAAAAACGAGGATGTGGCAAACAGCGCAGGGATCCAAAAAGGCAGGTAGGAGTTGACCCAGCCCAAATGAACGAACAGCAGATAGCGGGGGATGATGAGCACCGCGCCGGGAAGCATCATCAGCGCCATCATAATGCTGAAAAACAGCTTCTTGCCGGGAAACTCAAACCGGCTGAACCCATAGGCCACACACAGGCTGGAAAGGATGGTGAACAGCACCGTGGGCAGTGTTAAGGCGAAAGAATTGAGGATGAATGTCATGAACCCGGTCTGTCCCACGCCCTTCCAGCCATTGATATACCCGTCCAGGGAAAAGGCATGGGGCAAAAGGTCCATGGATGCAAAGATCTCGTTGCTGGTCTTGAAGGTGGCAAAGAACATGTAGATCAGCGGAAAAATCAGTATCAGCCCCAGCGCTGTCAAAAGAACGTAGTGCAAAAAGCGGGCAAGGGCGCGGATGTGTTTTTTGCTCATCAGCCGTCCCTCCCGTCGCTGTAGTATACCCAATGCCGGGCTGTGAGGCGGATGATGCCCGTTACGAAAAGGATGACGGCGAACAGCACCCAGGAAAGCGCGCTGGCATAACCCATGCGGAATTCCGTAAAGGCTTCCCGGTACAGCTTGATGCCGTACAGGAACGTGGCGCGGTTGGGGCCGCCGTTTGTCAATACGAACGCGGTGGAAAATTCCTGGAAGCAGGTAACGGACTGCATGATGAGGTTAAACAGCACGATGGGGGAGATCATGGGCATCGTCACCTTGAAAAAGGTGCGCAGCCTGCCGCTGCCGTCGATCCTCGCCGCCTCGTACAGGTCCTTGGGTACGTTCTTCAGCGCTGCCAGAAACAGCACCATGGAGGAACCGAACTGCCAGATGGGGATAATGCTGATGGTCCACAGCGCCACTTTGGGGTCGCCCAGCCAGTTCACTGCGGAAAGCCCAAGAGACTCCAATATGCTGTTAACCAGGCCGGCTTTTTGAAACAAAAAGCGCCATACGATGGAAATAGCTACGCTGGCACCGAAAATGGAGGGCAGGTAATAGGCTGTACGGAAAAAGTTGATCCCCTTCAATTCCACATTCATGGCCAGGGCGATGAGTAGCGCGAACAGCACCCGGCCCGGCACGGCCACAAGCACATAGTTCAGCGTGACCGTACAAACCCTCCAAAAGTCGCGGTCCGATGTAAACATGCGGATGTAATTGTCAAGGCCTACGAAACTCGTTTGGGCGGCCATGCTTTTGTCTGTAAAGGATAGCACAAAGGAGTATACGAAGGGGTATAGCTGAAAAATTGCAAATCCCGCCAGCCAGGGCAGAATGTAGATCAGTCCCTTGTACCGCCTGAGGCGGAGCCGTGCTCCCGGCACGGGGAGGGGTGTGGTCATCATGCTTTATACCTCCTGCGGTTCGCGAAAATGGCTATGTCATTTTCGCGGGAGTGTACCTTTCATCGTTTGAGACGATTTCAAACGAGGGGGACCGCGGTCCCCCTCGTTGCTCCTGGGGTAATGGAGAAGGGATGCCATGCCAATTCAAACATGAATGCGCCTATGAGCAATACTCTGAAAGTGAGTCCGCCTCCGCCCACTGTCATCCCTCACTGCGTGAAGGAGCTTGCTTTTCCATGCACCGTCAAGATTCTTCATCACTGCGTTCTCAGGATGACACCGTGTGGGGTTTGCTCGTATTCTATACGCTTATGCTCACCGGTGCGTTTATGTTTTGGAATAGATACCCATGATGCACGCATCACCCCAAGGGATGAAAATATATGCATGGTGCATGTTTTAAGCCTTCCCCTGGAGGGGAAGGTGGCGCGTAGCGCCGGATGAGGTGTTTGCAGCAATTCCCAATGCGTTAGTACCACCTCATCAGTCGACTTCGTCGACAGCTTCCCCTCAAGGGGAAGCCTTAGCATGCTCGTTTCGATCCAGCTTTCAGGGCAGTATCAGTTGCTCTTTTCCGCCGCCAGCTTCAATTCGGCCACCCGCTCGGTCATAAGCTTCACGAATTCCTCCGCCGCCTGCTCCACGGTATAGTCGCCGTAGTATAAGCCGCTCAAAATATCGTTTTCAATGGTCTCCAGCGTGGTGTTGGTGGAAATGATGTTCTGGCCCGCGCCGCCCTTGTGGGAAGAGGCCCAGTCGGCCACAGCCTTGGTATCGGCCTTCAGCTTGCCCTGCTCCGTCATGCGGGTGAGGGCCACCCCGGTGGAGGGCACGGAGCGTACAAGGCCCAGGGTATCGATGGCGTCTACATTATTAAAGAAGAAATTTACGAACTTCAGCGCTTCTTCCGCATTGGGTGACTTGGCGTTTACCGCCAGCATATTGGTGGGCCTGAGCACAATGCCGGTGTTTTGTGCCTCGTGGCTGCCTAAGGAGGGGATAGCCACCACCTGGCCTTCGGGCATGGAACCCTTGGCCGCTGCTTCGCCGGAGGAGAAGTCAAGGATCATCATTACTTTTTCATTCAGCCATTCCGGGCTTTGGTAGGGACCGTAGGTGCCGGTGGCCACGGTGACATCCAGGGGCACAAGAACGCCTTGCGCATAGCACTTCTGCACGTATTCAAAGGCCTGCCGGGCGGCCTCGTAATCAAAGCCCAGGGTATAGTCCGTGTTGACCAGGGGCTGGCCGGTGATATTGAACATGTAGGGCTCAAAGATGTAGCGGTTTACGCTGCCCACCGCCAGATAGGCCTCGCTGTCATATGCCTTCAGCTTTTTGGCGTTTTCGATCAGCTCGTCCCAGGACATCTGCTTAAGCTCGATCCCGGCTGCGTCGGCCAGCTTTTGGTTGGCATAGATGATGGAGAAGTTCAGTCCCGTAGGCAGGCCGATCAGTTCGCCCGTGGGGGCGGTAACGCCGGCCAGCAAGCCCTGGGGGAAGCTGCTGATATCCACGGTGGCCTGCTTGCTGAAATCCACAAAGTTGTCCATCTGGCCCCAGAAGGGCTGCAGATAGGCGTAGTCGATCTGCATGATATCGGGAGCCGCGTTGCCGGCCATCTGAGTGATCATTTTTTCCAGGTAGCCGTCAAAGCCGCCGTACTCGCCCTCGATGTGCACGCCGGGGTTTTGGGCTTCATACATTTCGATCACCTTCAGCGTGGCCTCGTGGCGCTCATCGCCGCCCCACCAGGAAAACCGCAGGTTCACATCCGCCAGGCCGGAAAGGGGCAGGGCCAGGAGCAAAAGTGCCGCCAGCGTGAAAGACAGTCCCTTGAGAAAAGTTTTTTTCATGTCGTTTCCTCCTTATAAATGGATGGCAACCATGCCTCTTGAAAAAAGCATAGCACAAATGCGGCAGTCCGGCAGACTCAAAAATTGCCCGGGAGGAATCATTATGAAAGCGCAGGGTTCATTGTTTGATATATGTATCATTTTTTGACCTTTGGCGGAATCATTTCTTTTCATGCTCCGTTTTTTATGCTTAAATGATATCACAACGTCTGAACGGGAGGAGCGCTGCCATGTACAAGCTGATCCTTGTGGAGGATGATTATCAGATCCGCAACGGGCTGAGCAGGTTTTTCCCATGGCAGCAGATCGGCTTTGAGCTTTTGCAAAGCTTTGAAAACGGCAGGCAGGCACTGGAGTATATCCGGGATAATCCTGTGGATGTGGTGCTCACCGATATCCGCATGCCGGTGATGGATGGCCTTATGCTGGCGGAGGCGCTGAAAAGGGAGCATATCCCTTCCATGGTGGTGGTGATCAGTGCTTACCGGGATTTTGAGTATGCCCGCAGGGCCGTGAACCTTGGCATACGCCATTACATGGTCAAATCCACCAAGTACGATGAATTGATTGACGTCTTCAAGAATATCAAGCAGGAGCTGGACGAGTCTGCTGCCCAGGAACAAATACCGCCCCCCGCGCATGAGGAGGAGCATGGGGACAGGATCATTGCAAAGATCACTCAGCACATTTTAAGCAGTATGGCCACCGCCAGCCTTCAGACGGCAGCGGCCCACGTGAATTTGAACCCCGTTTACTTAAGCCGCTACTTCAAGAGCAAGACAGGCACCCACTTTATCGACTATCTGATCAGCGTCAAGATGAAGCGCGCGGCGGAGCTTTTGCAGGCCAGGGAAAGCAGGATATCCAAGATCAGCGAGATGGTGGGGTACAGCAATGAAAAAAACTTCTCCCGGGCGTTTAAAAAGTATTTTGGCGTCAGTCCCAACGAATACCGCAAACTGGTTTAAGCGGATAAGAAGGCGGGGCATACATAGCGTATCGGTTTCGGGGCGCTTTTTCTGGCAGCGGCTTTTGACGCTTTTGCCGGGCGCGCTGCTGCCGCTTTTGCTCTTTGGAATCGTTATCATCGTGGCGCTGAGGGGCAGCATATCCGCCTGGACGGATTCTAACAACCGCAACCGTCTTTTACAAACCCAGAACCAGATCGAATTGATCATCGGTGAAATGGATTCCCTCAACATCACCTTCAGCGTGAATTTTGATATCACCAGCATCCTTATGCGTTCCATGCTGCGGGAAAACTATAACAGCAGCCTTCAGGACGTGAACAAGCTGACCAAAAACTATCTGATTCCCGCCGTGGCCGCCCGGCCTTATGTTCACTCGCTGTATATTTACATGGATAACCCCTACGGGCGCTTTTTAACCGATACCGATTACCTGGTGACACTGGACAAGTTTTATGATACCACCTGGCATGAAAGTTACCTGCGCCAGAAGGAAATGGACAGGTCCTTTGACAGCGATCTTAGGGAGTTGAAGCGGTACGCCTTTGAAAAGCAGGCCACACAGGTCATCACGCTGTACAAGCGGTTTTTTCTCCAGCAGGGTGTGGTGGTGCTGAACCTCCATAAAAAGTATTTTGACCGGCAGCTTCAAAAACAGGCCGCTTTCTCCGGCCAGCAGCTTCTGGTGCTAAGCGCCGATGGGCAAGTGCTGATGCAAAGCAGCGCGGGTCCCGTTCCCTCCCGGGAGGATACCGCCGCCATCACCGCCCATCCTTCCGCCACCATTCCTGATTATAAAATGAATGGCAAGCATTATCAAATCACCCGTGTCATATCCGACCTGTATGGCTGGACCTATTTGTCCATGACGCCGCTGACGGATCTGTACGCACTGCCCAACCAGGTGATATTCATCGTTATTCTGGCCATGATCCTCATGGCCGTCCTCTGCCTGGTCTATTCCGTGATGTATGCCAAGCAGTCCCGGGACAGCATCATGAAGATTTTCGCGCTCCTGGAAGCCATTGAGCACCGCGAGCCCCTGCCTGCCATCGCGCCCAGGCACAACGACGCCTACACCGCGCTCATGCACAACATTATCAAAAATTTCGCCAGCCAGAACGAATTGAGAAATCTTTTGGAGCAAAAGAAGGTGGAGGCGAAGATGCTGGAGCTCACTGCCCTGAAAGCCCAGATCAACCCCCATTTTCTGTTTAATACCCTCCAGTCCATCTACTGGATGAGCTTTGACCGCATGGGCGGGCCCAATGACGTAAGCGCCATGATCGAAAACATGACGGATATCCTGCAGTACAGCATGGATTCATCAGACGACATGGTGCCTCTTTCCCTGGAAATCAAGAATACTAAGGCGTACATATCCCTTCAGCACATGCGTTATCAGCAGCGCTTTTCGGTGAACTGGGAAATTGATGACGATGCAATGCCCTATTATACCGTCAAGCTTCTGCTGCAGCCCCTGATTGAAAACGCCATCCAGCACGGCATTGATTGGGATACCCGGGAGCAGCTGCATATCTTGATCCGCGTCCGCCTGATGGAGGATGGGATAGAGGTTACGGTGAAGGATGATGGCAGGGGTATTCCGCCGGATAAACTGTTTGCTTTAAAGCATCAGCTGGAAAGCCCAAATGATGACGGGCATATCGGCCTTGCCAACTGCCACCGGCGGTTGTGCCTTACCTTTGGCCCCGCGTACGGACTGCAGCTTGAAAGCGAAAACGGGCTGCGGGTGTCCATCCGCCTGCCGAAGATTACCGGCGGGCAGCCCGCCGGCCGGATGCCGTAGGTTTGAGGTTGCCCCTTTCCATGACTTATGGTACCATACAGGGGAAATCTGCCAGAAAATTTCCGGCCTTGACTTGGGAGTGCATCATGAAAAAGCAATACCTTATCGGCATCGACGTGGGGACCTCCGGCGCAAAATGCATCCTGATGGATAAGCAGGGTGGCGTCTTCGCTTCCTCCACCCAGGAGTACCCCTTGTATACGCCCCGGCCCGGCTGGGCGGAGCAGAATCCCTGCGATTGGTGGGAAGCCGTGAAGCGTGGCTTGAATGCGGTTTTATCCAAAGCAGGCGTTTTAAAAGCTGATCTGGCTGGCGTAAGCTTTTCCGGGCAGATGCACGGGCTTGTGGCGCTGGATAAGGACAACAAGGTCATCCGCCCGGCGTTTTTATGGTGCGACCAGCGCAGCCAGCCCCAGTGCGACCGGCTGATAGAAAAGGCCGGGGGACTTGACAGCTTGCTTGGCTATACAAACAACACCATGCTTTCCGGCTATACGGGAGGCAAGCTAATATGGCTTCGTGAAGAGGAGCCGGAGAACTTTGAGCGGATGCGCGTATTTCTTTGCCCCAAGGATTACATCCGGTATCTTCTTTGCGGGGAAATCGCCATGGATGCGTCGGAGGCCTCCGGCACGGGCTTTTTCAATACGCAAAACCGTGCTTGGTCGGAGGAATTGATCACTATCGCCAGCCTTCCCCGAAGTATCTTCCCGCCCGTGGGAGAATCCATCGACCTGGCGGGCTGCGTAACGCGGGAAGCTGCCAAGCAGACGGGATTGCCCGAAGGGCTCAAAGTATACATGGGCGGCGGCGACGCGGTGATCCAGACCACGGGCTCCGGGCTGATAAAGCCCGGCAGGATTGGCGTGGTGATCGGTACCGCAGGGAACGTATCCATGGGGTTGGACAGGTTTTACCGTAATCCCGGCGGAAAGCTGCAAATGTTCTGCAACAATGCGCCGCATATGTATCACGCCTTCGGCTGCAACCTGACGGCGGGGGGTGCATACCGCTGGTACCGGGATGCGCTCTGCGAGCAGGATGTGGAATTGGCGGCACGGACGGGCCGGAACGTGTACGAGGTGATGGGGGAGAGCGCACAAATGTCTCCGCCCGGCTCCAATGGCGTGATCTTCGTGCCTTACCTTTCCGGGGAGCGCTGTCCTTACCCTGACCCCAACGCCCGGGGCATGTTCTACGGGCTAACGCTGGGCACGCGGCGGTGCGACGTTACCCGCGCCGTGATGGAGGGGGTCACCTATGCATTCAAGCAGGTGGCGGATGTCATCTGCTCATTTATCCCGGGCAGCGAAGTGATCGTATCCGGCGGCGGCTCGGCTTCCCCTTTGTGGCGGCAGATATTGGCGGATGTGTTCGGTTTGCCGGTGTACACGCTGTCGGCCTCCAGCGAGGGCGGCGCCTTCGGCGCGGCCATGGCGGCGGGGGTGGGCGCAGGCGTCTTCCGCGATTTTGACGAGGCGGTGTCCATCCTAAAAGTGGAAACGGAAACGTTGCCGGATTTGCGAAACCAGGCGGCCTACCGGGATGGATTTTCCATGTACGGCGAAATGTATCATGCCATGAAGCCTGTATTTGACAAGGGCGCGGCGCTGGGGATGTAGGATTGGAGATGGAGGCAGCATGGATATTGTCCCTTTCGAAAAAGATCACATCCGGGAAGCGGGCGAACTGCTGTGGGAAGCCTACCAAGCCGAGCGTACTGCCGTGCCGGTTCTTCCGGACAGCGGCGATGCCGGTTTTTTTGCCCGGATGGCATCGGAGCTTGCCGGGAACGGCCTGGGTGTTGCCGCGGTGGAAGAAGGCAGGCTGCAGGGCTTTCTGACCGGCATGGCGGTGGGGGAGCTCTTTGGTACGAGCCGGGGCATTTACATCCCCATATACGGCCATGGTGCAAAGGGGCGGGACAGGCAGCTTTTGTATCACCAACTATATGCGGCCGCATCGGACATATGGGTGCGCAAGGGCCATCTTTCCCATGTGATCACCATGTATGCCCATGACGATCAGGCGGTGAACGCCTGGTTCCGGCAGGATTTTGGCCTGCGCTGCGTGGACGCCATCCGCCCGCTTCATGAAGCTTTGGTCAGCGGAAAAGAAAGCTTCGATATCCGCCGGATAAAGCCTGAAGATGCCGGAGCTTTGCTTGAACTGCACCGGGAGCATTGGCAGTATTACAAAAACGCCCCCATGTTCATGCATGTGCAAGAGGACTGTACCCTGGAGGAACTGCGCAGCTGGCTTTCTGAAAAAGATCAGTACATTTGGGCGGCATTTGAAAACGGCGCGCCTGCGGCCTATATGATGCTTCGCCACGGCGGCGAAACCTTTGCCTCCGACGATGAAATGTCCATGAACATCTGCGGCGCGTACGTCAAGACGAATTTTAGGGGAACGGGCTATGGCGCGGCGATACTTCAAACAATTGTAGGCTGGCTTCGGGAAAATGGCTTTGTGCGGCTGGGCGTGGACTATGAGTCCTTTAATATCTACGGCAGCCGTTTCTGGCAAAAGCATTTCACCGCCTTCACCTACAGCCTGACAAGGCGGATTGATGAGCGGACCCAAATTGGCTCCTGAAAACTTGCTGTCAATTGGCTCTTTGGCAATCCGCTCAAGGCCTTTATACTATCCTCGTGAAGGATCGGATATGATTGTTTGTATGATGGGCGAATCTTTCACAAGGAGGATGCGGGATGCGTTACAACAGTCTTGGAGCAGAAGGCCAAGCGGTCTCCCGGTTTGGCATGGGCTGCATGCGGTATCCGAAAACCACGGATGAAGGCGGACGGGAGATTACCGATGAGGCCGAGGCCGTCAAAATGATCCGCTACGCCATTGACCACGGGGTGAATTACTTCGATACGGCCTATGCCTACGGCGACAGCGAGGAAATTCTGGGCCGTGCCCTGATGGGCGGATACCGGGAGAAGGTCGTCGTCGCCACAAAAATCCCGGTCTGCGATGTAAAAAGCAGCGAGGACTATCAAACCTACTTCCGCAAGCAGGCAGAAAGGCTTAAAACCGGCTATATCGATATATACCTCATGCATTGCCTGGACCGGTCCAATTGGGAAATCGTGAAAAAGACGGATGGCATCCGCTGCATGGAAGAATTGAAGGCGCAGGGGAAAATCAAAAAGTTCGGCTTCTCCTTCCATGGCAATTATGAAGTTTTTCAGGAAATCGTGGATGCCTACCCGTGGGACATATGCATGATACAGCTGAACATCCTGGACCAAAACCACCAGGCAGGGGTCAAGGGCCTCACATACGCCGCCCGCAAGGGCATTCCCGTAGTTGTCATGGAGCCATTGAAGGGCGGGCTTCTTGGCGGAGATCCGCCGGAAAAGGTGAAGCGGCTTCTTGAAAATTACGCGGAACAAAGATCGCTTGTGGAATGGGCGATGAGGTGGCTCTACAATTTCAGCGAGGTCAAGGTGGTTTTAAGCGGTGTCAGCAGCATGGAGCAACTGCGCGACAATATCAGGATATTTGACGATGCCAGGACGGATGTTTTGGGTGAAAGCGACTTTGAACTCATCCAAAGCATCAAGGAAACCTATGAAGGCCTTGTGAAAGTGGGATGTACGGGCTGCGGATACTGCATGCCGTGCCCCGCAGGGGTCAATATTCCGGAAATATTCAAGATTTACAACGACGCGGGCCTTTCGCCCTGGGATTTGTTCGGCAAGACATTTTATTCCCTGGTGGTTGCCAATTCCGGCGGTGGCGCCGCCAACTGCCTGGAATGCGGGCGGTGCGAGTTAAAATGCCCGCAGCATTTAAGTATCATGAACACGCTTAAGGAAGCCCATAGCCTGATGAAGAGTTAGTAGACTTTCGACTACAGAAGGTACGAAAGCAGCCGGTTTACTCCTTCCGTCACGGCTTCGCGGTGCCACCGATGGGCTCAATCGTCGCGGTGCTGCGCCGCTTGTCTCGCTCGTTTCGCCCATTTCCTCCACTCCGCCCATTTCTGCCACAGGCAGGGGCGGAGTTCCGGAACCTCCCTCAAGAGGGAGGCTTTCCAGAGGCTCCCTCTTGAGAGAGCTGTCACCCGAAGGGTGACTGAAGGAGTAGAAGAGAGAGGCAAGCGCAATTTCTGTAGTTGCCAGTGCACTAGTACTCTGGCAACTACAGAAGTTACGGAATATGGACGATTGCAAATTGCGCACCTGTTTCATCCCGGCTACCAGGCTTAAGCGTCCGATTAATAATCAACCTACGAAGCCATATGGTTGTTGGATTATCTGCCAGGGATTGTGATTGCTTGGAAGGCACATTCATCTTTGCCTGAACGCCGTAGGGGCGATTATTAATCGCCAGCCAAGTGACATATCCTGACCGCAACATGCGGGCGATTAATAATGCGAATCAAGGGTTAAAAATGGAAAGCGAGCAAGCATAAAGCAGCGGCGAGTCTGCCAAAGAGATGCAAGAGCAAACCCTTGAAGGAGCGAACCTTGGAGGCGGCCTGAATGCCGGTCTTCT
>JAEZQK010000055.1 GCA_023413135.1 Bacillota bacterium
ATTGCCGCCACTGGCGGCAGCCGGGTTACGGAACCCAGCGTAGCGCTGCTACGCCTCGCTTCGTCTCCTTGTATTGCACAAAAATCTCTCGCGGCCATGGACGCAATAATGTTTTACATTAGTATTATGGAATTGTTCAGGAGGGAAACAGATGAAAGCCGCTGTTTTTTATGGAAAGCATGACGTCAAAGTCCAGGAAGTGCAGGAGCTGGCCCTTGGTGTAAAGGATGTGCGCATCGCAGTAGCCTATTGCGGCGTATGCGGCACGGACATCCACATTTATGAGGGCGATCCCGGCGCGGCACCAGTGACGCCTCCCAACATTCTTGGGCACGAAATGTCTGGCGTCGTCGTAGAGACAGGTGCTGAAGTCACACATGTCAAAACCGGCGACCGGGTAGCGGTAGATCCCAATGAAATGTGCGGCCAGTGCTTTCACTGCCGCAATGCCATGGGCCATTTCTGTACCCGCATGACCGGGTACGGCACCACCGCCCGGGGCGGATTTGCAGAATATCTCACCGTGCCGGAAAAGCAGGTGTACAAAATCCCGGATCACTTGCCTTTGCGGCATGCCGCCCTATCGGAGACGGTTTCTTGCTGCGTGCACGGCATCGACCTGTGCAATATCCGTGCCGGTCAAACGGTGCTGGTGCTGGGGGCCGGGCCTATCGGATTGATCATGCTTCAGTTGGCGAAGCTCCAGGGAGCGGCCTGCATTATCGTTTCAGAACCCACGGTGCAAAAGCGGGAACTGGCGCTGAAATTAGGGGCCGACAAGGCCGTGGATCCCACAAAGGAGGATCTGGCATCAATATTGGCCGGCTATCCCAACGTAGATTACGTCATCGAGTGCGTGGGCAGCGTAAAGACCATGACCCAGGCCGTAGCTTTGGCTGGCCGCGGGGCTACGGTGATGTTCTTTGGCCTCACGCCGCCAAGCGCGGAGCTTAACATCAAGCCCTATGAAGTCTTCGCCAGGGAGCTGCACATTACCGCCTCCTTCATCAATCCCTATACCTTTACAAGGGCCATTTCCCTTTTGGCGGAGGAAAAGTTAAACGTCCGGGATATTATCAGCCTGGAGCTTCCTCTTGACGATATTTTGAAGGTGTTTGAGGAGCCCGCCTGCCGCCAGGGCGGCAAGGTGCTCATCTCCATGGGCGCAGAAGGTAAATGACTCCCCTTTCCCTGAATACCAAAATCCCATGCCTGTTCATCAAGCATGGGATTTATTTTTACTTTTTTACCCTTATTTATTTCGTTCCTTCAATGACAGCCGTGGCAATGGCATTCGCCGCCAGCGTGAACGAAGCAACTGCCCCGTTCAGGCGGACGACCACCGGCAGCGCCTTGCCCGTTTTGTTAAGGAAAACGGATACCAGCGTGCCGTCGGGATTTTGGAAGGATACGGTATCCAGCTTATCGGTATAAGCGGAAGATGCGATACGTTTGGCGCCCGGTTTGATGTAGCGGCTGAAATGGCCAATGTATTCAAAGCTGAGCTTCTTTTCCACCGAATTCTGCTTAGGGTCGCACATGATCGGCGCTTCGCAGAAGTTGCCCACATGGTTGGGGCCGCCCTTTTCGTCAAGGAGGATATTCCAATCCAGATAGCCATGCATGCCGGCTTTCAGGTTGCCAATGATGTCATGGGCGTACATCCTGGCATGGGCAAGCTGGTCGTCGGCACCAAAGTGGCTGTATTCCACGCAGCCCTCGGAGAACACCAGCTTCTTGTCCGGGAACTGTTCGGCTACCAAACGCACCGCATCAAAATGCTCGCCGCTGTACCAGTGAAAAGCAACGCCCTTCACCATTTTATTGGTCTGATCGTCTATGATCTCCCGGGCCCGCTCGTATACCCGTTCCTTGTTGTGGTCCCAAATGTAGATGCCCACATCCATAAGGCCATGCTTTACAAGAGCCGGATACAAAAAGTCCCGCAGGAAGGTCTTCTCCTCCTCAGCCGTATAAATGCAGGAATCCCATTTTTGCACGGCTTTAGGCTCGTTCTGTACGGTGACCATGGGGACATTGTATCCCCTCGCCTGATATTCCTTGATGTAGCGGCAGACATAATTGGCCCAGCGCTCGTAGTATTTTGGCAAAAGATATCCGCCGCCGTTTTTCTGGCCGTTGCTTTTCATGAATGCAGGAGGGCTCCAGGGCGAAAGCATTAAGGCAAGGCGCGTTTTCGCCGTCTCCTGGGCACGGCTTAGCAGCGGCAGCACATACTTCTCATCCCGCTCAAGCGTGAAAGTGGCAAGCGCTTCATCCTTTGAGTCGGTAACGGCAGAATAGTTGCCCAGCGCAAAATCGCAGCTGTCAATGGACACCCGGGCCATGGTATATTGGTTGCCATCCGGTCCGAAATACGCGTCCAATATCTCCCGCTGCTTTTCCTCTTTCATCTGGAAAAACACGTATCCGGCCGCCTCCGTGATAGCGCCGCCAAAACCCATGATCTCCTGGTACCGCACATTGGGGTACAGGTTGACCGCATGGTTTTCCACGCCCGAATCAGTTTCAAAAACCGCCGTCTGTTGTACCTTTTTCGCTTTGCCCCTCATGTAGACCGTGCTTGTAAGATCCAGTTTCATGTAAGTCCCCTCTTGCATGTATTCATCGCGTCAGCTTTTAAGTGCGCACCAGCGCAATCCGTTATGTATAAGCTGGCGGAACGACGCGTGGTCATATGTCATGTGGTCGTGACCCGATGCGTAGCAGAACACGCGGCTGTTTTTGTACGTGCGTGCCCACCCAATGGTTTTGATGCTGTTTGCGTTATCCGTGGTCAGCAAAGCCTGATTGCCCGGCTCCTCCGGCTCCCCGATAATGTAAGTCTCGTCGATGACTTCAAAATCGGCAACGCCGCGGGTAATAGGGTGGGCATCATCCGCTATATGGGTTTTGACGTGCTCGTTCTGATGATAGGAGAACACGCCGTCCTCACAGCGGACTTTAACCCCGGATACCTGCGTCCATACATCCCACTTGGGAAAGGATAGCAGGCCGTGATGCAAAAGCACAATCCCCTGCTTTGTGCTGCCCAGGCTTTGCGTCAGGTATTTGTACAGGGGGCTTGATTCATCCAGCTTTTTCAAATTCATGTTGTAATAGAGTACCACATCATACCAGTCCCTGTTCTTTTCGTCTTGACAAAATAGATCCAAGGGCTGCACGTAACATTCGCAGTCTTCAAAAGACCAGAGCATGTTTTGAAAGGAGACCACATCGTAAGGGTGCCCTTCCACCAGTACGGCCACTTTGATTTTGCCGTCCATCCTATCCCTCCCATGGCCGTTTGGCCTATGTATTTCCACTTTGGGTTTTGCATTTCCTGCATGAACCGCAGGGATTTCATTCCCTGCGGCATCATGCAAAGAGATTAATATACTTTTGCCTTGAGTGATTGCAGATAGGCAAGCGTTTTGTCCGTCTCGTAAGCGTAGTCGATTTCCTTGGCCCCGTTGGTAACCACCCAGGGGCAGGCCGCAGAAACGCCCTTGTCATACCCGATCTCCTTGAGGATGCGGAACAGGTGCAGGAAAATATCCTCTCTGTTGCCTACGTTGGGCTGTGCGCCGCCGTCGCCTTGAATATGCACGTTCAGGCAATAGTCCGGATACTTCAAAATGTCTTCAAGCGGCTGCTCAAGCTCCAGGAAGTAGTTGAGGTCAGCCATCACCTTGATGGAGCGGCGGCCCGTCAGCTTGGCAAAGGCAACGCCTTCCAGATACCTTGGGAAGAGGGTGTCATGCTCGGCCTGGGGCTCCAGCGCCACCTGCATGCCATACTTTTCCGCGAAGTCGGCCATGATATTTACGGAACTGATTGCCTGATCGACGGCCGTTGTGCGGTCGAACCCTTCCGGGCAGCGGAAGTGGCCGCCCCAGCAGCCCACATACTTGATGCCAAGCTCCGCGAGACGGGCAAATTCCCTCTCCAGCATGAACAGTACCTTTTCCCGGTCATACTTTGGGCCGCAGACCGCGTACAGGCTGTTTCCGGCTCCCAGCATATGGCTGGTCACCAGGCAGGGCCGGCCATCAGCCTTATATGCCGCCTTGATCTTCTCCCATTCTGCATCGCACAAAAGCGGGTCCGCATGAATGCTGGCGGGAACCTCAAAATACTCCCATTGTTTGTTCACCTTGTCAAGGGGCACAACGTCCACCACAATACCAAATTGGAAAGGCTTGCTCATAACATTCACCTGTATCCTTTCAATGTTCTATTTATTCACTTCCCTGGATGCTCAGGGAAGAAAATAGCCTGCTGTATGAAAGCCCAGGGGAACGCCAAGGTTATCTTGTCACTCCCCTGGGCCTACTTAGGTTTTACTACCCAGCGTGCCGGGCAGCGCATTTTGTATTAGTCTTCGAACCTTACGGGGTTGGCCGCCATATAGGCTTCAAACTCGGCAGCGATGGCGGCGGTCTTCGTCTTGTAATCGCCTTCCACAAACTGCTTGAGCTCATCGAGTTGCACTTCGCCTGTGACATAGCGTACTTCCAGGCTGTTTAGCATTTGCGTCTCATCCGGGAACTCGGTGGGAATCTTGTCGATGGTCTTCACAAAGGGGGTATAGCAGCGGCGGGTAATGGCACTGGCGGCTGCGGATTCCTTTTGCCACTTTGCAATCATTTCCAGAGTGGAGCCGCCCATCAGCGCTTCGGTATCCTTGTAGGCGTTGGCAAAGGACATCATATTGCTGGTGGCCTTGCGGGCAGCTTCCGTCTGCTCGGGGGTGCGGTCGATGGTCCGGGTAGCGATGTCATAGCTGTTGTAGTGCAATCCCTGCAAGCCCAGCTGCATCACCACGAAGCCTTCCTCGGAGTTGGCCCAATCCAGGAAGCGCAGCACATCGGGGATTTTTTCCGACTTCGCATTGATGAAGAAGGCCATCCAGTTGGAGGGCGGCATTACATACACGGGCTTCTCTTCCTTTGTCAGGGTGAGAGGCGCGCAGTATACGTAATCGTCGGGATTTAAGCTGTATTTCTCCAGGATTTGCGTGGTATAGTTCTTTTCGGAAGCGCCCACGATGCCCACACGGTTCTGGGCGAACTTCTCAATGTGCTCGCTGCTCTTGTGGGTGATGAACTCCCGGTCGACCACGCCTTCTTCATACAAGGTGCGCAGCAGCGTCAGATAATCATAGTAACCGCTCTTGAGGGCACGGATCTTGGCGCTGCCATCCTTGTCGGGCATGCCATGGTGCCAGGAAGAGATGCTGTAGGACGTGGACAGGAAGTCGTTGGCCAGATGCCACACGCCGGAGTCCATGCTGTTTTGCTGGGCGCCAAAGCTCACGCCATAGGTGTCGGCCTGGCCATTGCCGTCGGGATCATCCTTTGTAAAGGCGCGGCAGACGTCAATGAACTCCTCCACCGTGGTGGGCACCTGCTTGCCTACGGCGTCCAGCCACTTCTTGTTGATCAAAAATCCCCACTTGTCGTAGGAGTTGGGACGCGGTATGCCATAGATGCGGCCGTCCTCCAGCACCTTGGTATCACCGTACTGCTCGGGGGAAATGTTGCCCACAAGGTTCGGATAATCCTTGATCAGGTCCGTCACATCCGCAAGCAGCCCCTCGCCGGCCCACTGCTTGGCGGAGATATCCGCGCCGAAGATGAAGAAATCCGGCATGTCGTCGGTGGCCACCAGCACCTTCACCCGGTCGCCGAAGCTGTTGAGCGGTGGTGCTTCCACCAGCAGGCGGATGCCCAGCTTGTCTTCGATGTACTGGAAGATGGGGTTGCCGTCCAGTTGGATTTCGGGGTTGACCTGCAGAACAACGGAAATCTCCACGACTTCCTTCTTTTCCGCCAGCGCAGCGCCGCAAAGCATGGTGATGGCCAGCACGGATGCAAGAACCAGGCCCAGTATCCGTTTGAACATGGAAAACCCTCCTTTTTCTATTTCTCCATACAAATCTGTATGGCAGAATACGCTTTATTCCTTGACCGATCCAAGTGAAATGCCCTTGACAAAATACTTTTGCATAAAGGGATATACGATCAGTATGGGCACGATGGTGATGACGATGGCCGCCATCTTGAGCGTGAATGTATGGGAGCGGTTTTGGGAGGTTAGCATCTGCGTCACCGGGGACACGGCGGATGTATCCTCCACCACCAGTTCCCTAAGCACCAGCGTCAGCGGCCATAACTTACGGTCTGTGACGTAGAGCATGGCGGAAAAATAGCTGTTCCAGTAGCCCACCGCGCAGAACACCACCATGGTGGCCACCGCGGGCTTTAAAAGCGGAAACACCACGGAACCTAAGATGCGCAGGTCATTGGCGCCATCGATCCTGGCAGCCTCCTCCAAGGATTCAGGAACGGTTGTCTTGATGAAGTTCTTCATCAAAATCAGGTTGAAGGCGCTGATGCAGCCGGGAAGGATCAATGCCCAAATCTTGTTGTTCAGGCCTAAGGTACGGATCAAAACATAATTGGGGATCATGCCGCCGTTAAAGAACATGGTAAACAGAATCATGCCCATTACCAGCCGGTGCCCCTTCAAATTCGTTTTGGAAAGGGGGTAGGCGGAGATCACCAGCAGGAAGACGCTTAATAATGTACCGACTGTAGTAATAAACAGCGTCACCTTGTACCCGGACTGGATCAGGCTGTAATCCATGATCTGCTTGTAAGCCGTCAAGTCGAATTGATTGGGGATGATCTTCATAGGGTTGTCTATGTACTCTGTGTAAGGCATGAAGGATACGAACACCACGTACACGAAGGGCATTAGGCACAAGAAGGCGAACATAGCAATCCCCAGAATGGAGATGGACTCCACCACCCAGTCGCCTTTCCCCCGCACCAGCCCGCTGCGCTTTGCCACGAAAACCCTCCTTGCCGCAATGGCGGCCGGCAGATTAAAAGATCCCTTCCTCCCCCATGGCTTTGGCCCCAAGATTGGCCAGCACCAGCAGCATGAAGCCTACTGTGGAACTGAACAGGCCCACCGACGTAGCAAAGGAAAAACGGCCATTGACCATGCCCATCTTGTAGGTGTATGTTTCAAACACTTCCGCCACCGCCAGGTTGCTATTGTTCTGCAGCACGTAAATCTGCTCAAACCCGTTGCTCATCAGGTTGCCGATGGATAAAAGGATCAGGATCAATATGGTGGAGCGGATGCCCGGCAGCGTGATGTGCCAGATCCGCTGCAGCTTGCCTGCCCCGTCGATGGTGGCTGCCTCGTACAAATCCGGGCTGATGGCGGTGATAGCCGCCAGATAGATGATGGTGTCCCACCCCGCCTGCTTCCACACGTGAGACAAAAGGGCAATGCCCCGGAAATATTTGTCGCTGCCCAGGAAGAACACCGGCTCCAGCCCCAGCGCCTTCATCCAGATGTTCACAATGCCCCAGGACGGCGATAGCAGATTCACCAGAATGCCGCCAATGACCACCCAGGAGATAAAGTACGGCAGATAGATGGTGGTCTGGGCCAGCCGCTTGACCCTAAGCAGCGGGATCTCGTTGAGCATCAATGACAGCAGAATGGGAATGGGAAAGCAGAACAGTAAACGCATCATGCTTAGCAGCAGGGAGTTTAACAGCACCCGGTAGAAATCCTTCAGGCCGAACAGGTAGATGAAATTAGAAAACCCGCTCCAGGGGCTGCCCAGAATGCCCTTGGAAAACTTGAAATCCTTGAAGGCAATCACCAACCCGTACATGGGCAGGTAATGAAAAATGATGAAGTACGTAACGCAGGGGATCAGCAGCAGATACAGATACCGGTGGGCAAGAAAGTATCTTGTGCCCCTCGCAAGCCGGCTTTTGGGATGTAACGCAAGCATGGCCTTCCCACCTTGTTCTATTTCATTGCGACTTTCGTTGTATTCATTGTATTTCAAGTTTCGGTTGTAGTAAATCAACAAACCAGCTTTGAATTCTTGTGCATTTCGCTTCCGTGGAATCAATCATTGAAATTTGAAGTTACTTTTTAAAGCCGTATGCCATACTTGCATCCCTGGAATCCCTTCCATTCCCGTCAAGCTTGTTTTTTGTAATCGTTCCAAACGGAATATGGATTTTCAAAGTTGCCATATACGATATTTTAAAAGAATCAAACGGCGGCACGAAACAGGATAACTGTCCCATGCCGCCTTTTGTAGTAGATGAATGACGGTTTCGTACTTGCAATCAAGGAAAATGTTTCACATATAGAGCGGTTGCCATCTGGTATACCAATTGTCAACCAGGTGACATACCAAATGGAACCCCAGGTTAGGTTAGGTTAGGTAAGGTTAGTATAGGTCAGTCTATCCATCAGGACGGACCGGCAGACGAAAACATCAATGATGTTCAGCTACGCTTTTGCCTGACCACGATCTTCGTATATGCGTTGAGCT
This sequence comes from Bacillota bacterium, assembly GCA_023413135.1. GTDB lineage: Bacteria > Bacillota > Clostridia > Christensenellales > Aristaeellaceae > JAEWAH01. The sequence goes on from JAEZQK010000055.1 coordinate 8,381, forward strand.
TGCTCTCTATGGAGACTTCTCCCTGGCCGCCGGTTAAGGCGCGGACGCGGCTGATGACATTCTTCAAACCATACCCACTTTTGGATACTTCCCCATCCCCGCGCAAAATTGCCTGGATCGTCTCCTCCGTCATGCCGTTGCCGTCGTCCTCCACCACCAGGTAATAATCCGTCTCGTCATAATAGGTGTAGATGGTTACGTTCAGCGGCGCGCCGCTCTCCCTGCGCCCATGGTAGACGGCGTTTTCCACCAGCGGCTGCAACGTAAGCTTCACCGTGCGCTGGGTCAGCAATTCCTCCTCAATGTCCATGTGCACATTCAGTTCATCGCCATAGCGCAGCTTTTGCAGGTAGATGTAGGCACTTAACTGCCCTACCTCATCTGACACAGTGGCCTGGTTTTCATCCAGTGACAGGCCGTAACGAAGGAACAGCGCCAGATTTTCCACCGCCTCCGCCAGTGCCTTCTTGTCATCCTGCCTGGAAAGCCACTTGATGGAGGAAAGGGCATTGAACAGGAAATGGGAGTTGATCTGCGCCCTCAGTGCCGATATCTCGGCCACGCGCTTCAATTCGTTAATGTCATTGATCTCATGAATGAGCTGGCGGATCTTTTGCCGCGTGTCCTCCACCTCATCCGAAAGGATTTTGAACTCATCCTTCCCGTCCATTTGAAGATTCTGCGTAAGATCGCCGTTGCTGATGAAGGCGATCTTCTCCTGCAATTGCCCAAGGCGGCGGTTCATGCGTGTGGAAATGGAGCGCGCAAACAGCAGCGCGGCAGCCATCACGGCCAGGATCACCGGAAAAAGCTGGCCGTACATTTTCCAAAAGCCCTGCTCCAGATATCCGGTGCTGGTGCGTATGGCTACCGTCCAGTTGAGCGGCAGGCTTGTCTCCGCAAATTCCAGCGTGTTTTCCCCCTTCGCCGGCATCGGCACCTGCGTGCCAAGCCGGGGCGCCCACTTATTCAAGTACAAAAGGCGGCGGAATTCCTCACGGCCGGAGTCGGATAAAAGCATGCCGTTATTTAAAAGGAGGATTCGGTTACCCGTCTTTTCCTCATTGAAAAAGCCGTACAGCTCCGTTTCATAAATGCAAAGCTCCAGAAAGTAAGTGTGGTCCCGGTTTGTTTGATAGGCCTTCTTGAACAGGGAAAACACCTTTTCGTTCCGGCTGTTCAAATAGGCTCCGGTCCACAGCTCATTGTTTTGATAGGCACGCTTCCCCGGTACAAACTCAGTAAAAATCAGATGCCCCGCATTTTTCAAAACATCGTCTTCCCGAAACATACCGTCCATGTACACACGCACGCCGCGTACCTTGCCGGCATTCAAGTTGATAAACTCCGCCGCCTTGCGCTCTACAAGCTGCTCCACCTGCAGCCTGTCGCCCCGCTCCATGGCCGCGATCAGCTCATGATCCGACAGCAAAAGCTCCAGGTAGGAGCTGTAGTTGTCCATTTTGTTTTCCAGGTTGATGGCAATCTGCCGCGCCTGGGTGCGCACGGTGAGCTCCGCCTGATCCCGATAGCTGGTTTTCAAAATGAACTGCAAAAGCTGCATGATCACCAATACCAAAAAGGCAATGACGATCACGAAATAGATGGAAATCTGTGTTTTGAACTTTAAGTTATGCAGGATGCTCATGACATTTTACCGCGGCCGAAAGCTTTTGCCGGTATTCGCTGGGCGTAATGCCGCGCTCTTTTTTAAAAATGGTATGGAAATACGTGATATTTTCGTACCCGCACATCATGGCGATGTCCCCTATCTGCATCAATGGATTTTGCAAAAGCTCCTCCGCTTTTTGCAATCGCACCTGGGTCAGGTACCGGCCGATGCTCATTTTGCGAATGGCCTTGAAGGTGGCGCCGATATAGTTGGGCGTGAAATGGATCATTCTGGCAATGGACTCGATCGTCAGGGACATGTTGTAATGATCGTGGATGATGGACTCGATCTCCTCCACAATCTGCTGGCGGCTCTTTTTCTTTTCATTTTTGTCTACCGCTGTTTGCGGCATAGGCCAGGCGCTGTCCCGCAGGATGCGTTCATGCAGCTCTGCGGGGCCTACAGGCTGTTCATTTTCATAGGCGCTTTCGATCTGAACGCCTTCGCATGCTCTTTCCAAAAATAACTGCCCCAGCTGCTTTTTGAAGCTTTCCATGGTATGTTCCTCTACCGGTTCGGAAAACAAAGCGATGGTGATCATGACTCCGGCGTTTATGCATACATTGATGCAGCGGCTGCACATTTGCCCGCACTTTCGGTTAAACACATCCATGGCAGAATCGATGAGCCGGGACTTTTTTGCATCATAAAAGCTCAAAAGCAGGCACAGGTGAACGGTGGGCGTGCAAAGCCATTCCAGATCCAAATTTGCGGCATCCTCCAAATTCACGGGCATGCCGGTTAAGAGCCTGTTCACCAGCGCCTGCCGGGCCAGATTCATGCTGATCCTGTAGTTGTTCTGAATGCGGTTGTACAGCTTCTGCTCCAGCGCCTTCTGCGTCATCTCATCCGCAGCGCGCTTCACTGTCTGCAATAGCTCCGCCTCGTTGATGGGCTTGGTGATATAGGCAAACACGTTCAGGTTCACAGCTTGCTTGGCGTATTCAAAATCATCATAAGAACTGACAAACAATATCTTGATCTCCGGCGCAAAGCTGCGTATGCGCCGCGACATTTCTATACCGTCCATCACGGGCATCTTCACGTCCGCCAGCACGATATCGGGATGCAATTCCATGACTTTCGTAAGTCCCTGTGAGCCGTTGGCAGCCTCACCAATGATCTGTACGCCGATCAAGTTCCAGTCGATGCAGTTTTTCAGCGATGTGCGCTCAAAGCTTTCATCTTCCACCAGCACCATGGTCGCCACGGCCATCCCCCCATTCATGGAAGAGCGTATACAATTTACGTTTCATAAGTAGCATGATTATAGCATCTGGTTTCATGAATGTAAATATAACAAGGGCCGCAAACCCGTTGAGGTTTGCGGCCATTATATGGAAAACGTTATTACAGATCAGCCCTTTGGCAATTCGTTTATCAGTTCCGCCGGAGAAAACGGGAACGTGAGCAGGCCCGCCGCGCCGCTGGCAATCGTGGAAGGCTGGACAAAGAACACAATATTTCCCTGGTCATCCAGGTAAAAATCGCTTTCCGGATAAAATTCCGAAAACAGGTTTTCTTCCGTCAATTCCTCAAAATACTCCACGGTTCCCGTCTGCATCTGCTCCACAATGATATCCCATACCAGCCGGTAGACTGTATCGACGAGGTTCGTCGCATCCACCTCATCCGAAAAACCCAGTACGGCCGGCAGCGTGATAAGGCCGCCAGCGTTATCCCCGGCCCTGGCGAACACGTTGGACGCAATGGTCTGGGATTCGGCTACGCCCATGAATTCCTCCTTAAAAAGCACGACCGAGAAAAAATCATCCGTATTGGCGGTCACCTGATAGCTTATATGCATGTAGGCGGAAATTCCTGCATCCATGTTCCCGCCGGCCTGCTCGTACAGCATTGGGGCGGTTTCCTGCAAAAGATCATCCGCCATTTCCTGGTAGTAGATATTGATGTTTTTATCCGGTTCCGTTTCCGGCACAATCTGCGGATAGGCGTAGGTGAGCAGGAACTTGGCGTTATCCACCGTGCTTCCATCAGGATAGGCCGCTTCCCCCACCAGGGACTGGCCCAGCGTAAGCGGCTGGGCCGAAGCGGGCAATGTGAACGCGGACAGAAGCAAGATCAAAACGGCAAGAAAGCTGATTCCTTTTTTCATAAATTTCCTCCCCGGGCGCATGGCCCGCCGAAGCTTAAAAAATATCCGGTGTCAGAATAGAGCCTTTCCTTCAACAAACGCATCAAATGCCCAAAAGCATCCCGCTTACGGGGCCGGGCGGTACTCCGATGCGCTGATCGCCGCGATGTTCCCCTCGCCTACCGCCTTGGCAATCTGCAGGGGATGGCCGGTACAGTCGCCGGCAGCGTAGATGCCGGGCAGATTGGTTTCCATGATGCGGTTGACGGGGATGAAAGCGCCTTCCGTTTTCAGCCCCGGCAGCAGCTGATCGATAGCCACCGCGGGGCGGAAAACAAACACGCCCGCCGCGTTATGAAGCCCCTTGTCGGTAACGACCGCCAGGCCGCTTTCCGCTTCCCTGATCTGGACCGGCTTTTCGCCAAAGACCTTTACACGGCCGTCCAAGCCCTTTGTATCATGCCTTTTGAGCGGGAAATAGATCAGTTCCTCCGCCAGGTCGGCCAGGAAGTTGGCCTCATGCAGGCCCTGTTCACCGCTGGATAAAACCGCCACCTTCTTGCCGCGGTAGAACATGCCATCGCAGGTGCCGCAATAGCTCACGCCCCGGCCCAGGTATTCCGCTTCTCCGGGGAGTGGCTTTGGCCGGGCGGCGCCCATGGCCAAAATAACCGTCTTGGCTTCGATAACCTCGTTTTCCGCCAGCAAAAGAAAGCTGCTCCCGTTTTCCATGATCTGCCGTACCACCGCTCTTTGCAGGCCGGCACCCATTTCGATGGCCTGGTGTTCAAACGCGTCCAGCATCTTTTTCCCGCTGATGCCCGGCATGCCCGGGTAGTTTTCCACCTTATCCGCCTTATATAGCCAGGTGCTTTCCTCCGCCGGGGAAAACACACAAACCTCCTGGTTGCGCATCCTGGCCGTAATAGCAGCGGACCATCCGGCAGGGCCGCCGCCCACAATGGCAATATCCAGCAAAGCCGTTTCCTCCTTCGAGTTTCTACTGATCAAAATAGCAGCATCCGCCATGCTTGTCAATCCCATTTTGAAGGCTTATAATGGAATCAGCCCCATTTCATCAGCGATAAGGCGCAAAGGAGTATATGGTGAATACGATTGCGTTTACATCCAAAGAGCGGCCCATCTCCATGGAAGAAGTCTCCGGGTGCCTTGCTCAATTGCTGAAACAGCATCCGGCACTCAAAAAAGTACTCGTCATCCCGCCGGACATCACACGCTTTTATTCCATGGCCGGCCTTATTACGCAAAAAATTTACCACGAGCTGTGCAGCCATGTACAGGTGGATATTCTTCCCGCCACCGGCACCCATATCCCCATGACAGAAGAAGAAATCAGGTGTATGTTCGGCGATATTCCTCTGGAATGCTTCCTTATCCATAACTGGCGAACCGATACGGTGATGCTGGGCACTGTTCCTGCGGAATTCGTCAGCCGTGTTTCCAACGGCCTGTTTGAAACGGACATCGGTGTAGAGGTCAACAGAAGGCTGTTCGAGGGTGGCTATGACCTGATCCTGTCCATCGGCCAGGTGGTGCCACACGAAGTGGCAGGCATGGCCAACTACAGCAAAAATATTTTTGTAGGCGTAGGCGGCCGGCAAATGATCAACAAGACCCACATGCTGGGGGCCGTCTGCGGTGCAGAGGCGGCGCTGGGCAATGATCACGCTCCGGTACGGGAGGTCTTTGACTATGCCCAGGAGCGGTTCTTGCGTGATTTGCCCCTCCTCTATATTCTGACTGTGGTCAACAAAACCGGGGAAGATGTGAATCTGCACGGTTTATATATCGGCGATCAGCGGGATGCTTTTGAACGGGCGGTGAAATTATCCCAGGAGCTCAATATCAATTATCTGGACCGCCCCGCCAAAAAGGTGGTGGCCTACATGGAGCCGGAGGAATACCGCTCCACCTGGGTGGGCAACAAGGCCATCTACCGTACCAGAATGATTGTAGCCGACGGCGGGGAGCTGGTCGTTCTCGCGCCGGGAATTCAAACCTTCGGTGAGAACGAGGAAGTGGACCAGGCTATCCGCGTTTATGGCTATACGGGTACCCGGCGCATTCTTGATTTATATAAGCAAGGCGTCTTTGAAAACCTGCTGATGGTATCGGCCCACCTGATTCATGGCTCATCGGATGGACGCTTTAAGATCACCTACGCCACCGATCCCAAGCTATTATCCAAGGAAGAAGTGGAAAGCGTTGGCTTTGCGCATATGGATATTCGGGAAGCCATGCGCCGGTATGATCCCAGGGTACTTAAAAACGGTTGGAACACCCTGCCGGATGGGGAAGAAATTTACTATGTGGACGCGCCGGGCCTGGGTCTGTGGAAATGCCGGGGTTAATGAACACTGCTTCTAAGAGAGTATAAAAGGCGCCGGAAGGCGCTTTTTTCTTGGAATATGTGCATTCGTACCTGTGCATACTGCCTTGCGAAGGGAGAGCAGGCATCATGAACGGAAACGCGGAGCTTCTGAACTTTATCTATCAAAACGCGCAGATGGGTGTTATCACCATCGACCAATTGATTTACATTGTGGAGGACGAAGATTTCAAGGCCCATCTGTCTGCCCAGTTGGATGAATACCGCAGCATTTTTTCCGAGGCGAAAGAGCTGTTGAACAAAAACGGCCACGAAGAAAAAGGGATCAGTACCTGTTCCAAGATCAAAACATATATATCAGTCCGCATTCAAACGGCCTGCGATGCTACGCCTTCCCATGTGGCCGAGATGCTGATCATAGGCAGCAATATGGGTATTCTGGACGCCATCAAAAACCTGAAAAGGTATGAGGATACCGAAGAAGACATCCGTAACCTGATGAAAAGGCTGCTGGCGTTTGAAGAAGAAAATGTGCAGCAGTTGAAGGATTTTCTATAAAACATTTGGAGCGGAAATCTGCACACAGCCCACTTTGCAAAGTATTGCATGTTTTCGAGAAGCGATTGACAGCTTCTCTTTTTTATGTAAATGCAATTTGAATCTCCTTCCTGATACTGCATACCTTTATGCCTTGACCCATTAGCCTAGCTGTGGTATGATGCGTTCAATTCTTTCGAAATGGAGGTGGCCTTTCATGTCAAACCAGCAAGAGCAAGCCCAAGGCGAGCCCGGTCAACAGCGATATTTGAAATATGAAAGGAGTCGCCTCCATGAGCAATGGGATTGCGAAATCTATTGACCCGGAAGTGTTGGCCTTGTACAATTCCGGGGCTGAAAAAAATCGCTTGCGCTCTGATCTGGGCCTGATCGAGTTTGCGCGCACCTGCGAGCTGCTGCTCGAGAAGCTTCCACCTGCCCCCGCTGTGGTGTACGACATCGGCGGTGGATATGGCGAATACTCCTGGTGGCTCGCATCGCGCGGGTATCAGGTTCACCTGTTCGACCTTTCGGAGAAGAACATCGAAATGGCGTGCGAATTGGGCGCAGAATACCCGGGCGCGCGCCTGGCCGGAATGCATGTTGCGGATGCCCGCAGCATACCGCTTGCCAGTGAAAGCGCGGACGCGGTTTTGCTGTTCGGGCCGTTGTACCACATCATGGAGAAGCAGGAACGCCATCTTGCGCTCGAGGAATGCAGGAGGCTGCTGAAACCGGGAGGCGTCTTGTTTGCTGCCGGGATCACACGCTATGCCACGCTTCTTTGGGCAACCACCACTTATGGCACAACCAACGAGCTGATTGGCGAGCCGGAGTTCATGGAAATGGTTGAGCATGAACTAAAAACCGGCCAGCATATCAGAAACCCCAAATCCTCATACGGGGGCATGGGGCGCTCGTTCTTTTGCCTGCCCAAAGAGTTGGGGGAAGAAATCGAATCAGCAGGATTTCGTAATGCCGACGTGCGCGGCGTAATCGGCCCTGCATGGCTTGTCCCTAACCTTACGGAGCAGTGGAAAGATGAAGCGCGCAGAAAACACATCATGCGCATCGTGCGGCTGACCGAAAAGGAGGAAGCCCTCTTGGGGCTAAGTACGCATATCGTGGCCATTGCGGTCAAGTAATTTTACTTTACCTTTTTATGCCATAGGCATTCGCTGCAATATCCGCCCGCCGGATATTGCAACGAATGCACAAATGCCTAGATCCAATAGATTTCTTCCAAGGATTTAATGTTTTTTGGGATTGACAAGCCTCGTCAGCTGTGATATTATGGGTTGCGTCGCCGGTGATGACGAAGCAAATACTTCTCAAATCCGGCCAAAAAACCCCCACCGTTTGCCAAAACGGATTGTGGATTATGGTCTGTTGGCTCAGTTGGTAGAGCACATCGTTCACATCGATGGGGTCACTGGTTCGAGTCCAGTACAGACCACCAAAAAACCGCCCAATATGGACGGTTTTTTATTGCACATCTAATAAGTTTTGCCGGGTGCATGGCGGGTGCATCTTTACGCGAGAAAGCTGATTGGTTCCTGATTACGCAGCATATCGGGGTGCCATTTCTATTATATATTCTGATCAGGAAAACGATCTGATACGAGGTTTAAAATAATACCGTGCTCAAGATACGCCTTCAGTCCTGCAAGCACTAACGCAAATCCTTCCGTGCAGCCAATCACCTTTTCTACAACCTCATCCCTGTCTCCTTGAAATCCAGTACTCGAAATGCTGACGAAAGTGGCATTATCTTCTATTCGTGTAAATATCCACTCGACAATGGATGTGCCAAACATACTCCATTGGATAAGTATACGCCTGTTTGGTTCCATTTCTTTTGCGCTGACCTGTACAGAGAGATTGTACATTTCCCAATCCCACTGGACTTGCTGATCGGGTTCAAGCCTTCCGCTGCTTTTAGTAAACCAAAACTTTGTGGTGATGGCAGGGTTGATAAAGGCCTCATATACTTGGGCAACTGGTCTGCGGATCAGCATCTCAGCTTTTGCAACTGGATCAAGCGCTATCGTGTTTTCCATACTGAATACCCCTTGTTTATTTCTTCTTAAATTGCATTGAATACTGATCGTACAATTCCTGCCATCCATATTTGAACGCGTTTTCTCCCACCATGGATGGCGTCTTTTCACCGGCTAGAGTTCCGATAAGGCCTTTCAGGCAAAGATGCCAACCCGCCGCATAGGAGGGGGCATCCTGTTCGTTTGCGAAGCGGTGGCGAAGAATCAGGATAGTCTTATCTTTATCTTCATACAGTTCCCATCGCAGGATGTCGGGTCCCCATCTTAAGACGAGCAAGTACGGTGCATTGACTTCCAGCACATCACCCTGCCTCTCATCGGCCTCGGGCGCGTCGATGTGTGCCAGCCGTACCGCACCGGTCGTGGTCAGATCCCTGTCCGCCGCGAATGGTCCCCAACTGGTTATCTGGTCGGCCTTAGTAAGCGCGGCCCAGACATCTTCAAGTGGATGTTCCAAAGAACGCTCAAGCACTAGAATCCATTCCCCGGCCTCTTGGATGAGATAAGGGTTTTCTGAAACATGCAAACTCATTATGTGATTACCTCCCATGGTTTTTTTTCTGATCTAGGTGCATAGCCAAGGCGTCAACATGCTTATTCCACATTTTCCGATAAGCGTTTAGCCATTCATCAATCTCTGCGAGCGGCTCGGCATTTAGGCAATAGATGCGGTGCTGAGCCTTGATCTGGACTTGTACAAGGCCACATTCGCGGAGTGTCCGCAGGTGCTTGGATATCAAAGGCTGTGATAAACCGAGATCATTTACCAACTCTGTGACGCTTGAATCGGACTGTAGCAGCCGGTCCAAGATTCGCCGACGAGATGGCTCTGCAACCACAGCATAAGTATCGAGCACTGTCCTCACCTCCTTATGTCTGATTATAACCGTACGGTTATATAACTGTCAAGGAATATTACGAAGAAAATTATAGGGGCGGGCGGTTGGAAACCGCTATGCTCCGCCAGATAAAGGCAAAATCGAAAGGTTCGGTTCTTTTCACGTATCAATAAAAAGGGCAGACACAATCAAGCGCTTGTCGAAACTATATGGTATACTGTCTATAAAGAGGTGGGTACATGCATGCTTGGGAAGCGATACAGAAAACCCTGAATCACATGGAAGAACACATCGGCGCAGAGATTTCGATTGAAGAATTGGCGCAAATCGCCTCGCTGTCGCCGTTTTATTATCAGCGTTTGTTCACACGGCTGGTCAAGAAACCGGTACGGGAATACATCAAGATACGCCAACTGGCCAGGGCCTGCAACACACTGCGTGATAAAGAAAACCGCATCCTGGACGTTGCTCTGAAATACGGTTTTAGAAGCCATGAGACCTTTACCCGGGCGTTCAAGGATACCTACGGAATCACACCGGCGCAATACCGGGACAAGCCTGTCGCCTTAGACCACTTTGACAAGCCCAATCTGCTGCTAAACTACGTCATTGTCGATGAGGGCACACCGCTGATCAGCGACGGGCTGGTGCTGGAAATGAACCGAAAGACCCTTGAGAAACCGATATGCTTCGCAGGCAAGAAGGGATTCTTTCCCTTTGTGCATGGCAAGATGCTTGGGGAAAGGCCAGGCGTTTGTGCAGCAGATGACATATGGAAGGAGTTTTACAGTGTTCGGCGAGATATTCCGCGTATCCCCGGTGGGCGCCATATCGGCGTCTGCTTTAAAGGCGATGCGCCGGAAGGCCATACCTCATACTTTGCCGGCGCAGAGGTAGAACAGATTGTGGAGAACGCCCATTATGAAAGTTGGCTGCTACCCGCGAGGGAATACGTTGTCTGCGGATTTGAGGCGGAGGACTTTAAGCAGTTGGCGCCTTCCGCGCTGGGCAAGGCCATGAAGTTTACCCGGCTTTGGCTTAAGAAGCATGGTCTGATCGCGGATGGTTTTTTCCCTGAAATGTATTACCCAAACTCACCTGACACCCCCTATATGGAATTGTGGATTCCGTTTAAACAACGTGAAAAATAATATGATTCGGAGGAATTATCATGAACAAGTATGACGAAGCCATGAAACTGCTGGACGAAAAACTGGGCAACAAGGACGGTCTGATCTCTCTGTCCACCATCGCACTGGAACCGGGGGCTGATGGCAAAAGCCGCCCCGCAGCCCGCATTGTGGACGCCTATTATGAGAACGGCGCATTCTACACCGTCACCTACGCCACTTCAGGCAAGATGCGGCAGATCGCCCAAAACCCCGAAGTCGCCATTTGCATCATCGTCGAAAACTTCACGGCCGACGGAATCGGCGAAAACCTGGGCTGGGTGTGTGATGAGAAAAACGCGGAGATGATGACAAAGCTGCGCACAATATTTGCCGCGTGGTATAAAGAGGCCAACAACGACGAAGACCCCAACACATGCCTGCTGCGCATCCGCCTGACAAAGGGCCTATGGAATGACGCCCACAAAGGGATCAGAAATGAGATTGATTTTATCAATAAGACGGCAGATTAAGTGACCTATCGTTCACCTCGATGAGGTCACTGGTTCGAGCCCAGTACAGACCACCAAACAGCCGCCTTTGAAAGAGGGCGGTTATTCATTGCATATTTAGTATACTGATGGACATATCGGTGTTATAAGAAGGGGTATAATCATCATGTAGATGTTTGAAGGTATCATTCAAGAATTCCTAAAGGTGTTTCCAATCACATCTGCTCTGATTGCTGCAATATTGATTTCATGCTATAATTCTTCGGCGGGTGAAGATATATGCCCACTTGCCGGGAGGAAAGGTTATGAAAATTTCAAAAAAAGATGCGCTGACATGGTTTGAATTCTTTTCATCATTGCCTGAGGATGAGGAAATTATGACTCATCAACAGGAAATCGTTTATGCTGCCTTTGCACAAATTGAGGCAGCCATAGATTATAGAATTGACTCGCTGATGTCGGATATCGCCCATTTGAAGACTTTGGAGAATAGAACGTACTTTGTTGGAAACGAAAGCAAATTTCCCATGGGCTGCCGCTCCTGTTTGCTTGGAACCGGCTTGAGCGCGATCAGGAAGACAAACAAATGCAACTTAGAGTGTAAGTTCTGTTACAATTATGGAGAATTAGACCGTATTCCTCCGGTTGGCGAAGGTATGTGGGAAATCGGAGGTACGAAATTTTATGAGAAGGATATTGATTTGCTGCTTTCCATACAGCCCAAACCCACCGGTATTTCCTATGTTTATTTGGAACCATTCATGGAAATTGAAAAATACTATCCGGTTATAAAGAAATTTCACGCCGCTCAAATTCATCAGCATCTATACACAAATGGCACTTTAGCTACTGAAGAGACGCTGAAAGCATTGGGCGAAGCCGGTCTAGACGAGATACGTTTCAACCTGGGCGCCTCCGGCTGCTCGGACAAGGTGATTGAAAATATCGGGATCGCAAAAAAGCATATCAAGTATGTGGGTATTGAAACGCCGATGACGCCCGAGTTCTTCAAAGCGTTTTTCAGGAAAAAGCAGGCGATCTTGGATACAAATCTGGATTTCATCAATTGTGCGGAATTGCATCTGAAAGAGAACAATATCGACAATTATGATGGAGAGAACATGTATATTTCCAGGCACGGATATATTTCTCCGGTTTGGAGCAGGGAATTGACGCTGAAATTCATGAAAATCGCCGATGAAGAAAACTGGGATCTTGTTGTTCATGACTGCTCGAACTATACGAAGTTTGCCAGGGGCTTGAATTTGCGCGGCAAAGAGGGCTCGTGGTTCGGGGCCAGCAATTACGCATGCGAGTTTTCCAGAATACCATACGCAGCCTTTTTGCCAATACTGCGTGATGACAGCTTTACATTTTTGTGCGAAGAAGAATTGCCCGACGGCTACAAGCCGGGCCAGCTGGTTTTTTAAGTGGCGGGTTCTTTGACAGGCTGATGCGCCCATGAAAATCAGCAGAGTATTTTGGTCTCACGGAATAATGGACCGGCTCACTGGTTCCCTAACCTATGCAGCCAAACCGCCGTTCCTCTATCGCGCCGGCCTCTTGTGACCAACGGTACAACACATGGGGCTCCGGGCTGTAGTGCCAGCCAGCATCCCGGCTTTGTTTAAGGCCGGGATCTGTATTTGCGCTATCCTCTAGCATTTGCAATCAGGAATTGACTCCAGTATAGTGCATGCAACGCACAAAATATATTTATGCACATCATTGCTTTTCAAAGCGGCCCTCCTCCACCTGAACGCACAAATTGTAAAGCGCGGATATGGCTTTCATTTGATCCCGGTTTATTTTGGATAAGTGCTGCTTTATGCCATTTACCATGGACAATATTCTGTTTCTGTCATTGTAATCGAAGGTGTCCAGCTCCTCCCGGATCTGTTCAATGGCGTATTTTTGATGGTTCGCGTAAACGGAAAGTTTAAGGGCATATATCGTCAAGATTTGCTTTATGTGTTCTGCTGTAAACATACGATAGTTGTTTTCTGAAGAACGCATAACTGTTATAAGGCCAATCTTATCCCAATGCCGAATGGTGGTAGCCGGAATACCTGTTTCCCGGCTAACATCATTTATGCTCAGCTTGTTGCGGCTTATATGAAGCGCAAGGTCGTTTCTATGGAGTAGGCTTTTGGCTATTTTCTCGGTTATCAATTTTTCCTCATATAGGTCTGCCTGCTTTTTATTGATTATCCATAAGGCGGCATCCATTTCTTTTGCCATGACCGCTTCAAATATTTTTGCAATTTCGGTGAGGCTAAACGCCGGGAGCATCTCTCTTAAGCAGACGATGTATGCGGCATGTTCATCAGAAAGAACTCTGTATCCTGTTTTTGAACGAGGCACAGGGGGCATTAGTCCAAGCATCTCATATTTTCGAATTGTTGTGGTGCTGATGCCTAATCTGCGGGAAATATCAGCCGGACGCATTGTGATTTGGCTCCTTTCATGGCATGATAACATTATAAGATAGGTTTAAACTTTTTTCCATAGGAATGCGCCATTGTCATGGTTAGCTCTTCATGAAGTTTACCTATTGCACTAAGGTAATATAATAAAGATAACGGGCAGACATGGAAGCAAGGAGGAGTTTTATGTCCAATATCATCATCAGTGGTGCCAGAGAAGGGAACCTTAAGAATATTTCCTTGGAGATACCTCGTGGCAAGCTTGTGGTTTTTACGGGTTTATCAGGCTCCGGAAAATCTACGCTGGCTGTTGATGTCATTTTTAACGAATGTCAGAGACAGTATTTGGAGGCAATAGGGCTACAGGGAATTCGTAAACCCAAAATTGATTTTTTGCGCAACGTGTCTCCGGCAATCATGATCACGCAAACAGAAGCGAATAAAAACACACGTTCGACCGTTGGAACAGTGACAGACATATATACAGACCTGCGAATGGTCTATGAAAAGCTGGGAGTACGGACTTGTCCCCACTGCCACCAAGTCATATCGGCCGCGGAATGTAAAGAAGAACTTGAAAGAACGGGCGGGGATTATAAAGTATTTATGTATTGCAGCCAATGCAATTACAGAATGGAAAAACTAACCAGGACGCACTTCTCTTATAATACCAGAGAAGGGGCTTGCAAGACCTGTGAAGGATTAGGAAAGGTTCTTACAATCAATAAAGAGAAAGCGGTGCATGAATCATTATCATTGGAAAATGGCGCGGTGGACTTTTGGGAGCAGGTATACAAGAAATATCAAATTTCTTCCCTTTACAATGCTTTCCGGCACTATCACATTCCAATAGAAGAGAATACCCCGGTGGCGGATTTCAGTGTTATTCAAAAATCCATTCTCTATCATGGCGTCGAAAGTGACGACGTAAAAAGGGCGTTCCCCGGAACCCAGCCTCCAAAGACCGTTGCGGCGGGCAGGTTTGAGGGTGTTTTACCGGCGCTTTGGCGGAAGATGTCCGATAAGGGCGGCGATGCAAAACAACTGAATGATTATTTTGATTTCGCCACTTGCCCGGATTGCATGGGCGAGCGGCTGGGAGAATTAGGCCGCAGCACAATGGTGAAAGGCACACGGCTTCCGGAACTGAATGCGCTTTCTTTGGAAGAATTATGTGAATGGTTAAAAAACTTGGAAAGCCTGCTGAACGATACCGAACGCCGCCTCATAGAATCGTATTTGCTGGACCTCAAAACAAAAATTCAGAGGATTGTAAACGTAGGGCTTCATTATCTTTCACTTGACCGTCAGACCATTACCCTGTCAGGCGGTGAGCTGCAAAGAATAAAGCTGGCTGCCGCTTTGGATTCTGATTTGACCGGGGTTATTTATATTATGGACGAGCCGACGATTGGCCTTCATCCCAAAGATACCGAGGGAATGATAGCGATACTCAAAAAGCTGCGGGATATGGGCAATACCGTGATCGTGATTGAGCATGACATAGACGTTATGGCACAAGCCGATTATATCGTGGATATCGGCCCCGGCTCTGGAAAACATGGCGGTGAAATCATAGGATCCGGAGCATTGGCAGAAATCATGAAGCAAGAGACCTCTGTAACAGGAACGTATTTTCACAAAAACAAGCCAAGCGGCCGGTCATTCAGAAAAGGAACCGGCGATTTGATCGAAGTAAGGAATGCCAATCTCTATAATCTGCAGAATATTGGCGTCCGTTTCCCCGTCGGCTGCCTGGTCTCCGTTACCGGCGTATCAGGCTCCGGGAAATCTACGCTGGTCTTTGAAGTGCTTGCGGCAAAAAGCCAAAAAAGCCTTACCAATAACGTTGTAACCGGGGTGGAACAATTTGATCAGGTCGTTACAATTGAGCAGTCTGCCATTACCAGAATGAAGCGTTCGAATGTCGCAACTTATTCGGAGGTATACACAGAAATCCGCAATATTTTCGGAGGGCAAAAAGAAGCTAAGGATAAAGGATTATCCGCAAAGCACTTTTCCTTTAATACCCCAGGCGGCCGCTGTGAAAATTGCGAGGGTTTGGGGTATGTGACCAGCAATATGCTGTTTTTTGCAAACATTGAAGTACCCTGTCCGGTCTGCGGTGGAAAACAATTCAATGACGAAGTCTTGTCGGTAAAGTACAATGGGTACACGATAAAAGATGTCCTTCAAATGAGTGTTGAAGAAGCTCTGTATGCCTTTGACATGTATCCCAGAATAAAAAGAATACTGATGCTGCTTCAAGACGTGGGGTTAGGCTACCTGGAGCTTGGACAAACATTGACGACTTTATCCGGTGGTGAAGGACAGCGCTTGAAACTGGCGAAAGAACTGATCAATAATACCGGCAGGCACAGTTTGTATTTGATGGACGAGCCCACAACAGGCCTGCATCCGGTAGACGTTGAGAATTTTCTCACTCTTTTGAACCGCATGGTGGATTCTGGAAACACAGTCATTGTAGTGGAGCATAATCAACAGGTTATTATGGCATCCGATTGGGTTGTCGACCTTGGGCCGGAAGGCGGCAAAAATGGTGGAAGAGTAGTATTTGAGGGCACTCCGTCTGATATGAGAAGCTGTTCTCAATCGATTACCGCAAAATACATGCCACCTATAATTCTCCATTCATAACCTGCTGACAGGGCTGTCTCATTTGGATTTTTGTTAAGGCATATGAAGAAGCAAAAAGCAAGTTGCGGACCCGAAGGTCCAGGGCGACCGGAAAGCCCTGGTCGTGCCGTGAGGCACGAAATACTCTTATTTTTCGATCGATTACCCATTGAGAGAAAAGGAATTTCGCCCCTGCGGGGGCGAACAGGGCTTTCCTACCCATCTGGCTCAATCGGCGCATTGCTTCGCTGCCGCTCGCACTGCTTGTTTCGCCAGCCTCCTCCATACCGCCCTATTCTACCACTGGCAGGGGCGGTATTCCGGAGCCCTGGACCTTCGGATGCATCCTCTCTCTCGCTAAAAAGCTTCAAATGAGACTGCTCTGAACCTGCTGATCGGTTTGTTGACTTCTCCCGCACGTTATAATACAATCGAGTGCGGCTGATGTTTGGCCGATGTTTGCATGGGAGAAATCTGATGATTTACTTGGACTACGCTGCAGATACGAAAGTTTCCGAAACCGTGCTATCCGCGTTCCTGTCGGCCGCACGGGAATACGGCGCAAACCCCAATTCCGGGCACGCGCTGGGCCTTGCTGCCAGTCGGAGGCTGGATCAGGCCGTGGAACATATCGCCGGGATGCTTGGTGCGCAGCCGGATGAAGTTGTGGTGACCTCCGGCGCCACCGAGGCCAACAATCTGGCCATTTTAGGCGCAGCATACGCCTATCAGAGCCGGGGGCGCCACCTGATTACAAGCCCGATGGAGCACGCCTCGGTAACCGGGCCGATGACTACGCTCAAAGCTGAAGGCTTCGATCTGGATTTTATGAAAGTACAGCCTGACGGCCGCGTCGATATAGCGCATCTTAAAACCCTTCTGCGCCCGGACACCATACTAGTCTCGCTGTGCGCTGTAGACAGCGAGGCGGGGGTCGTGCAGCCTCTGGAATCGGTGCGCGAAGCGCTGGCGGGCTTTCCCAACTGCCGTCTGCATATAGATGCCACCCAGGCGGTGGGCAAGCTGCCGGTCAATTTGGACAGCGCAGACTTGTTTACCCTATCGCCCCACAAATTTTACGGCATTACCGGCAGCGGGGCGCTGGTTGCGCGTAGCGGCATCCGCCTTGCGCCGCTGTGGCATGGCGGTACCGGCGCGACGCCGTACCGCAGCGGTACACCTGCGCTATCATTGACGGTCGCCATGGAGGCTGCGCTGGAGGAGGCGCACAGGTATCTTGATGAGCGGCTGGAAAGCGTCCGGCGGTTCAACCTTTACTTGCGCGATAAGCTTAGCAGTTTGCCCTTTGTCATCCTCAACAGCCCGGCAAACGCGTCGCCCTATATACTGAACTTCAGCGTTTTAAATGTCCGCGCCCGCGAACTGATCGCGCTTTTATCCGACCGTGGCATCTGTGTGTCGTCGAAATCCGCCTGCTGCGCACCCGCTTCGCCGTCACACCCGGTTTTGGCAATGACCGGCGACCGCAAACGCGCACTCAATACCGTGCGCGTAAGCCTCAGCCATTTAACCACAGAAAGCGAGATCGATCAATTCCTGCTTAAGCTCTGTGAATGCGCCGGCAGTTTGGAGGTATCCCATGGAAAACGGCCAGAAGCTTGAGCGCAGCATCATTACGAAGTTCCGCAAGACCATCTGGAGTAACTTTACACGGGCGCTGCGCGAATACCGGCTGATTCAGCCGGGTGACCATATAGCCGCCTGCATCTCCGGCGGCAAGGACTCGTTCCTGATGGCCAAGTGTTTGCAGGAGATTCAGCGTCATGGAAATATGCCCTTTGAGCTGTCGTTTCTTGCGATGGATCCCGGCTACCATTCGCTTAACCGCCGCCTGATTCAGGAGAATGCGGAGTTGATGGGCCTGCCCATCCGCATCTTTGAGACCGATATTTTTGACACCGTGGCCAACATGGACCAAAACCCCTGCTATATGTGCGCCCGGATGCGCAGGGGCCACCTTTACAAAAACGCGCAGCTGCTTGGCGCGAACAAGATCGCGCTGGGACACCACTTTGACGACGTGATCGAGACGGTGCTGCTCAGTATGCTCTACGGCGGCGAAATGAAGACCATGATGCCGAGGCTCCGCAGTCAAAACTACCCGGGTATGGAGCTGATCCGGCCCATGTACATGGTGCGTGAGAAAGACATCATTGCCTGGCGGAACTACAATCATCTGACGTTTTTGAACTGTGCCTGCCGGTTTACCGAAAACTGCGCATTAGGCGACGGAGGCGGCGGAAAGCGCGCCCAGGTCAAGGCGCTGATCGCGCAATTGGAAAAAGCCCATCCCGGCGTTGAGATGAATATCTTCCGTTCCTGCCATGACGTCAATCTGGATACCGTCATCGGCTACAAAAAAGACGGCGTGCTCCACTCCTTTGATGAGGATTACGATACGTGCCATCAGGATCAATAACGCTTTACATCCTTAAAATACCGCCATCATAGTCTGATAGAATGTGAGGAGTATACCACCAGTAGCCTTAAAGTCATCCATGAGGTTCTGTTCGACATTTAAAACAACTTTCTGTTTATTCATATAACGGTTTACTTGCAGAAGATGGCATGCTATACTTGATTTGTCAATATGATATTAAGCAATCTGTACCTATTTGACCTGCTGCAAATTCCCCAACAAAAACAATTCTGCCGTACTAAAAGAAAAGAGGCAAATATGAAAAGATTGATTCTGGTTACATCCCCGCCGGCCTGCGGGAAAACCTATGTATCCAAGCAGCTTGCCAAGAACCTCAAGCATGTGGTCTACCTGGATAAGGATACGCTGATCGTGTTGTCCAAGCAGATCTTTGTTGTCGCAAATCAGGAGTATAACAGAAGCTCAGACTTTTTCGAAGCCAATATACGGGATTATGAATATGCGGCGATCGTCGACCTTGCCCTGGAGGCGCTGGAGTATGACGACATCGTACTGATAAACGCCCCCTTTACAAGAGAGGTGCGCGATACGAAATATATGTCCGATTTAAAATCAAAACTTGCGCAGAAAAACGCAAGCCTCACCGTGATATGGGTCCAGACGGATGTAGAGGTATGCAGGCAGAGAATGATTAGGCGCAACAGTGACCGCGACCACTGGAAACTCACACATTGGGACGAATATATAGCAGGCGTCAATTTTGAAATTCCAAAGGAACTGGACGATCCGGAATGCAAAGACGATCTGCTTATTTTCAAAAACTCCTCAGACGAAGAGTTTGAAGCGTCCATGAATGAGACCCTGGGCATCATTGAAGGGTAGCATGGCCATTAAGGCAGGGACGGATGAAGGAAAAGAATCATGACACATGAAGAAAAAATGAAGCTGATGGTGGATGAAAAGTATCCTTTGGCATCAAAGTACGATCCCGAATGGATTTACGAAAACAAAATGGGCTGTCAGTGCCTTTGGCTTGCAGAGTCATTGTCAAGGGTGATGAAGCTTGAACCGGGCATGCGTGTCCTGGACCTGGGATGCGGAAAAGCGCTCACCTCGATCTTTTTAGCCAAGGAGTTTGGCGTCACCGTATATGCGACCGATTTGTGGATCAGCGCCTCGGATAACTGGAAGCGCATTTGTGAAATGGGCATGCAGGACCGGGTAATCCCGATCCACGCCGACGCTCACGCGCTGCCTTATGCGAATGATTTTTTCGATGCCATTGTCTGCATTAACTCCTTTCAATTCTACGGCACATCAGATACGTATCTGGCGGATTATCTGGCGCATCTGCTAAGACCAAACGGCCAGTTCGGTCTGGCTTTATGGGGACCGGATAACGAATTTCAAGGAAAAGTCCCCACTGACATGGAAAAAGGCTGGTGGCCGGACTTTTATTATTTCCACTCCCTTGACTGGTGGCGGTGGCACTTTGAAAAAACTAAGCTTTTTTCCTTTGAATTTGGGGACGATCTGGGCGGCGACGGCATTCGCGTCACAAAGCAATGGGCAAAGATCATGGACAAATATGATGAGCTTCACAACAATGAGATCATGCGCTGGAACCGGATGGTTTTTAGGCGCAACAGCTTCCATGCGGATGACTTCAGAGTGTGAGGGATTGAAGATAACAGCACGGGAGTTGAAACCACCATGTTGATCGGCACCGCACAAATCACCATCCACGCCCCATGGGTGCATTCCCTGAAAGAGAAGCGCATGGTGGTCAGGAGCATTTGCGCCAAGGTACGCAACAAGTTCAACGTATCCATCGCGGAGGTGGATGCGCAGGACCTCCATCAGCGGATTGTGCTGGGCTTTGCCTGTGTTGCAGGGGATGCGGCCATAGCCGACAGCATGGTTGATAACATATTGAATTTCATTGAGAACAATTCTGAAGGTGAAATCATCGATATTTTCAAGGAGTTCAGGTAACATTTTAAATGCTAACCGGGAGGATACACCTATGAAGATCACCGATATCGAAACGCCGGCCTTGATCCTGGACGAATCGTCCCTTACGCGTAATATGGCTGCGATGAAAGCATTGACGGACGAAGTTGGGATCAGCCTGAGGCCGCACTACAAATCGCATCGCTCCGCGTACCTGGCCCAATTGCAGATGTCCTTGGGCGCCAAGGGGATCACTTGCGCAAAGGTTGGCGAGGCCGAAGATCTGGCAAAGGCCGGGATACAAGATATTCTGATTGCAAATCAGATCACATCCCCGTCCAAGATCGCCCGGGCAGTACAGGTGGCCCTAAAGACGAATCTGACGGTATGCGTGGATACAAAACAAAATGTGCTCGATCTGGAGGAAGCCGCAAGCCTAAAAAATACCAAATTGTCGGTGTATATTGAGTTTGAGATCGGCATGAACCGTTGCGGTGTCGAAACCTTCGAGGAAGTATATGCCCTGGCGGAACTGATACAAAGGCAGCCGCATTTGTGCTTTAAAGGCATACAAGCTTATGCAGGCCAATTGTCTCATGAGGTTGACGATGAAAAACGGCTCACCCATTCGGTAAATATAGAGCACCGCCTTACACAGCTGAAAGAACACCTTACGTCCAAAGGGATTCCAGTGCAGGAAATCAGTGGCATGAGCACGGGTACGCTTCCGCTAAGAAAGAAAATGAAAACGGTCTACACGGAGGCGCAGGCAGGCAGCTACCTGTTTATGGATGCTTGCTACGGCAAAATGACTCTGCCCTTTGAACATGCACTGTTTGTACTGGCGACCGTCGTATCCGTAAGGGGAAGTGCCTTTCATACCGATGCAGGCCTCAAATCCTGCAGCGTAGATCAGGGAAATCCCGTTTTGAAAGACCATCCCGAAGTACAGGCCCGGCTCAGTGAAGAGCATATATCGCACCAGCTTCCCGGGCACACCTATCGTGTGAATGATAAAGTACTATACATTCCGGGGCATTGCTGCACAAACATCAACTTGTTCGACAATATCTATTTGGTTTCTGATGAAGAAGTTTTGCGCGTTATACCGGTTACCGGCCGGGGAAAGTCACAATAAGAATAATCCTGCTTTGCAATAAGCAAAGCACTCTTCAAAAGGAAACATGAATTTGCTATGATTATAAGCGCAAGCCGCCGCACCGATATACCGGCCTGCTATTCCGATTGGTTCTACCAAAGGATCAGGGAAGGGTTTGTTTTGACGCGCAACCCCATGCGCTTTCACCAGGTTTCCAAAGTGATCCTTTCTCCCGAAGCTGTGGACGGCATTGTGTTCTGGACAAAAAATCCCGCCCCCATGATAAACAGGCTGGACGAGCTGAATGCATACACCTACTATTTTCAGTTCACGCTGACCTCCTACGGCAAAGACATGGAGCCCAATGTTCCCGTCAAAAGCAGTGAGGTGATCCCCACCTTCCTGCGCCTGTCCGACAAGATTGGCCCGGAGAGAGTTGTCTGGCGTTATGACCCGATCCTGCTCAGCGAAAAATATACCGTAGATTATCATCTGGAGTATTTCCATGAAATCGCCAAGCGGTTAAGAGGTTATACCAACAAGTGCATCATCAGCTTCGTGGACCGCTACCGAAACACGGACACCAATCTCGGTACCTTCGGGCTTGCGGAAATGGATGACGATACCATGCGAAAACTGGCAGAGTCCTTTTGTAGAATTGCCCGCGGCTTTAAAATGGTCGTCGAAACCTGTGCCGAGGAGATCGATCTAAAAGCATATGGTATCGGCCACGCAAAATGCATAGACGGCGGTTTGCTGGGTAAGCTTCGCGGATATCCCCTCAAGGTTTCCAGGGACAAAAATCAGCGGCCCCATTGCGGGTGCGATGCCAGCGTGGATATCGGCATGTACAACACCTGCAAAAACGGCTGCAGATACTGCTATGCCAATTACAATACCGGTGCGCTGAAAACCGCCGCAGGCAGCCATGATCCATCCTCCCCGCTGCTGATCGGCGGCATCGGCGAGGATGATATCATCAAGATACGCACCTGACGATGCACGGCCAAACTGGAGGTAACATGCTCTATCAAAATCCTGTGATGCGCGGCTTTTTCCCCGACCCATCTGTCATCTGTGTAAACGGCATATATTACGCGGTGAATTCCACCTTTCAATACTTCCCCGCCATCGTTATCAGCGAAAGCTATGATCTTGTGAACTGGCGGATCATCGGCCACGCCATCACTGATCCACATGATTTGGACTTAAGCGACATCAAGGATTCCCACGGCATCTGGGCCCCGGATATCTCCTATGCCGATGGCCGGTTCTGGATTTTTGCGCCCCTTCGGCTCAATGGCGACGGCGGAAGAAGCCATACGGTGCTTCGCCGCCAGCTTGTGATGCATGCCGAAAAGCCGGAAGGCCCCTATACGAAGCCAGCTTGCCTGGAGATGGACAATATTGATCCATCCCACTTTGTGGATGAGGATGGACGCCACTACCTGATTAACGCGCCGGGCATCACCATCACCCCTTTGAATGCCGGCTGTACCGCCTTTGCAGGAGAAACTGTGCAGGCTTGGGCAGGCACCGGCAAAAAAGCTCCGGAAGGTCCGCACCTATTGAAAAAGGATGGCTGGTACTACGCCATTTTAGCGGAAGGCGGCACGGGCTTTGACCACCAAATCTCCATCGCCCGTTCCCGCCATATATACGGTCCCTATGAGCCATGCCCCCATAACCCCATTTTGAAGCAGAGGGATCCTGCCGCCCTTTTGCAGCGGTGCGGCCACGCCAAGTTTGTGAAGGCGCCGGATGGCGAATGGTACGCGCTGTACCTTTGTGCCCGCCCTATAGGAGGCAAATATACCGTTATGGGCCGGGAAACAGCTCTACAGCGCGTAGAATGGATGGAAGACGGCTGGCCCCGCATGGATGACGGGCTTCCTTTGGAGTTCGCTCCCGTTCCCATACCCGGCAAGTCACAGCACATAGTTTCGTCCTTCTCAGACCATTTTGACGGCTCGGAACTGAAAAAGGAATGGCAGTTTGTGCGCAACCCCAGCGGTGAGTGGTCGCTTTCCGAGCGCCCCGGGTACCTTCGTATTTGGACACAGGATGGCGATCTTCATGAACGCCGGGCGAAAAACACACTGGTGCACAGGGAGACGGAAACGCGCTATACTGCTTCCACTCTCATGCATTTTAGCCCCCAATGGGAAGGGGAGCAGGCGGGGCTTACCTGTTACTATGCCACGGACGCCTACATCAAGTGCGCCAAAACATCAAATGGCATGGTGCTTTCCCTGAGGGCAGGCGGTGAAGAAATAATGGCCGCCTCCGCACAGCTTGAAAGCATGCAAAGCCCGGTAACGCTTCAGGTGCAAGTGGATGGGCTTACACGCAGCTTCTTCTTCCGGGAGGGATGCGGTCCCCTAAAAACGCTGGGTACCATCGAGGATTGTGCCTTTTTAAGCGACGAGTTTTTGCAAAACGGTGCAAAAAGGCATACAGGTACCATGGTAGGCCTGTATGCCTTAAATGGCGGATGCGGCAGCCGCATCCCGGCGGACTTCAAATATTTTGAGTACAAAGCCGCTTCCGGTTAAAAGATCAGTCAAGAACTTCCCTGGCCTTGAGCCATCTTAAGTAAAGCAGCCTTGTCAGCGTAGTCCTGGGCACAAGCCGGCCCAGGATGCTGAACAAGCGGTTGACCATCCCCGGGATATAGACTCGCCTTCCCCGCAAGGCCTTGGCAATGGTCCGTCTCGCTACCACTGTCAGGCTGTTGGTGGTGATCCTGCCCCAGAAGCCCTGAGCGCTGATGCCCTGCATAGCGCCGGGGGTGGTAGGCAGACCGCCGGGGCACAATGCTAAAACATTTGCATTTTGATCCGCCAATTCCTGGGACAACGCCATGGAAAAGTCCAACAGGAACCGTTTGGAGGCCGCGTAGGTGGCCTTGAGCGGCATGGGATACAGGGAAGCCAGGCTGGACACCACCACAATGGTGAAGCGTTTTTGCTTGTCCCGCTTAAGCAGCGCGCCGTGCAGCACCCGCAAGGTGCCTTCGATATTGACCCGCACGATATCGATAAGCCGGTCGCAATCCATCTCCAGAAATCCGCCTTCAAAGTCGATGCCCGCCACGTGCAGCAGCATATGAAGCTGCATGCCTTTTTCCTTCATATAGCCAAACAGCTTTTTCACATCCGCCGGGTCCGTGAGATCACAGGGCAGGGCATCGACCTTCACATTATGCTGCCTTAGCAGGCCGCCCCGGAAAACCTCCAGGCTGGAAGCATTTACATCGGTTAGCATCAAATCATAGCCACGCCGGGCAGCTTCTATCGCCATAGCCCGCCCCAGCCCCCCGCCTGCGCCGGTAATCAAAACAGTCATGCTTCTCCCTCCCCAAAGGCTTCTATGCCGCACAGTTTTTCGCTCAATTCAAACAGCCTTGTCCTATCACCCGGCCTGTCTGCCCGCCGGTCATAGGGGGCTTTCTTGGAATCCAGATAATACAGACCCGTTTGAGCAAAAGACGGATCACACAGAAAGCCATAGGTGAGAGCGGCCGTTTCCGGAGGAATACCGCTTCTTTTGCGCATAGCCCATACGGCGCTTACCAGCCCGCTGGCCTGCTTGAACCCGATGTCCGTGCTTACCAGGCCGGGATCCACTACATAAGCCCGTACGCCGGCCTTTTCATACCGCCTGTTGAACTCTCCCGCAAATAAAAGGTTGCACAGCTTGGATTGCTTGTAGGCGCCCAGGCAGCTGTAGCGGCGCCTTTGGTACATCATGTCGTCCCAGCGGATAGTATAATGCTTGTGGGAGCCACTGCCCGTGAGGATCACGCGTCCACCCGCCTTTTTCAGCGCATCCATCAGCCGGTGGGTAAGCAGAAAACCCGCCAGATGGTTCAAGGCAAACTGCTGCTCATACCCTTCCTCCGTGGTGGTGTACCAGGCACGCACAGCCCCGGCGTTGTTGATCAGCACCTGCAAACGGCCATCGCAATGGGCCTCAAGGTAGCTGTTCAGCTCCCCCGCCACCCGGTTCACTTCCCGCTGCTGCGTAAGATCGCCATAAAAACCTGCCATTTCCCCGGCGGGATACATTTTATCAAGCGCAGCCAGCGCTTTTTCGCAATTTTCCTTGGTGCGGCCCACCAGAAGCACACGCCACCCCATGTCCAGCAGCTTTTTAGCCACCGCGAGCCCAATGCCGGAGGTGGCCCCGGTAATAACAGCGGTATTCATGGCCGGCCTCCCATAAAGTCATCATAGACCGCTTGAGGAACATAGAAGGTCATGGTCATCTCATAAGGCTGCGGGAAGAGGCCAAGGAATGTGCTTTCAAAGGGAATCTCCTTTACGGTCAAAACGCCGTCTTCCACCGACATGGAAAACCTTTGGTCAAGATCTATGGGGCCGGACACCCACGCCTTTGCAAAAACTTCAACGGCCGGCGCTTCCTCGGTAGGATAGGCAATGACCTGGGCGCGGCTTACATCCACTTTCAGCTTTTGAAAATCGCTTTGCAAAGTAAAATCCTCACTGGCCTCGTAGGACATCAGCATTCCGGTGGCTATCAGGTAGGTACCTGTCAGGGCGATGCCGGCAGCGCCTATCACCAGCACGATCAACCATAATTTTAAACGCTTTTTCATATCACTTGCCCTCCTTTTCTTCCCCATTGTCCAGCCAGCGCCGGGCCAGAGCGGATAGTGCGCCGATGGTGACGCCCCACAAAGTTTTTGCACCCATCAAGCACAATGTTCCCATAGCTGTCAGCATAACGGCTGTAAAGACAGCCAGTATTCCATAAACGATGAACCCTTTCACAAATTCCATAGCGGCCAGGAATACCGCTCCGGCGCCGCAAAGCCACAGCGCCGGTCCCAGAACGAACACCGGGATGATGCACAGGATGAATGCGGTATATAGCGTACCAATGGCTATGCCCTTGCCCATACGGTAAGCAAACGTGGCGCCTACCATGCGCATGGCGTCCTGCGGCTTCTTTGTCTTTTCCGCCTGGGTGGTGGCAGTGATGGCCGTATACAGCTTTGCGATGCTTTCAGGTTCACCCAGCTCCTGCGCAATCTGCTTCTCCGATTTCCCCTGGGAAAGTCCTATCTCAAAGTGCTCCCGGTAATCTGCAAGAATATCATCCCGCTCGGTCTGGTCAAGCCGGTTAAGCGCCCGGGACAGCGCCTGCAAATATTCATTCATCCGCCTCATCCTCCATCAAAATGTCGTTCACCTGATGCACAAACGTCACCCACTCGCGCCGAAGTTCGCTTTCCGCCGCTTTTCCCGCCTCCGTCAGCCGGTAATACTTGCGGGGCGGTCCGCCGGATTCATCCGACAGGTAGGTCTCGCACAGCCCATCCCCCTTGAGCTTCCGCAGCAGCGGATACAGCGTTCCTTCCGCGATTTCAATGCTTTTGGAAATCTGCTCCGCCAGCTCATATCCGTAGGCGTCCCGGTGGCGCAGCGCCGCCAGCACGCACAGGTCCAGCACGCCCTTTTTGAATTGCGGGTTCATGCCGTCCCTCCCTTCTGATCATTGACCACTATTGTGTATTGTTCAGTAGCAAACACAGTATAGCACCCTCCCGCACGCTTTGCAAGAGGGTGCCAAAATTTTTTTCGTGACTTACGATCTATAAAGCGGCAGCTTTACCGTGAACGTGCTGCCTTCTCCCAGCTTGCTTTCCGCCAGGGCCTCTCCCCCATGTTCTCTGACGATCTTTTGAACAATGCTAAGTCCAATGCCGCTTCCGCCTGTATGACGGTTTCGGGAAGGATCAGCACGATACAAGTAGTCGAAAACATAAGGCAGGTCCTTTAAGTCGATGCCGATCCCTGTATCTTTGACCTGGATGACCGCCAAATCGCCCTCACGGCCCAATGTCACCTCAACAGCTCCACACTCCAAGGTATACTGCACGGCGTTGGCCAGAAGGTTCACAAGCACCTGCCGCAATTGATCCTTATCTCCCTTAACCGTAACGGGCGTCAGCTTGGAAACAAGCTCGATTTTTTTTTCGGCACAAACGGGTTTAAAATGCTCCAGGCAATCTTTTATAAGGCTTTCCAACTCAACCGGACATGCGGCCGGCTTCGCACCCGGCTCGTAAAGCTTGGCCAATTCCTCCAGCCTGGCCAGCATGCGGTTGAGCCGCTCAATCTCCTCATAGCAGCTTCCCAAACGCTGGGGCGTGGGCTCCCATACGCCGTCCTGAAACGCCTCCAGGTTAGCCTGCAGCACGGAAAGCGGCGTGCGCAGCTCGTGGGCATAGTCCCTGATCATGCGCTCCCTGGCATTTTGCTGCTCCATAAGCGTTTTCGACAGGAGACCGACGCTTTGATTAAGTTCGTTCAACTCCCTTGCGTAAGGATGATCTGGCACCTTAAGCGTATAATCCCCCTGGCCAATACGCTTTGTTTGCTCTCCGATTTCGCGTATGGGCCTTACGATGCTGCGGGCCATCACATACCCGAATCCCGCCGCTAAAAAGGTGCAAAGTATGCCTGCAAGCAAAAAAGCCGTATCGATCCTGCCGATGAAGTCCACATCCGCCTCAGTATAGTAGTATGGACCGCTATAACCAAAGCGCAGAACTCCCACGCGCTTTCCATCCGCCTGCAAAGGATACTCCATCTCCGTATAATTGCCTACATAGGAAGAATCCCGCATGGCGGTGATGCATTGAACATCATAGAGCATGCTCTCACAGGCCTTGGTATCATTGCAGTGGATACAGTACACCTGCCGGTCCTGCTCATCCCAAACAGACAGCACCAGCCCCTGATTGAGCATGGCATAACCCAGTTCCGTAAAGTGTATATGCTTAAGATCGGTATTTTTCAGCTGCTCCTCAACGGTCTTTACTACATTTTGCGCCGCCTGTTCCCGTTGGGCCACTACATAGGTCCGAAAATGCTCCTCCATAAGGATGTGCGTCACTGCCAGCAGTATGCCGATCAGCAGCAGCGAAATGGCCCCGTAGGTCAGCGACAGCCGTGTTTTGAGGCTTAGCTGCCGCCTAACCATCCGCTTTCCCTCCGAACTTGTAGCCCACTCCGCGAACGGTGCGGATGTATGCCGGCTCCTCGGTCTTATCCTCCAGTTTTGCCCGCAGGTTCTTGATATGGGAGTCGATGGTGCGCTCAAACCCCTCATAGGAAAAGCCAAACGCGCACAAGATCAATTCTTCCCTTGTAAATACCTTGGCCGGCTGGCGGATCAGCGCGCTTAACAGCTTGAATTCATTGGGGGTGAGGGGAATTTCCCTTCCGCCCCGCCACACCTGATGCGCTGCCAAATCCACCTTCAGGTCACCATCGTTGTACGCGAACGCTTCGCCGGCATCCTTAGGCCCAAAGCGGCGCAAGAGCGCTTCCAGCCTGGCTACCAGCTCCCGGGGGCGGAAGGGCTTGATCACATAGCCGTCAGCCCCCAGATGAAGCCCCTCTACCACGTCATTCTCGCTTCCCTTGGCCGTGAGCATCAGCACAGGCGTATCGGAAAGCTGGCGGATGGTCTTGAGCACCTCGTCGCCGCTTAGTTCCGGCAGCATCCTGTCCAGCACCACTGCATCCGGCCTATTCGCTTCAAACAATGAAAGTGCCGTCCTGCCATCCCCCGCGGACAGCGTTAGATACCCTTCCCGCTTAAGGTAGGCCTCAATGACACTGACGATCTTTTCTTCGTCTTCCACAATCAGAATGGTGGCTTTTCCCATGGCATCTCCCTACCCGTTCTGTGTTCTGTTCCTCAAGAATCACTATAGCACATCCGGCTTCATTCCTCAAGCAAGCACATTCCGACAAAATAAAAAGGCCGTTTCCACGGCCAAGGAAATGGGATGTGTTTAATAATGGAGCCCGATTTGATGCAGCCATTCGTCCGCTGTAATGATGGGGCTGGGGATGGGAACCTTCAGCTCATTCAATACGGACACGGTCAGAGCCAAGGCAAAAAAGAACCCGAACGCCGCCACATCCTTCCAGTCCTTTCTGCGGATCAAAGGCAGCAGGTCAAGCAGCGCAATCAGGCCAAAGCAAAGAATGATCACCAGCATATTATGCTTCCGCCTCCCTTGTTTTCCCTTTTCTGATTTTACCAACCACCAATGCCAGAAGCGGAAGGATGAATTCAAAAACCTGCCAAAGAATGATCGCCGTCTCCTGGCCGGTAGAGGCATGCTGAATGCTGGATGGGTACAGCGTGAAGCCATAGCCGATCATGAGTATGCCGATAGCCAGCACAAGTGGCTTGTAGGATTTCATTTTGAAGACCTGTGCAGCCGCAAGTGCTGTCACATAATGAAGGAGGGAAATTTTGAAAAACAGCAGGATAATAAGCACCACCGCAAACAATATCTCCAAGCGGCTGAGCGAGCCAAACAGCGTAACAAGTCGGAGTGTTTCAAAGGCAGGCAGTGCAAAAAGGCTCAGTGTATTTCCGAGCACAGCCGTATCCCGAAGCACCACCACTAAAAACAGTACCGAGCCCAGCAAAAATCCACCCAAAAAATAGCGGCTGATCGGTTTTTGTTTCCCCCGCACATAAGGCAAAATCATCAAAAATACAACAAGCTCGCCAAAGGGTATGCTAAGAACAATGTTTATACCCTGCACATACTTTGAAGCGGGCATCTGCAACATGGGCAGGAAGTTGTTCAGGTCCATCTGGGGGGATGCAAACAAAAGTGATGAACTCAGCACCGTAATCGATATCGCAATGAAAAGAAAGGCGAACCTCGTTACCACCTTCAGCCCGTGCCGCACAGCCATAGCGGAGACCAGCATGCAAACGGCGGAAAGAACGATATCCGGCGTCTTGTCCATGACGGTCTGCTTAACAAACAGGCTCAAGTCTCTCAGGTTCAGCGCAGCCAGGGTAAGAAAAAACGATATGTGAAAAAAAGTAGCCACCTTGCCCAGCACCTTGCCGAATGCCAGATCGTTGATCTCCACCAGGTTCTTGCCGGGATACATTTTCGCAAGCCCGATATAGGTTAAAAGGATGGGTAGGCAAACCACAATGCCCGCCGCCACCACAAACCAGGAATCATTGTCCGTCACGCCTGTAAGGAAGGCGGAAAGCAGGGAGGAAGACTGAATGAAGCATGCAGCGGAAAACATCATTTGTGACGGCGTGATTTTTCCCGTCTCCAGTTTCATTTCTTCTTTTCCTCCATATCTAGGGTAAGGCCCGTTTTACCGGTTCCAACGATATGCGCCTTCACATTCAGCACAAGCTGCAGCGAAGGATACACCGTCTCCCACTGCTGCTCAAGACTCTTCCATTGCTTGGGATATTTGATATGAAATTTTCCGCCGAACCCATAGATATCGGCGTTTAGCTGCCTCGTTTTTTCAAAGGTGGTGTACACGCGCTTTTCAACGGCCTTTTGGACCTCCTGCGTCAGCATGGCATGAAGTTCCTTCAGCTTCATGTCCCCAAAGCCATTCAGTTCCTCAATATCCAAAACCGTCTCTATGTCCAGGATCACCCCGGCCCTGCCGTCCGCCTGAAGCACCGGGACCGATTTACTACTGGCCTGTATGATGTTCATGGATACTGTTCCTTTTTCGGTGGCGATCTCCAGAATGCCCTCGTTGATCTCACCCAAGGTCCACAGATACCCCGTAATCTCATCCCAATTCAACTCCCCCACCATGCGGTCGCCTTTGAATACCGCCATTCTGGAAATATCCAGTCTTTTTTTTTCTCCATCCGACTTTACTTCCACAATCGGTATGAGGGGGGCCGTTGTTTTTTGCAGAATCTTTGACGTAAGGTACAGCATATTCTCGCTTAGATAAGTGGATATGGAGGAAAACTGCCGCATCATACGCGTAACCGCCACGCCAGAAAGCTTGTCCTGGTCCAATTCCGCGCTAAGCACCTCCTTGGCCTTTCCTTCAGCCACAAGTACCAGCGTTTCCATGCGCGTCTCCTCATCCCGCAAAAACACGTCCAGGTGCTTTTTGATGCCGTGCTGGGCCAACTCCTTCCCAAAGACGATCATCTGGTTATGGTGCAAAAACAGCGTTCTGGTGCTTTCACGGCGCAAGGTCGAGAGCGCTGCAAGCACACTTTTGCCGCTGGCTTCCAGCGATATACCGCTTCCGCCATCCCCGCCCCCGGAGCCACCGGAACCGGTACCGGCGCCGGAGCCGGAGCTGCCATCCGCCACGCGAGCAATCTGGACGCCAACATTTACCTCGTCCTCTTTCTCGCTTGTATCAAGCCCAACTCCTGTCACGATGAAAATCGTGTCCAGTTCATGGCTGTCCCAGCAGCCTGTCATGCCGAACAAAACAGCCAGCATCATCAAGATACAAAGTAGTCTTTTCATTCTTTCCCGCCTTCCGCCTCGGGCGTTTTGCCCTGCTCCTCATGCGGCCGCATGGGCGGTATGAAAAAGTGCCTGCGCGTTTTGTCCCGTTGGGCGATGTCTTTTGGCCTCTTGGTCATGAACCATAGTGGCATTCGTATCATGGTGTCCTGCTGGTCCCTGGAAAGGGCAAATGATTCAAAGTATGGCACACCAAAGGATTTCAGCGAGGCAAGATGCACCAGCGTCGCCAAAAAACCCATGGCAATGCCATACCCGCCCAGCACGGCAGCCAGCACCATCGACATAAACCTCAAAAGGGAAGAAACGTCGCTTTGCAAGGGCACCACAAAACCCGTAACCGCTGTCAGCGCTATAGCAATAACAAGAGGAGCGCCCACAAGCCCGGCCGACACGGCGGCGTCCCCCATGATCAGCGCGCCTACGATGCTGATGGCCTGGCCTACGGGCCGCGGAAGCCTTAAGCCCGCCTCCCGCAATATCTCAAAGGAAAAAATCATGATCAACGCTTCCAGGAAAGCCGGGAAAGGCGTCCCCTCCCGCGCCTTGGCCACAGTCAGCAGCAAGGTGGTGGGGATAAATTCCTGATGGAAGGTAGTCAGGGCAATATAGATGGCAGGCGCATAGACTGATACGAAAAACGCCAGATACCGAAGAAGCCTGGCAAAGCTTGCAAAGAAAGGCCGGACATAGTAGTCTTCCGCCGTTTGAAAGCTTTCAATGAACAGCATAGGTGCCGTAAGCACAAATGGAGTGCCATCCGTCACGATGGCTACGCGCCCCTCCAGCACTTTGGCTGCTGCCACGTCGGGCTTTTCGGTATAGCCCACCGTGGCAAATATGGAAAAGGGCGCATCCTCCATGTATTGTTCGATATATCCTGCATCCAGTATGGAATCCACCGCAAGCCCCTCAAGGCGTCTTTTTACCTCATCGACAACCTTTGGGTCGGCTACATTGTCTAGATAGATGATGCAGACATCCGTCAGCGTCTTGCGCCCCACGATGATATGGTCCATCCGAAGCTGGGGGCTTTTGATCTTGCGGCGCAGAAGGGCGGTGTTGGTACGCAGGTTTTCCGTAAACCCTTCCCTGGGGCCGCGAATCACCGATTCCGTCTGCGGCTCAGACACGCCCCTTTTCTCCCAGCCCTTGGTGCTCACCAGGAGGCCTTTTGCTATACCGTCCATGAGCAGCATGGTGTTTCCGCTCAGGCAGCCGGCCACCAGTTCGCTGAGCGCTTCCTTCTCCTCCATTTCAGCCGTGCAAAGCACCGTGCGCTGAATTTCTTCAAATGCTTTTGCCGGGCTGCCGGACGGAAGCGAATCCAGCAAACGGAAGGATAGAATAGGCTTCAAAATCCCTTCCGTGATGGTGCCGCTATTCACCAGACCATCAATAAACACAAGCGCGCCGCCGTATTCCCCCTCCTTGCCGAAGCGGAATTCATGTATCTTCACATCGTTGCTCTTGCCCAGTATCTGGCGTATGGATTGCAGGTTCTTGTTAAGTTCCCTGCTTAAGGCGGGAGGCTGCGCCGGCGCCTGCTCTTTATCTGAGCCTTGCTGCGCCTTGTTCATGTGCTGCCAGTACTTCAGCTTTTTGATGATAGACTGAAACACCCTCGTCTCCCCCTCCCCCTTGGACATAGCGGTGTTATTGTTGCCGATCACGAAAAAACTATACTCCGCCGCATGCGTTTCGGTCCTCGCGTTGCGCTACCATTGAAATCCTTGCTTTTTTTCCCATAATACAGTATAATTATGTAAGGTTAGCATATCCTAACCATAATGGGTGCAAGGGGGTATACCCATGAAACTGGTACTGCTCCGGCACGGGGAAAGCGAATGGAACCGACTGAACCTTTTCACCGGCTGGACGGATGTGGACCTTTCCGAAAAAGGCAGGCAGGAAGCTGCGGAAGCAGGCCGGCTTTTGAAGGAGAACGGGTTCGACTTTGACGTTTGTTTTACATCGTATCTCAAGCGGGCCATCCATACGTTGAACCTGGCCCTTAACCAAATGGACCGGGAATGGCTGCCGGTACACAAAACATGGCTGCTGAATGAGCGGCATTATGGTGCGCTGCAGGGGCTGGACAAGGCGGAAACTGCCCGGCGCTACGGTGAAGAGCAGGTGAAAATATGGCGGCGCTCCTTTGATGTGCCGCCTCCCGCGCTTGACGAAACCGACGCCCGCAGCCCCAGAGCACAGGTGCAGTACCGCAATGAAGAAAAATCCCTGCTGCCCCTTGCAGAGAGTCTGAAGGATACCATCGCCAGGGTGGTCCCCTTTTACCGGGATACCGTCGCCCCGCAGATGGCGGCGGGAAAGCGGGTGCTCATATCCGCCCACGGCAACTCCCTGCGGGCATTGGTCAAGCATTTTGATAAACTAACCGACGCGCAGATCATGGAGGTGAACATTCCCACCGGCGTACCCCTTGTGTATACGTTGGATTCACAGTTCCATATAGTTGGTAAGGAATATCTGGGAGATCAAGAGCTGCTTAAAGCCAAAATGGAAAACGTGGCCAACCAGGGCAAGGCCAAATAAACCCTGCGGCCACTATCAAGGAGGATATAACAATGGGCTTTTCCATCACAAACGTTTACGGCCGGGAGATCATCGATTCCCGGGGCAATCCCACGGTAGAAGCCGTCGTTACATTGGAATGCGGCACCCACGGCCAGGCTGCCGTACCCAGCGGCGCATCCACCGGCCAGTTTGAGGCGCTGGAATTGAGGGACAAAGACCCTTCCCGCTTTGGTGGCAAGGGCGTATTGAAGGCTGTGGGGCATATCAACAAGGAGATCAGGGAAGCGCTTACGGGCATGGATGCTTCCCATACTGCCGAGATCGACGCCGCCCTCATCAAGCTGGATGGCACAGCTGATAAGTCCCGCCTTGGGGCCAACGCCATCCTGGCCGTTTCCCTGGCCTGCGCCCGGGCCGCGTCCAAAGCGCTTAATCTGCCACTATATAAATTTCTGGGCGGCGTCAACGCGGACACGCTGCCTGTGCCCATGATGAATGTATTGAACGGCGGCGCGCACGCAGCCAACAACATCGACATTCAGGAGTTCATGATCATGCCCGTAGGCGCGCCCTCCTTCTCCGAAGGGCTGCGCTGGTGCACGGAGGTCTTCCATACCCTGGCCGGGCTGCTCAAGAAGGATGGTCTGTCCACCGCCGTGGGCGACGAGGGCGGCTATGCGCCAAACTTAAGCAGCGACGAGGAAGCCATCCAGTACCTGCTCAAGGCTATCGAAAAAGCCGGATACAAGCCCTACGAAGACTTCATGCTGGCCATCGACGCCGCCTCCAGCGAGTGGAAAAGCGAGAACGGGTATCTTCTGCCAAAGCACAAAACCCGCTACACCACCGATGAGCTAATCGCCTTTTGGCAGAACTTGGTAAATAAATACCCCATCGCTTCCATCGAGGATGGACTGGATGAGGAAGACTGGGAAGGCTGGAAAAAGCTCACCGCACAGCTTAAGAGCAAGGCGCAGCTTGTGGGCGACGACCTGTTTGTCACCAACACGCAAAGGCTTCAAAAAGGCATCGATTCAGGCTGCGCAAGCTCCATCCTCATCAAGCTCAATCAGATAGGCTCCCTAACCGAAACGCTGCAAGCCATCAAAATGGCCCACAACGCCGGCTACACAGCCGTCATCTCCCACCGTTCGGGTGAGACGGAGGATACCACCATTGCAGATCTAGCCGTAGCGGTCAACGCAGGGCAGATCAAAACCGGCGCACCCAGCCGCAGCGAGCGCGTCGCCAAGTATAACCGCCTTCTGCGTATCGAGGACTGCCTGGGTTCTGTAGCCCGGTATCCCGGCAGGAAATGCTTCAGGAAGTGAAGTTTTTAAAGGTAAGGCACGGGGATGGCTCTTTAATATAGAGCCTTCCCCGCAGCCCAATCCAGAAAACGTGTAGTCAACTATAAGAAAAACATTGCTTTACTCCTGTACATCGACAGGAGTTTTTCCTTTTCGATAGAAATATGGTATCTGATATCCAATAAACTGTCTAGCCGGAAAGGACGGTACCATGCGCAAACAAAAAAGCACTTTAGCAAAGCTCATATTGCTCCTGCTATTAGCCTGCGTCATCCCATTTTCATCCGGCACATATTTATCTGCACAGGCTTCAACCATAGCAACAAATACTATGACGGCTTTGATTAATGATGATCCCTGCTCTATGTCACTTACTTCCTTTTATCAGCTTTCAGGATACGCGCCCACCTTCAGCCAGCTTGACAGCAATGGCTTCCCTCTTTTATCCATTACCTTATACATTCCCTTGGATGCTAAGACGGGCAGTGTCTATTATAGTGGCGAGGGCGATACCTATACCTCAACAGGTATAGCATATTCCGATTTTGCCCGAGCCGCAGCTTATTCCTCCCTGGCCGACGCGCCAAAAGGAGACAATTACTTTGGTCTTGCGGGAGGACATTCCGCCTGGACGTTGCAAATTGACGGCGTTAGCGAGGATGGCAGCGTGATCTGGGGACAGTTTATGGCCACCTTTGATAGC
Organism: Bacillota bacterium; assembly: GCA_023413135.1. GTDB lineage: Bacteria > Bacillota > Clostridia > Christensenellales > Aristaeellaceae > JAEWAH01. The sequence continues at coordinate 44,952 of JAEZQK010000055.1, forward strand.
ACCATCTGGGGCATGGGCGATTCGGCCACGATCTACGATGGTGTGTTCTGTCTGGACATGAAGCAGCTGCCTGCATCCGCTTCCCCTTCATATGGCTCGAACGACCCCTTTTCTGATTCCTCTATTAACGATCTCCTTGGGCCTATCGAAATCCCAGGCTTTTCTGTTCCCTCCTACTCCACCGAAAATACCCCGTGCCCCATCTGCAGCGGTACAGGCAATAAAAGGGATTGTACTCTCTGCAATGGTCTTGGATACGGAACAGGTGCGGATGTGCTCTACAATGGCGCCTATGTTTGTGCCAGCTGCCTGGGCAAGGGCAAAATCATATGCGTCACCTGCGGCGGTGACGGCTGGATAGCACCGTAATATTCGAAGGTTTCCAAAGGCTCCGAAACCCCGACCCTGCCTGTGGCGGAAAAGGGAGGGGTGGAGGAGGCCAGCGAATAAGAGCAGTGCAAGCGGTAGCGAAGCAATGCGACTATTGAGCTGGATGGGCCGATCGGAAAGCCCTTTGGTCGTACCCGCAGGGATTAAAGCAATTTGACAATGGCCTGTCCGCTTATCTAGGACAGGCCACTTTCTAATAGTCATATGTTACCTGTTTTGAAACCAGCATAGTAGTGCATGAACAATTTTCTCCGATGTGTGACCGTCCCCGTAAGGATGAATAGCCTGTGCCATGCGCTGGTAAGCTGCTTCATCGGTAAGCAGTGTAAGCACGGCATTCACGATATCGTCTTCCTGCACGCCAGCCAGCACAGCCTTACCTGCCGTCACCACCTCCGGCCGCTCCGTTTCGGTTCGCAGCACTACCACCGGCTTGCCCAAGGCCGGAGCTTCCTCCTGCAATCCGCCGGAATCCGTCATCACCAGGCTGCAGCGGCCAATCAGGTTGTGCATATCCTCCACGTCGATGGGAGGCATCAGGTGTACGCGCTCCACATTGCCTAGCATCGCCCGCACCGGTTCCCCCACCGCTGGATTCATATGAACGGGATACACCACCTGCACATCCGGCAGCGTTTCCACAATGCGCATCACCGCGCGGCAGATATTTTGAAGCGGCACTCCCAGGTTCTCCCTGCGGTGGGCGGTGAGCAGAATCACGCGCCCAGCCGAAAAGTCAAGCGCCCGCAGCGCTTCTTCCTGAAAGACATAGTCCCGCCGCACCATGGTCATCAGCGCATCAATCACGGTATTCCCGGTAACATATACATGCTCCCGGATGTTCTCGTGATACAGATTCTCCCTGTTCTCCTCCGTAGGCGCAAAATGGAGCGTGGCAATACGCCCGGTAATGGATCTGTTCATCTCCTCTGGGAAGGGAGAATACTTGTCATATGTGCGCAATCCCGCCTCTACATGGCCTACGGGAATTTTCCTATAAAAAGCCGCCAGCGCCGCCGCCATACTGGTGGTGGTATCGCCATGCACCAGCACGATGTCGGGCTGGCATTCCTTCAAAACCTGATCCATGCCCTCCAAAACCCGTGCCGTGATCTCCGTCAGCGTCTGTCCGGGGCGCATGAGGTTTAAGTCATAATCCGCCCGGATGGAAAACCGCTCCATCACCTGGTCCAACATCTGCCTGTGCTGGCCGGTAAGGCATACGACTCCCTTCATCCCCGGCGTTTTTTGAAGCAGCTTCACCAAAGGCGCCATTTTGATGGCTTCCGGACGGGTGCCGAATACGCTCAGAACAATGCATTCCCTCATCCAACAATACCTGTCTTCCTTCATCATGGGAAAGCGGCCGCTAGGACCGCTCACATACATGATTATATAAAATCCTGCAGAAAACAACAAGGCCAAAAGTGTGAATAGACGGATATCGGGAAGGCCAGGCTCTCTTGCCAGGCTTTCCCGATAAATGGATACCTTTTTTTTGCTGGGAAGGGTGTGTTTATGGGGCAGGCGGTGGATTTGCCTTTTCATGCCCGCGTTTCGCCTTGCCCTGAATCTCCGGCACAGGTGCCACGTCATTCTTTGGAAAATGTGTGATGCTGTTGCTTTCCGTTCCATGGGGAGCTTTGGGATCCGGCCTTCTCATGCCCTTTTTTGCCATATGCTTCACCTCGGCCATAGTATCCCACAATTGGAAAGATATATGAACAGGTTCGTTTTACCTATAAGAAAAGTCTTCACGAAGCGGGTCGAAATTGGGACCAAGGTAGGGGTCCCCTTCCTCCAGCTGTTTTGCCCAGCGGCCGCGCATAAAAGCTTCTTCCTGAAGATACCGCTTCCTCTTCTCGGGAGATTCGTCTGTTCCCCTGGATAACGACTCGTAGTGGACAAGCTCTGCAAAAGGCGTAAATACAATCAGATATCCCCTCTCCCGGATACGAAGGCACAAATCCACATCGTTGAAATTAACCGCCAGCGTTTCCTCCATGCCGCCCAGCTCGCGATACATTTGCGCCCGCATTAGAAGGCATGCTCCCGTTACCGCAGATACATTCTGCTGGTACTGCAGCCTGCCCATATACCCATAATCGTCGTGAGGAAATCCACGATGATAGTGGCCTGCCAGTGTGAGAAGGCCAATGCCGATGCCGGCATGCTGCACACTTCCGTCAGGATAATATAGCTTGGCCCCCACGGCCCCCACATCCGGCCTTTGGGCAAACATAAGCATTTCCGTCATCCATCCGGGATTGATTATCTCCGTGTCGTTATTCAAAAACAAAAGATATTTGCCCGAAGCGTGGGTTGCAGCAAAATTATTGATGGCGGAGTAATTAAACGGCTTTGACCAAACCAACACCTTGATCCGGCCGTCACTTTTCAAGCTCTCATAATAATCAAATGTCCGCTGTTCCTTGCTGTTGTTCTCCACGATCATGATCTCATACGGCCTATAATCTGTTTTTTCCAGAATGGAAGCGATGCATTTTTGCAGTTTTTCCACATGATCGGATGTGGGGATGATGATGGAAACCAGCGCTTTTTCTTCCACTGCATAACTGATACGGTAGATTGAGGGAACCACCGTATCCATCACTTTGCCTTGCATCCCCATGCGCCCAAGATGATCCTCAATAGCAGCTTTGGCGGCACTTACCACATAGGGTTTGGCGGCCACATCAAATGCTACGGAAGCCTGGTGATTGCGCCAATAGTAAAGGATCCGCGGAATATGCACAATCTTTTTCGCTTTCTCGGTGAGCCTGAGCACCATATCAAAATCCTGGCTGCCGTCGTATGCTGTGCGGAAACAGCCTACTTTTTCCGCAAGCTCCCGGGAGAATACGGTCAAATGACAGATATAGTTATGGGCACGCAGTGTGTCCGGGGAAAAATCCTGCTTGAAATGTGGCAAATAGGCATCCTTGGGATGCTTTTTAAAAGTTGCTTCATCCGTGTAAATGAAATCCGCGCCAGTCCGCTCAATGGCTTCCATCACATAATACAGCGCGGAAGGATGCAAAAGATCATCGTGGTCCAGCAGCGCAAAATACGACCCCGTTGCCATTTGGATACAGGCATTCGTATTCTCGGAAATCCCCTTATTGTTTGCAAGCTTGATATAGCGGATGCGGTTGTCGTTTAGAGCACGCCTTTTAACAATTTCGCCCACCTCTGTATGTTCGCCATCGCTGCCATCCGCCAGGCAAAGCTCATAATGCCTACAGGTTTGTGCTTGTACTGAATCCAGCATCTCGCTGAGGAACTGAAGGGGTGTGTTATAGAGGGGTACCAGAATACTGATTGTCGCGGTCCTGTCAAAGAGCCGTTTTTCCTGATATTCTCTATCCTTTTCTTTTAACTGCCAAGCCTTTTTGAATGCTCTCGCGCCATATTTCGAATGCAGCTTGCGCCTAATCCGCATATATGTTAATTTATATCCGTCCTCGCTGACGCTTTGGAAAAGCCGATGGAAAATTGCTTTTATCCGCATTACCGGCATACTGTTTTCCCTTTCTCTTCTACCGAACGCCTAATCCATTACGGCATACTTTGCACGCGTATTCTACCATTGCACAAGTGCTCACGTCAACAAAACGGTTGTCCCCTCCGTGTAAAAGGCAATGAAATCTTAGTTATACGCAAAGCAAGAGTATTGTTTACATTTAGCCAACCAGTTTTTATCAGCAAACTGTATTGATAGAACAGCAATGGTAAGGTACAATAGATATTGGAAATTGTTGAGTTTGCTTGATTTATGCTATTACTTTAACGGAGGAGTTTGCGATGAAGGGCATCATATTGGCCGGTGGTGCAGGAACACGCCTTTTTCCCTTGACTATGGTAACCAGCAAGCAACTGCTGCCGGTATATGACAAGCCAATGATCTATTATCCTCTTTCCATTTTAATGCTGGCCGGCATTCGTGATATCCTGATCATTTCCACACCGGAGGATACGCCCAGGTTTGAGCATTTGCTTGGAGATGGCCATTCTTTTGGAATATCCATCTCCTATGTGGTGCAGCCATCGCCAGATGGTTTGGCCCAGGCATTTATTCTTGGAGAGGATTTTATCGGTGAAGACAATTGTGCCATGATTTTGGGAGATAACATTTTTTACGGCAACGGATTCGGCAAACTCCTGCGGGCGGCAGTGCAAGATGCGGAGCAGGGCTGGGCCACAGTCTTTGGCTACTACGTGCAGGACCCGGAGCGTTTTGGCGTTGTGGAATTCGATGCTATAGGTAAGGTACTTTCCCTGGAGGAAAAGCCCAAAGAACCCAAAAGCAACTATGCCATCACCGGGCTATACTTTTATGATAACCGTGTTGTTGAATTTGCCAAGCAGCTCCGGCCCAGTGCAAGGGGAGAACTGGAAATTACTAATTTGAACCAGCTTTACCTGAACGAAAATGCATTGAATGTTCAGCTATTGGGCCGGGGTTTTGCATGGCTGGATACCGGCACCATGGACAGCCTTCTGGATGCCGCAGACTTTGTACGCATGATCGAAAAACGACAAGGAATCAAAGTATCCGCACCGGAGGAAATTGCATATGGAAATGGCTGGATCAGCCAGGAGGCACTGATGGATTCGGCTTTGCGATATGGCAAGTCTCCTTACGGAGAACACCTAAAGCGGGTAGCAGAAGGAAAAATACGATATTAGGAAGCATAAACATGAGAAAAATTGAAACGGCACACCCCGATGTATTCATTCTGGAGCCTAAAGTATTCGGCGATCCTCGCGGTTGGTTTATGGAGACCTACTCTTCCAAAGACATGGCGGAGATGGGGCTGTCTGTTCTTTTTGTGCAGGATAACCACAGCTTTACAGCCGATCCTGGAACGCTTCGCGGCCTGCATTATCAAGAGAACCCCATGGCTCAGGCCAAACTGGTTCGGGTACTAAGGGGTGCCGTGCTAGATGTGGCGGTGGATATCAGGCAGGGTTCCCCCAATTATCTCAAATGGGTATCCGTCGAACTATCTTCGGAAAACAAACGTATGCTGTTTATCCCCCGTGGATTTGTCCATGGCTTTTTGACATTGACGCCGGATGTGGAATTCATGTACAAGGTTGACAACCTATATAGTCAGAAGCATGATAGATCCATACGCTTTGATGATCCGGATATTGGCGTCGAATGGGGGCTTACAACCCCGAGGCTATCCGATAAAGACCTGAATGCGCCGCTCCTGAGGGATATTGGCAGCCCATTCATTTACGATTCACATGGAGGTATTGCATGAAGATCCTTGTTACCGGCGGTGCAGGATTCATTGGTAGCAATTTCACGTATTATCAATTAAGGAATCATCCGGACGACTACATACTCTGCCTGGATGCACTGACTTATGCCGGCAATTTGGAAACGCTGGATGAAGCGCAGAAAGATCATCATTTCCGTTTTGTCAAAGGCGATATTGCTGACCGGGCATGTGTGAACCGCCTTTTTGAAGAAGAAAAACCCGACATAGTCGTCAATTTTGCGGCGGAGACCCACGTAGACAGATCCCTTGAGAATCCCGAGGTTTTTTTGCGTACCAATGTCATGGGAACACAGGTATTGATGGACGCATGCCGTAAGTTTGGCATCACCCGATACCATCAGGTTTCCACAGACGAAGTGTATGGTGATCTGCCGCTGGACAGACCGGATTTGTTCTTCCGTGAGGATACACCCATCCATGCCTCCAGCCCCTACTCTGCCAGCAAAGCTTCGGCCGATCTGCTGGTACTGGCATATTTCAGAACATTCAAGCTCCCCATTACCATTACCCGCTGCTCCAACAATTACGGTCCATATCAGTTTCCGGAAAAGCTGATCCCCCTTATGATCTCAAGAGCGTCTGCCGATCAATCACTACCCGTTTACGGTAAAGGCGAAAATGTACGGGATTGGCTGCATGTTAATGACCATTGCCGTGCCATTGACCTGGTCATGCGTAAAGGCCAAGCCGGCGAGGTTTACAATGTAGGCGGTCATAATGAGCGCAGCAACCTTATGGTCGTCAAAGCCATACTGCGGGCGCTGAATAAGCCGGAGAGCTTGATATCATTCGTAAAGGACAGGCCGGGCCACGACCTTCGCTATGCAATCGATCCGGAAAAAATACATAAAGAACTGGGCTGGCTTCCTCAGATATCATTTGAGGAAGGAATAGAAGAAACAGTCCGCTGGTATCTTGCGAATAAGCACTGGTGGGAGAATATTTTGAAAGGTGATTATCAGGATTACTATCGGAAAATGTATTCTGAACGTTTGTAAACAAAAGGGGTTTATTTATTATGAAGGTTCTGGTAACGGGTGCAAAGGGTCAACTTGGTTTTGACGTGTGCAAACATCTCAGAACACGTGGTATTGAAAACAAAGGTGTGGATCTTGAAGATTTTGACCTGACTGACCGGAAGCAGACCATGGATGCCATTTTAAACTATGCACCTGATGCTATCGTGCATTGTGCTGCTTATACCGCAGTAGACAAAGCTGAGACTAATCAGGATATTTGCCGCAAGGTGAATGTGGATGGTACCAGGCATGTAGCCCAGGCGGCAAAGTACCTAGGTGCAAAAATGATCTATATCTCCACAGATTATGTGTTTGATGGGCAAGGCGCCTCCCCTTTTGAAGTTGATGCTTCAATCAACCCGCAGAATGTATATGGTACAACAAAAGCGCAAGGAGAAGAGGCAGTGCGTTCTCTCCTGGAAAAATACTTCATTGTCCGCATCAGTTGGGCCTTCGGTATCAATGGCAACAATTTCGTTAAGACAATGTTGAGATTGGGAGCGGAAAAAGATTCGCTGAATGTTGTAAATGATCAGATTGGCTCCCCTACTTATACGGATGACTTGGCTCCGCTTCTTTGCGATATGCTGGAAACAGAGCGATATGGCACTTTTCACGCAACAAATGAAGGTTACTGCTCCTGGTATGAGTTTGCTACATACATCATGGCTCAGGCAAACCTAACATGCCAAATTAAGCCTATTCCAACGAGGGAGTATCCAACCCCGGCAAAACGGCCCCTCAATTCAAGACTAAGCAAAAAAAGCCTGGATGAAGCAGGCTTCCTTAGGTTACCACCATGGCAGGATTCGGTTAAACGATTTCTGGCACTTATATGCGATGGGATACTCTGATGTCTCTTTTATTTACATTCGGATAGATATTGCATAAAATTCATTTTGTTCTCTATTGCAGATGTCGTTGGCCGCCCAAGATTCTCTCTAGAGCCAATAGCTGCATTTATTTCAATAAAACACAGTTCCTTGCTTTCTTTTGCTATTTTCAACTGAATAACCATTTCCTCGATATTATCGACACTCACTGCATTGGGATATCCGCATCCTTTTGCAATCTGAACCAAATTGATTTTTCCAGCTACTGTAGGCATACCACCAACTGTTTCATGGGCTTCATTATTTATTACCACATGGACCATGTTCCTTGGCGAACAAGATCCCAAAACAGCCATTGCTCCCATGTGCATCAGGACCGCGCCGTCTCCATCAATACACCACACTTTCGTATTCGGTTTACGAAGCGCTATGCCCATAGCAATCGAAGAACAATGCCCCATAGATCCGACAGTCAAAAAATCGTATATATGCGTTTGTCTGTTTTCCTCTCGGATTTCGAATAACTCACGCGATATCTTTCCTGTTGTAGATACGACGACATCCGTACCACTTACCGCTACTATATGCCGGATTATTTCCTCCCGTATCATTGCTTTTTCATTTTTATATTTCACCTTTTCATCAAACGTCAATACATCTTTGCGGACTATAAATGCTACGCTTTTGCCATCAGCCAGCAGCGATTTGAAAGCTTCCATCTGGGTATATAATTCCGCTTCAGTTGTTTCTTTTCCAATGACGAAAGTACAAATACCTATATCCTCAAGCAATCGGATGGTTACTTCGCCTTGAAATATATGCTGTGGCTCGTCCTTCACACCAGGTTCACCACGCCATCCAATAATAAAGATACACGGGATGCCGTATATCTTATCGTTCAATAGTGAAGTAACAGGATTGACAATATTCCCGATACCGCTGTTTTGAAGGTATACAACTGGAGTTTTTCCTGTGGCAAGATGATATCCCGCGGCTAATGCCACACAATTCCCCTCATTAGCTGCAATAATATGTTGATCAGAAATCCCAAATCTTTTCATAAGATAATTGCACAGCGGCTTAAGCTGAGAATCTGGCACACCTACAAAAAAGTCGTAGTTCGTGAGAAAATCCAGCCTCATCATTGTTTCTCCTTTTCATTTAGCTTAACGATCTGACAATAAAGGGAATAAATTATCTCTTCGCTAAGGTGTACAGGGGTATTCTTTAACCGTATGGGATTTACAGATTTTGTTAGCAAAATCAAATCATCATTTTTGTCCGTTTCGGGAGAATTCATGGAAAAGCGTGCAAGCATATCCTCAAACATATGGATTGCATGCGTTATCGTATCCGCCCCAAGGGTCGCTGCAATAGCTTCGAATATGTCCTGGAGGTAGATACTTCCTCTTGAATCAATGCATTTATCCAAGTTATATTCCATATACTTCCACAAAGGCGGAAGGCAACGTGAAACAGCATGCCCATGAGGAAGCTGATATAAAGATGTCAGTTTATAGCTCATCGCATGTGCTGCCGTTGTTTGTGTAATATTGATTGCTCGTCCGGCATAGTTTGCTGCCAACATGATCTTCGCGGCAGCCTCATCCGAATTGCCATGGATATAAGCATCCATGTTAGCCCATATCATTTCAATTGCCAGTTTAGAATATAACTTGCTCTCATTATTTGAGTTCACAGACCACCATGATTCAATGCCCTGACATAACGCATCAAGCATGGTGCATTTTTTCTGATATAGCGGTAATGTACGCAGAAGCTTGTTATCAAGAATAGCATAATCTGGAATGATACTGTCATGCGTTACAGATTGTTTCTCCCCCTGATAATAAATAACTGCATAACGGGTTGACTCGCTGCCCGTCCCCGCAGTCGTGGGGATTGCAATTAATGGGATCCCGCTATCCTTATACGTCTGCGTAAGGTAGTTTTTGTCCGGATCCATCCGGCAATAGAGTCTGACACACTTTGCCACATCAATCGAACTACCGCCGCCTATTGCGACGATAGTATCACATTCAGCATCATTAAACAGTTTTATGCACCTGCAAACATCCTCATAAAGCGGATTTGATGTAAAACCGTTGAACTGAACATGTGGCACAGCAATTGCATCAAAGTACTCTTTAACGGGCAGATACGGAAATGCTTGATCACAAACCAAAAGGTATCGCTTTGTTGCCAGCGATTCCAAAATCTCTTTTAATCTTGCGCAGCTGTCAGCACCGCAAAAGATCGTTTGGGTCATGATTTATTCCTCCGGGATGAGCGTCAAAATATCTTTAATCGACATGCACATGTCATCGGCTTCCTTTGCTCTATGGTTTTCCAGGATTGCCAAAGCTGTCCTTTGCATTGCAGGAAATCCACTGCGAGTAAGCTGGTTTGCATAAATTACGATATTGACACCGCGCCTTGCGAACTCATCCTCTGTCACTGTATTGAACGATGTAGGAACAACTACAATAGGTGTCGTTGCATCCTTCGCGCGAAATTTCTCAACAAACTCGAATATCTCACCCGGTTCTTTCTTCCGGCTATGAATCATAATGCCATCGGCTCCTGCGGCAGTAAATGCAAAGGCACGAGTTAGCGCATCCTCCATCCCCCGTTCAAGGATTAGGCTTTCAATGCGGGCAATGATCATGAACTCGCTAGTTTTCTGCGCTCTCTTGCCAGCCGTAATTTTTGCGCTGAAATTTTCGATGCTATCTTGTGACTGCTCCACCTCGGTGCCAAAAAGAGAATTCTTCTTAAGCCCCGTCTTGTCCTCAATAATGACAGCTGAAACACCCATACGTTCAAGGGTCTTCACCGTATATACAAAATGCTCGGTCAAGCCACCAGTATCCCCGTCAAGAATAATCGGCTTTGTAGTCACTTCCATGATATCATCAATGGTACGCATGCGCGAAGACATATCTACCAGTTCGATGTCCGGCTTTCCTTTTGCCGTAGAATCACATAGGCTTGATACCCACATTCCATCGAACTGATATGCTTTTCCTTCCTGGTATACGATCGTTTTTTCAGCAATCAACCCAGTGATCCCACTGTGCGCTTCGATGATACTGATAAGCGGCTTGATTGCAAGCAGCCTGCGTAACCTGCCTCGCCGGATATCCGGAATAGACAAGCGTGCCCGGCTCTCCTTCTCAAGCTCCGCATATTTACCCTCCCGAGAATAAGGAAATTCAACAAGCGTTCCGCCATACTCTGCCAAGACTGACACAACCTCATCACGAACAGGCTTTTGAAAGCCTTCGTTCCAGTCGTCGCCATGAACAACATAGGTCGGTTGCAGCTTGCGTAGGACATCCGCATAACTAAGTGTCTTTTGCACAAGGACATTGTGTACGCCATAGATGTTCTTAAATAACGATAACCTTTCTTCAAGAGGCATCATGGGAAAGCGTCTATAGCTTGCGACTGCTTCATCAGAAAGCACACCAATAGTTAGTTTACCCAAACTGGAAGCCTTTCTGATGATCGCAATATGTCCGCTATGGACCATATCCGTAGAGAAACACATATATACGCTTCGCCGCTCAACCTCCCGTACCTTTACAGAAATCACAGCTAAATCTTCCGGTGTATCAATTTCGCTGCAAAGTGCATTCTTGACATCCAGTATCTCAATTGCACATTTGTCAGACACCTCATTAAGCGCGCTTTCGGCATAGCATTTGACCTTCCCTGTCTCGCAGAAAGCAATAATATTCTGAAGCCAGATTCTCCAGTCATTTTTCAGGAGCTTATAGATTGGCTGGACCGCCATGGCATCGGTAAAAAACTCAACACCAACCTTCAAAACCTTGCCATCTTTGACCACGGCTTTAAAGTCTTTTTCTGGTAGTTCAAGCGTAGAGCTCGCTGCGATACAGCTCGTTCCATATGCGAGAATAGACTCAAATACACTATTTTCAAACACAAGGTCGCCATGCATGAGAATAATGTCATCGTCCAATTCTTCTCTAGCACAGTAAATCGAATAAATGTAATTTGTCTCCGCATAGATCGGATTTCTCACAAATGTATAATGCAATGGTAATTCAAGCGAATGGCAATAATTCACAAGAATATCGTCAAACATTCCGGTGGTCATAACGACTTCTCTGATACCTGCTTCCGAAATCTGCTTTAGCTGACGGCTTAATATGGTATCACTCTTTGATATCTCCGTCATGCATTTCGGGTGTTCGCTCGTTAGTACGCCCATACGCCTTCCAAGACCGGAGTTAAGTATCAGGGCCTTCATACCATCCATCACACTTTCTTAGGTAATCTATGACCGGTTTTCTCACTTGCTCTCGCCGTTGTTGTCGCCCGGATTGAACTCTACAACTTCTTCTTCCATTTCCTTCTTCGCATTCTCGTCAATCCTAAGCGCTTTGCTAACTTTCTTCTTGGCACGTCTCCAATAGATCGTCACGAAGGCACCAACGGCGATAGCGACACCCGCAATTGCTTGAATCGCATAGGTTGTCACGGATGGATCGATGTAGGCATGCGCAGATCGTGAAAATAAAAGTGTGAAACATATATTAAAGTACAGAACACCGAGCATCTTCCCCAATTTCCTCATGATAAGCACCATCCTCATTTTTATTTTACCTCAAGCATTTCGGATTATTGCTTGATGGCAGACCGTGTTTTCAGTCTGTCGAGAATATATCGACATCCTATTTCGCCGCTGTACCCGAAATTTGCAATATATTTTTCCCGCAATTCAAGAATTGTTGTGCGGTATTCTCCGGATTCCCTGAGCAACCGCTCAAGTTTATCATATAGGCCATCCAAAGCAGCCGGTGCCACACGTATTCCAATTTTGTCACGCAGTGCAAACTCCAAAGGCTCAATACCCAGTTTCTCATATTCTCCATTGTGTATTTTGGGTGGGGTATCGATAAACACGGCAGGTTTACAGGTCACAAACGCAAATTCATACGCCGTGCCGGACCAGTCGGTAATGACAATATCGGAATCAAAAATAGATGTATTCCCTGAGAAATCAAGCTCAAAAGCCAAATCGCCACCGCCGTAATCTGCATAGCGGGCCACAATGGCATCCATCTTTGGCTTGTAGCGCTTGATGTACTCCGGATGTGGACGAACCACAACCTCGAATCCCTTTCCCAGCAGTTCTTTCAGCAATTCATCAATGCAATGATCGAGAATATTATCCGTCTGCCATGATGGCGCGATAAGGACCTTCTTTCGTGTCCTTTCCATCTTTTCCATCTTCTCATATCCGGCATACAGTTTCTCAAGCTGTCCATATCCGCATAAGATAAGCTTCTTTGCCGGCAGATTATATATCTCTTCCGTCTTCCTGATTTCAGCAAATTGAAACTCCCCAACACAAAGGATCGTATCATAATGATCCAGTGCACCGGTGTGCAAGACCATATGTGTGCTTAGCGGATAATGGAATAGATATACATATTCTATATCCTTACGCACAAAACTTCGCTTAATGTGGTAGTTGCCAAGGTCTGACATTGTCATAACAACCATATCTGCGTCCATCTTGAGCATCAGTGTTATAAGCCGCTTTTCACCAATATAGTATGACTTAATTCGTGTTTGCTGATTCGCCTTCTCAAAGATCGCATCGTCCGGGTCGCTGGTCACATAATGTATGGTGATATTAGAGCGTTTCAACAATTCTTCTATTATGTTCTCAAAATACTTATAAAAACCATTCTTTTCGGAATAAAAGACCAAGTGCTTGTTTCCCACAGAAAAGAAACGCTTATAATCCGCCTTTTCTCGCTTTGCGTTTGCATAATAGGCTAATAGTTTTTTCCCTCCGAGATTTTCCAGTGAAGCAAGCTCCTTTTTGCTTTTCTCTAATTCAGCAAAATTAACGAACTTTTTGGGGCTTATAATCTTGTTCAAGGTAATCAGTTGTAAAATCGCATACAGATTACCGATGGTCCAGTACAGCGCCACCCCATAGGGTACAAACCAACCAAGATAAAGCGATAATCCAACCGATAGCACCATAGTTCCGTATTGATTCAACTTTCCTTGCTCGGATTGCAGAATATTTGCACGGTTCTGAATCACACACAAAAAAAATGAAGAAAGACCCGCCATAAGCGGTGATAGTATCATGATCCCCTTTGTCACATTAGGAATCCAGCTAACATCCAGACCAAGAAAGCTCGTCTGTAAACTGCTGATGGAAGATAAAATCTGCGGAATTTCAAGCGACGGAAACTGATTGCCCAAAGACATAAATGCATCCGTAAATTTACCACTTCGGACTGCTTCAATTACAGAAAGCTGAATGGAGGAAGCGGTCGTATCTGCCCCAACAAGATTCCCGGTAATCGATACAAGAGCCGATATAAGTTCTTCGGGCAATCGAAGCAAATGGTTTAGCGGGTGATAGATAACATCGATCAATCCCATAAGAAGGATGATCTGGATGGCCAGTGGGATTAAACTTGCCAGCGGGTTATATTTTGCGCGTTTAAAGATACTGGCTTGCTCATCGGCAATCCGATCCGAGTCACCAAAGAATTTTGCCTTCATGAAATTGATTTCCGGTTGGATTTGAACAATTTTAATAGAATTCTTATGAACCCATATGGATACCGGCAACAAAATCACTTTAGTAAGTAATGTAAATATGATAATAGCCAGACCATAATTTCTGAAGGCCTGATAACAAAAATTCATCAGATATCCAAGCGGGACGCTAAGAAACGAAATTAATGCCGCCATAGAAAAACCCTTTCGCACATATACCATAAACTTTCAAAGGCAATATATTTTAACACAAAATTCTAACAAACACAAATGTAAATAAATGATGCAGGGCAACCGCATTTAGCACTTTTTGTAAATGGTATAATTTAAACAGTGATTGCAATCTTTCAAAAGCCTGATATAATGCTACATGATGGTTTGCGGCAAAGATTGTTCCGCACAATATCAGATTCAAAGGGGATTGATATTTATGTCGAAGAAAAATGCGAAGCAGCTAATTATTTATTTTTTTCTGACCGGATTCTTCTTCGCCTTTACCTTATTCATTTATGCACCGCTCGAAATGTATTTGGGGAATATTAACGAATTTTCGTTTCAGCTAAGTATGTTCTGGTGGATGCCCGTACTTACCGGAATAGCGGCAACTGGACTAGTGGTTGGAGTAGGATTACTTATAAATTTAGTTTTTAAGCGAAGCGGCGCAATTTTATATGGAGCTTCAGTTTTTGCGCTTGGATTGGCATGTTATATTCAAGGGAATTTTTTGGGATTAAGATTGGGCGTATTAAATGGTTCTCCGGTAGCTTGGGAAGATTATACAATGCCGATATTAAAGGATATTTTCGTCTGGGTAGCTATAATAGTAATAGTACTTGCTTTTACACATTTTTTGAGGGGTCGAACTATACGGGTTTTGGGCATTATATCAGTTGTTTTGATTGCTATCCAAGGTGTAGCGTTGACTGTTTCTCTGGCATCAACAGATTATACAAGAAGTAACGAAGAAGCCAAACGAATCCTCTCAGATAAAGGCTTATTTGAGTTTTCAAGTAAAAAGAATGTTGTTGTATTTATATTGGATATGTTTGATGACACATATTTTAAAACCCTTCTCGAAAGAGAGCCGAGTTTTGCCGATAAATTCACGGGATTTACACATTTCACAAATTCTGTAGGAAGCGCAAGCACAACAGCCTACGGAATAGGCACAATTTTTACAGGGCGATACCTATTGAATGGCGGCTCTAGCTATGGGGATATGGTAAATAGAGAATGTGCAATAACAGACTTTTATAATGATCTGTTAAAAAATAGGGTTCGGTTGGGAATGTATTCGCCTAGTGTACCAGGCGTGCTTTATGAGAAGTTATATAATTACTGTGAAGTGGATTCAACAACCGCTTATATACCAGATAAAACAGCCTTACTCAAGAACGTATATAAGCTTGTCTTAAGTAAATATGCACCTGATGTGCTAAAACCTCTTGTATGGATTAAAGGGAATGAATTTGCAAACATAACAAAAAACAGCATAAACAGGTATAGCAGGAATAACAGCGATTTTGTACCGCTATTGAATACTTCTGCAGCTACCATGAACAATTCAGAGGCATCTGTTAAGTTTATCCATATAGAAGCCACACATTATCCATACACAATCGATAAAAACGGTGGTACGGTACCTGAGAGCCAATCCAGTGATTTAATTGCCGCTGAAGGAACACTCAATATTACTTTAGAGTACTTTAATAAAATGAAAGAGTTAGGGATCTATGAAGATGCAACGATTATTATATGTGCAGACCATGGTTATTATTGGGATGGTGTTTTAACCAATCCGGTTTTACTTGTTAAGAAGTCAGGGGATATCGGTGCGATGAAGTCAAGTAACGCACCTGTTTGTCATCTGGATTTACACGCAACGATTATGGATGACTTAGGGTATAATACTGACCATAAATACGGAAAGTCTGTTTTTGAAATTGAGCCGGGCGAAACAAGAAATCGTAAGTTTTATCAGTACTATCTTAGTGAATCGAATCATATCGATGACCGATTTCGCCTTATTGAATACAGCGTTTCGGATGATTCCAACCTTAGAAAAGCATTCAGGCTTACCGATAGAGAAATCACTATTGATGGTAATATAATTCCACACAAAGAGAACTGCGAATATTGCTTGTCAGGTGCTTATGATGCGGAAGACCCCGATACTCCTAACAATGTGATGTTAATTCACAACCAGATCAAGAAATAATGATAGGCGACGCACCAGCCATTTTCTTCGTCCCTATAACCATGTATTAATCGGTATAATTTGCTATGATCCAGTTCTGCGCTAGAAACAGGTCTTCCTCATGGTGAATATCAATCGCTTCCTCTACAATATATGGGCGTATTTCGTTGCCCATAAAGCCCCACGGTTGTTGCCCTTCCTCCCTCGAAAGAACAAACGCCGTTCTCAGTACCCAAAAATTATGGGATAGGAAATAGCATTTGGGCAAATCCTGACGATTTGTAGATACCTTACCTGTAATTCCTTTTTCATACATGGATAGCGTGCCATCCGCATTCAAGCTTTTTGCACGAAGTGGATGATGATCATTGTCTTCATAAACCGGCACCACCGCAGTGATCCTTGGGTTATCCTTCATCATCGCAACGCACTGATCAATCCACTCTGATTTAATCGTCACATTATTAGCAAGAATTACCACGCAAATATCAGGCAAATTGTTTTCCTGTTCCATCACCCCTAATGCATGGATAATGCAGTCTATATGCTGTGAAGAAGGCGTTGATAATTCCACGGGTCGCACAATGCGCTTATACCCTTCCTGTTCAGCAGAAGACAGAATCTTCTTATCATCGCTTGAGCAATACCAGTCGTCAATATTTTTCGCTTTTTTTGCGGCATGCGCAGGATAATATAACACAGGATGTCCAAGGATATCAAGCGTATTTTTATCTTGCAATGTATTATTCCCCCGCCCTGTGAGCAATGCAATTACTTTCATCCTACAACCCTCCTACATATTTTTTGCGGCGGCACATCATATCGTAGCAATTTCTCTTTCGCTTGCTGTAGGGCTTCAATGTTTTGGTTGGGTGTGGCTATTTTTTCAATTGCCGCAGTTTTTATGATGCCGCTTCCAAGTTTCCAGTTCCTTCTCCTCAAAATTCCTTGGTTGAGCAAATTATTTTGACATTATTTTTGCTTTATTCGTTGCGACAGAAGGCGCAGAGGCTTTGTAATCCACCACGACTTCGAATTGATAAGTGCATTTTTCTTACATATGAGGGCGCTTTTTTCAGCGATCAATTCTTCGCATTTTTCTTTTAGCTCAGCATTTTCAATTATGAGTTGCCGTGCAAAAGAAAAACTGTTATCTATATTGAATATCTTCTTCAGCTTGTTGATGTTGTCCGCAGTAACTTGCCAAAGATTTTCTTGTGCTTCCTGTAATTGTTGATTTAGTGTATGTCTATCCTGATGTACGAAATCCAATATTTTCTCGCGAAAGCATCCATCTGAAACTTCAGCGCCCCACTCGGGATGATTAATGCTTTCGTTGAACCAAACAGTTTTATTATGGCAATGCAAAGCAAAAGACGGAGTTCCCAACCCAAACGGAATCATCTGCGCATGACCGCGTCCGGCAAAAACGTAATCACAATCCTGGTAAAAATTGATAAGCATGTCGCATGGGATTGTTCCAACCAAATCACTTTGCATGGTTATATTTTGAGTCGCCAGAAGCTCCGAAAGCTTTGAGTCAGGGAGGCTATGATTGTATGCCCTAAAAATATATCCTTCATTTTGAAGCGCATTTATTGCGCTTGCCAGGTTTTTAATAAAAGAGCTGGTATCATTATCAAATCGATATTGCGGCCTATCAAAACCGCAGTTAATTGCTATAAACTTTTCTTTGCGTGGCTTCGGATGGTATGGGTAGTATTTACTTAGCAGCGTGGTCGGGCATGGCTGGAAAGATATTTTTTCCTTATATTCGTCCTTGACATACCCGCGTGTGGCTTCAATACTTCCGTAATTGCGAAGACCAAAAAAAGATGACAACTTAACCAACTCATTCACATTGTTTGAAAAACAGGGATCAAAATCTGGTTGCCCGCGAAATCTGCTATATCCAATAGCAAAGACTATAATTGGGACATTGATCTTCTTCATTAATTCGGTTGGGCATGCCCAAGTCCAACCGGAAATATCGTTAGGGTATGTATCCTTAAGGAACAATCCTCCGCCGCCGATGATAAGGCCGTCTGTTTGATTGATAGTATCTATGGTTTCCTGTGTAACAGGTTGCTTCCACTGAATCAGGGTGAAGTCTATCGGGGCCAAAAATTGCTGTAACAATTCGCGTAGCGCGCAGTTGAGCAAGGTGTCACCCGCATTTGTAAGAATGTGAATGCCGACATGAGCCAATTTCAGCCTTGCCTTACCCGCTCGCGGATGTAAAAACATATTTTGAGGATTATCGCTTAAAAAATCCATCATCAATCCCCCCGTCAGGTATAAATATTGCAAATCCAAAGTCACAATCTCAACACCCTTTTGATGGGCTTTTTGAAGGCGGAATCATCTTTCGTACAGTTTTTATGATTCCATTCCCTAGTTTCCATGACCGCGAGCTGTATATGGACTGGATTTTTGCTTCCAGCCCCGAAATTTGTGCACTCTGTTCTGCGTTCTGTGCTTCCAACCCCGATATCTGCGCTTTCTGTTCGGAGTTCTGCGCTACAAACCCTGAGATTTGCGCACTCTGTTCGGCATTCTGCGCTACAAGCCCTGAGATTTGCGCACTCTGTTCGGCATTCTGCGCTACAAGCCCTGAGATTTGCGCAGTCTGTTCGGCATTATGCGCTACAAGCCCCGAGATTTGGGCAGTCTGTTCGGCTATATGCGCTTCCAGCCCCGAAATTTGCTCACTCTGTTCGGCATTCTGCGCTACAAGCCCTGAGACTTGCGCACTCTGTTCGGCAATATGCGCTTCCAGCCCCGAAATTTGCGCCTTCTGTCCGGCATTATGCGCTTCCAGCCTTGAGATTTGTGCACCTTGTTCGGTATTATGCGCTTCCAACTCCGATATATATGCTTTCTGTTCGGAGTCCTCCGCTTCCAGTTCAGATATTCTATGCGCCAAAGTAGCGATCTCATTAGACATAGCGTCCTCAATAGGCCTCTGCCCGGCACGGCTGATATACATACGCTCAAACGCGACGGCCATTTTGAGGTTTCCGCTGGGATATAGGTAGCTATACCTAAATTTGACCTGCAGCTTATCCGTAAAGCATTCTGCCGGAATGGTAAACCTCAAATACTTTCTCCCCTGGGTTAGCTTGATGAAACCGCAGTCAATACCGTTTACCTCACAGCTCACCGTTTGCGCTGGTTTCGGAGAATCCCAATCTATCGAAACCTCATAGAGCACGACCGAAATCGTCAGCGGCTCGTTTACAGGCTCGGTCAAATCAAACTCAAACGACGTTTTATCGCCAATAGACCATGTGCAAATACCACCATTTATATATAGCCCATCAAGGCAGTAGTAGGCGGCGTATTCATGCGGCTTGTGCTTGCTTGTAAAATACAGCGGGTCGCCCAAGCGATACATACGCCCAGGGGTCATATAGTAAAGCTCCAAATCCTCTTTGGATATGCCCTGCGTATAATAATGGAAACTGCGCATGTACTGCTCTTTTTCAGATGGATTGGAGAGCAGAAACAGCAGATAATCCGGGTCGGTGAGCCAGGCAAAAGGCGTGCACAACCCGAACAAAACAAAATGAAGAAACTCTACCGGCACAAGGCCCTTACTGTCATCCTCTATGCCATTGTTGCTGAAGCTGTGAAAAATGAAAGAGCCGGATTCATGCGGAATGCGCCCTGCAAGCATGGCTTCAAACATGCCCTTGGTAGAAAAACCCAACACATGCTTGCACTTGCAGCAGAAGTGAAAACAGGTCGGGGAATCGTCCAGCGCATCCGCTGTTGGCTCAAAGCCCGGCCTTGTGCGAATCAGCACCTTGTTATATTTCGCTTTGGCTCGGGTACATAGCTCCTGGTCGGACACATACTCTTGCCCTGCATGATATAAAGCAATCTGTAAATTGTTATACAGCACACCCACATCGTATTCCGGCTCGTTATCAATGTTGTGTACATCGGCCATGTAATGTTCCGATACAAACAGCCGTAAAAGACCTTTGTGGGTAAGCATCGGAACATTTTGGTTTTCAGATAGGAATCTATCGTATTTCACTTTTACTTCTTCGGCGCTGTTAGTGTTAATAAGGCAGCAAGCATTCAAAGCCTGTGCAAAGGGTGGGCGCACAACTCCACCAGCCTGAAAAATAACCGGAACCCCTCTCTTGTTAGCGGCTTGCATCAGCGCCTTGGGAAAATATTCGTAAACCAAAATTCCCTCAGGCTTTTCGCCAATATCCTCAATGATCCCGTCCAGCACATCCCCAATGATCTGCTCAAACTCTAGATTTTCATTTCTCAATAAATCTACCCAGCAGTCAAACTGAGACGCATATTTGGCAATCAGCGCGTCCTCCTTTGCCTGGGGCACAGGATAGGCTTTGAGAGCGAGCATTTCTTCGGTGGTGGGGACATTGCTGGTACAATAGCTTGAGAGAACAGCCTGTAATGGAACCCCAAATACCACTTCTTCCACATGGGAGAAACGCGCAAAATACCGCTCATGTGCGATAATCGGCCATTTGTTTTTTATGCACGCCGCGGCGTACATATAAAACTGACCCCAATGGAAATAATTCTCCGTGTTGCGAAGAGTATCCAGCGTAAAAACAAACGGTACGAACACTGCGCTTCACCTCATTAAACCCAAAATAATTTTTTTACTTATTCTAAAGATTTAGCTTATCCATAATTCCTTTCGCATGCAGCTTCCTATATAGGCCAGTTTTTTTAAGTATTTTTTTGATTCTCAAAGCTTCTGTACTTTTTTTGATGACTCGGAAGAAAATGCGAGCACTCTTTACGACTACTCGTCTAAAAATGCGTCGTTTTGCTGGCTTGAGTAGGATATTGGAATCGAAACCGTTAATGCTCTGCTCTTCTGCCGGAGGTAGGCTCTGTAACTCGGAGTCATTCGTTTTTTCAGGGCTTTCCTGCGCAGACAGGATATTGGAATCGATGCCATTAATGCTCTGCTCTGCTGCTGGAGGCAGACTCTGTAACTCGGAGTCATTTGTTGTTACAGGGCTTACCGGTACAGGTGCATAATTGAAAGTATATTCGCTTGCATACTTTTTGAGCTGCTGCAAAACCAAATCCATTTCAGGGGTGAATTTATGGTTACTCATAACTTCTCTATATATGCGTATCATACCTTGCACATAAGCATCTTTAGAATAGAATTCGCGCGCATAATCCAACGACTTTTGTCCTCTTTTAAGGACCTCATGCTTATTGGCAATCAGCCTGGACAATTCTTCGGCATATTCCGATTCATTTACGGCAATGCCGCATGAGGGAGCATTTATCACTTCAGGTACTGCCGTCGCATTCCCCTCAATAGCCAGCACCATTTTGCCACAACTCATGGCTTCAATTGCCATAAGCCCAAAGGTATCTTGTCTTGACGGCATTAAAAACATGTCACAAGCCTGAAACAGGTCGGCCATTAATTCATCATCGTCTATCCACTCAAACCCAATAATATTAATCTTGCCGTCCAATTCTTCAATTGGATATCTCCCGTCAACAGTAATGAGCGTAATGTTTTCAGTAGTCGGCAAACTCAACAGAGCCTTGATAATGATATCCCGACCCTTAAGCCTCCAAGAGGAGTTTCGGAACATCAAAACCGTATCATTCTCAGGTATATTGTGTCTTTTTCTTGCGGCAATGATATCACCGGGTTTGTATATTTTTTGGTCGATACCAAAAGGCAAATGATACACCGCTTTACCTTGCCATATTGGAGAGCTTTCCACTTTCCGCTTCATCCAACGCGAGGCAACGATCGCGGAAATCTGCGAGCTTTGAATCGCGGCTTTCGTCATCGAAAAATTTAGCGCAGAAATATCTCGGTCAATAGCAAAAATCTCGGTCAAATATTGGCAATCAGCGCAATGTGTCTTCCATTTCTCACAATCACCATGAGCAACACAATGCCCACCCAAAAAGAAGAGGTCGTGCAGCGTAAGTATAGTTGGCTTCAAATTAGAAATCAAAGGCAAGTAATTGACATCAAACTTGCCATGAAGGAGATGAAAATGGATCAAGTCCGCGTCGGTAAAAATGCGCTTTTGTAAAAACTCTTTAACAGCACCGGGCTCATTGAAATGAAATTCAAAGGTATTTTCATCATTTGATTCCTTATACATTACCAGTTGCTTTGAATCCAAACCCTGTTCACGCAGGTAAATGTGCAAATTATGACCGTTAAACCTGCTTCCCTTTAAGTCATCGCTAGAGATTTGAAGGTTAGATATTATTGGTAGATTGTTCTGCTCCGAACTTGCTTCCTCTTCTACAGAGCCTGAAGGCGCGGCGCTCTCATGTGAGTCCACTATTTCGGGTTTGGTAAATAGATTTGCAAAATCCAGCGCCATAATGCTAATTTCATGTTGGTATGCCGCCCATTCGGGCTTTTTGAGCACATACCGCAGAATCTCGGCATAACCTACTTGCTGCTTGCGCTTATCGTTATAGGCGGATGTTTCCTTGACATAGACTGATGTAAGCACTTCGGGGATATATCCCCATTTCGCAATCCAGGCTAATTCCAACCAAACGCAAACATCCTCTCCATAATCCATATTTTGCGGGAAACGCAGATTGCCCCAAAGTTCACGGTCAATAACAACACAAGGTGTAGCGATATCGCATGAATAAAGGCAATGCCCAAACACATCCCCCTGCGTCTGAGATGAGTCAAACTTGTTTAGCAGCTTTCCCTCTGCGTCAACACGATAATACCCCGTGTGTGACGCGCAGCAATTGTTCTCCAGCATGTACTTTATTTGCTTCTCGAGCTTCATGGGTTCCCATGTATCGTCAGAATCCAAGAATGCAATGAATGCGCCGGTCACGGCATCCAAGCCGGTATTTCTCGCATGGGCTACACCCATGTTGCGATCATAGCTAATAAGCTTGATACGGTCGTTTTGCGCGATGTAATGCTCTGCCTCGCTGATATCTTCTGTAGATCCATCATTCACCAAAATCAGTTCCCAATTTTGATAACTCTGCTTCTGCACGCTTTTTATGCTTCGCAGAAGCAAGTCTACCCGGTTGTAAAATGGGATGATGACGCTGACAAGCCCCCCGCGGAGTTCATCGGTACTTTCCTTCAGCCGCTCAAAAGCGTACTCCGCTGTTTTTACAAACGGCGTTTCTATTTTCAAAAATTGCGCCTGATTGATCCAGAAATGCCGTTTTGAGCCCTTGATGGCACGCATTTCCTCGCCGGTAAGTGATTGTAGCATATATGTCCAAAGAATCTCATTCTCCAAAATGGTTTTGTCATAATTACGTCCGGTTTGCTTTGAATGAACCCGTCCCTTGACTAACGATTCAGGTATATATTTGAGCCTCTGTCCTCTGAACATCTTAAACCACAGATCGTAATCCTGCGTGGAGCGCTGGTTTTCATCAAACACGCCATACGTTTCAAAATAGGTTCGGTGGATAAGCAGCGAACAGCCATGAACAAGCCCGCATATAAGTGGGAACAAGCCAAACTCATAATTTCCGGCGCGGTGGAGCCGTTTCGAGCTTACCGTCCCAATATACTCTTGCCTTTCGTCCATGCATTCATAGTCCGAGTAGACAATGCACATCGGGTCATTTTTCAATGCAGCGACATTCTTTTCAATTTTGTCCGGCTTGTACATGTCATCATGCGACAACCATGAAAAGTAGTCCCCGCGCATATTTGCGATGCCCATATTCAATGCTGTGGAGACCCCACCATTTTCCTTGGGGAAATACCGAATTTTGTCACCATAGGATTTGGCGATTTCTTCCGTATTATCCTTGGAACCGTCGTTGACAACGATGATCTCTATGTTGTCATAGGTCTGTGCAAGCGCGCTGTCAATAGCCTCACGCATATAGTTCGAGCCGTTATAAACTGGAATAACGATGGACACAAAAGGATGAAACTCTTTGTTCATATGAACCACACTCCAAACCACATTCTTATGCATTTAGCGCTTGCTTTCTCTGCCATCGTTATCCCATCCGGTTGACGGCTGTCACAAAAATCTCTAATTAATCCGCTGCCAAAGAATCCTACAAAAACCCAGGACCCCATGCCGCCTTATCGCTTTAAAGAAGCGAAGCAGGGGATTCCCCCGCAGGATGACCTTGAGCGAATCTGAGATATCCTTTTTTTCTGGTTCTGAAAACATATTTGCGAAGTCTCGCACCATAATTCCAATTTCATGCTGAAATGACGCCCACTCAGGCTTTTTAAGCACATAACGCAGAATCTCGGCATAGCCTAATTGCTGCTTTCGTTTGTCGTTGTACGCGGAGGTCTCCTTGACATAGACTGATGTAAGCGCCTCTGGATAATATCCCCATTTCCCAATCCAAGCCAACTCCAACCAAACGCAAACATCCTCTCCATAATCTATATTTTGCGGAAAACGCAGATTGCCCCAAAGCTCGCGATCAACAATAACACAGGGTGTAGCAATATTACATGAATAAAGGCAACGCCCAAACACATCCCCCTGCAGCTCGGTTAAGTCAATCTTTTGTAATAATTTCCCCTCTGCATCAACACGATTATATCCTGTGTGGGACGCGCAGTAATTGTTATCCAACATATACTTCAGTTGCTTCTCAAGCTTTAGGGGATCCCATGTGTCATCAGAATCCAGGAATGCAATAAACTCACCGGTCACGGCGTCCAAGCCAGTATTTTTCGCATGGGCCACTCCCATGTTACGCTTGTAGTTGATGAGCTTAATGCGATTGTCCTTCGCGATGTGACGCCCTACCTCACTTATATCTTCTGTGGAACCGTCATCCACCAAAATCAATTCCCAGTTTTTGTAACTCTGACTCTGTACGCTTTTTATGCTCCGGAGGAGCAAGTCTTTTCGGTTATAAAATGGGGTGATGATGCTGACGAGCCCTCCGCGGAGCTCATCGGTGCTTTCCTTCAGCCGCTGAAAAGCATATTCTGTTGCTTTTACGAACGGTGTCTCAACTTTCATAAACTGCGCCTGATTGATCCAAAAATGCCGTTTTGAGCCCTTGATGGCACGCATTTCTTCACTAGTAAGAGATTGGAGCATATTTATCCA
Source organism: Bacillota bacterium (assembly GCA_023413135.1). Taxonomy (GTDB): domain Bacteria; phylum Bacillota; class Clostridia; order Christensenellales; family Aristaeellaceae; genus JAEWAH01. Next base: position 70,326 of record JAEZQK010000055.1, read on the forward strand.
AAGGAGCTCGTTCTCGGGAATCGTTTTATCAGAACTGCTGGTAGCTTGCTTTTGATGTACCCGCCCCATGACCAGCGCCTCAGGGATATACTTCAGCCTCTGCCCTCTGAACATCTTAAACCACAGATCATAATCTTGCGTGGAGCGCTGGCTTTCATCGAACACGCCATATGTTTCAAAATAGGTTCGGTGGATAAGTAGCGAGCAACCATGAATAAGCCCGCTTATAAGCGGAAACAGTCCAAATTCATAATTTCCGGCGCGGTGGAGCCGTTTCGAGCTTACCGTCCCAATATACTCTTGCCTTTCGTCCATGCATTCATAGTCCGAGTAGACAATGCACATCGGGTCATATTTCAACGCAGCAACATTTTTCTCAACCTTGTCTGGCTTATACAGGTCGTCATGAGACAACCATGAAAAATAATCTCCGCGCATATTCGTGATGCCCATGTTCAGTGCGGTGGAGACCCCGCCATTCTCCTTGGAGAAATACCGAATTTTGTCGCCGTAGGATTTTGCGATTTCCTCGGTATCATCCTTGGAGCCGTCATTTACAACGATAATCTCGATATTGTCGTAGGTCTGGGCAAGCGCGCTGTCGATCGCCTCACGCATATAGTTCGAGCCGTTATAAACGGGTATGACGATGGACACCAGGGGGCGGAAGTCCTCTCTCATTCGCATTTCACTCCAAACCTCTCTCTAGCCCCAAAGAAAGAACTTATTTTCACTACTTTCGCCACACCATACGGTTGATTACATCCGTATATCCTTGAATGATTTTGCATACCTTCTCGCTTACATTTACGTCCGCATAATCCAGAACGGGGGCGTGAGGCGTGTCTTTGAGCCTTGTCGCAAGTTCGACGGCCTGCAATATCGCCGTTTCGCCGATGCCGCCGATAACCATGCCGCCCCTATCTATCGCCTCCTGCCGCTCTGTGCTCGTCCGCGCAGATACGGCCGGGAATCCCAGGATCGCCGACTCTTCCGCCAGCGTTCCGCTGTCCGACACCACGCAGAAGGCGCTCTGCTGCAGCGCGATATAGTCCGAAAACCCGAACGGCTCGTGCGTTCTGACGAGCGTATTGAACTTCACGCCGCGCGCGTCTATGGCTTTTTGGCTGCGGGGGTGGACGGAATACAGCACGGGCATATTGTATTTTTCCGTCAGGCCATTGATTGCGCCGATGAGCTCATGAAAATTCTGCTCGATGTCGATATTTTCCTCCCTGTGCACAGACAGAAGGATGTATCTTTGCGCTTCCAGGCCCAGGCGCTGCACAACGTCCGACGCTCTGCGATGCTCCAGCACCTCGCGCATGGGGGAGCCGGTCACAAAGGTATACTCGCGCTTTAGCCCTTCGGCCAGAAGATTGCGCCTCGCCTGCTCGCTGTAAGGCAGATTCACGTCGCTGATGTGGTCTACCATGCGGCGGTTCAGCTCCTCGGGCAAATTTTCGTCAAAGCAACGGTTGCCTGCCTCCATGTGGAATACAGGTATTTTCAAGCGTTTTGCAGAGATTGCAGAGAGGGCAGAGTTCGTATCGCCGAGAATCAGCACCGCGTCAGGCCGCGTTTCGGTCAAAAGCTTATAGCTCTTGGCAATAATATTGCCAATGGTTTCACCCAAATCACCGCCCACAGCATCCAGATAAAAGTCGGGTGCTTTGAGCTGCAAATCCTCAAAGAATATCTGATTTAGCGTATAAGCATAGTTTTGCCCTGTATGGACAAGCGAATGATCGAATACCTGATCGGCAAGCTTAATTACAGCCGAGAGGCGTATAATCTCCGGGCGGGTGCCCAGAATCGTCATTAGTTTGAGCTTGCTCAATTTTATACCTCCTGAAATATCGTATCGGGTTTCTCCGGATCAAACCGCTCGTTGCACCACATGAACGTGATTAAATCCGCATCGCCTGTGTTCTCGATGTTGTGGGTGTAGCCCGGAGGGATGTCCAATACCTCCATCTTTCTGCCGCTCACGCGGTACTCGATTACCTCTTCGCCATCAATTCTCCGGAAGCGTATCACACCTTCGCCGCCCACAACCAGAAACTTTTCATTTTTTGTATGATGCCAGTGGTTGCCCTTGACGATGCCAGGCTTTGCGATATTCACGGAAAACTGCCCATGGTGCTCGGTGCGCAGGACTTCGGTAAAGCTTCCGCGGCTGTCTACGTTCATCTTGAGTGGATAGGAAAACCCGTCCTCCGGCAGATACGAAAGATAAGTAGCGTGGAGTTTTTTTACAAAGGGATCGCTCAAGTCCGGAACGGAAAACGTATTGCGGCTATCCCTAAAGCCTTCGAGCAGTTCAACAATACGCCCCAGCGTCGCCTTATGCGAAACAGCCTCAGACGGATCACCAGCCAAAGCGCGTTTGAACTCATCGATCAGGTCATCGATATACACTACTGTCAACTCAACGCTCGGATCATTGACCGTTATGGGCAGCCCTCGCGTGATGTTGTGGCAAAAAGTAGCTATTGCGCTGTTGTAATTCGGGCGGCACCACTTGCCGAACAGATTGGGGAAACGATAGATGATTACCTTAGCCCCTGTCTCCGCGCCGTAAGCTTTTAATAAATCTTCCCCGGCGCGTTTAGACTGACCGTAAGGGTTGTCCAGCGCTGCCTGCGTGGAAGATGACAGAACAATAGGGCAGGTGTTCCCGTGTTTTTTCAGGGTTTCAAGCAGAACGGAAGTAAAGCTGAAATTACCCTCCATGAACTCCTTCGGGTCCTTGGGGCGGTTGACTCCAGCCAGATGGAACACAAAATCGGCGTTTTGGCAATAGCCGTCCAGCAGAGCAGGATCGGTAGCCACATCATACCGGTACAACTCATGCTCCGGCAGCGAGGCGCATAGGTTCTTCCCAACAAAGCCGTTTGCACCGGTAATCAGTATTCTCATTAATATGCCTCCGCGTTCTGCCCGGCAAGGGATTTCTGAACATAGTCAAGCTTCAGGAGCATCGCTTTGAGCTCATCCTTATTTAGTCTGTATGTATTATGAGAGGTATAGTCGTCCGCTACCGAAACCGTGCCTTGGCCATTATGCGTAAATTTCCCATAATTCAAATCACGGCTGTCCAGCGGTACGCGGTAATAGCTACCCATGTCTTCCGCTCGGGCCAGCTCCTCGCGCGTAAGCAAAGACTCGTACAGCTTTTCGCCGTGGCGCGTGCCGATTTCACGGATATTGGCTGGATAGTTGAATATCTTGCACATCGTTTCCGCCAGCATTTGCACTGTTGCCGCGGGAGCCTTCTGAATGAAGGTATCCCCTGGGTTCCCGTGGGCGAACGCGAATAGTACCAACTCCACCGCATCCTCAAGGCTCATCATGAAGCGCGTCATGTTGGGATCGGTGACGGTTAAAGGCTTGTCTTCGCGCATCTGCTTAATAAACAGCGGTATGACCGAGCCGCGCGAACACATCACATTGCCATACCGTGTAACACAAATCGTCGTCCCGTTTGCGCTTCTCGTCTTAGCCAGTGCGGTCTTTTCCATGAGAGCTTTAGACATGCCCATGGCGTTTATCGGGTAAACCGCCTTGTCCGTCGAAAGGCATATAACATTTTTAACGCCTGCATCCACTGCGGCATTTACAACATTCTCGGTGCCCAGCACATTCGTGCGCACAGCCTCGCCCGGGAAAAACTCGCAGGACGGCACCTGTTTGAGCGCCGCCGCCTGGAAAACATAGTCTACACCCGCCATCGCGGCGCGGACGCTGTCATAATTGCGCACATCGCCGATGTAGAACTTGAGCTTGGGGTTTTGGTAAACGTTGCGCATATCATCCTGCTTCTTTTCATCGCGACTGAATATGCGAATCTCCTCAATATCCGTATCCACAAACCGTTTCAAAACCGCATTGCCAAATGATCCGGTACCGCCGGTGATCAATAGTGTTTTTCCTTGAAAAATAGAAGTCATAACTATCATCCCCCATAATTATCAAGTGGTATTATATCATGTTTTGCAGCTAGACAAAACACAAATAGAACCTTTTACACAAATTTGTCACGTTTTGTCAGAACACACAATTGAATGGAGTATTTTGTGAATCTTAGTTTTCGGTATACAGCATGGTAAAGTTGTGGAACAGAAAGTTTATTTCGATTTGGCTCCGCGTTTTGAAATTTCTGCTGATCAGGCTTTGCAAAAGGCAATGAGCTGTTCCAGCGTATGCATTGATTGAATGCATGCATGACTGCCTTGTCATAGCTGGTGCGCGCCTGAAAAAAGCGGAACACCTCTTCATAGAATTCACGCGGGCTTCCGGCGATTTCCGCCTTTTCCTGATCCGTCAACTGATCCATAAGCCGTATCCACATCGCATTGCATTCGTCATTATGCTTGTCCCCCATCGTCAGGCTGTCTTGGTTTTTATGTACACGGGAGTGCATATGTATCCCCTTAGAATAAACGATGCGAAGGCCGCGCATCATGCGAAACCACATGTCATAATCCTGGGTTGTTATATAGGATGCGTTAAAAAGCCCGACTCTTTGAAAATGACTTCTATGAATCAACAATGTACACCCGTTCACTGCGCAATGAAACACTGGAAACAGGGGTGTTTCCAATTGTTCTTTCCGATATGTTTTGAAATAATCCCGTATGTCAAGTATTCTCCCATCATCCGAGAATAAGGAATATCCCCCGGCGATCACGGTGGCTTTATCCTCCAAACCGCCTAGAAGCTTCATCTGCACAGATACCTTTCGCCGTCCGTACAAGTCGTCGTGACTTAACCAGGAAAAATATTCGCCGTGCATTTTCTCAATGCCCAAATTTAGCGCCGTGGCGACGCCACCGTTTTGCTTGGAATAGTACCGTATCCTCGATCCATAGCCCAGCGCAATTTGCTCCGTTTTGCCGCCATCGGAGGATCCGTCATTGACAACGATCACTTCGATGTTGGGATAGTCCTGCCCGAGGGCGCTGTCAATGGCCTGGGCCAAATAATTGCTCCCGTTGTACACGGGAATGACAATCGAAACCATCGTCGCCCCGAAATCCGCCTTTTTTACCATTTCACCCTCCTTACGCATCGGTCCCTTTGCCGCGCATGATCCGCCTGGCAAAAGAACGGATGCCGGGTACTTTTTTGAAAAGCGTCAGCAGGGCATGCTTGCTTTCATAAAGGCTGATTGCGACCTGCATTTTTTCGATATCGATAGCCTGCCGTATGGCCCTTTCTCTTAAGGCCTCAATGTACAGCTCCCGATGGCTTGCATATAATGCTTTGTGATTGAGATAGACTTGGCGATATGCTTCCTGAATCCTGTCCATCGATTTTTGCATCGTGGATGAGCGTGAAACCGGCTTGATCCGGTAATGAAACAATACATCCTGTATTTGGTATACCCCGGCGCCATTTTCAAGCAGGGAGAGCCAAAAATCATAATCCTCCAGGCCATATTTCATGTCCTGATTGTATCCGCCCACTTTTTCCCAATCACTTTTCCGAAACAGTGCCGAGGCAAATATGATGTTGCCCACAAGCATTTCCTTGAGGGAGTATGGCGGAAGCAGCCATCTTCCAGCCTTTTCTCCGAAGAACGCGGCCTGGCAGTACACGATGCCGGTTGCGCTGTTCCCCTCAATCGCGTCCACCGCTTTTTCAATGTAGGCGGGTTCGATTGTATCATCCGCATCCAGCGGCAGGATATAGGCACCCTCCGCGGCGGCAATGCCCGCATTCCTGGCGAATGCCGGCCCCATATGCCGCGTGTGGATTTTTTTCACGCAAGGGAAGGACAGCGCCTGTATGGCATGAATTGTTTTCTCATCATCCGATCCGTCATCCACTATGACAAGCTCAATGGACGAGTAGGTTTGTGCTCTTAGGGAAGCAACTGCCTGCCCAATATATTTTCCATCGTTGTAGCAGGGCATAATGACACTGACAGTTTCCATGCTACCACTCCATCACAAACAGTGCAAATGCGCAATTTCTTATAACATGGCGATGTGGTATGCATCGCAAACCTCATCGCTGTCGCCGATCATCCTTACCTTTCCATGGTCAAGCCATACGACCCGGCTGCACATGGTCCTGATCTGATCCAGGCCATGGGACACAAACAGTACCGTGGTGCCCCCGCCCATCAGTTCCATCATGCGGGCACGGCTCTTGCGCTGGAACGCCTCGTCGCCTACTCCCAGGATTTCATCCACAATCAAAATCTGAGGCTCCACCACGGTCGCCACAGAAAACGCCAAGCGCATCAGCATGCCGGAGGAGTAGGTTTTCAGTGGTCTGTCGATGAATTCTCCAATCTCACTGAATTCAACGATGGATTGATACCTTTTCTCCAAAAAATCCTTGGTGAAGCCCAGGATGGAGCCGTTCAAATAAATGTTTTCCCGCCCGGTCAGCTCCATGTCAAAGCCGCTGCCCAATTCCAGCATGGGCACGATGCGGGCCCCCACGGTGACCGTGCCCGAGGTAGGCTTATATATGCCGGAGATCGCCTTGAGCAAGGTGCTCTTCCCCGCGCCGTTATGCCCGATGATCCCGATGACCTCCTTGGGGTAGACCTGAAAGCTCACGTCGTTCAGCGCGTAAAAATCGATGCGTTCCCGCTTTCCGGACAGGAAGGAAACAAACCATTCCTTCAGGCTGTCGGTTCGGTTGGGGTCTATCTGAAAGCGCATGGTAACGTGTGAAACATCAATCATTGGCTGCATAGCGATATTTCTCTCCTAAACATCAAAGGTAAAGCAGGAATCTGTTCTGCGTCTTTTTGAAAACAAAAGCGCCCACCAGGAGCATGACGCCCGAGGCAATGAGGCAGTAGGCATAGTTCATCGGCGATGGGGAAACCCCGTCCAGTATGATGGCCCGCATGAAATAGACATACTGATACAGCGGATTCACGTGATAGAGCGTGCGGTACGCTATAGGTATAATCGATTCCGGGTAAAAGAGCGGCGTTAGAAAGCTCCACAGCATTACCAGCACCGACCAGAGAAATTGCGTGTCGCGGAAAAAGACCATAGAGGCGCTTAACAGCATGCTCATGCCCATGTTGAACATCATCACGAAAATGAGCACCAGCGGCAAAAGGAAAAGGGCCTTTGTGAAATGAACGCCAGTGATTATCATCATCAGCATCAGCGGCAAAAGGGAGATCAGCACGTTGACCATGGAGGACAATACTTTGTAGACCGGAAAAATATATTTGGGAATATACACCTTCGTAAGCAGACTCGTGTTGCCCACAATGCCGGTCATACCCTGTCCAACGGATTCGCTGAAAAAGTTGAAAATTACAAAGCCAGACAGGAGATAGACCGGGAAGTTTTCGATGTTGCTCTTAAACAATGTACTGAAAATCAGGAATTGAACAAGCATGGTCAGCAATGGGTTCAGAAAACTCCACAAAACGCCCAGCACGGAGCGCTTGTACTTCGTTTTAAAATCCCTAGCGACCAATTGCGCCAGCAGGAAAGCATAATGCCTCCACATATCTATTGCAATTGTTGCAAGAGATGATTGCCCTCTCTTTTCTCTATAGCACGCATATATGCAATACGCAGCAAGCAAGGCACCCAAGGCAACGCATACAGGCCAGTATAGCCGGGTGGCCTGCAAATCCACACGGATCGATAAAGCATAACTCAACAACCCATATACAGGTATTTCGCGAACAGTCAAGCTATCCAACCCAGAGGTCTGCTCTATCTCAAATTTCCCAACATCAAAATATATACCATATCCAATAGTAGTAACTTTTCCTTCCATTTGTCCAGGCGAAATCGATACGCGAAGCATATCAGCTTTTGACGCATCAACAGGACTGTCGAGCATTGCTAAAACACTGTGCAGCGTCGATATGCCGTCGTTTATAAACTCTGTGCTTCCCAACACTTGACCATCGCCAAGTAACTCCGCGCGGACATTGCCCGACCCACTTTGAAACGCCAAATAAAGGCTAATGCTTTCAATTGGACCCGAATGAACCGGCAGGGCTTGCTTCACATATTCTCCTGCTTGTAGGTCGCTGATCCCGTATTGAGCAGTAATTGCATCGGTATTTTTGTAAGCACGAGAAAAGCTTTCGTGAACGATCCAATATAGGAATCCGGCAATCAAAAAATAAGCAATCATAAATAGTGCGCAGCTCTGTTTCAATGTGAGCCGCCTTTTTATCGAAGTCAAAAAAAGACCTCCCCCTCATTTTTCCCGCATGCATATGCTATTCTACATAACCTGGCGTTCACTGTCAACTCTACTGGTTCACTATACCCAAATAGTCCTCTCTAAATAAATTATAATAGATATCCTTAAGTGGTCATTAAATGGATTCGGGGTATTAAGTTTACGATTGGATATACCGATTATGTAACTATTGTATAATGCGAATCAAGGGTTAAAAATGGAAAGCGAGCAAGCATAAAGCAGCGGCGAGTCTGCCAAAGAGATGCAAGAGCAAACCCTTGAAGGAGCGAACCTTGGAGGCGGCCTGAATGCCGGTCTTCT
>JAEZQK010000005.1 GCA_023413135.1 Bacillota bacterium
CACCAGGATAAACCCTGTTTTCATGCTTCGGCAGGCGTTGCCTCTCCTGCATCTCTTTCAGCCACCGGGGCGCGTGGTTGCAACGAATTCTACCACCTCGAAGCATCAACCCTATCTTGCCTCAAAAAAATATTTTTATACGAAAATTTTTTCAAGCGTTTTTCCGATAAGCGCGGCGATTACCAAATCGGCCTTGTTGTCCATAGGTGTGGGCGTTTTATTGAGGATAACGAGATATTTGCCCGTAAACGCCTGTACAAATCCCGCTGCGGGGTATACGGACAGGGAAGTGCCGCCGATTAACAGCATGTCCGCATCGGCAATTTCCCGCACGGTTTGTTCCATCACCCTTTGATCGAGCGGTTCCTCGTACAGGACCACTTCTGGCTTGATGATGCCACCGCAGGAACATTTGGGAACGCCGGAGGTTTGAAGGATTTCCTCCAGAGTATAAGGCTTTTTGAAGCGCATGCACAGGTTTTTGTGAACGGTGCCATGAAGCTCAATAACGTTCTTGCTGCCAGCGGCCTGATGTAGGCCGTCGATGTTCTGGGTGATGATGGCGGAAAGCTTTCCCGCCGCCTCCCAGGCGGCTAACTTACGATGGGCAGGATTGGGCCGCGCGCTTTTATAAATCATCTTTTCCCGGTAAAACTGATAGAACACTTCGGGTTTCCGGAGAAAAAAGGAGAGGCTGAGGATGGTTTCCGGCGGATAATTGTATTTTTGATGGTACAGACCGTCCACGCTGCGGAAGTCGGGGATGCCGCTTTCAGTGGAAACGCCGGCCCCGCCGAAAAACACGATGCGGCGGCTTTCATCCACCATGCTTTGAAGCTTTTCAATAGCATCCATGAAATTCCCCCTTCGCCTGATTTTACTTTGAAAAAAGCAGGTTTGTCAAAGAAAAAGAGACGTATTTTTAGGGTGCTTCATAGAAGAATGCAGACAGGAATTCCCCAATGCTCCATTTTCCGAAGCCCAGGCTAATCATTTGACCGTTTTATATATTAAATAAAATAAGGTTTTGGCGAAGGGGTGCGGGGAGGGGATTTTTTCAAAAATCCTCTCCCCGCAAGCTTTCATCTTCGTACTCCACCCGGCCTTCAACGCCGGACCTTGATGATTTCTTCCCCATTTTCCGCGGGCTTTAAAAGGGCGTCCTGACCGCCTTCCACCCAGCGACGGATAAGCAGCGTATCTTCATCCATGGCCTTTGCTTCCAGAAGGCCGGTTTGCAATACAGGGCTGTTTCTTCGCTTTTGAAAGAGCGCACGGACGGCACTTTGCAGTTTCATATCTTCCCGTCCCCAGGGAAAAGTACCGCGGTTATAGGGGTCCGCAGTGCCCTGCAGGCCGGCTTCATCGCCGTAATACAGCGTCGGCGCGCCTGGAAGGGCGCATAAGATTTCCATGCCCTTTAAAAAGCGTTCCATGCCCAGGCTGTATTGCTCTGGTGTGAGGAGAAGATTCGCCCGTTCTTCCCTGGGCAGATGGCTCCAGTCGCACCCAGCCAGTACGTTGATGATCCGGGCGCGGTCATGGCTGCCAATCAGGTTCATCAACGCGTACAGGAAGGGAACAGGATATACTTCCTGCTGGTGGCGAATAAGGCGGGCCAACTGATGAGCAGAGGACTGATAGGTCAGGAATGAGATGATGCCTTCCCGAAGGGGATAGTTCATGACGCTGTCCAGCGAGTCTCCCAGGCAGTAGCTACGGGGTACGTTGTAGGATATTTTGTTGCTGGCATCTTCCCATACTTCGCCCAATATCGCGGCGTCGTTTTTTGCGTACTTGGCAGCCTTGCGCAATTCCCGCAAAAAGTCCATGGGCAGTTCATCCGCCACGTCCAGCCGCCAGCCGGATGCTCCATTTTTCAGCCACAGGGGAACGATGCCGTTTTCCGGGTTGAACATGAAGGAGCGGTAATGAACCTCATCCTTGCGCACTTCCGGAAGGGTCGGGATGTTCCACCAGCATTTATAGTGCTGCGGATATTCTGTAAAGGTGAACCAGGAGGAGTAGGGAGAACCGGAGCTTTGATATGCTCCAAGGCTTTCGTAAGTGCCATATTTGTTGAAGTAGACGCTGTCCTCCCCGGTATGGCTGAATACGCCATCCAGAATTACACGGATGTCCAAGGCGGAAGCTTTTTCGCACAGCAACTGAAAATCTTCCTCCGTGCCGAACATGGGATCGACGCGGCTGTAATCCCCGGTGTCGTATTTGTGGTTGCTGCGGGCCTGGAAGATGGGATTAAGGTACAGTACCGTGACGCCCAGGTCCTTCAGGTAAGGCAGCTTTTCCGCGATGCCGCTCAAGTTTCCCCCGAAAAAATCCAGAGCCATGTTGTCGTTGCTGCGGGGGTCGATGCGCAGCAGCGGCGTTTCATCCCAGCTTTCGTGCAGGTAAATATCTGTGCGGGTGGGGGAGTATGACGAATTGCCATGAAAAAACCTATCTGGAAATATTTGGTATATAATACCGTGATGCAAGTAGGAAGGCGTTTCAAAGGCAGGATCATAAACCGTCACCTGAAAGCTGGCAGGAGTATTTTCATACAGCGCGCCTTCTCCGCCCAATTGGTCATATGCGTTGCCGTAGCGAAGAAGGCCGGTTTCTGTGTGGATCACAAAGTCATACCACCAGAGCATGGGTGTAACAGGTGTTGTTATTTCTGCTTTGTAAGTGTTTGGACTTTCCAAGGTCATCGGATGAAAGGACTCCTGCCCATCCCAGGTGCGCACATGTATGGATTTTGCAAAATCGCAGGCAAAGCGCAGGAGAAGAGAAGCGCCGCAGGGCAGAGCACCTAGCGGAGAACGGTAAAAGTGATTGTGGGAATCGTGCAGGAGCAAGGATGGAGGCCTCCTTTCGGATGAGATGTATTACGACGGCTATCAAAAGGCGTTACCTCGGCCAGTTGCAAGCAACTGGCCTGTGACAAGGGGATGTTCTCTTTCGTCCCGAAAGAGAGCCAGAAAGGCTCCGAAGCCGAAGCGCCGCCAGCGGCGGATGAAGTGAGGCGCAGGAGGCTGGCGAAACGAGCAATGCAAACGGCAGTGAGCAGTGCGACGATTGAGCCAGATGGACAGGGGGGGTTGCGATTCCCCCCAGACCCCCACAAACGCCTTAAATTGGTGGCGCGCTTCGCACGCGTATTTGCTGGATACATAGCTTGTATAAGATAAAGTGGCAAATGCCTAACATAAGTGGGGATTCTCAAGGGGTTTTATCCCTTGAGCGAGGTCCAGGGGCAGAGCCCCTGGTGTGGAGAAGCGGTTTCAAATGCCAAATCTTTTCGTTGTACTCGGCGATGGTGCGGTCGCTGGAGAAGATGCCGGAGGTGGCGGTATTGGTGATGGCCATACGCCACCATTTATCGGGATTGCGGTAATCCTCATCTACCCGGAGCTGGGCCATGGCGTAGGAGCCGAAGTCTTTGAGCACGAAATAGGGGTCGGCGTTACAGCCGTATTCACCCAGCAAAAGAGCGTGGTACAGTTCCTGAAGGGTGGTGGGGTTATCGGGGAAAAGCGTGCCGTCGATCATCTGGGTCAAAGCCTTGCGGATCTCCCGGTTGGTTTCAAAAATCTGCATGGGGTTATAGGTGCGCTCCTGGTACATGCTTTGCACCCGGTCGGCCCGCATACCGAAGATGTAAATGTTGTCCATGCCTGCCTGCTGGGCGATTTCCACATTGGCGCCGTCCATGGTGCCGATGGTGAGGGCTCCGTTCATCATGAACTTCATGTTGCCGGTACCGCTGGCTTCCTTGCTGGCGGTGGAAAGCTGCTCGGACAATTCCGCCGCAGGAATCAAAATCTCGGCGGTGGATACATCGTAGTTTTCCAGGAACACCACCTGCAGCATTTTGCTGGCCCTTGGGTGCTTCATAATGAGCTGGGAAAGCGCATTGATGAAGCGGATGATCAGCTTGGCCCGGCGATAACCGGGGCTGGCCTTGGCTCCAAAGAAGAAGGTACGGGGCGCCATGGTGAAATTCACGTCATCCACGATGCGGTTGTACAAAACCAGGATGTGCAGCGCGTTTAAAAGCTGGCGCTTGTATTCGTGCAGCCGCTTGGCCTGTACATCGTACATAAAGAGCGGGTCCACCGCAATACCCTGGCGGGCAAGCACCGTTCGGGAAAGGCGTTCTTTATTTTGAAGCTTGATTCGGGCAAATTCCTGGCGGAAAGCCGCGTCGTCCCGGTAGGGAAGAAGATCCTGAAGCTGCTCCGGTTCCTTCATGAATCCATCGCCGATGGTGTCGCGGATGAGCCTGGTCAAATCCTGATTGCAGGACAAGAGCCAGCGGCGGTGTGTGATGCCATTGGTGATTGCGGAGAACTTCTCCGGCGTCATGGCGTAATAATCCTTGAAGGTATCGGATTTGAGAATTTCCCCGTGAAGCTGGCTGACACCATTGACGGAGAAGCTCATGGCTACGCAAAGGTTGGCCATGTGTACCTGGCCGTAGGCCAGCACAGCCATTTGGGCAATGCGGTCCCATTCGCCAGGGAATTTGTCCCATAGCTTTTCGCACAGTCGGCGGTTGATCTCCTGTAAGATCATGTAGATGCGGGGAAGCTGGCTTTGCACCATGTCCTCGGGCCATTTTTCCAGCGCCTCCGACATGATGGTATGATTGGTATAGGCCACCGTTTTTTGCGTGATGTCGGCGGCTTCATCCCAGCCCAGGCCTTCCTCATCCATCAGCAGCCGCATCAATTCCGGAATCACAAGGCCGGGATGGGTGTCGTTGACATGAAACACCACCTTCTCCGGCAATAAGGCAAAATTCGTGCCATACATGCGCTTGAACGACCTCAACGCATATTGCAGCGTGGCGCTGGTGAAGAAATAGTGCTGCTTCAGCCGGAGCATCTTCCCTTCATAATGGTTATCCTCCGGATAAAGCACCTTGCTGATCACTTCCGCCAGCTCAATTTCCTGGGTCGCACGGACATAATTGCCCTGGCCGAAGGAGCACAAATCGATGCCCTTGGGCGACCGGGCGCGCCACATGCGCAGTGTGTTCACCGTATCGGTGTTATAACCCACAGCCGGCATATCATAAGGCACAGCCTCTACGGTGAAATAGTCCTTCTGCCGGAATTTGCGCACACCGTTTTCCACTGTTTCTTCTATCCGTCCGCCGTAGCGCACTTCGCAGGCGTCCTCCGGAACGGCCATTTCCCACACGTTGCCGTTGGTGAGCCAGTCGTCGGGAAGCTCCACCTGCTGGCCATCCACAATCTTCTGGCGGAACAGCCCATACTCATAGCGGATGGTGCAGCCCATGGCCGGCAGGTCCAGGGAGGAAAGGCTATCCAGAAAGCAGGCGGCCAGGCGGCCCAATCCACCATTGCCCAGCCCCGGTTCCGGTTCTTCCTTCAAAACGGCATTCAAATCGACACCTAATTCCGTAAGGGCTTCCCTATAAACCTCGGTGCTGCACAGGTTGAGCATGTTGCAATAAAGCGTACGGCCCATCAAAAACTCCACGGAGAGATAATACAGCCGTTTCGCCTTGCTTTCCTTGCGCTCCTCCCTTGCAATCATCCATTTCTGCATGATTTGGTCGCGGACGGTGGACGCCAGAGCTTTATAAATTTGCTGATTCGTCGCTTCCGCGATGGTGCGGCCATTATACCGCTGCAGCTTGCCGATAATGCTTTTTTTGATTGAATCCTTATCAAAGGACGTAGTCGGCATAAACGTCGCCCGCCTCTATATAACAAAATTCGAGAAACCACGATTATTTTATCATATCATAGGAGACAGTTCAACGAAAGTGGCGCTGAGGCAATATGTTCCACGTGAAACAGGAAAGGGGAAGGGCGCTGCCGGATTGTTTCACGTGAAACATCGCGCTGTTTACAACGTCCTCCCGTTACGGTACAATATGCCACAAGGAAGGGAGGCGTTCCCATGCCCAACTGGACAAAGGCGCAAAGACAGGCCATTGATGCGCGCAATGACATGCTGTTGGTGAGTGCTGCCGCAGGTTCCGGCAAAACGGCGGTGCTGGTGGAGCGCATCCTGTCGCTGATTCAAAAGGATGGATTGGACGTAGGGCGCATGCTCGTGGTGACATTCACCCGTGCGGCGGCGGCGGAGATGCGGGAGCGCATTTTGAAAGCACTGAACGAGGCGGCAGATGCGCAGGAGTCACTTCGGGAGCAGGCTCTGAAGGTGGACCGGGCATCCATCAGCACGCTGCATGTGTTCTGCGGGCAGGTGATCAGGGAGCATTTCCAGGCTGCAGGGTTAGATCCCACAGCAAGGTTGATCGAAGGCGGGGAGCAGGATGCGCTGTACCAGCAGGCGCTGGATGACGTGCTCCTGATGGCCCATGAACAAGGAAAGACCGGATTCCTGGAGCTGTCGGAACAGTTTGACGATGAAGACATCAAGGAAATGGCCGATGATCTATACCGTTTTTTGATGTCTCTTCCGGACCCCTGGCGCTGGCTACACCAGCGGATGGCAGATTTTCCAAACGAGGAGGAAATTAAGCACCATCCCTGGACCACACAACTTGCCAAAGGTATTGCATTGCAATTGGAAGGCAGCCTGGATGCCGCCAATGCATTATTGTCCCTGCTGGATGGTCCATTTGCTGACCCTGCGTATGCGGAAATTCTTCAGGCAGACATCCGCCAAATTAAGCTGCTCGTGACCGCGGCAGAGCAATCCCTGGATATGTTGCGCAGCGCCTGGGAAGAGCGGAATTTTCCACGGTTTCCGCCCTTGCGGAAAAAAAGCCCGGAGACCATGGCGTGGGGAGAAGTTTTAAAGAATCAGCGGACCCGGATCCGCGATGGTATATCGAAAATCGTGGAAAGCGCACCACGGGACATGGTCCAGGCTGCCAAGGACATCCTTCATACTATGCCCGCCCTGCGGGCGCTGATGCGCTTAACGCGCAAGCTATACAAGCGGTACGAGGAACTCAAGCGGGAAAAGAACGTATATGATTTCAGCGATCTGGAACATAAGACACTGGCCGTTTTACGTCGCCCTGATTTGCGCGAAGTGGTACGCAGCCGGTTTGACGCGGTGTTCATCGATGAATATCAGGATATCTCCGGCATCCAGGAAGCTATTTTGCAGGCCGTGCACGGCGGCCACGGCTTGTTTCTGGTAGGCGACGTCAAGCAGAGCATCTATCGCTTCCGCCTGGCAGATCCTACGCTGTTTCTGCAAAAATCCAGAGAGGCTTCCCTGAAGGAAGACGCGCCTTTCCGCCGCATCAGCCTACAGGAAAACTTCCGCTGTGCAAGGCCGGTGATAGACGCCGTGAACCTGGTATTCGAAAGCGTAATGCGGGAAGATGTGACGGAGATCGGCTATGACTTTGAGGCGCGGCTGATTCCCGGCCGGGAGCCCGGGGAGGATTTTCCTGTGGAGCTGCACGTGCTGCGCCCGCCAGAGGAAGAAGCGGAGGAAGAGGACGATGGGGAAGAAACGCCCACCCGTGCGGAGCGGGAGGCCCACCGTGCCGCCCAGTGCATCCGCCGGTTGATGAATCAGCAATTTGTGGACAAGGAGACAAAAAAGCTTCGGTCTTTCCGCTGGCGGGATATCGCGGTGCTTTTGCCCAAAGCGAAAAACACTGCCCACCTTGTGGCGGAAGTCTTTGCCAAGGAAGGCATTCCCGTTTATTCTGAGGCGGATGAGGAATACTTCGGCCTTCCGGAGATCGCCACCATGATGGCGCTTTTGCAGGTGCTGGATAACCCCTTGCAGGATATCCCGCTTCTCACAACGCTGCGCAGCCCCTGTTTTTCCGTGGACGAAGAAACACTGGCCATGATCCGGCTTATGCTGCCGGGAAGGGATATTCCTTTTCATACGGCATTTTTTCACTGTGCTGCGCAAAGCGGCCCTTTGGGTCAGCTCTGTGCCTCTATTGCGGAAAAGCTGGAAAATTGGCGGTTTTTATCCCGGAGCTTGCCTTTGGACAAGTTGCTATGGCAATTGTTATCGCAGACAGGAACATATACAAGGTCAGGGGCCTTGCCTGCCGGCGAGGCGAGGCAGGCAAATTTGCGTCTTTTGTGCGAGCGGGCGGCCGCCTATGAACAGGCACAGGGCGATGGCCTGCACGGTTTTCTTATGCATGGAGAGAACCTGAAAAAATCCGGGGATGCCGTCACCGCCAAGGTACTGGGGGAAACGGAGGATGTGGTGCGCATCATGACCATTCATAAAAGCAAGGGGCTGGAATTCCCCGCTGTGGTGGTCATGGAGCTGGGCGGGCGGATGCATAAATCCGGTCACGCTTCCTCCGTCAAAATCCACCGCGAATTGGGTCTTGGTATTCCTTGCATCAACCCGGAAGAGAGAATCCGTATAAAAACCCTGGCGGAAAAATCTATTGCCCTGAAAGCCCAAGGCGAGGAAAAGGCGGAGCGGGCCCGGCTTTTGTATGTGGCCATGACCAGGGCGCGGGAGAGGCTGATTTTGATCGGCACAGCTTCCGGCAAAGATCCTTCCCGGAAATGGGCCATGGCTCCCGGCTCCTACCGCATATTTAAGGCAGGCAGCATGCTGGACTGGATCGCTCAGGCGGCCTATTCCCTGCCGGAAGCGGCGGTTCTTCGCTCGTGGAATGACGACTTTTCCACAGGCAAGCAGGAATCGGAGGTGGAAACGGGGAAGAAATACACAACTTCCACAGGTTTTCCACAGGATCGGATGCCTTGGAATATCTATGTTTGGCGTGAAACGGACGGAAGCGGTGTGGAAAAAAAGGAAAGTATCCACACCCAAGCATCCCGATTGTTACTTCAGGATACGCGTATGATTCCCCCTCAAACCGTGCAGCGGCTATCCATGAAAGCGGCAGGGGAAGTATCCAGGCTGCCTTTGAAGACATCTGTTACCTCCCTGTGCAAGCAGCGGCTATTGCCCGGATTTTTGCCCTTGGAGGCCGAGGAAACGCCGGAGATCAAGGCACGGCCGGAGGAACTGGCGCTGCCGCTTCGGCTTTCTCCCCTGCCGGCCCGGCCCGGTTTTCTGGAGAGAAAGGCCATTGACCCAGCTGATCTGGGAACAGCCACCCATAAAGCGTTGGGCTGTTTGCCCCTTGCACCATTGAAGGATGCCCGCGGGGAAAAACTGCGCCTTGCCCTTTTACAGGGTTTGGATCAGCTGTCCGGTCAGGGCTTGCTCACCCCCGACCAGCGGGAGGGGCTATACGTAGACTGGCTCCAATACTTTTTTGAAAGCGACTGGGGCCGGCGGCTTTTGCAGTCGGAAAACATCCACCGGGAGTGGGCGTTCAACCTGTGCCTGAACCGGGAACCGCTGATGCTGGTACAGGGCGTGATCGATTGCTGTTTCATAGAGGACGGCGCCTGGGTACTTATCGACTACAAAACGGATTTTGTACAGGATGAACAGGCGGTGTTTGCCCGGTACGAGCCGCAGCTGCAGCTATACCGCCGGGCGCTTATGGAGATCACCGGCATCCCCGTGAGGGAGGCAGTGATCTTCCTCCTGCGCAAGGCCCGGGGGCTCCGCCCCCGGGATCCCCGCTCAAGGGATAAAACCCCTTGAGAATCCCCAATTTTTAACAATAAAAGAAAATAGCAGATTTATGGTGATATATTAAATGCTGCTTCAACTTTTTTGCTTAGGCGGACAAAAGAAAGGGTATATATGAATAAGGGAAGCTTCCTTAAAATGGATTATCACCTTCACAGCACCCACTCTATGGACGGCCGGCAGACGCTGGATGAAATATGCCAAAAGGCCTTGGCCCTTGGCCTTGCGGAAATTTGCATCACAGACCACATAGAGCCCCATCACCCGGATCCTGGCGTGGACAAGCCGCCCATCTTTTCCGATTGGCTTTCAGATTTGGCTGCCGCGCGGGAAAAATACCCGGCCCTCTTAATCCGTCAGGGGATCGAGATCGGCGACAACGCGCCTTACCGGGAAGAGATAGCAGCCACCCTGGATGCGCTGCCCCTGGACTTTCGCCTTCTGTCGCTGCACCTGGTGGATAATATGGACCCCTTCCATCCCGAATATTTTGAAGGCAAAACGCAAATGCAGGCCTACCGGCGCTATGCGGAGCAGCGGATGGAAAGCATACTGCATTTTCCGGATTATGACGCTATCGCCCACTTGGGTTATGTGGGCAAGTTTGCCCCCTACCCGAAGGATATACGCCCAATGCGCTATAATCATGCGCCGGATGCCATCGATACGCTGCTAAAGCACCTGGCTGAAAATGGAAAAGCACTGGAAATCAATGCTTCTGGCTTGAGGGAAACAGACAGCCCCATTCCGGGTGCGGACATCATCAGCCGCTTTCTGGAGCTGGGAGGAGAATTCTTCACCTTTGGCTCCGATGCGCACAAAACCGACCACATTTATTTGCATGTGGAACGTGCCAAGGAAATTGCCAGAAGTTGCGGGGCCCGCTGGCAGCTCTCCTTTGAACGGCGCAAGGGCCGCGCCTTAGCAATTTAACCGGCCGCCTTCAGGAAAGAAGGGGATATATCATGCGCCTTGTACTCATTTCATTGGACGGATTGTGGGAAAAAGATTTTTCCATGCTGGAAAGCATGCCGTACATAGGGGCGCTGATCCGCTCGGGCGTTTTCTGCAAAAATGTGCAGACCGTCTATCCCGCCCTCACCTATCCCGTGCACGCTACCATCCTTACAGGCTGCAGGCCGGAGGCGCATGGAATTGCGCACAACCAGCCTTTTTCTCCCGATCTTGCGCCTGCAAACAGGCCTTGGTACTGGGAGGCCTCACGGGTAAAGCAGCCTACAATACATCAAATCATCCATGAAAAAGGTGGAAGAACCGCCTCCATTCTCTGGCCGGTAACGGGCATGAGCCCCCATATTCATTGGAATTTTCCCGAGGTCCTTGCCCTTCCCGGAGAAAACCAAACTTTGAAAATGCTGCGCTATGGCAGCGCCCTGTGGATACTGGCCATGGAGGTGCGCTATGGCCGGCAGCGCAAAAGCATTCATCAGCCGGACCTGGACGACTATGCCACGGTGCTGGCGGAAAAATTGCTTTTCTTAAGGCATCCGCCGGACTTTTTAAGCCTGCATCTGGTGGACTGCGATGAAATGCGCCACCTGTATGGCGCGGACAGCACGGAAGCAAGGGAGTCCATCCACCGGCTGGACCGGCGGGTAGGAAAGCTTCTAACCGCCCTGGACAGGCAGCGTTTGGGCCGGGATACTGCGGTGGCACTCGTCAGCGATCATGGCCTATGGGATGTGAACCGCCCCGTATCGCTGGAGGAAGCGCTGCATAAAACGGGGCTTTCAGACATATGCCGCGCCCAGTCCACCGGTATGGGCGCGTACCTTCATCTGGCAGACGGCCGGTTGGAAAATATGGAGCGGGTGCTCCTGTTTTTGGATGAAAACAAAAACACCTTGGGCATTTCCCGGATATATGGTGTGAAGGAACTCCGGGAAATGGGCGCAGGTCAAAACATCCGCCTGGCGGTGGAGGCTGCGCCGGATGTGGCGTTTGTGGATGATTTGGCTACGGAAAAACGGGCGAAGGCGACCCATGGGTTTGGACCAAACCACCCTGCAGCCCAGTGCCTGTTTATGATGGCGGGGCCGGGCATCAGAAAAGGGAAAGCCCTTGAGCATGCCCGGATGGAGGATATCGCCCCCACGCTGATGCGGCTGCTTGGCTGCGACATGCCCTCCGCCCAGGGAGAAATTTTGTCGGACTGTTTTGAATAAATGAGAAAAGTGGGGAGATTGATCGAAAAAGTACAAGGTTTTACTTACAAAGGGGTTTTAAGATGACAATTTCGGCACCTTTTCTTGACAGTTGGGGCGAGTTGTGCCAGAATAGGGAAAAGGCTGTACAAGAGAGGAGGGAGCGTGCATGGAGCTGCATACATCGGTAACATATCATTATCACAGCGGCTTTTCCGTTCAGGTGGATAGCACGCTGCTGGTATTTGATTATTGGGAAGGGGAAAACAGGGAGCTTCCCCCTGCCGCCCGGCTGACGGCGGACAGCTTCAAGGCTTTTTCCCAGGTGTTTGTGTTTGTCACCCACGCCCATCCCGACCATCTGGATCAGGTGATCTACACCTGGATGGAGGGGAACCCCGTCACCTATATCGTAGCCAGCGATACGCCCATCGGCATCCGCGGGAAAAGGCTGGCGCCGGGAGACAGCCTGCTTCTGGCGCCCAATGTTCGCGTCACGGCCTACGGCTCCACGGATATGGGTGTTTCCTATCTGGTGGATATAGGCGGACTGCGCATTTTCCATGCGGGGGATTTGAACCTTTGGCACTGGCGGGAGGAAAGCACGCTGCGGGAGATAGAGGCGGCGGAGAAAGCTTTTGAGGAAGCGGTAAAGCCACTAATCGGGCAGCGTATCGACTTGTGCATGTTCCCGGTAGATCCCAGGATGGGCGCAATGTTCGATGCCGGGGCCAACCAGTTCATTCTTTCTGTGAAGCCGCGGCTGTTCCTGCCCATGCATTGGCAGGGGCGCAGTGAGGTGGCGATAGACTTCGCACGCCGGGTCAGGAACAAGGCTACCGAGGTGGTAGCCATGACAAAGCCCGGTGAGTATGCGCAAATCACCATCTCCGAGACGGCTATCTTCCTGCATATTGTGGAACCGCCTGCGGAAAAGAAAGAGGAGAAAAGGAAGACGGAAGCAGGAGAAGCGTCCTCTGATGAGGAAATTACTCCTTCTTCCCAGGTGACGCTGGAGGCCTATAATCAGAACGATCCCTTTGCGGACACCGACCTGCCAGTATCCCTGGATGATCAATAGCGTAACCGCTGATTTATTCAGATAGCGTATCCGGTGGCCGCTTTTTCGCCCCCGCTATGTCGCTCATCAGGTCGTCGTAGCGCTGCTACGCCTCCCTTCTGGCTCCTTGCGTGGTCAAAAAACCGGCTCGCGGCTCCGCCATCTTCATCAAATCATCGCTTACAAGGAGGGAAAAATCATGACGTTTCATTTTGCCCACCAGAATTTCAACGTGCTGGACCTTCAAAAGAGCGTGAAGTTTTACGAGGAAGCGCTGGGCCTGCATGTCGTACGGGAAAAAACGGCCTCCGACGGGTCCTTTAAGCTGGTTTTCATGACGGATGCGGAAGGGCTGTTTCAATTGGAGTTGACCTGGCTTCGCGACCGTACCACGCCCTATGACCTGGGCGAGGCGGAATTCCATCTGGCCTTTATTACAGAGGATATGGAAAGCGCCCATGCACTTCATGAAAAAATGGGCTGCATCTGCTTTGAAAACAAGGGGATGGGCATCTATTTCATTACGGATCCTGATGGGTACTGGCTGGAGATTGTGCCCAAACGCTAAGTTAAATTGACATTCCCTGATCTTTGGGGTAAGATAAATGCAGCGGACGACTTCTTTTGAGGCGTCCGATGAAATAAAAAAGTGAGGAATGACCATGACCATCAACAAAGAGATGACTATAGGCGAAGTACTTCGCATACACCGCGGCACCGCCCGCATTTTGATGGAGTTTGGCATGCATTGCCTGGGATGCCCCGCTTCCGCCGGTGAAAGCCTGGAAGAGGCATGTGTCGTGCATGGCAGCAACGTGGATGAGCTGGTGGATCAGCTCAACGCGTATCTGGAAGAGCAGAAGGCATAACTTGTGGAAAACTCCGGGATTTTTACGGGATACATCTATCTCTGTTGGTACAAATGAGCCTTTTCTGGGGATAAGTATGTGGAAAACAGGAGGCGCTTGTGCAAAACATGTGCAGTGGGATGGGACCCTTGCAGGTGAAAAGTGAGCAGGAAGCGCTGTTTCTCGCCTGTGAAATGGAGCGGCGGGCCATACGCGTTTATGAGCGGGGCGTGATGCTAACTCATGACCCCGCCATCCAATTATTGCTTCAACGGCTTCATAACGATGAAAAGAAGCACCTGACGAATTTCTCAAGGTTGGGCAACTGCTCTTTTGAGATCAACGATCAGGAACAGCAATTACTGCTCAAGTCCTATGCGGCTCAGGTGCTTTTTCCCGGCGGCCTGATGCAGGCGCAGCGGGAGGGTGCTTTGAGCAGCTTGCATTCTCTTTTGGTGTTTGCCAGGGACAGTGAGGCGACAGCCGTACACTGCTATAAGGAGTTTGCATCCTCCTGCGAAAATGCGGAGGCCAGAGATATGTTTCTGGCCATAGCCCAGGAGGAGCAGGGCCACCTTGCCACCCTGGAAGACCAATTGCATTTGTTATAGGAAGGAAGCTGCTTGTATGCGGGATCAACGCGTTAAACAGTTGGCCTTGGGCGGCTTGCTGACATCGCTGGTGCTGTTGGCTACCTGGCAGCTGAAGGTATCAACGGCCATTGGCTATATCCACCTGGGGGATGGTGTGATTTTTTTATCCTCCATGCTGATGGGTAACTTTGCCGCCCTCATTGCCGGGGTAGGTTCCGCTTTGGCCGATCTGGTGGCCGGATATCCTATTTATATAGTACCCACCTTTCTTATCAAGGCTGCCATGGGACTGCTGGCGGCCTGGCTTGCCGTCCCCGGCAAGCACTTCAGAAATTTGGGCGTGTTCGCGGCTGCGGAATGCATCATGGTTGGCGGTTATCTATTATTTGAGTCACTGGTCTATGGCTGGGGCGCTGCCGTAGGGTCTGTTCCCTTCAACCTTTTGCAGGGCGCCGCCGGCATTGCGCTTGGTATGGTATTCAGCTTGTATCTGCCCCATTTGAAAAAGAAAATATAGACAAGTAAAGGTACATACCGTTGCCGCTTCCCTTTTCATGGGTGAGGCGGTTTTTTTGTGTCACCGGATCAAATGAAGGGTATATATGATATCGTTACTATCTTTTTTTTGAGGCGATTGAAAATATAAGATAAGACATTACGTTATCATCATTGAAATTTAAAAAACAGCGTTAAAATGTTATTGAATTTTTTGGAAATCCCTGTATAATATGATATACGTTGAAGTATCCTTACATGTATCTAGTTAATGGGAAACCATTCTTGTCCACAAAAGAACCAATGTCTGCGACCGACAGACTATAGCGAAGCGAAAGAGAATAGGGGTGCTACCATGGAAAACAAAAAATCCCGTAGAGTCATTTCCATCATCCTCACTGTTTTGATGTTATTGGATTTTGATTCTTCCGGCATTTTCATCAGGCCCGATTACACCAGGGCCGGTGAAGATGTACCGGAACCTACTGTCGCGGCGGAAACAGTTCTTACCCAAGCGCCCGATAAAAGCCTGATACCTCTTCCTTCTCCTGAGCCGATAGAGGATCCTGCCATTTGGTTGCCACCTACTCCCTCCGTTGAACCGACAGATGCACCTTCTGACGAGCAGACGGATAAAACGGCGGACCAGATCCCGGCCTTTTTAATGGGTTATGCCAAGACAGCTACAGGTAATGTTCGTGTGTATACCGGTGAGCGCAGCGGAAAGATCCTGACACGTTTGCTTGTAGACTCTATTGTCTACGTTGACAGCCGGTTTATATATAAAAATGAAGAAAAAGAGTTTGACAGGTTGTCTGTTCACTTTGATACATCTTCTGGCATCCAACATGGATATATTGATTCAAACAAGCTGATACCCCTTACCGAAAGGGGAGCGGCTGCTTTTGTGCAGCGCGGAAAAAGCCGTGGTTATGCTGTATACAATTCAGACAGTGAATTGCCCCTGTCTCCATTGGATGTAAATCTCCATATAGAAGAAACGGAAAAACCCACCGTCACGGAGGAACCTGTCACCACGGAAGAACCCGCTGTGACGGAGGAACCTGTCACCACGGAAGAGCCCGCTGACACGGAAGAACCCGCTGCTACGGAGGAACCCGTTGTGACGGAAGAACCTGTCGCCACGGAAGAACCCGCTGTGACGGAAGAACCCGCTGTGACGGAGGAGCCTGTTGCTACGGAAGAACCCGTTGCTACGGAAGAACCCATTGCTACGGAAGAACCCGTTGCTACGGAAGAACCCGCTGCAACGGAAGAGCCCGCTGCAACGGAAGAGCCCGTTGCTACGGAAGAACCCGTTGCTACGGAAGAACCCGCTGCAACGGAAGAGCCCTTTGCAACGGAAGAGCCCGTTGCAAAGGAAGAGCCCGCTGCAACGGAAGAGCCTGTTGCTACGGAAGAACCCGTTGCTACGGAAGAACCCGTTGCTACGGAAGAACCCGTTGCAACGGAAGAGCCCGCTGCAACGGAAGAGCCTGTTGCTACGGAAGAACCCGTTGCTACGGAAGAACCCGTTGCAACGGAAGAACCCGTTGCAACGGAAGAACCCGCTGCTACGGAAGTACCGTCAGATATATATCAGGCATCGATTGCTTTGGATGAGGATGGTAATGTAGAGATTTTCGCATTTGCTCCCGCGGGAACGATCATAAAAATTTCTCTGGCGGGCGCCGTTGCCGAATTGGCCACTGACGCCAATGGAGTTCTAGCCCTTACGCTCAACAAAGCGATATTCAATCATGGTGATTTGATTTCTGTGGATGCTTTGGAAACCCAAGGCGAAACACAGCTGGCATCTGCATATGTTGCTTTCCAGGTTGAACAGAGTGGTTCACATACTTTGCTTCTGATGGATGTGCAGCCTGGTCCTCTGGAGAATGACGCAGAAGAACCCGCTGCGACAGAAGAGCCCGCCGCAACGGAAGAGCCCGTCGCAACCGAAGAGCCCGCCGCAACGGAAGAACCCGCCGCAACGGAAGAACCCGCCGCAACGGAAGAACCCGTCGCAACGGAAGAGCCTGCCGCAGCGGAAGAGCCTGTTGCTACGGAAGAACCTGCCGCAACGGAAGAGCCTGCTGCAACGGAAGAACCTGCCGCAACGGAAGAACCCGCTGCTACGGAGGAACCCGCTGCAACGGATGAAATTATTCCGACGGAAACGCCTGCTCCGACGCCTGAACCCCATACCCTGTATGCGGAGATTGTTGAACATCCCGCGTATCTCCAGGTACATATCAGCGCTACCTTTGGCTTGAACCAGCCGCAGGTTTCCGCCCTGCGTATCCTGCTGCCCGAAGGTATCGCTGTGGTGGATCCGGAAGGGAACACCGTAGCCCTGAATGATATGGCGATATCGGAAGGCGAAACGGGCCTGTCCGCTGATTTTAATCTTGTATCCGAGCCCGGTGCTGCGCAGGAAAACCGCACCCTGGTCATGCAGCTCCTTACAGCTGATCCTGAAAACGCGGAAAATACTATCGTGGCTCTGGAGAAGACACTTGAGCTGCCGGAAGTCCCGCAGGTAGTTGTTGCGACGCCTCATTTCCTGGAAGCCAGTATCGTTGGCGGCACCACGCTACTGCATGTGCGCGTGAGTTCCGTCTTCGGCTTGAACCAGCCTCCGGTCACCGTTTTACACGTGATCCTGCCGGAGGGTGTGGTCACGGTGAATCCGCAGGAGCAGAATGTTCCCTTGGCGGATGTACCGGTGGCCCCTGGCGCCCTGAGCGTGTTTGCGGATTATTTCCTCGTGGTAGAGCCCGGCACGGTGCTTAAGAGCCATGACATGGTCATGCAGCTGCTTACCCCCGATCCTAACAACGCGGAAAGCACCGTCGTAGCCCTGGAGCAGACGTTCACTCTGCCGGAGATCCCGGAGAAGAGGTATGCATCCGCCTCCATGGTGGTGACTGCCGGCAACGGCTACCTGGATGTGGAAAGCACCTCTGTCAGCGGCGCTTTAAAGAAGCTGGAGCAGAGCTTTGCCGGGACCGGAACGCCTGCCGGGGTAGTGACCATCGTTCTGAATTCCAATATTGGCTATGAAGACGCCGTTATCATGATACCGGGGAGCAGTGGAATCCAAACGCTGGCCATCGGTACCCGGGGCGGAGCCTCTTTCGCCCTGAATCAGGGGCAGGCCATCGTTTACACGCAGGGCATCCCCTTCGAGGCGGACAGGGAGCGGATTGCGCTCACATACGTTTGGGATAAACCCATGGATGCTTTCACCGGAGAATTCCTGATGCATTACCTGTTCTACATGGGAGCCAACAGAAATGTACAGGCAAGCGCCCTGGATTCGCTTACCGACGCCCAGTTGAGCAGCCTGAAGGAATATGGTTTGCCCCAGGTGGTTGCCTACTATTGGGCATCCCTGATGAGCGACCCGGTGAAGGCCGAAAAGGTGCGCAACACCTTGTTCGACCCCAACGAGGAGCTCAAGCAATTGAATGTGGGCAAATTGCCGCCCCACATGAAGCTTGCCGGACTGCTGAGCAGTTCCAGCGGCGGCGGCATGCCTACGATTGAGGAACAGGCGGGGATTATCACCAACAAGACGGTTTCCAACAACCTGACCGGTGATGATAACAATCCCCAGTGGCGGCTGACCTTGAGCGCTTATACCGAATCCGAGCTTATCAAGCCGGATCTGGATATTGTGCTGGTGCTGGACTTTTCCCAGAGCATGAATTACCGCCCCGATGAAAACTCCACCGGAACATCCAGCTACAGCGCCATTGCCGGCGCGAACGCGCTTACCACGCAAAGGTATTATGTCAAGAATGGAAGCAATTCCACATATTACGAAGCAAGGTATGAAACGGACCCCGTTCAGGGTACCGCCTGGTATTATTATACCAGTGGATCAAACAAGACAAAAATCAATCAGATATCCCCGGATACAAATGGTTCCAACAGCGACAACAATGATAGGCAGCTATATACGCAGAATTCCCGTATATACCTGCTGAAGAACGCAGCCGCTAATTTTGTGCAGGAAGCCGCTACCAAATCCCCCACGTCAAAGATCGGCATCGTTACTTTCTCCCAGCAGAATACGCCCTATGCCACGATCAGAAGCAACTTGGTGGACGTTGGCGCAAACAAGAACTCTTTGGTCAACACGATCTATGGCCTGAGCACTGAATATGACACGCGAACCAGCTCTGGCTTGAGCAGGGCGGGAGAAGTGTTGGGTCCCATCCCTGCGGGCGGACTCACCAGGCAAAGGATTGTTATCCTGTTTACGGACGGCCTGCCGACCCGCGGCTCCGCCGAATATAATTCGGATGAAGCAGCTGCTGCAGTCTCCGCTGCCACTACCCTGCGGAATACTTATGGTGCAAAGGTTTACGCCATCGGCATGGTCGACACCCTGCCCGGCACGGATACCACCGGTGACAGAGGTACGGCCAAAGCATTTTTGAGGAATGTCGTGAATGTGGGCGGGGATACTTCCCGCTTCTATTCCGTGGGTGCCGCCGGCAACCTGAACGCTATTTTTGACAACATCAGCCAGGAGATCGGACTGACGGTGTCCAATGCCGTTGTGCGGGACTATATCGATCCCCGCTTCAAGCTGGTGGAGGGGCAGTCTTTCCCGACGGGAGTCACCACGGGTTCTGAAAATGTGGTAATCAATGGTATCACTGTGACGCTGCAGTATGTACAGTGGCCCAAGTCGATGCTCTCCCCCATTACGGTAGTATTGGATGCCGCCGGCCATCCCACCAATTCCGGCGCGGACGCGTCCAAATACTTCAAGGGCACTCTCCTGATCGAGCCCAAGGATGACTTCCTGGGCGGCAATGACAACTTTACCAACTACAACGCCTTGACGGCAGTTTATAACGGATCGGATTCCGTACCACCCTTCAGCGTGATCTGGAAGGGTTTCCCCGATCCGGTCGTGGATGTGAAACCCCGTGTAACGGTGGATCCGCTGACGCAGTATGTGCTGGCAGGCTCGCCCGTGCCCTTGACTGGCGAACAGGCTTATGACGCCATGTTCTTTGAACCTTACATCAACCCTGTCTATTACCTCCCCAGCCTTGGCGGTCCGCCGGCAACGGATTTGTATACGTATGAGTGGCTGAATGATCTTGGCCAGCCCGCTATGAGTACCGCGCCCTCCGGTACTGTAGGGGCAACGCAAAGAGCCTTTACTTTGCGTGTCACCTACAACGCGCAGACGGTATATGGACAGGCCAATCCCGATTATGACGCGGATTATGGCCCCACCACGTCGAATACGGCGGTCTATACCGTCAAGCCCATCATTCCTGTTTTTGAAACCACGGAGAAAACGATCTTCAAGGGCGAGACCGTTTCTGCTGCCGGCGTGACCAATTTGACACAATGCATTTCCGTGCGGCTGCCGTCAAATACGGAACTGGGTTATACCCTTCCTGCTGATGCCCGGACTGCGCTGCAGGCAGCGCTGAATACCGCGCTGGCAAACGGGTCTATCACCTACACGGTCAGCACTGTTACAACACCGGATACGCTGCCAGACCCGCCCACCAATCCTGCCGCCTTTGGCACCTACGCGCCTTTGGAGACAACCACCGTGCATGCCGCGTCGCATATGGGCGGAATTACCCTGGACAGCGATGTCCCCGTGAAAATCAATGTTGTTACCGGCACGATCAAGATTATCAAAACTGTGACCGGGGATGACAATGGCAATGGCCAGGTCTTTACCTTCAATGTAAAAGGCCCCGGGCTGCCGGTCGATGGGCAGAATGTTTCCATAACGTATAATGCCTCCACTCCTTCTGCCAATGTGAAGGAAATCACCAGCCTGGGCAAGGGTGTCTACACGGTGACGGAAACCGGATCCGGTGACTTTGAACAGGTTGGCAGTGCGGCGGTAGTTCCCGCCACCGGCGATCTGGGTGACCGGAATGGAAGCCCATTCCTCGCCACCAAGACATTTACCTTCACCAATGAGCGGAACAATTACCCCTTGACGTTGTCTAAGGTGGAATTCAGCGCAGCGCAGGACTATACCTTTACAGTGTCCATCGGCGGTGTCACGCAGACGCCGGCCACAGTGCTGAAGGGCGGGCAATCTGTTACCCTCCAGGTGCCCAAGGGCGCCACCGTGAGTATTGCGGAAGCCGTGGTGGCAGATAGCCAGATTCAGGGGATTACAGCCAAGAAGGCGGACAATACCAATATAACCACTGCCCCCATCACCAACGGGATATCCTTCACCATGCCGAATCAGGCGGCTACCGTGGTGTTCACCAACCTGCGCACCACCAGCGTGACGGTACGGAAGGAATGGAACGACGGGAACAACCAGGACGGGCTGAGACCGTTAAGCATCCAGGTACAGCTGTATAAGGGCAGCGTGGCGGAAGCGAACAAGGTTGGCGCTGCGCAAACGGTGAGCGGGCCTGGCTGGAGCTACACCTGGACCAACCTGCCCAAGTATGACGGAAGCCAGACAGCGATCGCATACGTGGTAGATGAGGTATCGGTTCCCGGCGGCTACACCCGTACGATCACCGGAACGCAGGCAGCGGGATATACGATCACCAACAACCATACGCCGGCAGTGACCAGCGTTACGGTACGGAAGGAATGGAACGACGGGAACAACCAGGATGGGCTGAGGCCATCAAGCATCCAGGTACAACTGTATAAAGGCAGCGTGGCGGAAGCGAACAAGGTCGGTGCTGCGCAAACGCTGAGCGGACCGGGCTGGAGCTACACCTGGACCAACCTGCCCAAGTATGACGGAAGCCAGACAGCGATCGCATACGTAGTAGATGAGGTATTGGTACCCGGCGACTAAACCCGTACGATCACGGGAACGCAGGCGGCGGGATACACCATCACCAACAACCATACGCCGGCAGTGACCAGCGTGACGGTACGGAAGGAATGGAACGATGGGAACAACCAGGATGGGCTGAGGCCGTCAAGCATCCAGGTACAGCTGTATAAGGGCAGCGTGGCGGAAGCGAACAAGGTCGGTGCTGCGCAAACGCTGAGCGGACCGGGATGGAATTACACCTGGAACAACCTGCCCAAGTATGACGGAAGCCAGACGGCGATCGCATACGTGGTAG
The DNA here is from genome assembly GCA_023413135.1 of Bacillota bacterium. Classification (GTDB taxonomy): domain Bacteria; phylum Bacillota; class Clostridia; order Christensenellales; family Aristaeellaceae; genus JAEWAH01. The sequence goes on from JAEZQK010000005.1 coordinate 21,832, forward strand.
ACGAGGTATCGCTTCCCGGCGACTACACCCGTACGATCACGGGAACGCAGGCAGCGGGATATACTATCACCAACAACCATATGCCGGCAGTGACCAGCATCAGCGGGACGAAGGTATGGGTGGACGGCGGTAACGATTCCAATACGCGTCCAGCTATCGACTCTGTGGATGATACAAGCGACGGCATCGCACTGACGCTGTACAAGACGGTTGCCGGTATTGGCCCCACTGCTACCGCTTATGTGCCCACATGGGTGGATAACGATGACGATACCTGGACCTACACCTTTGCAGACCTGCCCATGTATGAGGGCGGCAGCCTTGTCATCTACAGCGTGGCAGAAACGGGCGTTCCGGCAAGCTATGTACAAAGCGCCGGCCCTGATGGTGAAATTGTCAATACCCTGGTGAAAGACCTATCCATCACAAAGGCGATGGAAGGGGCGGCGTTGGATCCCGACGATGAATTTTCTTTCCTGGTTGAACTTGACGGTGTGCCCTATAACGGTGATTACACCATCGATGCAGCAGTTTTCAGCACCGATGATGGGATTATCACCCTCAAGGCAGGCGAAACGGCGATGATTGCCAGCCAGCCCTACAATACCGGTGTATCCGTCACGGAAACTGTGCCTGGCGGGTACAGGCTGGTGGATATCGCGGTTGCAACTTCGGATGGCGCATTGACTCCTGTGAAGAATGGCGCAAGCGTTACCTTTGCGATACCCAGTAAAGATGTCGATATTACCTATACCAATACGAAGCTGATACCGCTGGTCATCAAAGCGGACAGCAACAGCAAGGTATACGATGGATTGGCGCTGACGGACAACGGGTATACCTATACCGGCGCTTTGACGGCGGGCCATTATTTCGCAAGCGTCGATGTGTCCGGTACACAGACAAATGTAGGCAGCAGCGACAACGTGGCCAGTGCCGCGGTGATCAGGAATGCGGCCAATGAAGATGTCACATCCCATTACACCATCACGTACGAAAAAGGCGAACTGGAAGTAACAAAGCGGCCGGTAACCGTAACGGCGGACAGCAACAGCAAGGTGTACGACGGAACGGCGCTGACGGATGACGGATATACGCCCGGCGGCCTGGCCGGCGGGGACTATGTGGATGAGCTGACGATAACGGGCAGCCAGACGAACGTAGGCAACAGTTCCAACGTGCCAAGCGGAGCCTTGATCCGGAATGCGGACGATGAGGATGTGACAGGCA
>JAEZQK010000045.1 GCA_023413135.1 Bacillota bacterium
CTTAACGCCGTTGGGGCGGGGCTCTGCTCCGCCCGCCGCGTTAACGTTTCTCATCGGGCGGAACAGAGCCCCGCCCCTACGGCGTTGCTTGTTTATTGGCTTCTCTGCCGGGGGATTATCCAATTCGTAGGATGTGTCAACAGCATACGGTTTCGTAGGTTGATTATCAATCGCCTGCTTGTATCGCTTGGCATACGCATCGCTTTTCAGGGGAACAAACATTTCCGCCCCCCGCTTGCCGTGGCGCAGGCTAAGCTGCACCGGGGCAAACGGAGGGCGGATGACTTAAGGGGAGAAGCCGTGTGATGTCAGTTATTGAACCTTTGTAAACAGGCATGTATTGTGATCAACCTTGTAGAGAAAAACCTTTCCGTATTGTTCGCCGCCGGTTTTTCCGGATTCCGCCACATAAAAGAAACCGTTTCCCAATGAAATGAAGCCCGTATCCGCTTTGCCCGGCATTTTATTAACGCCCCATATGCCGCTTTCTTCATGATAAGTTCCTTTTTCCTTCAGTGTCAGGCACAGGCCCTTCCTATCGCCGTAATCCCGGCCTTCGCCCAGGGCCAGTGTTTTTTCCACCGGCGCCTTGCTGCCGTCGATCAGGTAAACAGGATAGTTGGGGAATTGATCCTTCTTCCCTTCATAGACGATCAGCCAATAGTCGCCCGTGTCCCGGTCATATTCCAGGTTCTGCACGCCATAGGTGGTGTTGCCGGTATAAACGAACAGCTTGGCGACATATGCCGGGCCGTCTTCATGAGGGTTGTTCTGGTCAAAGGCCTTGGGGGCGAATGTGTCGGGATCGAACGCCAGAATGACCTGGTAGTCGTTATCATGGCGCTGCGTGTTCCCATAAACGCCATAGGCCAGCATCATATAGATCTTTTCGGAAGCATCGCCCGGCATGGTGCCGAAGGTAATGCCGTCTATGCCGCTGCAGCCATGGCGATGGCCCATGGAGGAGGTGGCGTTTTCATGCCCGCCTGCAGACAGGTCGTCGCGGTAATCCTTCACGACTTCGCCCATGTAAAGCGTTGTCATGATGCCGGAGGTCTTATAGTCCATGTCCATCTCTGTCATTTTGGATGTGTCAAAGACTGCCACGTAAAACTTTTCCGCCGCCTTGTATTCCAAAGAGCCATAGACCTTGCCGCCGTAAAAGGCCAGGTCTCCCAAATGCGCGCCGCCGCCATAGATGCCGCCTGAAAGCAAGCCGGTCACGCTGGCCACGATCTCACCGGTCTTCATGTCAACCTTGACCAGGCGGTCGGTAAAGGAAGCATACAGGAAGTTGTTCTGGTCATCGCAGACAATGCCCTGCAAATGCCCGGCAGGGCTGCCCCAAGCGCCGCAGGACAGCGTCAGCGGAAGCTTGGCCTCCCTATCGGATAGCTGTGCGCTTGCTCCCGACCCTGTGAGCAGAAGCGCAAGCCCCATAGACATGGCCGACAACAATCTTTTCCTCATTTTGCTATTCCCCTTTTTGAATTTCTTGCGGACATCCGGCGGATCATCATTATAGCTGTTTCTCAGTAAGCCCGCAATTCAAAAATAGTGAATTCCTCCGCGCCATGGGTGGCCAGACACCGGATTTCCACCCGGTCGCAGACGGTTTCGTTAAAGCTGAGCACATTCAGGCGTTGATGGTTGTCCCGCACATGCATCGTGCGCACCGCTTCGCCGCCCCTTTTCAGCACCACGTCGTAATCCCTGACAAGCTCCCTGGGAACGCCGGGACGCTGCTGCTTTTGCCGGTTGGGGCTCATGGTGACGCGGATGGGGTAGCGGAAATCTGAATGGAAAGTAAGGCGCAGCTCATGCAGCGGTTGAGTCTGCGGGAAGGCCATGCACAGCATTTCTCCCGCTTCGCCGATGCTATCGGACACCCAGGCGTTGGATTCCTCCCCAAGCCGGCGGGCAATGCCGCTTATCACCTTGGAAGGCTCGCATCCTGGCTTGTGAGAGGTTGCGGTGAAAAGAGCCTTTTTCGAAAGATCCATAGGATCCTCATTCACAAACCCGGGCAGGTACCCGTCGTCCTTCAGGATCGCCTGCTGAAGCTCCTTTATATGGGGCATAAGCTCCCGGGGGGGAAGGCCATACTTTGTACATAGGGCCGCCGCCGTGCCCGCCGCCTGGCCGCCGGTGGCGCAGCAGCCGATGATCCTGGTGCTGGCCATAGCCAGCCTGCTGGCGCTGATATCCCGTCCCGCCATAAACAAATTTTTGATGTTTTTGGAATAATAGCAGCGGTAGGGGATGGTATACACGCCGCTGTAAAAATTGCAGTCGGAGGGCAGCTTGTCAAAATCCAAAAGCCCGTGGGCGGCGTGCAGATCCACGCACCAGCCGCCATAGGCTACCGCATCCTCAAAGATTCGGTGGTCCAGGATGTCGTTTTCCGTCAGCATATAGTCGCCCACAAGGCGGCGGCTTTCCCGCATCCCCGGCAGCGCGCCCACCCACTCCAGCGCAAAGTTTTCGGCCCCATGGTGGTGCGCGTTTTCCTTGTTGTTTTTGATATGGTCCCAGATGCCATAGGCGTAGGCCATCAAATCGTCCCGTATCTTTTCGTAATCCGGGATGATGTCGTCCCCGTCGCCCATCAATTCCAGCCACCAGTAGCCGTAGTCGATGCAGGCGCTGCTGGTCATGGAGGTGCGGCGGTATTCCTCAGGGTCAGGGGAATCGCTTACATCAATTTTGTCCCGCATTTCCACACAGTGGATGCGCTTGGCCAATTGTGCTTCGGTAAGATGCTTGGCAAAGGCGGGGGGCGTAAATGGCACCGGATGGCCCATATTCACGGCCTTTAAAAGGATGGTGTTGCCCATGCGGTAGTTGTTGGCCATCTCCGGGGCGTGGGGCTCACGGAATGCATCATAGGCTTCGCTGCCCTGGCGGAGTTCCGCCCCAGCATAATAGCCCAGGGTGCCGTTGCCTGTGCAGTCGATAAACAGCGGCGCGGTGAACTCAAAGCGCATCTCCGTCGTTTCCTGCACGCAGAGGATGGCGGTGATCAGATCGCCCTCCGTTTCGCAGTCGTACATGCAGGTATTGTAGTATACGGTCAGATTCTTTTCCTTGGATGCGGCTTCAAAGAGCACCATATCCCATGTGGAATAGCTGAAATTGCAGTTCCTGGCCTTATTCTCCAGCATCAATTCATATATAAGCCCCGATTCGGCGTAATCGGGCTGCTTCAGGCTTTGGTCTGCACCGGAGATGTGGACACGGATCTCGCTGGAGGCGTTGCCCCCCAGCATGGGCCGGGCATGGATCAGGGCGGTCTTTGCACCGTGCCTGGCGGCGCTAAGGCCTGCGCATAATCCCGCCATGCCTCCGCCTACCACAACCACATCATACCGGTGCTTTGCAAACCTTTCCAAAACTCTTTTCATAAGTCCTCCGAGCATGCTATTTTACCAGGGACAGCAAATATTGGCCCACATTAAAAGAATACCTGGCGGTCATATCCTTCAGTGAATCCGGCATCTTTTCGTTGATGCGGATCTCATAAATCAGGTCGCTTTCGCAGCCCGTTTCATAAAAGGCATGCATGACCTGCTCCCAGGGGATATTGCCCAGAAAGGGCATCATGTGCAGATCGTTCTGCCCGTAATTGTCATCGATATGCAATGCTTTGATCCGTTTGCCCAGCCGGTAGATGGAGGGCACCTGGTCGTCATACTGCCGGTTGGCGTGGCCCACATCCCAGCACAGGCCTACCAATGGATGGCGGAAGGAATCCATCAAGGCTTCCAGCTCCCCTGCCGTGGTGCCAAAGCGCCGCCGGCCCTGGGCGTCGCACATGTTTTCAAAGGCAACGCCTACGTTCAGCTTGATGGCCAGGTCCACCTCCGGGCTGAACACCTGATGGTTGTATGTGATGTTTTCTTCCTGCACATATTCGCCGGCGCCGACACTGGTGACGGGGTGGAGCACCGCCCACTTTACGCCCAGCATGGCGCTGATCTCAATGGCCCGCAAGGCCATCGCCTGGAAAAATTCCTTTTCCTCCGGGGTATTGAATACGCCCTCCCGGCCCGACCGGTAGGGGGGATGGGACTGGGAAAACACGATGCCCAGCTTTTCGGCCTCGTTGCGGATCAAGTCCACCTGATAGCGCCAGTCGTCCCCGTGCAGCTCCGTCTTTTTGCGGGGCAGCGCGCACATGTTGAAATCCAGCACTTGAAAGCCGGCATCCCGGCACCGTTTCATCGATTCCAGATAGCTGATATGGTTGTCTGTTTCCTGCCGTTCCCGAAATAGGGTGGTCATCGTGCCCAAACGCATATGCTTTCACCTGTTTTTCTTTATGAATCCGCGGGGAAACCCCTTATAGAGAGGTTCCCCCGCGATTTTCCGTCAACGGTCAAAATGGGAAAGGGATTATTGATTTTGATCGGCCCAGTCTTGCAAAAGCTCCGTGGCCTGGTCGTCGATGCGCTGGATGGTATCCTCTTTGGACTGGCCCTGGGCGAAGGCCACCAGCTCATTGCCCACCATGGTATCCATTTCGTTCAGGCCCGGTACCCAGGGCTCCAGATAGTCCGGATACTTTTCGGAGTTGGCGGCGACGGTTTGAAGAATCTTCCACTGGGGGTGTTCTTCCATCAGCGCTTTGACTTGGGGCAGGTCATAAGCCAGCTTGTTCACGGGATAATAGCCGGTACCCATCATCCACTTGGCGGAAACTTCGGGGGTGGAGAAGTATTTGATGAAATCCCAGGCGCCCTCGCTGGTGCCTTTGCCATTGTCGAACATGTACAGGCCGGAGCCGCCCAGGCCCGTGCCGGTGGTGCAGTTTTCGTCCACGCGGCTCAACTCGGCCACGCCGAACTCAAAGCCGGCTTCCTGGCTTTGGGTGATCATGGAGGCCAGCCCGGCGGAAGAAGCGGCGATGACGGAGTACATGCCGGCCACGAAATCAGCGTTGGGGCTCATATTGTCAGGATCCACGCCGCCTGTTAAAAGCACTTTCTGCCATTCGTCCATAAAGCGGGCAAGGGAGCCGTCCTTGGTCATGGCAATTTGCGTGGGGGTGCCGGTGTGGCCGTTCATGTTGTCAAAGGCATACAGGCCTTCCCCCTGCATGGGGATCAGGGAACCTAAAAGGAAGAAGCGCATCCGAACGCCAAAACCAAACCGGTCGATCTTGTCGCCCTGCTTTTTGGTAAGCTTGCCGACGGTGTCAGCCAGCTCCGCAAGCGTCTTGGGGAAGGCTTCGGGATTAAGGCCGGCCTCTTTGAAATGGTCCTTGTTATAGTACATGATAACGGAGGAGTTGGCAAAGGGGAAGCCCAGCAGCTTGCCTTCATAGGAGGCATACTGCAGGGAGGCGGCAGAAATATTGTTTATGTCCAGGCCGGCGGGGTCCTTGTCCAGCATATCGGCAATGGGGATCAGGTACTCGTTGTCCTTCATTTCAAAGCAGCCGCGGGCGCTGATTTGATACAGGTCGGGCAGCTCCTCTTTGCTGCCGGCGGAGATGATGGCTGTCAGCTTTACGGAAGACTCCTGATACGCCCCGGCGAACAGGGAGGTGACTTTGTAGCCGTTTTGTGCGCCTTGGGTCGCGTTGTAGTCTGCCACGATTTCATCCAGCACCGTGGCTGCGTTGCCGCTCATGGAGTGCCAGAAGAGCACTTCTTTGGGCGCTTCGGCCAGGGCGGGAACAGACGCCAGGGTGGCCAGAAGACAGAGGGACAGGATCAGGGATAGGACCTTTTTCATGGGATGAACCTCCTTTTTATGTGATGGGCGTATTTTGGCCCATGCATGCATGTTATCCCTTTACGGCGCCGGAGGAGATGCCCTGCACGATGCTGCGCTGGGAGATGGCGAAGATGACTACGGCGGGCAGAAGGGAAAGGGTTACCGCCGCGAACACCGGGCCCTTCACCGGGGCGTCGGGGCTGGACAAAAGGGAGATACCCACCTGAACGGTGCGCATGGCGTCGTCGTTGGTAACCAGCAGCGGCCACAGGTAGGCGTTCCATACGTGGATGAACGAGGAGATCCCCAGGGAGGTGAACACAGGCACGGATATGGGGATACAGATGTTCACATAGAATTTAAGGTCGGTGCAGCCGTCCAGAAAGGCGGCCTCCCGCAGGGACTTCGACACCGTTTTGAAGTTCTGCCGGAGCATGAACACCTGGGTGGCGGAAACGAAGTAGACGGCCATCACCCCCAGGTATGTATCGATCAGATGAAGGCGGCTGATGGTGAGATAATTGGAGATGAGCAGCGCTTCCGGCGGGATCATCATGGTGCCGATGATGTAAAAGAACAGAATGTTCTTGCCCTTGAATGTCATAAAGGCGAAGGCATAGGAGGCCATGGAGGAAATGGTCAAACGTACCAGCGTTACGGTAACGGCAATGAACAGGGAGTTGAGCATATAACGCGGCACCATGGAATGGAAGATGGCTTCGTTAAAATTCTCCAGGTACAAAAAGGACTCGGGTAAAAGCCGGGGCGGATATGCTTCGATGGCACCGTCGGTTTTAAAGGCGCTCATGAAGCCGTGGAAGATGGGGAAGATGATCAAAAGCCCCAAGGCGAAGGCAAAAAACACATGCCAGAAAGTCTTTTGGGCGGAGGATCTCATTCGTACACAACCCCCTTCTTTTCATACAGGAAGTTGCTCAGCAAGAACAGGAACGTGATCAGGAAGGCGCATATGCTGGCGGTGGAACCCAGCGCATAGTTGGAGCTGTTGAACCCTGAATTATAAATGTAGTAGATCAGCGTTACCGTGGAGTTTTGCGGGTCGCCCCTTGTAAGCAGCATCACCGGGCCGGACATCATGAGCCCCGCGATCATCTGGGTGCAGATCACAAAAAAGATGGTGGGGGATATGGTGGGGATCATGATGTGGAATACCTTGCGCCAGTATCCGGCCCCCTCCAGGTCCGCCGATTCCAGCAGCTCCTGGGGCACATTGCGCAGCGCCGCCAGCAGCAGCATGAAGTTAAAGCCCAGATGGATCCATACCTGAATCAGCGTCAGGGCCGGCAATGTCCACGTTCTGTCGTTGAGCCAGTTGATGTTGGTCATGTTGGCATACACGCCAAGCTGGGTGAGGATGTAGTTCAGCACGCCGCTTTTGCGCTTGAATATCTCCTTGAACACCATGGCGCAGGCCGCCATGGACATGGCCATGGGCATGGCGAACAGCGTCTGATACGCGTTGGAACCAGGCTTTCTCTGCCTTGCTACCAGTGCCAGACACAGGGGGAGTATGACCGCCATAGGCAGGTACATGGCCGCAAACCGGAAGGTAACTCCCAGCGCGTTTTGAAAGGCCGAGCGGGAGAACAGGTTCAAGTAGTTTGTGAGCCCGTTGAATGCGGTTATCTGCGCACGGCTGTTCACCTTGCAAAGGCTCATGATGAGGGTGTTCACAAAGGGATAGTAGGAAAAGGCGGTGGCCAGTACAAGGATGGGCAGTACAAAAAGGTACGGCTTCATCGTTCGGGTCAGCCTTTCCCAGGGCGTCAAGCCCAGGTTTGGTTTGGGCATGCCAATGGTATCCGGGCGTCCTGTCGTCATGACTTTCTCACTTCCTGAATAACGCTTCCCGTTTTCGGCCCATGGCGTCATCGCCGATGCGCTTTTGTTCAAATCGTATCACAAGAATTATAACGTGTCAATTAGTCTATTTTAGAATATGGTGTGTTTTGTATGAGAATGCGGCATGATTTATCCCAGAATTATCATATGACCCTTCGTATTATCCAAAAAGGAGAATAATACGTTTCAATATTGAGCTGAAAAAGCATGAAAAACGGTATAAAAAGCACCGTTCATGAAACCTCTCATTGACTTATTCCATTTTTTCGCTATACTGAAAACGTGTGGGGTGAGGCGATGGCAACCATCAAGGATATTGCAAAGGCCGCCGGGGTTTCCCAAGGCACGGTGTCCAACGTGCTCAACGGCAAGGGAAACGTAAGCAGCCGGAAGATTCACCTGGTGCAGGAAACAGCCAGGCGCTTGGGCTATGCTATGAATCAGCGGGCCCAGGTTTTGAGGAAGGGATCGTCCAAAACATTGGCCGTGGTGGTGCCGGACCTGTACAACCGCCAGTATGTGGATTTCTACATCAGCTTCACCAATTACGCCCAGGAGCAGGGGTACCAGGTGAACCTGTATCTTACGGGGGATTCGCCCCAGACGGAAAAGCAGGTGATTGGGCAAATCCACTCCAATATCACCGCCGGCGCGGCGGTGTTTACCAGTCTTGTAGGCGGGGAGGATGCTTACCTGAGCGCCGGGCTGGAAAAGGTGCTGTACGTAGAGCGCAGCCCGGGATTCAATTGCCCTATGATCGGCTTTGATATGCGGAAGATCGGATCGGAATTGGCGGCGCTGGCTCTTTCCCAGGGCTACAGGAGCATCGCGCTGTTGACGGAGAATCCGGCCTTTTCCTCCCAGAAGCAGTTTTGCGAATCCTTTCAAAGCGGGCTGCGCGGTACCAATGTATCTCTGAACGTATACCACACGGATGAGGTACGCTGCCCCAACGATATCTTTCAAATTCTGGGGTCATCCCCTGTACCGGAAGCGATCTTCGTTACCAACTACGCCTTTGCCGTCACGGTGAACAACATCCGCAAGCACTTCAGCTCCGATGAGGGGATGAAGATATATGGGCTTTCCCCTGTATTCACCATGCCGGGGGGCGAAATTGAAAAATATGAATTGAATTACCGCCTGATGGCCAAGACTGCCGCCCAGATGCTTATCGGCGGCCTGCAGGGAAAGGAGCTCCCCGCGGAAGAATGTTTGCTTCCCGGCGAAGGGCTGCGAAAATGGCTGCCTCCAAGGGCGGAAAAACGGGATGACAAGCTTACCGTCGTGACGCTGGACAGCCCCAGCGCCAGGATATTGAAGGATGTTTCCCGGCTGTACACCAAGGCTACCGGGACGCAGATCAACGTCGCAATCTATTCCTACGACGGGCTGAATGAGATACTTTCTAACCTGGAGAACACCGACTCCTTCGACGTGATCCGCATCGACAGCCGCAGGCTTTCCTGGTACGCCAAGAAGGCCTTTGCGCCGCTTAAGGAAATCGACCCAACCATCGGCGCGGTGTTTGAAACGTTTTTGCCCGGCCTTTCCCAGGAGTATTCCCATTTTGACGGCATCCTCTATGCCCTCCCCAGCACGCCCAGTTCCCAGCTTTTGTTCTACCGCAAGGATTTGTTTGAAAACACGGCCTGGCGCCGCCAGTATGCCGAGCGTTACCAGCAGGAGCTGCTTCCGCCCTCCACCTTCCAGGAGTTCAACCGCATCGCCGGCTTCTTTACCCGCCAGCTCAACCCTCTTTCCCCCGTACCCTTTGGCACCACCCTCACCCTGGGCAACAGCAATGTGGCCGGCAAGGAGTACCTCACCCGGTATTTCAGCCATAGCAAACAGCTCTATGATGGGGGCCGGATCCAGCTCACCGGACCGGAAGGGATTGCGGCCATGGGGGAGTTGCTTACGGCAAAGGATTTCACCGGAGCAAATCCCTGCAGCACCTGGCAGGCTGCCGCCACGGAGTTCACAAAGGGGAACGTGGCCATGACCATCATGTTCTCCAACTTCGCTTCCGGCATCGTGGGGACCGATTCCCAGGTGCTGGACAGGATCGGATACGCTCCGGTGCCGGGGGGCAACCCCATGACGGGCGGGAGTGCCATTGGCGTATGCCGCTATTCCCGAAAAAAAGAGGAAGCATTGCGCTTCATCCGCTGGCTGTGCACCGAGGAGGTGGCTACCGCCATGACGCTGATGGGCACCATGTCCCCCTGCAAAAAGACGTATGAAAATTATGAGGTCATGGACCTGTATCCCTGGCTGGTGATGGCCAAAGATAATTTTGCCCTGTCCCATACATGCTATGCCCCGGAGGAGGCCGGCTGCCCCTTTGATGAGCCGAAATTCCTGGGCATCCTTGGCATGGCCGTGCACACGGCCTATCATGGCATCATGACGGCTGACGATGCCTTGCGCTTTGCCCAGTCCACCTTTGAAAAAACAAATATTTGTCATCAGGATGAGGGGGAAACTTCATGAACGAAAGGCTTATTTCCTGCGATGTGGCTGTTATTGGCGCAGGCCCCGGCGGCGTTACGGCCGCGCTGGCCGCGGTTAGGCAAGGCGCAAAGGTCGTTTTGGCCGAACGGAACGGACATATCGGCGGCAATCTGGTAATGGGCTTGCCGCTGCTGGGCTACCTGGATCAAAATGGCCGTCAAATTATCGGCGGCATTGCCCAGGAATTTGTGGATGACCTGGTCAGGGGAGGCCACTGTTTCGGCCACAGCCGCTGCCCCATGCACAACTCCATCACCATCCTTCATCCCGAAATGCTCAAGCTCCTCCTGTTTCAAAAATGCAAGGAGGCAGGCATCCGGCTTTTGCTGCACAGCGAACTGACCGATGCCCGGGTGGAAGGCGGAAAGCTTACCCGCGTCACCATGACGGGCAAAGGCACGCGCACGGCGATTGAAGCCGATGTGTTCATCGATGCCACAGGCGACGGCGACCTGGGCTATCTGTGCGGCGCAGCCTATGAAAAAGGCGCGGCCGGGACGGGGGTTTTGCAGCCGCCCACGGTGATGTTCTCGCTGATCGGCGTGGAGGAGGAGAAATTCTTCGTTTTCCTGGAGGAGCATCCGGAAAACATGAAGCAGTTGGACAGCGTGATCGTCGGCGCGGGATACGATACATCGCTGTGGCGCAGCACGCCAAACCATGTGTTTGTGGGCATGCAGGCTTATTTGGAGCAACTGCGCCGCGACCATGACCTGCCGGTACTGCGGGAAAATATCATATATATCAATTCCACCCTTCCCGGCAAGGTGTTTGTCAACACCGTGCGCGTGCCCGGCTGCGACGGCAGCGACATCGACAGTCTGACCCAGGGCGAGATCGAGGGCCACCTGCAAATACCCGGCATTGTGGACATGTTCAAAAAGTATGTGCCCGGCTTTGAAAACTGCCATCTGGATCACATTAGCCCTGCCATCGGCATCCGGGAATCCCGCCGCTTTGCAGGCGTCGATACCCTTCGGATTGACCAAGTATTAAGCGGTTCCATTCCACAGGATACCATTGCCCTTGGCGGATACAAGGTGGATATCCACAACGGCGAGGGCAAGGGCACGATCTTAAAAGAAGTCAAAAAGCCCTACGGCATCGGCATGGGCTGCCTGATCAGCCGGGATATCAACGGGCTTCTGTTCAGCGGACGCTGCATTTCCATGGATTCGCAGTCCCTTGGCTCACAGCGCATCATGCCCACCTGCATGGCCGTGGGCGAAGCGGCGGGCATCCTGGCCGCAAAGGCCTCCCAGGGAGGCGTCTCGCCAAGGAATGTACAGGCGGTTGCGGTTAGGGAGGAATTGCTTCAACATGGCGCTATTTTGAGCTAGTGCTCTGGCAACTACAGAAGTTATGATTTTGTGGATTGTAGAATTTGAACACTGTAGGGCGGGGGCTTGCTCCCGCCGTTAGCATGCATATTTACCACTGATCTGGTTCCGGAATAGCGGACAAATGCCAAGAGTGGGAGTTACGAAACCATAGAGAAACCGGAGGTTTCATTTTCGAAATCCACCGGGGAAAGATACTCCAGGGATGCATGGATGCGGACCCTGTTATAGAACAGAAGGTACTCCTGGATCGCCTTGGTTGCCTGGGAGCGGGTAATAAAATGCATGTTGTCCAGGCACTCCACCTTGATAGCTTTGAAAAAGGTCTCTGCGCAGGCATTGTCATAAGGGTTTCCGCTGCGGCTCATGCTCTGGATACCACCTATGTCGGCCACAGTTATTCTG
>JAEZQK010000103.1 GCA_023413135.1 Bacillota bacterium
CAATATTTCCGTAGCAAACCACCTCATCCGGCGCTGCGCGCCACCTTCCCCTCAAGGGGAAGGCTCATGATGTGCATGATACAATTGCAGCTTGACATGTGCAGCTTTCGCGGCGGAAGATGAAAAACGAAACGTAACTTCTGTAGTTGACAATCCACTAGTAGTCTGTCAACTACAGAAATTATGATTTTGTGGACTGTATGGTTTGATCACTGTAGGGCGGGGGCGGGCTCCCGCCGTCTGCACCATATATCAATCCAGCCGCATGGTACCGGTACTTGCGGCGGGAGCAAGCCCCCGCCCTACACCGCTTTCGCCACTATCCATCATCGTCTCAGATTCGAAACTTCTGTAGTTGACAGACTACTAGTAGTCTTTCAACTACAGAGTTTTCGGAATATGGACCGTTCATCTTTGCCTGAACGCCGTAGGGGCGGGGCTCTGCCCCGCCCGCTGTGGCAGGTAATGTTTCTCACCAGGCGGAGCAAAGCCCCGCCCCTACGGCGTTGTTTGTTTATTGGCTTATCCGGCGCACGCATGAAGCTGATGGATTTCAGTCCAATTCCATAAAACATAAAAATGAGATATAATACTACACATATCGGTTAAGCAGTTTGAAATGCTCCTTTTTCAAAATGCAAACAGATAGGGTGTAGTTTAATGAATATATCCGATTATGAAGGGAAAAGGTTCCATTTCGACGCCAGCCTGTGGGAAGCGCCGCAAGAGTATCGGGGACTGGATCTGTATCAAATTGGGGATCTGTGCTGTGAAGGGGATTTTGAAACGGGCCGCCACGAACAGGTCTGTTATGAAATCAGTTATGTCCTTTCTGGAAAAGGCCTGTTTTATTTAGATGGCAAAACATATCCCGTGGAAAAAGGGAATGTCTTTCTGTGCCTGCCCGGGCAGGAGCACGATTTCGTGGCGGACAGGGAAGACCCTCTCCGCTTTTACTACCTGGCTTTCAATTTTTCAAAGAAATTGGCTGAGGATGATCCCTTGGCCGCCATGGAAAGCGTATTGCGTACCGTGCTGCATCCCTTGCGTCAGGACGGCTGCAACATGGGCGCGCCTTTTTCCGCGCTGCTTAGGGAATTCATTTCGCCCGGCGAGTTTTCTAGGGTGATGATCGAGACCTATATGATCCAGATTCTTGCACTCACCTGCCGTAATTTTGCCGGGCTTTCCAGAAAAAATCCGGAGGGCAGCGTCGACTACAAGAACAAGGCGGTATGTGAGGTCATCTCCTATATCGACAACAACATTCTTTATATGACCGGGATGGGGGACATTGCAAAGCGGCTGAACTACAGCTATTCTTACTTATCCCATCTTTTCACGGCGGAGATGGGTATTTCCATGCAGGAGTACTACAATAAGCGCCGGATTGAAACAGCCCTTGCACTGCTCAAAGAGGAGGATATGTCCATCAGCGAAATTGCCTTGAGCTTACAGTATCAATCCATTCATTCTTTCAGCAAGGCGTTCAAAAAGGCGGTCGGGCTTTCTCCAAGCAGGTGCAGGGGCCAGGGGAAGAATGAGGATTGATACTAATTCCAAACATTAATGCGTCGTTGCGGCGGCTCTTTTCGCGCAGGGCATCGTCGCCTTCCGTTCAGCGTAGCGCTGCTACGCCTCGCTCCGGCTCCTTGTCCTGCATCGAAAATAGCTCGTCGCTTTGGACGCATTAATATTTTCCATTAGTATGACGCAGCGACAGCAGAACACGACAAATTTTACAGTTGATTTAAGCAAATACAAAAGAAGGCTCCATGCGGTAAGATAGGGTCATGTCAATGACGACTAGATCTGCATAGGAGTCTTTTATGCGTAAAGTAAATATCGGAATCGTGGGAGCGGGAAATATTGCCCATTGCCATATGCAGGCTTATCAACTTCTTGAAAACGTACAGGTATGCGCCGTATGCGATATTCAAATGCAGCGGGCGCAGGCGTTTGCGGGCCTTTATAACATTCCCCGCGCTTATGGAAGCCATTTGGAAATGATGGAAAACGAAAAGCTGGATGCGGTTTCCGTATGCACCTGGAACAGCGCCCATGGCCCTGTTTCCATAGACCTTTTGAACCGCGGCATCCATGTGCTGTGTGAAAAGCCCCTGGCGATGAATGAAGCCCAGGCCCTCGCCATGGAGAACGCCGCCCAAGAGCATCATTGCGTTTTGATGCCGGGCTTTTGCACCAGGTATGAGGAGGGCATCATGCTGCTTCGGGAGCAGGTGCAGTCCGGGCGCCTGGGCGATGTGTACTATGTGAAATCCACTTATCTGCGCAGGCACGGCTATCCCGGCGGCTGGTTCGGCGATTCCGTGCGTTCCGGCGGCGGGCCGGTGATCGATCTTGGCGTGCATGTGCTGGACCTGGCCCGTTTTATTGCGGGGGGCAATGCGGTTTCCGTATCGGCTTCCACCCATAAAATGCCCGATCCCCTTTCCTGTGAAAGCGCTTCCCCCCACATGAGCGTTGAGGAAGGCAGCATCCATGATGTGGAGGACTTTGCCGCGGCCCTGATCCGCATGGATAACGGCGTGACGGTACTGATGGAAACCAGCTGGAACCACCACCTGCCGGAGGATGTGTTCCAGTTTGAGGTCTACGGCACCAAAGGCGGCGCAAAGGCCTATCCCAGCGTGGTCCTATTTGAGGATGAGGAAGGAAAGCCGGTGGACCGAAGGCTCAATCATTCCAATCATCCGGAAAGCCCCAACTACGATTTTGACCGGGAGATCGCCCACTTCATCTCGGTTTGCGAGGGGAAAGCTTCCCCCCTGTGCACGGCCTATGATGGCGTAGAGGTGATGCGCATCGTGGATGCGTTGTACGATTCGGCCAAGACGGGACTGGAAGTCCCCATCACAAGGTAAGGGAGGCAACGTATGAAGCTTTGTATGAGCATGTGGTCGTTTCAGGAGCTGATAAGCGGCGGCCAAATGGATTTTCAGAAATTTGCGGATTACTGTGCAGATCACGGCATCGTCTATGTGGAACTGCTTGATTTTTACGTGGAGAGCAGCCTTAACGCTTGCCTTTCCATCATGGAGCAAAAACATTTGCAGCCCGCGGTTTGGTCTGTATGCAATGACTTTGTTCAGCCCACCGGGGAGCTTCGCCAGAAGCAGATCGATTACATGCTGCATGAGATCGATATCGCCAAGCGTATCGGAGCGCCGCTGATGCGCGTTTTTTCGGGGGATGTAAAAGACAGCGTCCCTGATTTTAAGGATGGGATCGCCTCTATCAAGGAGTGCTATGCCCCCTGCGTTGCCTATGCGGCGCAACAAGGGATCACGCTTTGCCTGGAAAACCACGGCGTGTTTGCCGCCGAAAGCCGCCAGGTGGCAAGCCTTTTGTCATCGTTTGATTCGCCCTATATGCGCTCCAACTTCGATACAGCCAATTTCCTGTTTGTGGACGAAGCGCCTGTGGAAGCCGCAAAGAACCTGTCAGGGCAGGTATCGCTGCTGCACGTAAAGGATTATGCGCTTTCCAAGGAGGGCGTTGGCTGGCCCACCCTGAAGGGTGCATGGTATGAGGGATGCCCGCTGGGCCGGGGCGCCGTCCCCCTGCCCGAGGTCTTTGATATTCTCCGGCAAGGCGGTTTTGACGGCGTTGCCTCCATTGAATTGGAGTGCTTAGATCCCCTTGCCTCCGCCGATAGAAGCATCGCCTATTTGAGGAGTTTAGGCCTATGAAAGGGAAGTATTGGCGCCAGCTTCGAAAGGACCTGTATACGGACAGGTGGCTGTATGTTTTTTTGCTGCCTACCACCGTGCTGGTGCTGGTCTTTTATTATCTGCCCTATTATGGCATCAGCCTGGCGTTTAAAAGCTACAACGGCTTGACTTCGATTTTGGAAAGCCCCTGGGCCGGGCTCAAATACTTTAAAATGGTATTTGCCGACCCCTTGATTCCCAGGGCGTTTATGAACACGGTGATTTTGGGCGTTCTGTCCCTCATTTTCTGCTTCCCCGCCCCCATCTTGCTGGCGCTGTGCTTCAACGAGCTGAAGGACGGTCCCTTCAAAAAAGCATCCCAAACCATTTCCTATCTGCCCTATTTCATCTCCACGGTGATCGTGGTGGGCATGATGAAGGAGTTTTTGGCCATCGACGGGGTCATGAATTCCATGCTGCGCCTCTTGGGCATAAAGGCTGTCAACTTTATGAGCAGCGCGGCCTCCTTTCGCGGCATTTACATCATTTCGGAGGTTTGGCAGGGGGTGGGCTGGGGGAGCATCCTCTACCTGGCCGCTATTGTGGCCGTGTCCGAAGAGATTTACGAAGCATCCATTATCGACGGGGCCACAAGGCTGCAGCGTATCCGTTACATCACCGTCCCCTCCATCCTGCCTACCATCAGCATTCAGTTCATACTGGCCGTTGGCGGGCTGCTGGGCGCCTCCTTTGAAAAGATCGTGCTGATGTACAACCCCGCCACCTACGCCACATCGGATGTGCTGGCTACCTATATTTATAGGAACGGTTTGCAAAACGCCAATTACAGCTACGGTATCGCCGTGGGGGTTCTCAATTCCGTCATCTCCTTCGCGCTGGTCTACGCAGCCAATCGCACCATGAAAAAATTGTCCGGCTATTCTTTCTGGTAAGGAGGCAAGCGTATGAAATACCGTCAAACAGGCTCCGACAGGCTGGTGGGAATAGGCGCATACCTGCTCTCCATATTGGTGGTGCTGGTAATGCTGTATCCCTTCCTATACGTAATAGCCATATCGCTGAGCAAGAACGAATACGTCATCATGGGCATGGTGAAGCTTCTGCCCAAGGGGCTGAATGTAAACGCCTATAAGGCGGCGTTGTCCGATTCCATGATCTGGCGCGGCTATGCCAACACCGTTTTGTACGCCGGGACCGGAACGCTGCTGACCATCGTGCTTACGCTGCTTACCGCATACCCCCTGGCCGTTAAAAAGTTCAGGGGCAAGGCTGCGTTTCTTGTTTTTCTCACCATCACCATGTATTTTTCAGGCGGCCTGATCCCCTATTATCTTCTTATCCGAACGCTGAACCTGGATAATACCATCTGGTCGATCATTCTCCCCGGGGTATCCGTATGGTACATCATCATCTGCAAGACGTATTTCCAGGCCAGCATCCCGCTAAGCCTTCGGGAAACAGCCTTGATGGACGGCGCGTCGGAGCTGACCATCCTATGCCGAATCTACACGCCCCTGGCCAAGCCCATTATGGCCACCATCGCCCTTTGGAGCATTGTGGGCCATTGGAATTCCTGGTTCAATGCCATGCTATTTATCGAGGATCAAAACATGTATCCCCTGCAAATGATCGTGCGCAAGGTGCTGATCACCTTCCAGCCCACCTCCAAAATGCGAAGCATCATCGCCTCCTTCAAACCCGCGGGCGTCAGCGAGCAGACGGTGCGCTGCGCCATTATCATCATCACGATCCTGCCCATCATCATGGTCTATCCGTTTTTGCAAAAGTACTTTGTCAAAGGCATCATGATCGGCTCCATCAAGGGATAAGGGATTGTACGACGTTGTCGTTACAATAGAGGTTTCATAACAGTAAAGGAGGAGAAAGAATCATGACACGCAAAGCATTGAACAAAGGTCTGGCCCTGCTTTTTGCCCTGGTGCTCATGACAACAGCCCTTTCATTGGGAACAACGGCTCTGGCGGAGGATGTGGCAGCTTTTGAGCCCCTTTCCTTCCCCCTCAAAGATCCCATCACCCTCAATGTGTTCTCCTGGTATTGGGGGGACTTCGACCCCGACAATGCGCTGGTTAAGGAATTTGAAAGGCTTACCAACATCAAGCTTGTGTACAACGCCCCCGCGGACGGGTACGAGGAGAAGGAGTCCCTCCTGCTCACCGCCGACAGCAAGGATTGGCCGGATATCATGCTCATCGGCGTATCCGGCGGCAGAAGCGTCGCGGAAATCAGCCGGCTCTACGGACAGGCGGGCAAGTTTGTAGGCATCAGCAAGTATGCGGACAAGCTGCCCAACCTGAAGGCTTACTATGAAGCGTATCCCGAGTCGAAAACGCTTTTCCAGGACGAGAACGGCGACGCCTACATCTTCCCCTACCTGTATCCCTACAGGACGATTCCCACCGGCTTTTTCGTAAACGCCAAGGCCTTTGAGGCCAACAACATCGCTTTCCCCACCAATACGGAAGAATTGTATCAGGCCGCGAAAAAGCTGAAGGAAGCCTATCCCAGCTCTTATCCCGTGACCTCCTACACGGTAGCCGAGACCCTTGTCGTCTGGTCCAGGGTATTTGGCACCAGCCCCACCACCTCCTACTTTAGCGGCAATGACGCTTATCAGTTTGGACCCCTCATGCCCGAATACCGGGAAATGTTGGAATACCTGAACAAGCTGTATACGGAAGAGCTGTATGATCCCCAGTTCCCCCAGTACGTGTTTGCGGGCGACGACTGGCGGCAGACAATGGCTTCCCAGAAGAGCTTCATTTCGGAAAGCTATGTCTGGGAGATGCAATATGAGAATGCCAACAGCATCAACTCCATCGCCAAGAGCATGGGCATGGGCGACAGCGTAGACTTTAAGTATATCAAGCCTTTGGAGCACAATGGCAAGCCCTCCCGCTACTGGGGCCTCTCCACCGTAAGCCCCTGGTACGGCATGATCATCAAGACGGACTCCCCCTATGTAAACGAAATCCTGTCCCTGCTGGACTGGGAGCTGTCCGAACAGTACTTTAACCTCCTGGGCTACGGCATTGAAGGCGTAACCTACGACATGGTGGACGGCAAGCCTGTGTTCAAAGACACCATTACCACCACGGGTGAAGAAGGCAAGGCCAATCTGAATGACTTCATGAGCTTCTATGCCGGCGTAAACATTTTTGAAATTTACCCCGATCCCCTGGGCTGGAAGGCGAACCTGGAAAAGTTCACCGGCTACACCATGGATCAGATGGCGGAATTCGCTACCTGGCCTGAGCCCTGGGCGATCTCCTTCGATCAGGACACCAAGGATGCGCAGTCTTTGATCACAACGCCGGTAGGGACCTTGGTGGAGGAAATGTCCTACAAGTTTATCACCGGGGAACTCGGGTTTGACCAGTACGACTCCTTCCTGGAGCAGTTGAAGGGGCTGGGCATCGAAACCGTTGTTGCCCAATATAACGACTACTACAATGCCAATATCAAAAAATAGCGCCGTATTGTAAGCCATTTTCCGTCTTAATCTATATAGGGCGGGGTGCCGGGGGAGAAATTCCCCGGCACTTCGCCAGCAAAATATCATTTATGTTCCGGCTCACGGCGGCTGCCGCGCCGGTCCAACGGGGGGTCTATGCGCGCCTGCGGTGTTGATATCGGGGGATCGAAAATTTCCCTTGGGATTGTTCAGGATGGAAGCGCCTTGCAAAAGATCTCCATCCCCAATGGTTTCTTTGGCGATCCGGACGCGATGGTCGATGCCATCGCCAGGAACATGCGCACCCTTTTAGATGGCCATTCGCCCAAGACCGTGGGTGTGGGCTCGCCCGGCTGGGTGGTGGATGGCCAGGTATTTGATGCGGTCAACCTGGGCATCGTCCGCTATCCCTTGCAGGATGCCTTGCAAGGCGCCCTGGGCGTCCCGGTGTATGTGGAAAACGATGCAAGATGCGCCCTTTTGGCGGAATTTTCCTTTGGATCATTGCGTGATTGCGTAAACGGTGCTATGATGACCTTTGGAACGGGCGTCGGCGGCGGCCTGGTCATTGAGAAAAAATTATACAGGGGCAGCTTTGGGTATGCCGGGGAAGTCGGTCATATGACGCTTGAAAGTGAAGGCGATTGTGCGTGTGGAAAGCGGGGCTGCTATGAGCTGACGGGGGCGGTGCCCTCCCTTTTGCGGCTTTCCGGGAAGCACGGCCTGCATGCAAAAAACGCGCAGGAGGTATTTGACTTTGCCCTTGCCGGGGATAGCCGGGCAAAAGAGGCGCTTTGCGAATACCTCCCACTGGCGGCCAGGGGTGTCATTGAGCTGGCCATGCTGCTGGATCTGGATACCGTCTTAATCGGCGGGGGCATCAGTGCCCAGCATGACCTGTTTGTGCGTCCCTTGGAGGAGCTTGTCCATCAGTTTGACCCAAGGTGCAGGATCGTTCCGGCAGCTTTGGGAAACGATGCGGGCATCATCGGCGCGGCGCTGCTGCCGGTCTGAAGGGGAGGGCCTATGCGGGAGACGTATTGTCATGCCACTTTGGTTACGCCGGAGGGTATTGAACGCGACATGTGCTTTCAAGTGGATCAGGGCGTGTTCGTGGATATCGCCGGCGGCGGCACAGAGGGCACGGATCTTGGCGGCGCTTATGTCCTGCCGGGGTTCATTGACAGCCACATTCATGGATTCGGCCCCTTTGATTTTGAGGACCCCGCCTGTGATTTTGCGGCGGCAGCCGAGGCATTAAGGCGCTTTGGCGTCACCGGGTTTTTGCCTACGGTATGCCCGAAAGAAGGCTCCTCCTATCCCCATGTTCTTAAGGAGGCCATTTTGGGCTTTCATTTGGAGGGGCCGTTCATTAACCCTGCACGGAAAGGCGGTTTTGCAGCGGAGCAGATTCTTCCCTATTGCCGAACATTGGCGGAAGATATCCTTGCGGCTTTTCACGGCCAGGCCAGGATCATGACGGCGGCGCCGGAGATGGTGGTCCTTCCGGAGCTGCAAACGCTGGCGGAATCCTTACACGTGCGGCTGAGCGCCGGCCACACCCAGGCGGATGCGGAAACGGCCCGGGCGGCCTTTGCCGGCGGGTTTCAGGCCGTGACCCATTTTTTCAACGCCATGCCGGGCCATCACCACCGCAGCCCCGGTATCTGGGATGAGGCCATGCTGAATGACCGGGTCGCCCTGGAGGTGATCGCCGATCTTCACCATGTATCAGCCGAAAGCCTGGCGCTCCTTATAAGGTGCAAGGGCCCCCGCAATCTGATTGCCGTCACGGACAGCGTGTGCGCACATGGGGCGGGGTTTGAAATAAGGGATGGTCTTGCCTACAAAAACGGCGTCATCTACGGTTCCCAAAGCACCGTGCATGATCTGTTCGTGAACCTGGTCCGCCACTTGAAGGTGCCCCTTCCACAGGCGGTTTCCATGACCTCCGCCAACATTGCCAGGGCGCTTGGGCTGCCGCTTGGGGACATCCGGCAGGGGTACCGGGCCGATTTCCAGGTCATGGACGAGGAGCTTCACTTGAAAGCCGTACACACGGGCATGAAAATGGAATATTGCGCGTAAAGTGCGTGCATTTGCAAATGAAAGGAAGAAATCATATGAAAATTGGCATCATCGGCTGCGGCACCATCGCCAATGCGGCCCACATCCCCGCCTATTTGAAGAATCCCGAGGCGGAAATCAAGTACTTTTGCGATATTTTGCCTGACCGCGCCAACGCTGCGGTGGAAAAGTACGGCTGCGGAAAGGCCGTTACGGATTACAAGGAGGTACTCCTTGACCCAGAAGTGGAGGCCGTTTCCGTCTGCACGCCCAACAATGTGCATGCCGCCATCGCCATCGACGCATTGCGGGCGGGGAAGCATGTGCTTTGTGAAAAGCCTGCGGCGCGCACCTATGAGGAAGCGCTTCAAATGCAGCTGGCCCAGCACGAGACCGGTAAAATCCTGAACATCGGCGTCGTCAACCGCTTCAACGACAATGTGAATCTGATCAAAACATACATCGATTCCGGCCGGCTGGGGGATGTCTTTCACGTATATGTCAGCTTCCGGGCCCACCGCTCCATCCCCGGCCTGGGCGGCGCGTTTACCACCAAGGCGATTGCGGGGGGCGGCGCGCTGATCGACTGGGGCGTTCACTTCCTGGACATCGTCATGTACTGCCTGGGCGATCCGCAGGTGAAAACTGTTTCCGGCGAAACCTTCTGCCGCCTGGGCAAAAGCATGAAAGAGTATGTGTACACGGATATGTGGGCGGGCCCTCCAAACTATGCCGGCATATACGATGTGGATGATTCCGTGACCGGCCTGATCCGTACCGAAAAGGCCGTCGTCACGCTAAACGGCGCCTGGGCTCAAAATATCGGCCAGGAGGAGATGTTCATCGATTTCATGGGCGACAAAGCCGGCATCCGCCTGCATTACGGTTCCGACTTCACGGTGTATGGCGTGGAAAACGGGGCGCTGATTTCTTACACACCCAAAATCAAAGCCCGCAACCACTTTGAAAACGAAATCAATGCATTCCTCCGCTGCATACAAACCGGGGAAAAGCTGCCTTCCCACATCGATTCCGTCATCGTAACTGCCCGGATGATGCAGGCTATCTATGATTCGGCACTTAAGCACCGGGAAATTTCCCTGTAAAATTTCCATAAAGCACCGGGAGGGATCGCATTTGAAGATCGGCCTGATCGATTATTATTTGGATGAATGGCATGCCAACAACTATCCCGCCATGATCCATAAGGCCTCCGGCGGAAAAATGGAGGCCGCTTACGCCTACGCCATGATAGACAGCCCCATCGGCGGGCGCACCACGGAAGCATGGTGCAGGGAAATGGGCATTGCCCGCGCTCACACCATCGAAGAGATCATTGAAAAAAGCGATGCGCTCATCGTGCTGTCTCCGGACAACTGCGAGATGCATGAATCCCTTTGCCGGCTGCCCTTGAGCAGCGGGAAGCGCACCTATGTGGACAAGACCTTTGCGCCAGACGGGGCAGCCGCCAGGCGTATCTTTGCCGTTGCCGAAAAGAACAAAACGCCTTGTTACTCCACCTCGGCGCTCCGCTTTGCCGCCGAATATGAAGGGATCGACGCAGCTTCCATCCATGCTATCAGTGCCTGGGGCCCGGGCAGCTTTGAAACGTATGCCATTCACCAGTTGGAGCCTGTGATGATGCTGATGAAGGCCAGGGCAAAAAAAGTAATGGCTTCGAAAAATGCGGGCTGGACGAATTTGACCATCGCCTTTGAAGACGGGCGGTATGCCACCATCTCCTGCTTTGAGGCGGGCGCACCGTTTTCCATGAACCTTTGCATGGGGGACGGGAACCGGGTGGTAACGGTGGAATCAGATTTCTTCCAGGCATTTATCAAGGAGCTGTGCCTTTTCTTTGAAACCGGCAGGATTCCCGTGAACCATGAGGAAACGTTGTCCATCATGGATGTGCGGGGGGCGGGTGTCCGGGCGCTGGAAACGCCGGATGTGTGGGTCAGCCTGTAGGATCCGCCCGAACCATTTATTTTATAAACGCACCGGAAAGAACCGGTCATATGAGCATCCTGGCCGGGAACAGCTTCCCCCAGGATGCCTTAGCTGCTTCCGCATGACAAGCTTTTGTTCTGTTTCATAATACACGGTAAAACCGTTTTTTCTGTACAATGCCGCAGGCCCCATGAAATCTTCAGCTTCATCAATGAATTCTTTATTCGGATATGCCTCCACGAAATCAAAACCGTCTTGAGCCGCTTCCTGACAGACACGTTCCAGGAATCGCCTGGCAAGCCCCTTTCTTTTCATCTCCGGCGCGATTGCAAAGCAGAATACGGATTTCACCTTTATACCCGGGGTGGATTCCTCTATATGTATGGCGCCCATAAACCGCCGCCAACAGTAGCATTTCAGGCAATCTGATTTTGTGTTGGCATTGCACCACCCTACGACCTTATCATCACAATAGGCAAGATAACCTTGTATGTTGTCACCCTTGACACATTGGATGGCGTAATCCCTTCTTTTCTCCGGCGATGATGTTAAATCTTTTCCTTCATAGTCATCATTGCACCACCACACACAATAGCATTTGTGACCGTCCTTATTGTCGGCATGCGGTGTCGTATCAAAAAAGTGCACATAATCTTCCACGAGGTCCGGTTTCAATTTACGTATCTCAATATTCATCTTTGCTGCCCTCATTTCCGAGCTGTGTCATTTTTGGCAGAGGCAGAAGGGGTGCCATTCGGGATCGGTCATCGTCACATAGCGTACGGTCCTTTTTGATCATTATACCATATACTGCTACAGCAAAGAATACTCCGCAGTTTAGGATGCCGTTGCTTACAGGCAACGGCTTCCGGTTCTTTTCCCGTGCAAACGGATTTTGGCAACAACAAGCGCGTTGCGCGCATTGCATGAATCTGCTATGATGACAGCATAAAATAAGCGCATAAAGGTTGATGATCCGATGAAGCTGTCACTTCGCAAAAAAATAATGTTCAGCTATACAATCTTGGTAATCATCAGCATTTCCATCAGCGCTGTTGTGTTTCTTTATTCGCGGGATTATGTTACCAACCGTTCCATGCAGGACATCGCGCTGGAATCCATACAGGCGGACAACCGTACGTTTGATACGACGCGCCAGTATATCCACAGCCTGTCCATGTCCATCATCGCGAATCAATTGGTGCAAAGCGCTCTGTCGGATTACAATTGGGAAGCGGACCGCATCGCGCAGCGCTATGTAATGGAAACAGTCAACCTGGACCCCATTGTGTCCTCCGCCTACATTTTCCGGCCGGACGGCATCCGCTATTATTCGGACAAAAATACATTGCAGCCATTTACCTATTCCGCCGTGCTTCAGACGCCTGTCTATAAAACCATTGCGGAACGCAACGGAGGATATGTGGTGACACGCAATGCGGGTGGGCTGATCAATAACGGCATTGAATACTTTTCGTTCATGCGGATCATCAACAGCCTCAAAACACTCAAGCCCATCGGCCTATTATGCATCAACGTGGAGTTTGAAAAGATATTCAATCCCAGAAAAGAGCCCATACAAATTGTGGATGCCGGCGAGGGCACGCTGGTGCTGTGGAACAATGAAAACGGACTCGTCGACCCTATAAGCGCGCCGGCCCTGTTTCAGGGAGAGGATACGTTTTCGGTCATACAGCGCCATCAAAACAAGAATTACGTGCTGGTAGGGCTTAGGAACCATGATTTGTCCATGACGTTTGTGCGCTGCATACCGGTATATAATGCGCCGCTTCCCCTGAGCATGTATACGACCATCATTGCGCTCACAATCGTATTAAACGGCGTTCTGTTCATTTTCGGCTCCTTTTGGATTTCCAAATACATCTCCAGCCCCGTCAAAACATTGATCCAAGCCATTGAAGGCGTGTACAACGGAAATTTCAATTACGTTACCACCATCAAAACGCATGATGAAATCGGCCGGTTCCAGGATGTGTACAACACCACCATCCAAAAAATCCAGCAGCTCATTTCTGATATTATTGAGGAACAAAAAGCTTTAAGGCGCGCCGAACTGGAAATTACCATTGCGCAAATCAACCCGCATTTTCTTTACAACACGCTCAATACCATCAATTCGCTGGCCGTGATGGGAAAAACGGAGGAGGTTTCCGAGACCACCAAGGCTTTGGGGGATTTTTACAAGAACAGCCTGAGCAATGGCGAAGATCTGATCACGCTGGAAAAAGAGCTGGAGGCCATTCATTCCTATATATATATCCAGCAGCTCCGCTATGCGGGCCTGTTCCGCATGGAATATGAGATACAGCCGGAAGCGTTGGGTGTTCGGGTGCCCAAAATGATCTTGCAGCCGCTGGTGGAAAACGCCATCTATCACGGCATTCGCATGAGCGTGGAGGGAGACGGGCTTATATTGATCAAGGCCTGGCTGGACGAAAACGCTTTGCGGATAGAAGTCACCGACAACGGCTGCGGCATGTCAGAAGAGCGTTTGGAGGAAGTGCGCAAAGGTAAGAGCATAGGCCTTGGCGCAACGATGCGGCGCATTGCCATCGTCTGCGGGGAAGGCAGCGAGTTCTTGATCACCAGCACGCTGGGCGAAGGGACCACCATATCCATCAAAATGACCAGGGGGCTTTAATATAATGAGACTGAAAGTAATGATCGTGGAAGATGAATCACTGGAGCGAATGCTGCTCAAGCGGTATCTGGAGGCGGAAAGTGACATATACGAGGTGGTGAAGGAGGCCTCCTTTGCCCTGGAAGCTTTGGAATATCTGGATGAGCACACGGTGGATATCGTGATCACAGACATCAACATGCCTGTGATGGACGGGCTTGCAATGGCGCAGCACATATTGAAACTGGACCCCAATGTGCAGGTGATCGTCATCACCGGGTACAACGATTTTGACCATGCGCAGCGGGCGCTCAAGATCGGTATTGTGGATTACCTGGTAAAGCCCGTGGATGCCAAGGAGTTCTCCGCCATCCTTTTAAGCGTACGGGAAAAGATACTTTTGAAGCAGGGCGGCGGAATTTCGAGCACGGAAATCGAACGGCAGATCGCACAAAGCATGCCTGCATTGCGCGACCGCTTCCTGCACGAACTGGTTACAAATCAAATGGACGCTGGGGTTATACGGGAGAAGCTTTCCTTTTTCAAGCTGGATCTGGCCGGAGACTGTTTTCAGGTGGGCGTGGCGGCGCTTTTGCCAAACGATTTGAATGCCATGCAGCAGCTTTTTGCCTTGTATTCGATCGGAAATATGGCCAGGGAAACGCTGGATTTGGCCCAGGTATTTCTGGGGGAAGACAACTGTCTTGTGATTTTATGCGGCCGCCCGGAGGAAGAGCCCGCGGATTTTGAAGCGCTGAAGCGTGTTCTTAACAGCGCGCTGGACGTGCCATACGTCATCGGCGCAGGATCCATGGCGGAAGGCATCGGAAGCATCAGCCGGTCGTATGCCCAGGCTCTGCAGGCTGTACATTGCCACACCTTCCTTGGCGCAAATCAGGTGATTTACTATCAGGACCTGGGCGTTGTGGAGGACAAGCCGTCCTTGTCGGTGCCCATTCCGGTGGCCATGGCGGAACTTACGCAGATGGGGTTCTATTTGCGAGGCGGCATGAATGCAAGCGTGCGTGCATGGGTGGATCAGCACTTTGCGGTCATCAATGACAGCATTGAAAATGCGCGCCTGCGTGCGGTGCAGGTGATTTCCAGCCTTTATGCAATGCGTGTGGAGCCTTTCATGAATTTGAAGGAACGGATTGAACAAACGTTTGATTTGGGTTCGGTCGCGGAGATCCGGGATATGCTTTTGACGCTGATGGGCGAAGCCACCAGCACGCTGGAAAGCATACGCACAAACACGGTTTCCAGGCAAATTCAAAGCATCGTCGGTTACGTGCAGGAGCATCTTTCGGATCCCTCCCTTTCGCTGCACGAAACCTCGAAGCATTTCTTCTTCAACGCATCGTACTTAAGCCGCATTTTCAAGCAATATACCGGCATGTCCTTTCGTGAGTACGTAAACAAACAGCGTATTGAACAGGCGCGCAAATACCTGGATGATCCCAATGTGAAAGCCTATGAGGTCGGCGTGCGCGTTGGGATCGACGACCCCAACTATTTCTCCACCCTGTTCAAGAAATACGCGGGCATGACCATCAAGCAATACCGGGCCCGTCCGGAGCATGGCTAAAAAGGTCGAAAAGCAGTCAAATAATTAAAGGTGGTGGTAAAATTTCTACATGTATTACGCAGGAGCATTCATGTATGATAGATACAGCAACAAAACTCAATATTAAGGAGGTACAACCATGAAAAGGTTCTCCCGGATCCTTGCTGTGACTTTGGTCGCGGTCATGACGCTGTCCCTGGCCCTTTGCGGCGGCGCACTGGCACAGGAAAAGAAGACCCTCAACGTATGGCACCTGTGGACCACCGAATCCGACGCAAACGCCAAGTCTTTCAACATCGTTTTGAAACAGTGGCAGGAACTGCATCCCGATGTGGAAGTGGTGATTGACGCTACCGAAAACGAAGCCTACAAGACCAAGCTCAAGACCGCCATGGCCGCCAACGAAGTGCCCGACGTGTTCTTTGCCTGGGGCGGCGGTTTCGCCAAGCCCTTTGTGGAAGCCGGCCAGGTGCTCGCGCTGGACGACTATCTCGCTGACGGCACCAAGGACCGCCTGATGGGCGGTGCCCTGGACAACGTCACCTATGGCGGCAAGACCTACGGCCTGACGTTCATCCAATGGGTCGGCACGCTGTATTGCAACAAGGAAATGTTTGATTTAAATGGTGTGACCATTCCCACCACCAACGAAGAGCTGCTCGCCGCCGTGGAAGCCTTCAAGGCCAAGGGGATCGTTCCCTTCACGGTAGGCGCGAAGGATGGCTGGCCGGCCATGTTCTACCAGAACGTGTATGCCGTGCGCACCGCCGGCGCCCAATTGAGCAACGAAGCTCTCGCCGGAACCACCACGTTCAATGTGCCCGAGTTCGTGCAGTCCGCCAAATACCTGGACGACCTGGTAAAGGCCGGTGCATTTGATCCCGGCGCCCTGGCCCTGACCTATGACGAAGCCAAGATCCCCTTCCTTTCCGGCCAAGTCCCCATGATCTATCAGGGCAGCTGGCTGGCCGGCGAGATCCAGGATCCGAAACTTTCCCAGGTGGTGGATAAGGTCGTAGCCGTGAACTGGCCCTCCATCGCAGACGGCAAGGACGATGCATCCGAGATCCTGGGCGGCTCCATCGACAGCCTGATGGTTAGCAACAACGCCAAGGATAAGGATCTGGCCGTGGAATTCGTGAAGTACGTTACTGAGAACATGTCCCGCGAAAGCTTCAAGCTGGGCGCCGGCATCGCGACCTGGAAGATCGACATGACTGGCATCGAAGTGAGCCCGCTGGTTCAGAACATCATTGATTTCGCTTCCTTGTCCAAAGGCTCCGTGCTCGCATGGGATACCTACCTCTCCGGCGAAGCCGCTGAGCGCCATAAGAGCCTTGTTCAGGAGATTTTTGCCGGCCAGAAGACGCCTGAAGAATTCGCGGCCGAAATGGAAAAGCTGCAGCAATAATCCCGCTTGCCAGGGTTCACCTTAAACAATGAACGCTATCCCCTACGGAACCTGTTTCGTAGGGGATAGTGTCTAATACTAATTCCAAACACTAATGCGTCGTTGCGGCGGATCTTTTCGTGCGGGGCATCGTTGCCTTCCGCTCAGCGTAGCGCTGCTACGCCTCGCTCCGGCGCCTTGCCCCGCATCGAAAATCTCTCGCCGCTTTGGACGCATTAATGTTCTCCATTAGTATAAAATACCAAAAGGCGCTGTAGGGGTTGATATAGTGGAAAAGGTCTTCAGAGACAAACGGGCCATTGCGATCTTTGTGCTGCCGGCTCTCCTAGTATTTTCATCCGTGGTGGTCCTGCCCATCGTTTTTTCAGGCTACTACTCTTTATTGGATTGGAACGGGGCCGGTAAAAGCACATATATCGGTTTTGCCAACTATATTGAAATGTTCACCAATCCGTCCACCTATTTTGTCAAAGGAATCATCAATTCGGCCATTCTGGCCGGGCTGTCCATTTTCGTTCAGGTGCCGCTGGCGCTGGGCCTGGCGCTGCTCATATCCCGCGGCGTTAAGTTCGAAGGTCTCTTCCGGAACGTGTACTTTATCCCCGTCATCATTTCCACTACGGTCATCGGCCAATTGTGGATGAAGATATATCACCCCAACAACGGCATGCTTAACGTGCTGCTCACCAATATCGGGCTTGCAAGCTGGAAGCACAGCTGGCTTGCCGACCCCAATATTTCGCTGGGCGCGGTCTTTTTTGTGCTGATATGGCAGTACATTGGCTATCATATGCTGCTGCTCTACTCCGCCATCAAAGCCATCCCCTCCACGCTGTATGAGGCGGCCGAGATCGACGGCTGCTCCAAATCGCAGCTTTCCCGGCACATCTCCATTCCGCTTATCCTGCCGATGATCAAGGTATGTGTCACATTCGCGCTCATCGGGTCGCTTAAAACCTTTGACCTGATTTATGTGCTCACCAAGGGCGGCCCCATCCATGCCACCGAGGTGCCCACCACGCTCATGTTCGCCAACATCTTCCTGAACTTCCGCTATGGCATGGGAAGCTCGATGGCGATCTTCATCCTCTTGGAATGCCTGCTGTTCACGGTCTGCGTCCAGCGGCTGTTCAAGGTGGAAGACCTTGAATATTAAGGAGGATGCGCATGTACAGATTTACAAGGACAACAAGAAAAGTCATCCTCTATACGGTGCTTATCGCAATCGCCCTGGTGCAGATTTTTCCGCTCTATTGGCTGTTCACCTTTTCATTAAAGGACAATCTGCAAATTTTCGGCAGTAACCCCTTGGGTCTGCCCAACCCCTATCACTTTGAAAACTTTGCCGACGTGCTGGAAAAGGGCAGGGTGGCCACCTTCCTGCTCAACAGCGTCTTGGTCACAGTCTCCACGATCTTCATTTCCACCATCCTCTCCACCATGGCGGCCTACGCCATTGCCCGCATGAAGTGGAAATGGAGCAACCGCACGCTGCTCTTTTTCCTCATGGGTATGATGATCCCGCTGCACGCGACGCTCGTGCCGCTGTTTATGTTCCTAAAGCGCACCAGCCTGTACGATACGCCCTTCGCACTGATTTTACCGTATGTGGCGTTTGCGATCCCCATGGCCATTTACATCTTTGTCGGCTTTTTCAAGACCATCCCGCGGGAGATGGAGGAAGCCGCATGCCTGGACGGCATGAGCATCTACGGCATTTTCATCAAGATCATGGTGCCGCTCATCCGCCCCGCCATTGCCACCGTGGCGATCTTTACGTACCTAAGCTGCTGGAATGAATTGATGTTCGCCATTTCGTTCATCAGCAAACCCCAGTGGAAGACGCTGACCGTGGGCATCATGGGCATGGTGGGCATGTACGCAACCAACTGGGGCGCGCTTGGCGCCGGCCTTGTGGTTGCCACGGTACCCACGCTGATCATTTATCTGATGATGAGCGGCGAAATTCAAAAGAGTTTTACCACCGGGGCGCTGAAGGGGTAAAGAAATATTGGGGCCATGATGGAATTTGTGGGCCTTCCGAAGGTTTTGTATGGGAAGAGGCTGCAAGGCCATTTTGACGGAGTGCAAAAGGAGCCACCAAATTCGGTGGCTCTTTTTGTATGGGCTACCTTATTCCGCTGTGCCGGCCTAGTGGACTTTCAACTACAGAAATTGCGGAATACAGGTGATGATCGTATCGCATTCGAAAAAGATGCTTAAAAAATGGACGATATGAACAGCAAGACGAGGCTTCCCCTTGAGGGGAAGCTGTCGACGAAGTCGACTGATGAGGTGGTTATGGTAGCATTATTCCCGTAGCAGACCACCTCATCCGGCGCTGCGCGCCACCTTCCCCTCAAGGGGAAGGCTTATGATTTGTTTCGCAACAGCTATCAGCAAGTGCAGCCTTGGCAGGGAAAAGATTGATTAACGAAAACGATACTTCTGTAGTTGCCAAACTATTAGATGCGCTTGATCCGCTTCATAAGCAGGCTGAAAGCTAAGCCAAGGGCCAGAATCAATAACCGAAGCCAGGGGTTTTTCACAAGGAACAAGGCGATGATCACGGACAGCCACAAAAAGACCAGGGCGCTTTTTATAACCTTTTTCCTTACCATCCTGCGCCCGGCGAATTCGCGAATGAACTTGCCGATAAGCCTGTTGTTTTTGAGCTTTGCGTACAGCCTGTTGGAACTGCGCGCAAAGCACCAGGCGGAGAGTAGTAGAAATGGCGTGGCCGGTACGACAGGCAATAGAAAACCGGTCACCCCAAGGGCCAGGCACACCATGCCGGAGACAATCAGCACCGCTCTTTTCACCGTACCGGTCATAGCCTCACCCCGGTCAAAGTTTTTGCGTCAACGATATTGTTTGCGTTTTCCGCTGGTCTTACGCTTTTTGCAGGAATTGGGATGGCGTTTGTCTAAATCCATAGAAAGTTTGGAAAAATGCTGGAAACAAAAGTAGTATACGGTTTGCAAGGCGCAAGGGCTTAACAGAAGAAGGCATATGGAACGCTCGACAGGATGGAGGGGCTTGCATGGCGACGATGCTGGATTACCTGTATTGGCGGGGGGATGTGCCGTTTTCCTGCTCCCCGTTCAACGATGTGGACAACCTGATTCTTTCAGAGTTTTCGTATCTTCTGTTGGAAAAGGCGATGCCGGAGGGCGGCCGGATGACCGTCCGCGACCTGCATTCCGCCCTGAAGGATTGCCCCGACGCCTTTGGCTTTATCGGCCAGGAAAACAACCGAAAAATGCTTGCGCTCATGGGGGAAGGCCGGCGCTTTTGCGATACAGAGGTTTGCTTTTACTTGCACGAAACGGATGTCAAAATGCAAAAGCAGTTCGCTGCCATGACCTTTCTTTTGCAAGACGGCACAGCATTTGTAGCCTTCCGCGGCACAGACAACACCCTGGTGGGCTGGAAGGAAGACTTCAACATGGCCTATACCTTTCCCGTGCCCGCCCAGGTGGAAGCGCTTGTCTACCTGGCAAGGGCTGCGGAACTGTTTCCCCTGCCGCTTCGGGTGGGCGGCCATTCCAAGGGCGGAAACCTGGCCGTTTATGCCGCGGCCTATGCCGCCGTGGAAATACAGGACCGCATCCTTGCCGTCTACAGCAACGACGGCCCGGGCATGGACGAAGTAACATTCCAGAGCCTTGGATATAACAATATCGTGCCCAGGCTGCGCTCCATCGTGCCCGAGTTTTCCATAATCGGCATGCTGCTTCATGAGCACATTAAGTACCAGGCGGTCAAAAGCTGCGCCTCGGGGCTTTCGCAGCACGACCCCTTTTCCTGGTGCGTACAGCCGGAGGGCTTTGAGAAAGCCGAACACCTAAAACCCGCCAGCATCCGGATAGACGAAATCCTGGATTCCTGGCTGTATGACATGACCACAGATGACCGCATGGCCCTGATCGAGGCACTCTACTCCCTGTTAAACGCCACCAAAGCTTCCAAGGTGGAAGACCTTCGGGGCGGTGCGCTGAAAAATGCCGGAGCGATCCTCTCGGTGCTGCGGCGTATGGACGGTTCCTCCCGCCATCTTGTGTGGGAAAAGCTGGGCGGGCTGGTAAGCGTCGCGGTAGGGGGAGGAAAGGGCGAACAAGAGAAGGCCGAACCAATAGTATCGTGAAAGAGGGGCAGATGGTCAGATACAGGCCATTTGAAAATCTTTCTATAGTAAAGCAAAGAAAAATCTTTGTAAAACCCGTCGCTTCATGCTAATATATCTTTATTATTCTGCAATTATTTGTGAACTGGGGGATAGCCATGTCAGTATTTACGAAATGCGAGAATTTCCAGGACGTTGCTGTTGTTAAAGAAATGGGCCTGTATCCTTACTTCCACGAGCTACAATCACGCCAGGACAATGAAGTTATCATGGAAGGCAAGCGCCGGATCATGCTCGGTTCTAACAACTACCTGGGTCTTACCAATCACGAGGACGTCAAGCGCGCCGCCATAGAGGCGATCGAAAAATATGGTACGGGCTGCTCCGGATCACGCTTCCTAAACGGTACATTGGACCTTCACATTTCGCTCGAGAATGAAATCGCTTCCTTCGTACACAAGGAGGCGGCCGTTACCTTTTCTACGGGCTTCCAGTCTAATCTGGGGATCATCAGCGCACTGTGCGGGCATACCGATTATGCCGTCTGCGACGCGGAAAACCATGCCAGCATCTACGATGGCTGCAAATTAAGCTACAGCAGAATGGTGCGCTACCATCATTCCGACATGGAGGACCTGGAAGCTGCTTTGGCTTCTCTGCCACCTCAAGCGGGCAAGCTGATTGTCACGGATGGCGTTTTCAGCATGAGCGGCGACATTTGCAAACTGCCTGAGATCGTGAAGCTCAAAAAGAAATACAATGCGCAGCTTATGATCGATGATGCCCATGGCTTCGGCGTGATCGGCGAAGGCGGCAGGGGAACGGGCTCCTATTACGGGCTGGAGGACGAGGTCGATATTATCATGAGCACCTTCTCCAAATCCCTCGCCAGCCTGGGCGGATTTATGGCATCCTCATCCGTCGTGGCTAACTATGTCAAACACAAGTCGCGCCCGTTCATCTTCTCCGCCTCTATTACGCCCTCATCCTGCGCTGCCGCATTGAAGGCGCTTGAGATTATCAAGGCGCATCCGGAAAGAGTGATGCGGTTAAACGAGATGGCCCGCTATATGAAGCGTGCGCTGACCTCGCGGAACATTCCCATCGTCGATTCGCCAACGCCCATCATCGCCATCGGCACGAAGGATATGGTTACCACGCTTACTGTCGCCAAAGAGATATACGATGCCGGCGTGTACGTCAACGCCGTGCTTCCGCCTGCCGCGCCTGAAAACGGCTGCATGCTGCGGCTCAGCCTGATGGCCACTATCACCGAGGAACTCATCAATGAAGCTGTTGGTATCATCGAGAATGTGCTGAAAGGGCACGGTTTGATATAAATGTGCCAACGGACGGCGGGAGCAAGCCCCCGCCCTACGTTGGCCCCATCGATGCATTTATGTTTTGGAACAGTATGGATTCGATAAGGAATGCAACAGGAGCCACCAAGCGCGGTGGCTCCTGTTGCATCAACAGATGTTCCTTTTCCATTTACAGCTTCGCCATGTATTTTGCGGTGCGGACCATTTGGCTGGTAAAGGAGTTTTCGTTATCATACCACGCGGCGATCTTCACCAGCGTGTCATCCCCCAATTCCGTTACCTTTGTCTGTGTCGCATCGAACAGGCCGCCATAGGTCATGCCGATGATATCGGAGGAGACAATCATTTCATCAGTGTAGCCGTACTCGTCGGACTGGGATTTTTCCATTTTCTCATTGACCTGTTCCGCCGTTACAATGCCGCTTACAACCGCGGTCAGTTCTGTCAGCGAGCCTGTGATGACAGGCACCCTTTGGGATGTGCCGTCCAGCTTGCCGGCCAACGCGGGGATCACCAGCCCGATCGCCTTTGCCGCGCCGGTGGTGGTCGGTATGATGTTGCCGGCCGCGGTGCGTGCCCGGCGCAAATCGCCCTTGGGGTGGGGGCCATCCAGCGTATTCTGGTCGTTTGTATAGGCGTGGATCGTTGTCATAAAGCCCTTTTTGATGGGCGCGAGCTCGTTTAAAAAATACGCCATGGGCGCCAGGCAGTTTGTGGTGCAGGATGCGGCTGAAACAATGGTGTCGTCCCTGGTCAAAGTCTGCTGATTGATGCCATAAACAATGGTGGGCACATCCTTCCCGGCCGCAGTGGAAATGAGCACTTTCTTTGCGCCGGCCTCAATATGCGCCACCGCCGCTTTTTTGGATGCGAAAAAGCCGGTGCACTCCAAAACAAGATCGATTTGCAGCTCTTTCCAGGCAGTTGTCCGGGGTTTCTTTCCGCCAGGATCGGAATTTGGATGCCGTCCACGGTCAGGCTGTTTTCGCCATAGCCAATCTTTTTGTCATAACGCCCCTGGGAGGTGTCGTACTTGAGCAGGTGGGCCAGCATCTGCGGGCTGGTCAGGTCGTTGATGGCGGCGATCGTAAATCCGTCCGCCTCAAACAGTTGCCGGAACGCAAGCCTTCCAATTCTGCCAAAACCGTTGATTGCTATGTTGATTCCCATAATAACCACCTTTCTTGGTCAGTAGTGTATCTGGCCCGGGCGGTACCATTATATCATTTGGATGTATTTGGCACAATCACCTGATCCCAGGTAATGATTTCAGGGCAATCGCTGCGCTCAAGGCTTTTATCCTCGGGGTCAATGAGCTTTCCGGTCTGCGCGTTGATGGTAAGCTTTCTGAAATTCTGAACGATCGTGTAATCCGGCTCATCGGTCACTTCGTTTTCGATATTTGCAGACGGATAGTATTCACAATCTACAACCCAGGATGGGACCAGGCGGAAGTGTTCGTGATTGTGATCAGGCTCCAGATACATCATGTAGCCCAAGTGGACGCCATGGACCTTGCGGACGCGCCCATCCTCAATCAGTTTCTCGATTTGTGGCTTGGCGATTTCGAAATCCACCAAAGGAATGTCCTCATGGACCAATTCCTCTTCCGCCAGAAGGTGGGCGGCAAAACCATATGCGTTCCATGATTCTACATTAAGCACATAATATCGGGCTTCATAGGATCCTTCGAACTTGTGAATGTTCATAATACCATAAGCAAGCAGGATGTTTCCAAGCACGGGCAGCCCACGCATCACCTCATGGCCTAAAAAACTGTAAGCAGCTATGTCCCTTACCGGATTGCCATCCTTATCAACCAAATTATTAATCTTTAGGCCATATGCAGGCTCCATTGGATAATAGCCATAGCTTCCATATTTCGTGTAGAGCTCTTTGGTTCTATTTTCAATTGCTGCAAACGCCTCCCGTGCTTTTAGAGGGCTGTTGCGGGCGTATACCTTGTCCCAATCGATTTCTTCCAAGCGCACAAATTCTTGAGCATAAATGCACTTATCGGCCTCTTTGGGTGCAATGGCATTGGCATAGTTGTGAACGAGGACGGTGGTATTATCTTCTGAACGGGCTGCGTACTTATATGCATCAGCCTTGGAAGGTGCCTTATACTCCTGCAAAAACGCCTGATCCAGAGGCGGATACCAAATCACGCGCAGCACGGGCGCCATATCCGCATCCGGGACGGTCACGGGACAATCCACCGAAACGGTCTCGCCGCGCACACTTTGGTATTCCCCCTGCCAGCGGGTTGCGGACTTAACTGCCAGCGTTTTGATGTTCATATAGGGAACGGGCGCCGCCAAACCCGGGACGCTCGCGGTGCAGACAATAGCCAAAAGTAAAATAGCAGTAAGACACATCCTTGCTCTTTCCCAATTCATCCTGTAATCCTCCTTATGCACTAAGGGGAAAGCGCAAATTGCGCCTTCCCCTTAGCGTATTCCTATATTGATCATTGCTGCTTCCAGGGGTTCACTTCCATATGTCACAAGATGGGCCAGGCGTTACACTTGTCCAAATAAAAATGATTTTTCCGGCCTATTCCGTGAAATACCTTACATCAATGCCCGTGATATCCTTCTGCCGGAAAAAAACATCCTGGCTTACGTGTACGGGGAGTATGTGCCCCGGCACGCGTTCCTTTTCTTTGCCGGCATAATGGATAACCATATCATTGTCATTAAGCTCGCTTGGAATATAGCGGACAGGTATGCCGCATACCGAGAATGACACACACCCCTTCCCGTCAAACTCGTCGGGCGCCACAAACCAGGGTTCAAACTGCAAGCAGCCATTATCGACGATGACGCCAAGCTCGCCTCTGCGCATCAGTACAGATTCCTTCACCTGGCCGGTCATGCCCGGCTGCTGGCTTTTCCCGTCAAAGGAGGAATGGGAGTACGGTTCAATGGGAATCGCCTGACATGTGGCTGAATCTTTGCGGTAGAGGAATTGCCGGGTCACGTCCCGATAACTGTTATAGGCCGTTTGCGCCTGGTGCCTGTTGTGCCGGCATGCGATGGCCAGCTCCAGGATGGCCAATGCCAGCTTTGCATTTTGATGCCAATAGATACAGCCAATCCCCTCGTACTTATACATCACCTGGCTGCGCCCGGTGAACCTCTGATGCCCAAACAAGCATTCAAACTGCTCAAGCAGATACTTTTGCTGCCCGCTGCTATAGGCGGAGGCTTTCAATGCCGCAAGCAGGGCTTTTTGCGTTGTCATGCTTGCGCCAAAGTGAAGCATGCCCTCTTGGTCCTGGCAAACAATAAGGCCATCGGCGGAGAAGGGAGCCGAAAAACTGTTTTTTTGCCAGAAAGGAACTGTCATGCGCTTGGGGTAGAGGTAATGGGCACCAAGATGTTCGCTGCCTAAAATCTCGTCCATTTCCTTCAGCAGCGCCTGAATGTCATCGGCTGAAACAATACCTGCGCCAATGGCGGCTGACTGCCCCTCAAGCATAAATCGCATCGGTTCCACACTGCCGTCACTATTAAGCAAATTGTATGTGGTAAACAAGCTGCCTCTGTTTTTTTGGATGGTGCCGTTAAGCAAGGCCATGCAGCACTCAAGCCATTGCCTGATGGCGGACGGGGTAAGTGTCCGGTAGTCTGAAAAGCCGTGGTGATATACGTTTTGGCGGTAATTTGAAAATGCCTCTCCCATTTGATCCAGCAGCTGCTTTGCGCCGCCCTTTGACTGTGCACTGTATGTTTGCATAAAGCCCAAGGAAGTTTGCAGCCACTGCACCACTTCTATTGAGATTGTAAAAGGATCGCTCTCTTCCTGTACAAGCTCCAGCAGGAACTGAACATACGCCTTCATGTGATACACGGTGACCATCGACAGGCCAATGCCTACAATGGCATTGTTGGCGTCATTCCATTCCGGGCGCTGCGTGTTCATCCACACGCCGCCTTCGCCATGCACATTGGCCATTTTGCTAAGCAAAGGCACAATCAGCTTTTCCATCAAGCCTACACAGTACACATCGTTTGCCTTAAGCACCAATTGGCCATCCGAGCCCATGGTTTGGCAAAGTGCCTCGATTTGGCCGTCGCGCTGCCTGTCAAACATGACGGTGTTCTTGCTGTCTACGGCAATTTCCGCATAGGGCTTGATGACATAGGGCACATTCGCATAAGAAAACACCCGCGTGCGCAGCAATGCCTTGAGCCTGCCGGGGAAATGGTTTTTAAGGCCTTTTAACAAGCGCAGCAAATAGATAATTTGATGATCGCCCCAATATCCCAGGCCGCTGAAGGGATTGTTGGGTTCCGGGCGCTCCCAGTCGATCCCGTTGCGGTGAATGCGGTAAGGATTGAAACCGTCGATTGTTGAAGCGTTGACGAATCTGGCGATCATGTGCTCATAATAGCATGGGAAAGAAAGCCCCAAGGCTTCCCAGTTTTGAAAAATGTCACGCCAGTTTCCCTCATAACGCTTGATGGGTTTTCCCTGGTCGTCCTTCAGTTTGATTTGAAACTGGTTCCAGGGCCTGGATGGATCACCATGACGGCGGGAAAAGCTCAATGGCAGATATTCCAGCGCCAGGCGCAAGGACTGCTGATCGTTTTCAAATGCTTCCTTCAATTGGTGAATGGTTTGGCATTGTTTTGCCTTTTGAATAAATTGTTGATCGCTACCGATGGCGCGGTTACGCGCAAGCGAAAAATCCAAAAAGTCCTCTGCATCCAAAGCATAGGCATCAACAAATATCCCTCCGCGCAGTATATTGTACAGCGTGTTCAGGTAATGG
Organism: Bacillota bacterium; assembly: GCA_023413135.1. Classification (GTDB taxonomy): domain Bacteria; phylum Bacillota; class Clostridia; order Christensenellales; family Aristaeellaceae; genus JAEWAH01. Next base: position 27,035 of record JAEZQK010000103.1, read on the forward strand.
TGATGCATCGCCGTTTGATCGGCAGAATGCTGGACGCCGTCTGCCATGGCTACGAAGCGGTTTAACTGTTCCCTGCCGTTTTGGATGTCTGATTGCAGAGCATCGTCTACAGGCGCGGTCAGCAGTTGCGTTAGCTTCACCAGGGCGCAATGGTCATACCCATGGTCCACCACGATATGATGTGTGCAATTGCCGCCCGGCAGGATTGCTTCCCGATACTTCACAAAATAGGCGCCTTTGCATCCATAGGCGGATTCACCATAGGGGTATGGCGCGTCATGCACAAAGGCTTCCACTACCTGAGAACTCAGCGCAATTTGCCCTTTTTTGCAATCGGTCCATGCCACATTGGCTTTAAGTATCTCTACGGGGTTTGGCGTGTCATTGATCAGGGTTGTTAATGAATAGGTTGCCAACACACTTTGCGGGCAAAGCTCGTTGGCCTTGTAAGCATCAACCAGGGTAGAGGAGGCCGCCTGTAGATTCTTATCCACATGGCAGGGCAGTATGTTTTCCAAACCGTCCAGGATATCTGCCTGAACGGTTTGGGCGGAGAGATTCTTGAGGATGGCCGTCTTCACGATGCCAAACCGCTCACTGCTTTCGTATTGGTAAGAAAAGCTCAGCATAAGGTCCTGGTTGATCTCTTCAAACATCACGCTGGTACCCTGGGCCGCCTTGTAAATATTTTGCGTAACATGCCACTTGGGCAAACTGGTACGCGCAAAAGGCTCCCACAGGTCGCTTCCAACCCTGATAATCGTCTTGGAGCCGGTATGCGCCTGATCGTGCAAGCGGTCATCCGTTTCATAGGGGAAAACGGCACCCTGTGCGTCCTTGCGGCCTGCGGTAATCCCGCCTTTGGATGACAGAAAAATCCACACATCACAGGCTGAAACAACATTGATGAAGAACGGGGTAAGCCATTGGCTTTGTTCCACTTTGTAGAATATTTGGCCGTTCATATTTACAAAGGAATCTATGGTATTCATCGTCTTTTTCCTCCGATTGCATAGTATCTTGTAGCCCGCGGTTTCGCCTGCAATGCATGCCTGCTGCTTAAGCCGTGTGCGCTGGTATCTGCAAAGAATATAGCATATCACCGGTATTGGACGCAATGAATATTTGCAAAAATGTACCAGTGGCTACCGTTGACTTTTTCGGAGAGTAAGGACCAGTTGCTTACGCTCATCAACACTGACTACATCAAGGCCCAAACCACTAATCATCTCCTCTGCCTGTAATGCGTTCCATGCTCTTGGCTTTATTAATGCTTCACCCAATACCTTTACAGTCATCATCATCCATGTGATTGGCGTTTTTCTTGCCAAATGTCGGGATCTGAACCTTACTTCTGAAACAAGATTTCTCTTTTGCCTGTTTTGGAAAGGGAGTGATAGGATAAGCATTCCATTTGGCTTGAGAATACGGGAAAATTCCTGAAGCACTTTACTGGGGGATGATACGGCTTGCAAAACGCTGATGCATAGAATGTGATCATAGGTCGCTGCAGCATACTGCAATGGTAAATCAAGATTACATATCTCGATTACAATGGTATGGTTTTCTATAGCGGATCGGATGCCTTCTCCCGCACCTTGTCCAGCATGCCGTTTGAGTAGTCAATTGCCGTTACATGATACCCTTCTCTGGCAAGAGCGAGCGAATAATTGCCAGTACCACATCCTGCGTCAAGGACAGACTCATTATTACTTTTCCTGAATGAATTCAAAATTTCCAGAAAGTATCCGGGAGGTTCAGATGGCATCGCATTTTGATCGTGTTGATCCCATGTGAACTTTCCATATAAACTCCAGAACAATGCGCTTAATCTACTCACGATACAATATCCTCCTATCCTCTACTTACGTCCATAGCAGATATCTATCCTGTCAACGGATAGCTCATTTCTTGTGGCAGCATAACATAGTAATAAAGATCATGCAAGAAGGCATATCGTACATGATTGCCTGAATAGCAACAAGAAAATCGATGACAATTACTCCCTCTATCTTCATAAGCGAGCCGTAAGCTGAAAGGCCGCCATGACCATGCGGTCATGGCGGCCAGCTAACGGAATATGGACGATTGCATATTGCATACCTGCATCATCCCGGTTACCAAGCCTAAGCGGTCGATTGATCATCAGCCTGCGAAGCCGTATGCTGGTGGCTTATCTGCCGAGATTGTGATTGCATGAAAACCCATTCATCTTCGCATGAACGCCGTAGGGGCGGGGCGCATCACCGCCCCGGAAAATAGGGT
>JAEZQK010000024.1 GCA_023413135.1 Bacillota bacterium
ATGCGGATCCGGATACGGGTGCCCACTCCATCAATGTGACACTGGTGCTTGCCCCTGCCACCATCGATGCCCAGGGGAATGTGATCCCCAGCGAAACGCAGTATGCAGTGATCGTGGAAGGCAAGTATATTGAACTGGAAGGCGATGAAAGCATAGAAGTCGCGGTGCCCAATGTCGGCAGATACGCGACATCCACCAATATCGTCGACCCCATCAACATCCAGGCGGCGGCCCGCAAAAACACCAATACGGTGATAGTTACTGTTTGGGCTATCAATAAGGTGTTGCCGGTAACCGGTGAATGGATCATGCTGATGGTGCCCTTCGGCGGGCTGATGACGCTGGCCGGCGTCCTGCTCTTGCTCATGAACCGCAGGAAGCAGTACGTAAAATAGTTCCCTCACCCACAATTGCATCGGGGCAGCCCTCTTAGGAGGCCTGCCCCTCTTTCCATTCTGTTACAGTACATGAACAAAACAATAGATAGTCGGAAGAGAAACCCATTTCCAAGTGCAGACAGCTATGATATAATCAGTGCGTCTGCTTGGAAAATACCTCTTGGCTCTATATGATGGGAGGCATTATATGAATACGAAAGCAAAAAAGCAGTCTGGAAAACGGAACTGGATCACCGTTCTGGCTGTTGTTCTCGTTGTGGCCGGTGTGCTTGCTTTCGCGGTTCCGCTTGTTATGCAAAGGGTCAACTATGGCGTGGCGGCAAAAAATGCAGCTGAGGCTGAATCGCAGATGGTGATCCCCAACAAGCAAGACTATCAGCCGGTAGATTACTCCACTATGCAAAAGGGTGTTACGCCTTCCTTTTCCCCTGATGAAATGGAAGAAGCGGCTTCACCTCCCGGCTTCCTGGAGGAACTGGGCATTATAGGCGATCCATCCGGCCTTCTTTTTGGCATTTCCTCTGCGAAGGCGGAAGATGCGGAGCCGGCTTCCATGCGGCAGGCGCTGAATTTGGGCGCCCAAGCGCTGAAAGATGGCGGAAAAAAGCCATATGATGGTGCTGCGGTAAATGCATCGCTGATTAAAGCCCGCAAGCAGGTGGAAAATGCATTTTTCCTGCTGACGCAGATACAGCCCATTACCGATACGGAAACGTTGTCTTCGTTGTCAAATCAACGGGTGGTGGATGGTCTGACCCGTGGGGACAAGACTATAACCGCGGCCAGGGATATGATCTACGGAACGCTTACCGATCTGGAAGAGCTGCTTAAGCAAGTAGAGGATCAAGCCGCTGCCGTTACGGCGGATGATGACCAGACGGATATGGCTGAAAACCGGTTGCTTGCGCAGATGAACACACTCTTCTCCTATATGACAATGGTCGCGCTGCATTTGCCGGAAGACGATTATCAATTCGCTATGGAGCAGCACCGGGAACTTGCCGCCCTGGCAGAACAAGGCCAGCAGCAGCCTGAGAATGAAAGCGGCTATGATCCCATCGATGTGGAGAAGGAGGGCGTGAAGCGGTCATATTTGCTGGAGATACCCGATATCAGTGTAAAGGTAGCCGTATACCGGTCCGGCTCGTTCAACAAAATGTATGAGAATATGCGCAATGGCGCCGCCATGTTTCCCCGCGCGCCGGAACCTGATACAGTGGCTAATATCTGTATCAGCGCCCATCGGACCGGAACAAGGAATTATTTTCTGAATTTGAATAAGCTTTCCGAGGGCGACACGATCTATCTGCATACATCCCATTTGGGTTCTTTCCAGTATGAGGTTGTCAAGGTTGATGTCATTGAAGCCCATGACTGGTCGGTAACAAGAGATGTGGGCTATCCAGCCTTGACTCTGCTGTCCTGTCAGGCATCCAGTGGGATCAGTAACGCCCGGCGTATTATGGTGCAAGCAAAGCTGGTAGGTGTGGCAAACGGGCAGTAATGATTATGTCCATTTTCATATGCCGCCTTTATAATAAGGAGTTTTGGAATGACCATCCAAAAAGGGAAAATGATTATCTCCCTGTTTTGTGTATGCGTAGCCTTATTTCACTGGGGAATGATGGGGCCCTTATCCGCCCTGGCCGATTCCGGCGTGCAAACGGGCATTGATTTTCACTTAAAAACATCTCTTGATCCTGATGCGCTTGAGGAGACTCCAGACCGCTTTGCCAAGGGCTTGGCAAGGATGCTGGATATGCTTGACTTGACAGGTCATGTTGTTTTACAAAATGGCCAGGCAGATATCACGGGCAATTTAAACCTGAACGGCCTATCCGCCATCGATTTTCAACTGACGGGTTGGGAACAAAGGCTGAACCTTGTCACTAATCTGTTTGGGGAAAAGCCTGTGGTGATCACCCCGGCCAACTATATACGGTTCCTATTGAAAATGTACGATTATTTTTCACTTCCGGTGCAGTACATCGGTGTGTTTACCGATCCCTACTCTTACATCCACGGCATCAAGCCTGTGCTTGACAAGTGGACAGAACTGCTGGGGGGAACGGGAAGCCGTTCCTTCAGCCCCAAGGAATGCATAGAGTTTGCCACACAGCTCTCTGGGGTTTTAAACAGCGAGGCATTTACTTACTGGCGTGAGGGACTTTTAAAGTATGTAGGCCTTGACGACTTGCTTACCGAATTCTTCTATGCGATGCCGGATTGGATGGCAAACCTTGTAAAAGAGGGCGGTCTTGCAATAAAGGGATCCGGCAAGGAGGAAAGCTGGACGCTGGGCGGAGAAACCGTATATACTCTCCAGCATTACGAGGGTATGACCACCTGGCAGGTAGACATACCGGAATGGGAGGGATACCGCCTTTCGGGAAAGTGCCAAATGGAAGCAAAGGAGAGCGGCCTTCAGCTTTCCATGGATTGGAAGCTCTTTGAGGATGATGCGCTCTACGGCTATCTGACTGTAGCAGGACAGAATTTGCCGGATGGAAAGCTAATGCAGGGAAACGGCAGAATCAGCGTTTCGTTTGGTGGAGATGGGCTGGGCCTTACGCAGTCATATATGGCTGACCTTATGTGGAAACAGAGCCAGAATGGCGGGAAGAATGTACTGGACGGCCAGGTGAGTTTCCTGAACCCTCATACCGAGAAGCCGGTGCTTAAAGTGGATGGCCAAGTTTCCTGGGGAAGCACCCAGGAAAGCTTTCAGCCCTTAAAGGTGGAAGATATGCAAGGCATTGACCTGTTCTGCATGAATGATATCACCATCCGGGAATTTTATGCCGATGCCAAATGGCCCCTGGTCCGCACAGTTACCCCCTTTCTGTTGGAACTGCCTGCGGGATTTCTAAGCGGTGTGGCGGACTGGATGGACGAAAGCGGTATGCTGGTGACGCTGATGGATGGGATGGGCAAGTAAAGGACATAAAAAAGGACCGCCGGTAATTAAATACCGACGGTCTTTTTGTTCTTCTGTTATTCCGCTGTGTAGGTGACAGGGGTGCTGTAGTCGATCATGCTGATGAAGGTTTTGCCCCTTTGCAGCTCCAACTCTTTGCCTTCCTGATCAAAGAACACCGTACGCTGATTCATGCCGGTGCGGACCCAGTAACCGGGGATATACCGGCCGCCGATGAAGATGTCGGCATTGCCGGACCCGATGTTCACTGTCAAGGGCCGGTCGTTAATGCCATGGTAGAAGGTTACCTCGGTGCGCTGGATGATGAGATTGGAGAAGGAAAGCTGCTCATTTGTGGATTTGTCAACGTACGGCTCTCCTTTCACATAGCGCAGGTAGACGTTTGCCTCGGGATCATAGGTGAAGCTGGAGCAGTAAGCCTTATTCGTAAGCGTGATGGAAATGTTCGTGGCGAAATCCCCCAGCTCGGGAAGCTCGTCCGTAAACAGGTAGGGCCTGGAGGGAGCCTTGAAATCGGCGGGGATCAGCGCCTGCATGGCCTTCACATTGGCGTTGATATGGTGGGGACTGGGCAGGCCCTTTACGCCAGTATAGTATTTCTTCCAGGGCTTGTTGGTGCCAACGATGCCGCTGAAGAGAATACCCTTTTTGCTGGCACCCGTTTTGCGGAAAGTATCGTTGATGTTCGTTCCTTCATATTCCTGTCCGCCGTAATAAAGGAAGCCGGCATCCCATTCTTCCCGCAGTTCCACGTGCGTGAGGCGGGCGGACCGCACAGGACCGACGCTTTCGGGGACCACATCGCTGAAAAGGTAGGAAAGGCGTGTGTCGCCGTTCTTGTGTACCGGTGTTTCATAGATGATATCCGCAAAGGCTGCACCCCAGGGAGCACGATCGCCAATGCCGCCGTCGGCGTTGTCGATCTGCACAAGCATGGGCATGTAGGTGCCATCCCAGGGAAGACCGGTGGTGGGGCTTTGGCCCGGGACTTCCGGGTTCACGGGGAAATTGTCGTCGCTTCCTTTTCCCTGAACAGAGATTTTCCGATCCGCTTCATCCTGAATGATGGTCGTCACGCCGCCTGCAAAAGCGGTCTGGGTCAGCGCCGCAAAGCAAACCATGGCTAGCAGCAGGCACAGGAATTTTTTCATAGGAACCTCCTTGTGTATGATGATATTGTCCTTTTTGGGCAGCCGCACATGGCAAACTCAGGAATATATGTTACCAATATCTGTGAGGCCGCAGTCATGTGAAGTATACCATTTCCATTAAGCAAAAGTCAACAAAGTATATGTAAAATGACATAATCAGGTAAAGAAATTACATTTGCGATACAGTCTGCTTAGCTTTTTTGCTGCAGAAAGGGGGAAAGCCCCTGATAGATCAGCTTAAGCACCAAATCGGCCATGTCCCTGGCAGATTGTTTCAGGCCGCTCTGCAGCCATTTTTGTACAATGCCAATGCTCGCATTGACACCAAATAAATACATATACTCCATCGTATCCGCATCGATGGCCTTTTTGCCCTTCCATTCCTTCATACCCTGCCGCTGGACGATCATCATGATTTCTTTTTGCAGCGATATATCTCCATTTTCCCCCAGCAATACCTTGCAAAGCTCTGCGTTCTTAACAATGTATTCAAAAATGTGGTTCATGATCTGAAACGATTCCGGTTCATACGTTTTAAAGTTGAAGTTGTCCAGGTATGCATTGACATCTTGCAGCGTTTCATCCACTACTTGCCGCAGTAAGTCATACTGTGTAGCATAGTGGGCGTAAAATGTGCTTCGGTTGATATCTGCAGCTTCACATATTTCCTTGATGGAGATTTTCGAAATAGGCTTTTCCTGCAATAGTTTCACCAGGCTTTGCTTGAGCACCATTTTCGTATATTTGATTCTTCGGTCATTCTTAGCGTCTTTCATGATATGCATCAATCCCTTTCCGTGTTCACATTTGTTAACGCTTTTGTTACAAGGCAAACCGACAATTCCGGCCCAACTGTCGGGCACACCACATTCCTGGTTGATCTGTTTGTTGTAGCCCAACGCGCTGTTCATTATAATATAATTGTGATGGTTATTCAACACAAAGTTGGTTATTTAAATGGAAAGGGATTTCTATGGCGGATATCATTTTTGAAGACGTATGCAAAACCTATCAAATTGGGGAAGTATCGATCCAGGCGGTAGACCATGCGGACTTTGAGATACGGCATGGCGAGTTTGCTGCCGTGCTGGGCCCCAGCGGCGCCGGGAAAACGACGGTGCTGAACCTGCTTGGCGGCATGGACCGGGCGTCAGGCGGCAGGATATCTGTCGCCGGCCGGGATATCGTAAAGCTCAGTGAAAAGGATTTGAACACCTACCGCAGGCTGGACGTGGGCTTTGTTTTCCAGTTTTATAACCTCATGCCCAACCTGACAGCCTTGGAGAACGTAGAGCTGGCACAGCAGGTATGCATAAGTCCCCTGTCTCCCAGAGAAATGCTGGAGCGGGTGGGCTTGCTTGACCGCATGGATAATTTCCCGGCCCAGTTATCCGGCGGGGAACAGCAGCGTGTGGCGATTGCCAGGGCACTGTGCAAAAACCCTGAATTGCTTTTGTGCGACGAGCCTACCGGCGCCTTGGATTCCCAGACCGGGCGCATGGTACTCATGCTGCTTAGCGACGTATGCCGTGACATGGGCAAGACTGTGGTGATCATCACCCATAATGCGGCTATCGTACCCGCCGCAAGGCGTGTCATCCGCATGAAGAACGGCAAAGTCCAGGAGATGGAGGTCCACCCCCATCCGGCAGCCATGGAGGACATTGCGTGGTAAGGAAAAGACTTCACGCGTCCCATTTACGGCGCAAGCTGAAACGCGATATACGGGACAACTGGAAATCATTCGCCGCCATATTCATCATCTGCATGCTCTCTACGATGCTGTATTGTGGCATCGACGCGGCCTGGCGCGGCATGGAAAGGAATCTTGATGCGCAATTTAAGCAAAGCGGCCTGGCCAACATTTGGATCATAGGCCGGATAAGCGACCGCAAAGCACGGGATATAGCAGAAATTCCCGGTGTTTTGGATGCGCAACGCCGGGTCCGCCTGCGCGCCAGCGCAGACCTTAACGGCGAACCTGCCATTGAGTTGTATATGAGCGACGGTACGGCGCGTATCAACAAGCCAATGGTTTTTCAAGGGGCTGCGCTGCCGTCCGGCCGAAAATACATATGCGTGTTGGACTCAAGGTTTGCAAAGGCCGCGGGTATTTCTGTTGGGGACAGTTTGACGGTGTCGGCCGAGGGTACTTCCCTGGAGCTCACGGTGGGCGGCGTTGGCTACAGCCCGGAATATGTGGTGTATTCAGACGGCTTTTCCTTCAGCGCCAACCCTGCCACTTTCGGCTACGCCTACGTTTCTCCCGGCACGCTGGGCTTTTTGCCTTACCAGGAGACGGTGGTCCTTCTTGCGCCGGGCGTGGACGAAAAGCAAATCAAGCAGGAGATTCAAGCGCTGCTGGACGATCCCACAATGACGGTCCTGACGCGGGATGACAAGGTCGGCATCAAGATGGCGATTGAAGAAGTGGATCAAATACGCGCGCAGGGGCAGGTGTTTCCGGCGGTATTCTTTCTGGTAGCGGCGCTGATCACCTTCAGCACCATGCGGCGCATGGTGGAAAGCCAACGCATGCAGATTGGTACATTGTGCTCGTTAGGGTATAGCCGTGGGCAATTGATCCGGCACTATACGGGCTATGGGCTGCTGGTATCCGCGCTGGGTGCGCTGGCAGGGCTTCTCGGCGCGCGTTTTTTTCTGGGGCGGATCATAATGTGGGTGTTGATGTCCATCTACAACATGCCAAACGCCGACGTGTACATGCATCCGGGGATCATGGCTGCTGCTTCCATGCTCACGGTATGCATCGCTATGGGGGCCAGCTTTTTTAGCTGCAACCGGGCGTTGAAAGAGGTTCCCGCCGGGCTGCTCCGGCCCAAGCCCCCGGCCCGTGGCAAGCGGATATTGCTGGAGCGCATTCCTTTTATATGGAAGCACCTGTCCTTCAGCGCCAAGCTGATCACCCGTAACATGCTGCGCAATACTTTCAGATTTTTGATCGGTATCGTGGGCGTGGTGGGTTGTTCCGCGCTGCTGCTGACCGGCTTTGGCATGCGGGACTCGGTGATGTTCGTGCTTCAAAACCACTACACCCATACCATGCGCTATGATGTGCGGGTGGATTTGGATGCTTCGGCGGCAGAGGATTACCCGGAGGCCGTATATCTTAGGTCAGGGGCACTTAAGATGGAAACCGTTATGGAGCAAAGCTGCGAGCTATTCATCGAAGGCCGGTGGCAATTAAAGGGGCTGCACGTGCTGGAGGATCATCATGAGACGGTATACTTGGAAAGGGAGGGCAAACGTATATGGCTGCCCAGGGAGGGCATCACGCTGAGCGAGCGGGCTGCGGAGGAAACGGGGCTGAAAATTGGCGATAGCGTGCGGCTGCGCGCGCCAAATGGACGGGAAGCCACCGTACAGGTGAATGATATTATCAGCATACAATTGGGGCAGGGCGTGTATGTAAGCAAAAGTGCATGGCGCAAGCTGGATGTGATGCCCTTCATGCCCACGGCATTATTTCTAAGTGGCGGCAATGTAAGCCCGGCCGCTATTGATGACCTGGACGGCGTGGCCAAGGTGCGTACCATCAACGAAGAGCGGACCGGCAGCGAAGCGGTGGTGCGGGTGTTGGACGTGGTGGTGCTAGTCATGGTGCTGTTTTCGGGGGCACTTTTGCTGGTGGTGCTCTTCACCCTGGGGCAGCTCAATTTCTTTGAGAGGGTGCGGGAACTGGCCACACTGATGGTTCTGGGCTTTTACCCCCGGGAGACGAAGCATTTCATTCTGCGGGAAAACATGATCATTGCCATCCTTGGGCTTCCCCCTGGCCTTTATCTGGGGCCCTTCCTGCACCGGTGGGTGCTGACTTACGGCTTCCCCACCATGCTGGAATTCATCCCCTATATAGCACCGGTAAGCTGGATATATACGCCCTTGCTGACGCTTTTGTTTGCGCAGACGGTGAACCTTCTCATCGGCGTCAAATTCAAGAGCGTGGACATGGTGGAAGCCCTCAAAAGCGTGGAATAACGGAAGGAGAATTCTTGATGAAGCGTAAATGGATTGTGTTTATTTTATTGCTGGCGCTGTGCAACCTTCCCGCTTATGCGGAGCCGGTAAACGGTGCGGAGGAAAACCTTTTTAGAAGGTGGGCCAAGGGCATAGTACAGACTGTGGATACGGTGGATGTGTTTGCGCCGGTGGGGGGGCAAGTGCAGGCCTTTGATGTGAAGGTGGGCGATATGGTGGAGGCAGCAGCGCCGATTTTCGCCATCCGGCCTCTTCAGGTGCTGGCACCGCAAAGCGGTGTGATCCGTTTACTAAAGGCGCAGGCAGGCGACCAGGCTTCCGGCATCATCCTTCAGTATGGGGCCCTATGTTTTATTGATAGGGAGGATGTTCAGTGGGTACGTGCAACCATCGCCGCAGCGTATAACAAACCAAAAAACCGCGCGATCACCATGGGTGAAACGCTTAGGGTTTGGGACGGCGATTCCGATGATCCCGTCGATACGATTGGCACCGTGATCGCGGTGGACGGCAAAGGGTATGTGGTGGAAATTCCAGCCGGCGTATTTGAGCTGGAGGACAAAGTACGCCTGTACCGGGGAGAAGGCGACGATTACAGTGCCAAGGATAAAGTGGGCGATGGCTTGGTGGAGCACGCAAGGACTGTGCCGGTTACGGCGGAAGGCGTGATCGCCAGGGTGCATGCTGTGCAGGGGCAGCAGGTTTCCCGTGGCGACGTGCTTTTTACCCTCGACGATGCATCCTCTGTGCACAAAATGCCTGCCGATTTTGAGGCGGTATCTTCCCGGGGCGGTGTGGTATCCGCGCTGTATGTACAGGACGGGCAGCAGGTGAGAAAGGATCAGCTGCTGATGACAGTAAGACCCCTGGATGCGCTGGAGTTTGTGGTGGATGTGGATGAACTGGATATTCCGTCTGTTCGCGTGGGGCAGGCCATGCAGGTGCAGGTGGATGCACTGGGTGAAAGCAGGATCAATGCAACCGTCAAACGCTTAAGTCCCTTGGGCATCTTTGTGCTTGATACCACCAAATATCAGGTGACGTTATCCATTCAGATTGTACCTGATGGGCTTTTGCCCGGCATGCATGTGACTGCATACTGGAAATAACGGTCAGCGTAGTTATACTAACCATACGGGTGGGGAATACACCCGCGTTGCTCTTTAAAGGCAGAGAAAAGGGGGATGGCAGGCATAAGCCGAAGACCATCCCCCTTTATACTAACCATCATATCGCCGCAGGAGTGAGCGACATGATGGTAATGCTCTCATCCCCTCAATATAACAAACTGGCTAGATTGTTGCATTTCGCAAAAGTAGCATTCGATATTACATAATTCGACAAAATTCTTCAATACTTTAGCATATATAGAAATAAATGAGAAATTTATAACTGCACGCTGGAATACAGCTCATCTTTCTGCTCCTGATTAATGCCAATATAGCGAATCGTAATTGCGGCTGAGCTGTGATTAAAGGTATCCATAATCAGGCCGATGTTGTACTTTGATATTTTATACGTCCAATAACCCCATGTTTTGCGTAGGCTGTGGGTCCCAAAATTTTCAATTCCTAAGGACGATGCGCTTTCCCGCATAACCTTATACACCTGGATCCTACCGATATGTCCGCCTTTCTGGCTGTAAAACAAATAATCGTCGGCGTGCAAATTCTGTTCTTTTACGTATTTAAACAGACATTTGCGCAAAGTTTCATTCAATTTGATCTTTTTCAGCTTTCCGGTTTTTTGCTCACTGATGGTCAGATGATCACGAAATTTAAAGTCGCTATGGAAAATGTCGCTGACCTTCAGCGATAAAATATCGCTGATCCGCAAGCCGGTATTGATGCCCGTTTTAAAAATCATTCCGTACCTTGGGTTGATACCATTTAAATAATTATAAAGCTGCTTAATTTTTTCTTTTTCTCGGATTGGTTCCACTGTCATCTGCCGGCTCCCCCAAAATACATTTTTTCATGGGTATTATATACGAAAAAGATATATTAAGATAGAACGAATATGTATCATGCTGAATGCAATATTTCGAAAAATGCGTGACGTAATAGAGATTATTGCGGTGCTCGAAATGCAACAATCTAGCCAAATTGTTGCATTTATATGTGGCATATCGGCGAGACCATGCTGAAGTTGCCTATACTTCAAAAGACGCAGCCAGTAATTTTAATGGAGGAATTTCTATGAAAAGGTTCAAGGATTTTAGCATTACCCGCAAACTTCTGACCGGTTTTTTGTCGATGGCGCTTATCATCGTCATCATTGCGGCCGTCGGCATCTTTGGTATGGCAAATATTTCGGCGATGGACACAAAACTTTATGAGGAGCAGACCGAACCTTTGGAGCATTTGATCAACGCGATTGAAAGCCTGTACCAGATCCGCGTTGATACGCGTGATGCCATCATCAACGCCGGGGATACCAAAAAAGTGCAGGAAAGCGAGAACAGCTTTCTCCGAGGCAGAGAGACTTTTCTTACGGAGTCGGCCAGTTACCGGCAGACAATTCCAACACAGGATTCTTTGAAATTGTTTGATGAAGCGGCTGATATATTCACAGACGCATACGTACCGGTCATTCAGGAAATGTTTGTTCTGGTAAAGGAAGGCAAGCCTGTTGAGGCAAACGCCGTAATGACAACTGCTACGGATGATATCATGAAATTGTTCGGCAATTACGGCCTCCTGGTCGATAACCGTATGGCAAGCGCTGAGGAAACCAGCGATACCAATAACTCTACTGCAACGACACTGATTATTGTTCTGATCATCGTTGGGGTCATTTCAGCGGCGGCTGCGGTGTATCTGGGCTTGTGGATATCGCGTATGATCAGCAGGCCGATTGGGCAGGTCGTATCCGCGGCCAAGAAAATTGCCCTGGGGCATGTGGATATTGAATTGAACGATATTGATTCCAAGGATGAGACAGGCCAGCTCGCTTCCGCTTTTGTCGAAATGACTAACAGCATTCGGGAGCAGGTTTTCATTGCCGAAAGCATCAGCAACGGAGATTTTACCAAGCCTGTGCGCTTGCGTTCAAACGAAGATGCGCTTGGCTTGGCACTGAAAAAAATAGAGCAGGATTTGAACCAGACACTGTCCCTGATCAATGCCGCCGCTGATCAGGTGGGCTCCGGCGCTTCCCAGGTATCCAGTGCTGCGCAGGCTCTTGCATCCGGCGCTTCGGAACAGGCGGCGACAGTGGAAGAGTTGACTGCTTCCATCTCCAATGTAGCAGAACAGGCCGCGGATAACGCAAAGAACGTACGGCAGGCAGCTGATTATATGGGGCAGACAAGCACCAGCGTTCAAAGGGGCAACGCGCATATGCAGAACTTGAACAGCGCCATGAACGAAATCGGTGCGGCTTCCGACAAAATCTCCAATATCACCAAAGTCATCGAGGACATCGCCTTTCAAACAAATATTCTCGCCCTGAACGCCGCCATCGAAGCCGCCCGCGCCGGCAATGCCGGGAAGGGCTTCGCTGTTGTGGCTGATGAGGTGCGCAACCTTGCGGCGAAATCTGCGGAAGCGGCAAAACAAACAGCCGATCTGATCCGGCATTCCGCCGGCAGCGTGGCTGAGGGTACCCATGTGACAGAACAGACTGCGCAGATCCTTCGGGAAATTGCCGAAAAGTCCGGTATGGTCAACGCAATCATGGAGAAAATCGATTCGGCTTCTGCATCGCAGGCGGCAGCCATTGAACAAATTTCTCAAGGGATTTCCCAAGTGTCCGCAGTCGTGCAGACAAATGCCGCCACCGCGGAGGAAAGCTCGGCATCCAGCGAGGAGCTCGCTGCGCAGGCCCAGACGTTGCGTGTGGAGGTCGGAAGGTTCAAGCTGGATGGGCAGGCCGCATCCTCACACCCGGATATAAATATCGCTTCCAGCTCTGACCGCAGGAATCTCCAGGCCGCGGCCGGCTACGGAAAGTATTGATGGGGTGATATAAATGCGTAATACGGAAGCGGAAAACATTGTGGATCCGGGAACCGATGAGATGGAACTGTTGGAATTCAAGCTTGGAGAAGACAGTTACGGTATCGACATAGCAAAGATACGGGAACTGCTTAAGTACCAGCCGGTGCAGAAAATGCCAAGTACACAGGCACATATGGAGGGCGTCATCTGTCCGCGGGGCGAAATTTTTCCCGTGGTGGATTTGGCGGCATATCTTCATTTACCTTCCTCATCCATGCCGGATCATGATATCTTCATCATTACGGATTTCAATCAGACCCACATCGCCTTCCATGTACACCGCGTGGTAGGCATCCATCACCTCTCCTGGGATATGATCCAGAGGCCGGATACCATATATGGCTGCGACGAGGGGGTTATTATAGGAATAGCAAAGGTCGAGAAGCGGATGATCGCTATCATCGACTTTGAAAAGATCGTGGCAAACGTTACTCCGGAGGCCGGCATGGAAGCCTCGCCTGAAATAGCATAAAAACGGTTCCCCGATGTATCGCCGACAATCCGCCCCGCCGCCCTTTCGGGTGGCGGATTTTTTATACATTTATTGGTATGCGCCAGGCAGCTGCGGCGCAAAACAATCAATATATAATTTATGAGGATGGACATCACAAAACGGACGTTGGCAAATCTTTGGGCCCATGATATTCTTCATACCATCACTTGCATTTCTATTATTAAGAAGGGACGGCTATAGTTTATGCAGGATAAAAGTATGAAAACCACCCCAAATCTTCTGGCAAGCTGCGGCATTTCGCAGCAGGATATTGATAAAAGGCTGAATGCGGTATTCCATGCCATTTTTGAGGATGATGCCGAGCGCTTTTACTTTCCTCTTGGCGGGGATATGGGCTATTTGATGGATACGGGCAACCTGGATGCGCGTACCGAGGGCATCAGTTATGGCATGATGATGTGCGTGCAGCGGAATGAAAAGGAACTGTTTGACCGCCTGTGGCGGTTTGCCAAAACGTACATGTGGCAGGAGAAGGGGCGGTATGCCGGGTATTTTGCCTGGTCGGTGAAGCCGGACGGGACGAAAAACGCCCAGGGTCCTGCCCCCGACGGAGAGGAATACTTTGCCATGGCGTTGTTTTTCGCCTCCCACCGCTGGGGTGACGGCGAGCCGCCGCTTGACTATGGCGTTGAGGCAAGGGATATCCTGCGCCATTGCGTGCATCAGCATGAGCTGGTGGCCGAGGGCCAGCCTATGTGGGAACCGGATAGCGCGCTGATCAAGTTCGTGCCTGAGCTGCCCTTTTCCGACCCTTCGTACCATCTTCCCCATTTCTATACGCTGTTTGCCCGCTGGGCGGATGAGCAGGACCGCCCTTTTTGGAAGCGCGCCGCCGAACAAAGCCGCGCTTATTTGACTATCTCATGCCATCCGGAAACGGGTCTCGCGCCGGAGTATGCCCTGTATGACGGTACCCCCGAAACGACACGCGGCCACGGAGATTTTTACAGCGATGCGTACCGCGTGGCCATGAACATCGGGCTTGACGCGGCGTGGTTTGGGTTTAGGCCGGAATACCGCACGATAGCCGATCATCTGCAGGCTTTTCTGGATGGAAAAGAGCCGTACATGACCTACCGCATCGGCGGTACGCCCATCAATAAGCCTGCCTTGCATCCCACAGCCATTATTGCCACCACGGCCGCCGCTTCCCTGGCATCCAATACGCCGCTTTCAAAAAAGTGGGTGCAAAAGTTCTGGGATACGCCGGTGCGCACGGGAGACCGCCGCTACTACGACAATTGCCTGTATTTTTTCTGCATGCTGATGCTTGCGGGTGAATACCGTATCTTTGAATAGAGAATTTTGTCAGCTATAGTTTTTCCGGTAGATAGTACGATTGCGGACATTTCGCACGTTTATTGTATATGTTATGCTCGTATGTATGAAAGTGGGCTGTGCCAAGGCCCGAATAACAAGAGGAGGAGACCTGTATGCGTAAGCTGGTTGCCCTGTTGCTGTCACTTATGATGATGGCGACGATGCTCATCATTCCCGCGCTGGCCCAAAGCAAAGAAGAACCCATCACTGTGTCGGTATTTGTCGGCGAGGCCAGAGACCAACCCACCTCCGACAACAAGATTTTCAAGAAGATCGAAGAGGAATTCGGTATCAAGTTTGAGTTTGAATTCCTGGCTGGCGACCTTCGGGAAACCCTTGGCATCAAGATCGCGGGTCAGGATTATGCCGATCTGATGGATGGCGGCAACAGCGAGACGCTGATTGAAGCCGGCGCGCTCATCGACCTGATGCCTTACATCACCCCGGAAAAGACACCCAACCTCTATACCCACCTTGAGCCCCATTTCAAGCGTCTGCTCAACGACAAAGGCCAGTTGTTTGTGCTGCCCAACTTTGGCCGCAACTACAACACCAACGATTATGGACTCAACCATGTGAACGGCCCCGCGTTCTTCATCCAGAAAAAGGTCCTGGCATGGGACAACTACCCCGTCATCAAGACCATGGACCAGTACTTTGACTTGATTGAGCGCTATATTGCCGCCAATCCCACCGATGAAAAAGGCAGCCCCAACACCGGCTTTGCCATCCTTTGCGATAGCTGGCGCGCATTCTGCCTGTTCAACCCTGTGCAGCACCTGATGGGCCGGCCCAATGACGGCGACGTCATCGTGGATTTAGGTGACAACTACAAGGTGAGCGCCTATGTCATCCAGCCCTACGCCAAGGCTTACTATAAAAAGCTCAACGAAATGTATCACAAGGGCCTCATCTCCCAGGATACCTTCGTCATGAACTATGACCAGTACATCGCCAAGGTTTCCAGCGGCACGGTTGTGGGCATGTTCGACCAGGCCTGGGACTTCCAGACTGCCACCGACGCCCTTGTCACCGCCAAAATGGATGACAGCACTTACCAGGGCCTGCCAATCATCTACGATCCCCAATACGTGGACGGCAAGGAGATCGAGGAGCACTACCTCAATGGTGGCGTCATCAATGTCAACCGCGGCTTCGGCATCTCCGTCAACTGCAAATACCCCGAGCGCCTGATCAACATGATCGAAACCATGATGGGCGACGATTGGCAGAAGCTGTTTGCCTGGGGCGTGGAAGGCGAGGATTATTACGTAGAGAACGGCCGGATGCTGCGTACCCGGGAGCAGTATGACAACGCCCAAAACGCCGTGTGGCGCAATGCCAACACTGCCCGGGCGCTGTGGCAAAGCCTGCCCAAGAAGCAGGGCATCATGGATGACGGCAACTACTGGGATGCCAACCGTCAGCCGGAAATCTACTTCAGCCTGATGAGCGACTATGACAAGGATTTCCTGACCCACTATGGCTTCAAGATCCCCCTGGAGTTCTTCAATGAGCCCATTGAGCTGGCTCCCTACGGCGAAGCCTGGCAAATCGACACCACCGTCAACCAGGATGCCGACGATGCCAAGATCGCTTTCCAGGATGCGCAGCGCCGCGACCTGCCGCAGATCATCATGGCGGACCCCGCGGAGTTCGATGCCAAGTGGGATGCGTTCGTAAAGAGCGTGGAAGAGATTCCGATTACCGACTTTGTGGACTTCATGCAGGAAGAGGTTCTCAAGCTGGTGGAAAAGAGCGCCAAGTAATTCCACTGAAGGAAACGGCGGCGGAAGGGAGGCTTCCCTCCCGCCGCCAATTCATATCAACCTGATTAAAGCGAGGTGTTCTCTTTGCGCAGCGCCCGGGCTACAACGCTTTCCACCTCAAAGCCGGTGACTGTCCGTCCTGCTTCCAAGTGGAGGCTGCTTTTGCAGCAGAAGCAATTGATGCTGATGTCGGTGCCAATGCTTCTATATATCCTCTTGTTCAATTATTCTCCGCTTTGGGGCTGGATTACCGCTTTCATGAATTATGATCCGGCGGTGCCGTTGTTTGAAAATCCGTGGATCGGGCTGGAAAATTTCCGCTGGCTGTTCAGCCGTCCGGAGTTTATACGCAGCATCCGCAATACGTTTGCCATGGCCACCATCAATCTGGTGTTTGGCTTTGTGTTCCCCATTATTTTAGCACTTTTTTTAAATGAGATCAGAAGCAAGAGTTTCAAGCGTACGGTGCAGACCGTAACGTATCTGCCCCACTTTTTGAGCTGGGTCATTGTGGTGGGGCTGGCGCAAAACGTGCTGGCCAGCGATGGCATCATCAATGAATTCCTGGTAAAGCTGGGGCTTGTGAAGCAGCCGGTGTTCTTCCTGGGCGAAGGAAGGTATTTCTGGTGGGTGGTAGGCGCCATCAACGTATGGAAGGAATGCGGATGGAATACCATCATCTATCTTGCCGCCATGTCCGCTATCGATCCCGCATTGAACGAGGCGGCCGAAATTGACGGCGCGGGGCGGTTCAAGCGCATGCTTTATATCACCCTGCCGGGTATCAAATCCACGTTCCTGGTTTTGCTGATTATGAACATCGGCCATTTGTTGGAGGCCGGGTTTGAAATACAGTACCTGATGGGCCAGAATCTGGTGATGGACTGGTCGCAGACCATTGATATTTTTGCCCTGAAATACGGCATCACCAAGGGGCAGTACAGCCGTGCCATTGCCGCAGGCATGTTCAGAAGCACCGTATCCATAGCGCTGGTGCTGTCCGCCAATTTCCTTGTCAAGAGGTTTGACGAAAGCACCCTGCTATAAACATGCATGGCCGTACTTTACGTGCCTATTTCCAGGAAAGAAGGATGGTACGATGAGCAGCATTCCTGCAAAAATCAAGCATTTTCACCGTCATAGGACCTTTGATATTGTAAACATCGTCTGCATGTGCGTGCTAATGCTTATTACGCTGTATCCCGTGATCAACACTGTGGCCCTTTCCTTCAACGATGGAACGGATGCCGTTCGGGGTGGCATCAAAATGTGGCCGCGATTTTTCAGCCTGAAAAGCTATGAAACCATTTTTGTGGATGAAACGCTCTTTTCGGCGCTGTTCATCACCGTAGCCCGCTCCGTCATTCAAACCGTTTTGAATATTGTTTTAACTTCCATGCTGGCTTACGCCCTTTCCCGCAGGGAGTATGTGCTGCGCAAATTCATTACAACCATGTTTGTTTTGACCATGTATGTCAATGCGGGCCTGATTCCCAATTACTTGCTGATCAACAATACGCTTGGGTTATCCAAGTCGTTTTGGGTCTACATCATTCCGACCATGGTAAGCTGTTTCAATTTGATCGTGATAAGGACGTACATTTTGAACCTGCCCGAGGCAATGGTGGAATCGGCCCGCATCGACGGCGCGGGGGACTTGTATCTATTCTGGCGTATCATCTTCCCGCTGTGTATGCCGGTGTTGGCGACAGTAGCCTTGTTTGTGGCCGTCGGCGCGTGGAACAGCTGGTTCGATACGCACCTGTACAATGCCAGCAAGGCCAGACTGCATACCCTGCAATACCTGCTGAGAATGAAGCTGGCTACCACCACCAACAGTGCCAATGCAGCAATGACCGCCGCCGATGCATTGGCTTCCACTACCCTTACCACACCAATTACCATCCGTGCTGCCATCACTGTGGTGTCTGCCGCCCCCATATTGGCCATCTACCCGCTTTTGCAGCGCTACTTTGTGGTGGGGCTAAGCATAGGCAGCGTCAAGGGTTGAGATTTTGGCGGTATTCTTGGGGTGTCTGGCCGTATTGCTGTTTGAAATGCTTTAAAAAGCGTTTATACTGCGGGTATCCAACGAGGCCCGCGATCATGTGGACGGGCAAGTGCGAATTGGTAAGCATTTTCGCAGCTTCCTGTATCCGAAGGTTGTTGAGCCAGGCGGGGAAGCCCATACCCGTTTCCTCGCGGAACACGCGGCCAAGGTACGTGGCATTGTAATTCAGCGCCGCTGCTATGCTGTTCAGCGTCAAGTATTCCGTGCGATGCTCTTGCACATAGGACGCGATCTGGTCGCTGATGCGCTTGGGGGCTGGAGTCAGAATCTGCATGGTGAGCTGTCCCAAGGCTTCTAAATCCCGCGTGGAATGAAGCGGCAGCTTGCCCAGCTTATCCGGGTCCTGGGCAAGCTGCTGTTCACACAAGGCGTGAAAAAGCTCGTAAGCCTTTAATTTTATGGCGTTGCCCCTCAGTTTACAAAAAGACTGCAATGATTCAGCCAGACGGTCAAATTCCTCATATTGCAAAAGAGATACGGCGTTTGCCAACTCCTGTACACGGTGTACCAACTCCTCTTTACAGTCGTCCAGTTGGGCGCATATTGCAACGCGGAGGTCTAAAAGGCGCTCCGCCTCATTTATTTGAGGGCTTAACAGCAGTTCCCTATGGTTCAATAGCAGCGTTTGGTGCAAGTCATCGAGACCCACTTTGTCCAGCGTATCTTTTGTATACAGCACCAGCCATTCCTTGTCGTCCACGATGTGTGTGGTCGCCTGTATTCCCGTATCCGCGAATCCTTCCAGGATGGTTGAAACCACATCATAAGGGAGAGGTATTCCCCAGGTAAAAAGCTGCCATGCACCTTGCGGCAATGCTTGCAGCTTTGACGGCTGCCCCATGAGCAATGCTGTGACGGCTTGCTGATAAGCGGCCAAAGGCAGCTTGTGCTTCAGCTCCTTATCAATCAGCTCTTTGCGCACCTGCTCCAACACCTGGGAAGCCTCATTTGGATCGATAGGTTTGAGCAAATAACCGGCCACGCCTATACGCATGGCCTTTTTTGCGTATTCAAAATCGCTGTATCCGCTTACAACAATAAAGGCGCCTTCATACCCGCGCTCCCGGGCGCTGGCCATCAAAGTCAGGCCATCCATATCCTGCATGTGGATATCCGTCACAATCAGATGAGGCTTGGCGGTAGAAAGAGATTCCAGCGCTTCGACTCCGCTTTTGAAGGAAGCGCAGACCGAAAAGCCTTCCTGCTTCCAGTCAATGAGCAGTGCAAGACCCTCCAACGCCATGGGCTCGTCGTCCACCAGCATCACCCGTAGCATGGGCTCACGTCTCCTTTCACCGGAATGCGGATGCTCACGATCATCCCCCGGTCCTGCGCGTTTTGAAGCGTCAGGTTGACACTACCCCCGTAGTGCAGTTTCAGCCTGCGGTAGATGTTTTGCAGGCCGACGCTGCCCTTCATGTCCTCCGGATCGGCGATTTGCTTTTGCAGGTCGTAAAGGCGCTTTGGATTGATGCCTACGCCGTTGTCGCTGACATCAATCAGGAGCATGCCTTCTTCCACCTTGGCGCGGATAGCGATCAGCCCCTGGCCGATGATATGCTGTATCCCATGCTTGCAGGCGTTTTCCACCAGCCCCTGTACGCACATCACAGGCACCGGCACTTCCATGGCTTCATCACTGATGTCAAAATCATATTCAAGCTTTTCCCCAAAGCGGAATTGTTCTATTTTCAGCACCATGCGTACAAATTCCAACTCTTCTTTCAGCGGGATAATGTCCCTGGATGTGTCCACCATGCGCCGCATGATTTTGGATAGGGGTGATATGATTTCAGAAAGCTCTGTATAGCCTTTGCGCACGCATAGTACCAAAATGGCGTTGAGGGTATTGAACAGGAAATGCGGATCGATCTGCGCCTGAAGATATTTGAGTTCTGCCCGAACATTTTCCAGCTCCAGGCTTTTTTGATGAAGCTGCAATACATAGATGTCGTTGATCAACTGCTTCAGCCGCTCGCCCATGGTATTGAAATGTTCCATCAGTTCGCCGATCTCATCCTTGCCCATTTCCTTTTTGATGGGGGAGAAATGCTCTGCGGTAATGCTGTCCATGTGCCGGAGTAGCCGCTGGCTGCGCAGCGCGATGGAGCGCGCGAACAAAAAGGAAAGGCCTGCCGCAAAAAGAGTGCAGACCGCGCCCAGCAATAGTCCCACCCATATGGCGCCGCGGATGCTTCTTTCCATGGGCTCTTTGTTGATAAAGGCCGACAGCTTCCAGCCGCTCATGGCTGTGTTTGGGCCAAAGGTGCGGTTAAGGTCCGCGGCGGTGGGTGGAATGGTGGCCCGCCTGGCTACCATGATGTCTGTCAGACTGCCGGGGTAACTGACTGCATAGCCGTCGGGCGCCACCAGATATACCGCCAGATAATCATTTTCCTGCTCCACTACCCGGTGGATTGGTTCCATATTCAGATCCAGCTTTAAAAACTGCGTATATCCGGCTGTGCTGTCCATCCTTCGCAAAATGCTCAGTTGAAGCCGGGTGCTCAAGGCAGGCTGCTGGCGGACGTAGGCTGTCAGCATGGGGGCAGTGGATATCTGATCGGAATACCATTCCTCCGCACGGGCTTCCGGGGTGAGTCTGGGGCAATAACCGCCGTTGAGCATGGTCCTATTGTCGGTGTAAATTTCAATGTTGGTCACCTGCTGCACGTAGGCAAACAGGTAACGGTTCATGATGGGGCGAAGCTCCACATAGTACGAGGCATAGTACTCCTGCGGGGATGGATAGCGCCGCCTCAAAAAGGAAGCCAATTGCTCATCGGTGGATACGGCGTTGCTTAAGATCACCCCCTGGGAGAAAAGCGTCTCCAGCGTTGTATATACCCGGACCAGGGATTGTTCCGCATTTTGGTATTCCCGCCTGCGGATCTCGGCCGTTACATTGGTAAGCACATATATCAGCAGCGCTGCAATGGGCAGTAAAACCCCCAGCAGGAATTGCAGGATGAATTTGCTGCGGATAGGCAGATCGTTGATGCGTAATTTCATCAGCCTGCATCCTCCTTTTCACCTGCCGTACCCCGGTAGGCGTTGGGGCTCATGGCCATGCGGGCCCGGAATTGGCGGGAAAAGTAATCTACATCACGGAAGCCTACCATGAAGGCAATTTCATAAATGGTGTGGGAGGTTTGCTTTAGCAGCCTGCAGGCGTTTAAAATGCGCGTGTCCAGCAAAAGCATATGAAAGGTCTGTCCTGTATGGCGAAGAATCAATTGTCCCAGATACGCGGGGTTCATGTGAAGACCGGCCGCTATGCTGCCAATGGAGAGAGGCTTGTCGTATGATTTGCCCACTGCGTCTATTACGGCGCGCACGGGAGGAGGACAGGCATCCCTGATGCCGGAATCGGCACGAAGCGCCTGCATCGAACCACAAAAGGCTGTAAGCCATTCCTCGCGGCTCTTGGTTTCCGTATTCCACAGCGGATGCAATTGCTCATCCGGCTGCGCGGGCCGGCCTGATTGCGCGCGGTGAAGCAGCAGCATGGTCTCCAACATCTTGGCCATATAGCGCAGCGCGAATAGGGTTGGCTCATTACGCCTTACCAGTGCGCATACATCATCCAAAAGGCCGGCCAGTTCATCGGGCGTGTCCTTTTCCAATGCTTTCACCATGGATGGGAGATGAACCTTTTGCATCCAGGTGGAGACCGTTTCATCCGCCGGACGGTACAGCCGCAGTGTACCCCACTGCTCGAAAAGCACACCCATGGCGTCCAGCGCCTCACTAAGGCTGCGGGCAAAGCCTTCCGGCCCCTTGTCCACGCGCCCGACGCTCCATTGCACTTGTATACCGAAGCTGCCCGTCAAATATTC
This sequence comes from Bacillota bacterium, assembly GCA_023413135.1. Classification (GTDB taxonomy): domain Bacteria; phylum Bacillota; class Clostridia; order Christensenellales; family Aristaeellaceae; genus JAEWAH01. Next base: position 22,001 of record JAEZQK010000024.1, read on the forward strand.
CTGCAAGTTTGCAAGATTTGATAGGTTGCGTTCGATTTGTTTGAAGCAAAGCCCGCACTGGTGGGGGGAAAGCAGAAAAGGCGTGCCGCCGCAGCCGGACAGCATGAGCAGTGCGCCTTCCGAAAGCGGCTTGTTCCCGGCTGTTATCACTGCACAATAGCAGGGGTCGCCGCGTTTTAGATTCAGCAGCACACCTGCGCGAAGCAGGCTTTCGTCTCCTATATCGCCGGAGGCGATGCGGCGCAGCACGTGGTCCCGAAGGATGGGCAGCCGCTCGCCCTCCTCCTGTCCCTGAAGGCTTCGGGTATCCAGCTCCTTCCTGACTTCCAGCAGCGTTTGGTGTACTTCATCCCTGTCGATGGGCTTGACAAGATAGCCGAAGGCGTGGGATTTAATGGCCGACTGGGCAAATGCAAAATCCCTGTAGCCGCTGAAAAACAGAAGAATGGTATCGGGATGATAATGATGCACGATCACTGCCAGGTCGGTGCCGAGCATGCCGGGCATCTTTACGTCGGTGATCAGCAAGTGAGGCTTGAACGTGTCGATGAGGTGCAGCGCTTCCTGAGCGGTGGAGGCTTCGCCGCACAGCGTGAAACCGCAGCCCGGCCAATCGATCATCAGGCGCATTCCCTCCAGCATGAAAGGTTCATCATCCACGATCACGGCACGATACAAGTTTTTCACCGCCCGGTTACAATATAAAACGGTTTCGGGAAAACGTACAATCGATATACATATCAATATTATACAAGGCCAAGACCAATTTTGGCAAGGAATCAAACAATATGTTCCACACAGATGCGGCATGGATGTACGTAATGTTTTTCAAGATGAATACCAATTCAAAACTTTAATGCATCTATGGACAAGAGCTCTGACAGCGAATCCAGCCCCGCAGTTGTCATCCTGAGGAACATCATACGTTTTCCAATCCATTTGTCACAAATGTAATTATCTCCCGGCGATCTATTCCTCGTGTTCTATATGCTTTTAGACAGCACCTTCTTTTTGTTCGTTAAAATCATATTTTTCTTTGATAGGGATAAATTGTGAAGAAGGACATGTATATCGGTTGTGACGCCAGGAAAGGAGGTCGATTTTTGGTAATTATGCAGATTATGATCTATCAAAAGGGCAAAGGGGATCCGCCATATTTCAGACGAGACTTACAAAGAATTGGTGACTTTCCATACATTATCTCATGGTCAACATGCAAAATCTTTAAAAAGTACAAATCTTCTTCATTGGCTCCATTTTCAAACGAAATAGCAGATGCTATATTTATATTAAAACAGGCGGAGCAGTTTGCATAGAGGTGGCAGAGGTTCTGTCTGGTATTTATGACTAAAAAATAGATCGGAACGTGATTCGTTGGAAACAAATATCGGTTATAGTGAATATAACGCATGGCTTCAACCCGGCGCCGCTGTCACCATTCCTCCCGTGAGGCTTATCGGTCCTTGTGATGCGGCTTTTGCGATGGAGGAGCTCCGGACAGGAATCAGCAGGCTGTTTGGAAATGGAATGATAAGCGAAGACGCAGCTTACTTATTGGAATTATTGCTGGATGGCGCCATGATGCCCGAATCTTACAGGCTTCATGGTTCTAAAGCGGGCTTAAGCATCAAGGCGGCAGACCCGAAAGGGTTGCTATATGGGGTGTATGCCCTTTTGATGCGCATGAAAGCAGGCGATGATCCCGCCACGATTTCCATTGAGTCTGCTCCGGCTGTTAAAAGGCGGGTGCTGAACCATTGGGATAATATCACCGGCACCGTGGAGCGGGGATATAGCGGGAATTCCTTATTTTTCAAGAATGGCACCTTATGTTACGACGCGTCCCGGATCATGGATTATGCACGGTTACTTGCGACGGTGGGCATCAATGAGATTGCCATCAACAACGTGAACGTGACCGCGCAGAGCGCCAAACTGATCACGGAGGAGATGCTGCCCAAGGTTGCCGAATTGGCCGGTATTTTCCGTCCTTTCGGGATACGGTTGATCCTGTCGGTGCATTTTGAGGGCCCGGTCCTGATAGGCAGGCTCCCAACCTCCGATCCGTTGGATGAAAGGGTTCAAAAGTGGTGGCGGGATGCGGTCGATACGGTCTACCGGCATGTTCCCGATCTGGCCGGTTTTCTCGTCAAAGCTGATTCCGAATTCCGTGATGGCCCCGCGGCCTTTGGGCGGACCCAGGCCGACGGCGCCAATGTGATCGCCCGCGCGCTTTCACCCTACCAGGGAATCGTCTACTGGCGCTGCTTCGTGTACAACTGCAAGCAGGATTGGCGGGACACAAAAACCGACCGGCCCAAGGCGGCTTATGAGCACTTTTTCCCACTGGACGGCCAATTCCAAAATAATGTGGTGCTGCAGATCAAATACGGCCCCACCGATTTCCAGGTAAGGGAACCCAACTCCCCGCTGCTGGGTGCGATGGCTAAAACAAGGCAGGCCATCGAGTTCCAGGTGACGCAGGAATACACGGGCCAGCAGATTGATTTGTATACCCTGCCCGTGCAATGGGAGGAGGTCTTGAGTACCCCCATATCAGATACCCGCCTGACAAGAGATTTGGTGGGCAGGGAAGTGGACACCATGGTAGCGGTGTCCAACGTGGGCGACGATGTAAACTGGACGGGGCATACATTGGCGCAGGCTAACCTGTACGCCTTTGGGCGGATGGCCTGGAATCCTGCGCTTACCGCACGGCAAGTCACTCAGGAATGGATTGTACAAACATTTGGTATCAACCCGGAGGTGCGCAAACCACTTACTGAAATGATGCTTGCTTCCCGGGCTGTGTATGAAAAATACAACGCGCCGCTGGGCATCGGCTGGATGGTGACGGTGGGCAGGCATTACGGCCCTAGCATAGACGGCTATGAGTATATGAAATGGGGTACTTACCACCGGGCCGACCACAAGGCCATCGGCGTGGACAGGACAAAAAACGGAACGGGCTTTACATCCCAGTACCATCCCTTTCTGGATGCGCTCTACAGCGGCAAAACAACCTGCCCGGAGGAATTGCTGCTGTTTTTCCACCGGCTTCCCTACATATACTTACTCAAAAGCGGAAAGACGCTGATCCAGCATATTTACGACACGCACTTTGAGGGCGTGGAGGATGTTCAGGGCTTTATCGCCACATGGGAATCACTCAAGGATCTTCTTCCGGCCAGCGCCTACGAATCGGTTTTGGGACGCTTCATGCGCCAGTTGGAAAACGCCCGGGAATGGAGGGATGTGGTGAACACATACTTCTACCGGAAGACCGGCATCAAGGATGAAAAGGGCAGGCTCATTTACGAATAGGAGGTGTATGGATGATTAATATGGCACCGCCAAAGAAGGCGAAACTGCCAAGCAACGTAAGGCATGCAAGGCGCGTAAACTATTTAAGGCGCACCTGGATGCTCTATCTGATGCTGGTTCTGCCCATAGCCTTCTTTATCATATTCCGCTATATACCTATGACGAACCTGGCTATTGCCTTCAAGGATTACAACATGTTCAAGGGCGTGTGGAATTCGCCTTGGGTTGGGTTCAAGTGGTTTCAAAAGGCTTTTAACACGCGGGATTTCTGGTACGCCGTACGCAATACCGTCACGCTGAACCTGCTGGACCTTTTGGTTAGTTTCCCGACGCCGGTTATGCTGGCCATCATTCTCAACGAGCTTGCTTTCAGGCGCTTCAAAAGGATCACACAGACGATCGTCTATCTGCCGCACTTTTTGTCCTGGATCATTATCAGCGGCTTTGCGCTGCAGTTGTTTGCGCCAAATACGGGCCTGGTCAATATATACCTTGCCCAGAAGGGGCGCCCCGTCATCGATTTTCTAGGTGCTTCCAACCTGTGGGTGGCAACCTACATTGGGCTGGGGCTTTGGCAGAGTGTGGGCTGGAATACCATCATCTATCTGGCCGCTATCACGGGAATCAACCCGGAACAGTATGAGGCAGCCGAAGTCGACGGCGCTTCCCGCATCCGTAAAATGTGGCACGTCACACTGCCCGGGCTTCGCCCCACCATTGTAATACTGCTGATTTTAAGCCTGGGCCGTATCCTGGGCAGCGAATTCGACCGCCCCTACGCCATGCGCAACCCGCTGGTGACCGGCGTGGCGGACGTGATCAGCACCTACGTCTACCGCGTAGGCATCCGTTCCAACCAGTTCTCCCTAGCGGCGGCGGTAGGATTTTTTCAATCCGTGATTTGCGTACTCTTCCTGGTGACGGCCAACACGTTTGCCAAGCGCTCAGGTGAGCGCGGCATATGGTAAGGGGGGAGCGGTATGGTCAAATCCACACGGACAAAAGTTATCGATTTGCTGATCGCCCTGTTTTGCCTTTTGCTTATCTTTATCTGCCTGCTTCCCCTGCTGAACGTCCTCTCCCGCTCCTTAAGCTCCGACCAGGCGCTCATCAAGCGGCAGGTATTGCTCTGGCCGGTGGAGTTCACTTTTGAATCGTATTACTATGTCTTGAAGGACGCTGCGTTTTCCCATTCCCTGTGGTGGACAGCATTTTTAACGGTGATATGCACCTGCGTGTCCATGATTATGACCATTCTTTGTGCCTACCCTTTGACCTATGACAACCTGAAGGGTAAAAAAATCATCAACACCATCATCATCATGACGATGTACTTCAGCGCGGGAACCATTCCCAACTACATCCTGATGAAGAATCTGGACCTTCTCAACAAACCCCTTGTTCTGATCATCCCCAACTGCCTGAGCGTTTTCAATATGATCATACTGCGCAGCTTTTTCTACTCGATCCCCGAAAGCCTGAAGGAATCGGCGGAGTTGGACGGAGCCAATCCCTTCATTGTGCTCATCCGCATCTACCTGCCGCTGTCCACCTCTGCACTGGCGACGCTGGCGCTGTTTTATGCGGTGGGCCGGTGGAACGGCTTTTCCGACGCGCTGATGTACATGACAACACCGCAATATGCTCCCATCCAGCTTAAACTCTACAATATCATCAACAACCTGTCGGCCATCGACACGGCGCAGGTAGAGGGTTCCGCGACCTCCCCGACGGTCAGCGAGGGACTCAAGGCGGCCAGCGTGATGTTTGCCACGATCCCTATCCTCATCGTTTATCCCTGGCTGCAAAGATATTTCATTTCCGGTGTCACCATTGGCGCAGTGAAAGGGTGATTCCCTTTTACATAGTCGTTGCACCCCATATTCACAATAAAAAGGAGGCTATCAAATGGTACGTAGGTTTCTCTCTCTGGTATTGGTCGTTGCCATGATGCTCATGCTCATTCCAAGCGCGTTTGCATCGGGCGAAGCGAAAGCCCTTCCCGAGTACAGTGAGATTACGGTGGAAGTCTTCGACCGCGGCAACGTAGGCGGCACCGATCCCACCAACAACTACTACACCGATTGGATCAAGAAAAAGGCACTGGAAGAGCTGAACATCGGCGTCACTTTCGTGGCGGTTTCCCGCTCGGAAGAGACGACACAGCTGAACAACCTGATGGCCGCAGGAACCGCTCCGGACATCTCCTTCACCTACAGCGGCGAACTGATCACCAATTACAAGAGCCAGGGCGGTATCCTCAACCTGACTCCCTATATCGAGGAATTCCTGCCCGACCTGAAGGCCTTCCTGGGCCCGGACTTGGCGCTGCCCGGCAGGGATATGATCTACCGCAATCAGGACCAGACAACAAGCGAAACCTTCTCCATCCCCGCCCGGCGCATGAATGTGGCCCAGAATGTGACCTTCATCCGCAAGGACTGGCTGGATAAGCTGGGTCTGGAACTGCCCAAGACCACAGAGGAATTTGTGGAAGCTTTGAGGCAGTTCAAGGAAAAGGATCCCGGCAATGTGGGCAAGGACAAGGTTATTCCCTTCACCATGACCCGCGATGTGCGCTGGCGCGCCAGCACGCTGCTGGATTCCTTCATCGATCCTAACCTCACTGACAAGGATCGCTGGATCAACAGCGTATCCGACCGTAACTTCCTGCAGCCCGGTTATAAAGAAGGCTTCCGTATGCTGAACCAGATGTATAACGAAGGGCTGATCGATCCTGAATTCGCGCTCTACAACGATGACACCGGCAGCGACAACCTCATCAAGAGCGGCGTCGTGGGCGCCTTCATCCACAACTGGGATCAGGCGTTCCGTGATACCCCGGGCCATTTGAGAGACCTGAAGGTGAACGTGCCCGACGCTGAGATCGTGGCCTGCGACCCGTTTGTGAACGCCGCCGGCAAGACCGCCAAGGGCATGTACGACGCAGCCGGCCTGAACTTCTTTATCCCCTCCTTCAGCAAGAACCCGGAAGGCGCGCTGCGTTACGCCAACTGGATCTCCAAGTTCGAGAACCGGTACTATCTGCAGGTCGGCGATGAGGGCGTGACCCATGAAGTGATCAACGGTGTTCCCAAGCTGAAGACTGTTGAAGGCGAGAAGATCATGAATTCCGCCCAGAACATTGACTATACCTTCGTGATCAATGGCTTGGATGTGGGTGATCCCGAAAAGTATTCCCAGGCGCTGGCTAATTCCTACAATGTTGATCCGCAACTGATCATGGACGCCTATGCCTACGCCACGAAGGACGGCCGTCCGGCAATCATCGTGCCGGTAGTTATCGAGTCTGCAGGCCCCGTCAACGAGACGCTGATCGACAAGGGCTTGACACTTATGTCCCAAGCTGTGACCGCCAAACCCGAAGAGTTTGACAAGGTCTGGGACGAAGGCATTGCCGACTGGCTCGCTTCCGGCGCACAGGACGTTGTGAATGAACGTGCCGAAAAGTACATTGAGGTCAAGTAACGCGGCTTAAGCAGCGCAGCAGCGTGCCAAGCATTTTTGATACGCTGCAGAGGAATGGTCTTTGCGGCAGATGCCGCAAAGACCATTCTTTCTGGTGATAGAACATACGTGATATAATAAACAAGGGATCAGGCGAGGCAGCAAACCGTTGACTGCATAGGTGCATCTCCTATAGACTCCTTCGAAAAACTTTGGAAAGAATGATCCGGATGAGCGTTCAGCTTCCTTTATTGATAGCGAGCGGCATGGTGCTCCAGCGAAACGCACAAATAGAGCTCTGGGGTACGGCGGATGAACATGTGACCGTCACCTTCCTTGAGCGGGAATATCACGCAGCCCCGGATGCTTTGGGCCGCTGGACAGTGACACTGAACGATTTGCCGCCCGGCGGGCCATACAGGCTGACCATCAATGATGTTTTCCTAAACGATGTATACATCGGGGATGTCTTTTTGTGCTCCGGGCAGTCGAATATGCAGATCCCCATGCGGCGCGTCAAGCATATGTACCCCGAAGAGTTGCAATGCCCGAACACCGGCATTCATCAATTCACCGTGCCGCAGCGGGTTAACTTCCATGCGCCGCAGAACGATTTGGAGGGCGGCGGCTGGGTGGCCGCTTCTCCTGAGACGATTGATGAATTCTCGGCGGTGGGATATTTCTTTGCCAAGCGGCTGTATGAGCGGTATCACGTCCCCGTCGGATTGATCCTCTCCGCCATTGGTGGTACGCCCATCCATGCCTGGATGAGCCGGGAAGCGCTGAATGGCTTTCCTGAGCTTCTTCAGGAAGCGGACCTGTGTTCGGATGACGCTTACGTGGCCCGGGTGCAGGCGGGGGACGCATCAAGTACCGGGCGTTTCTTTGGTCAAATCAATCAAGCGGATCCCGGGCTTCATGAAAAATGGTATGCGCCGGAGTATGACGACAGCGGCTGGGAAAAGCGCCCGCTTTTGACGCCCTGGACGGGAACCGGCTCCATATGGCTGCGCAAGACGGTGGAAGTCCCGCCGGCGCTTGCCGGGAAGAAGGCGACGCTGTTTCTGGGAACGGTGATCGACTGGGATACGGTCTATGTGAACGGAGAGGCGGTGGGCGGTACCACCTACCGGTATCCGCCCCGGGAGTATGCGGTGCCATCGCTGCCCGGAGGGCGCTGCGTGATAACAATCCGCGTCATCAGCAAGGATGGCGGCTGCTTCACCCCGGGCAAGCAGTACCTGCTCACCACCGAGGCAGGATCGTTCAACCTAAACGGCGAATGGCGGTTCCGCCGCGGCGGGCATGGTGTTCCCCCGGAGCCTGAGACTTACTTTCATTATAAACCCACGGGGCTGTTTGGCGGCATGATCGCGCCGCTGAAACGCTATGCCATCAGGGCCGTACTCTGGTATCAGGGCGAATCGGATGCCGGAAATCCCCGGCGGTATGCCGAGAAATTTTCAGCGTTGGTACGTACCTGGCGGGCGGATTGGGGATATGAGCTCCCGTTTTTGTTTGTGGAGCTGCCCCATTGGGAAGGCGGCCCGGATTGGGATTTACTCCGGCAGCAGCAATGGCAGTCACTTGGCATCCCAAGAACAGCCATGGCGGCGGCGTTTGATCTGGGCGAGCACAACGACCTGCACCCCCAAAACAAGCAGACGGTGGGCGACCGGCTGGCCCGGTGCGCCATGCGGGTGGTGTATGGCGAGGTATTGCCGCCGTCACCTTTTGAAGTTGTAGGGCATTATGTTAGCCTTTAAATGATGCAGATCACAAGAGGGAGCCCATGGGCTCCCTCAAAACAACTTATATTCTTCTCTTGGCCCGGACAATGGACCCGCTATTGAGGCAGCTTATTGTAGCACTCCACCCACTCGTAGTATTTTTCGGCAATGTTGTAATCATGCTTCAGAACGCCGCTGTTGTTGTAATATCCGGTATCCGTCATCCATCCGGTGATGGCAAAGGAAAGATGGGCCAGGCCCGTATAGTCGGCGGCATGGTAGAAGGTGAACTGGCCATGCTTGGTGTATTCGCCCGGGGCGAGGGGATGGTTATAGCCGCCCATCAGGGTATTATCCTTGGTGCTCATCTGAATAGGGTTTCCCTGTATGTCAAACCCGGTCATCTCATAGCGCACCTGCGTGATGTTCATATCGCTTTGATTTTTCAGCACGATGAATGGCTTGCCGTCCTTGATGGCGATACTGTCCACAACCACGGCATGCAGAAGGCTGCCCACATTGACATGAATGGAAGCCGTATAGCTGCCCTCTTTGGTGGTGGCCGTAACCGTGCAGCGGCCCCACTTGTGGCCAAAGACCTTTGCCCGAGTGGAGGTGCCTTCCACAGTGGCGATGCTCTCATCGCTGCTGATCCAGGTCACTTCGCCCTTCAAGGCGTTTTTAGGCTCCATGGCAGCGGTGATGGTAGTATAGCAATTCACCCCGACACGCACATCCGGTTTCGAAAAGTGGATCCCGGTTGGAGGCTGGGTGACCTGCACCGGTATGCTGCCCTTCTTTTTGCTGCCGTCCGCCGCCGTGGCCGTGATCGTGACCTTGCCGGCCTTGATCCCCGTGACAACACCATTTTCATCCACCGTTGCGACTTTGTTGTTGGAGGATTTGTAGGTGACCTGCTTTAAGGAGGCGTTCTCCGGCTCAAAGGCGATTTCTGTGGGAAGTGTCTGCCCTACGTTCACCGTTTTCGATTCCGCAAAGAGGGTGAGCTTCTTTATTGGAATGGTGACGGTTGCGGCCTGGTCGGGCTCTTGTGCGTGGGAAGAAGCATCCAGGAAATCCAAGGCCGGCAATTTCACACCTTCAAGGGTCACTTTCTTATCCGCATCCACATGGAACGTAAAGGCTTTTGTCTCGGCGGCTGCCGCATCCGTATCCCAGGGCTGTTTATAGGTGAAGGTCGCCGTGACATCTCCGGGCGCCACGGCCTCAAAAATCCAGGTGTGTATGCCACCGGCGCCTACTAATTCCATTGGGTTAGCGTCGGGCGCGTATTGGTTGGAAACCTCGGAGAGAATGCCATCCTCGCTGAGCGTATAGCTCCAATCAAACCCTGTCGTCGGGTTACCGGCTAAAGCTATCGTCACATCGTTGCCGCCCAAATCCACCGTGCTTAGCAAGGCCGCTTGCCCGGCCGCGTCCACGCGGTACGTATAGCTGACCACCTGCGCCGGCGCCGTTTCCGTATCCCAGGGCTGGGCATACACGAAGCTTAACGTGACGTCGCCTTCGGCCACGCCTTCAAAGGTCCAAACATGCGTGCCGCCGGCGCCTTCCAAATTCCCGGCGCGCTCATCCGCCTTGTACTCGTTTTTAACCTCACGCAGGACGCCATCCTTGCTGAATGCATAACTCCACAAAAAGCCCGTCGTCGGGTTCTCCGCAAGGGAAACTGTCACCGTCCTGTTTTCCGTGCCTTCCATGGCCGCAAGGCCGGGCAGCATCATCAGAAGCACCAGAAGCAAAGACATCCATTTCTTCATTTTCGTTTCCTCCTTTGTTTGAGTTCCTTATCAGATACCTTTGAGCAGCCTCTTGCCAAACAAGAGTAGGAGGAGGCAAAGGATCAGTATAATGAGCGAGCATACACCGGCAACAATGCTACCGCTGTTCTTTTTCATTATGATCCCCCCTGCTTGTTTCTCGCCGTACGCGCGCCTTAAGTATCAGCTTGCACTGCCATGCCCCGCGCCATACGCAGGCAATTCTCAAAAACAGCCTCCCGTAAGTAAAGGGTAATGCATATGGCGTAACAGGGGCGTAACAAGCAAGTAAACCGTATAAATCCGTCGTATTTTATCCTGGAAAATAAAAACAGCGCCGCTGTAAGATGATCAGCAGCGGCACGGTTTATTTTCATTGAATGGTCGCCCGTTTAAGCTTTGATTCCCTGGCGTATTTCAGGTTTGTCATCCTGGCGTTGGTTTCTTCCGCCCAGGAATATTCCGACATGTATTCCCCATTGTACTTGGCCGTTGTCTCCTGGTCACCCCGCAAAAAACGAAAATAGTCGCAGGCGAAGGTATCGGGGCGGATGAATTTCAAAGAGCCTTCCGCGCCCAGGATAAAGTCGATCCCGGCGCCTGCCAGTATTTCGCGCAGCCGCTTGCAGGTCATGCGGTAAAGCGCCTTCGTGTTTTCATCGTCGGGCTTGTCCTCCCAAAGCAAGGAAACCGCCTGCCTGGAGGAAATGGAGCCGCCGTTTCTGTCCACCAACAATGCCAGCAGCTCCTTGGGCTTGGGGCTGGAAATGGGATAAAGCTCGCCGTCAATATATACATCGAAGGAGGGAATCGTTTGGATGTATACGGTTTTCTTCGGTACGCTGCGCATGCGGCGCGCCTTTTCCAGCGCCTTTTCCAGCGTATCCTTGCTGAAGGGCTTCAGGAAATATCCCAGCGCGTCCACGTGAAAGGCTTCCAGGGCATATTGATCGTACGCCGTCACAAAAAATATGCGGAGGTTTTCGTCGATCGTCTTAAGAGCCCTGGCGAGGTCGAGCCCGCGGATGCCCGGCATTTCAATATCGAGAAACGCTACGTCAAGGGCGTTTTCCTTGGCGTAATCAAGCGCATCCTCCGCCTTAAGGCAGGTGTGGGACGCTGTGATATTAGAAAGCTGTCTCGCAATGTGTTCAAATTTCTTGACCGCCAGCGGCTCGTCGTCCACATAGAGAATCCTCATTTCTATCCCTCCTGATTCACCGGAATCCGGATGGTAACGGCTGTGCCCTTAAAAGGCGCGCTCTTAATAGTCAGTTCCGCATTCACCATGTAATTTAAGCGCATCCTCGCGTTGCGAAGCCCGATGCCGCTGTTGTCGTCACTTATATCGGCCTGGTCAAACCCCAAACCGTCATCGACGATTTGAACCACGGCATTTTGATCCTCAAGCTCCGTTTTAAAAGTCACGGTCCCGCCTTCCGGGCGCAGGCTGACCCCATGCCGGATGGCGTTCTCCACCAGCGTTTGCAGCGAAAGGGTGGGGACAGAAAATTCCGAATAGCCAATATCATATATAACATGCAGCCTGTCGCCAAAGCGCATTTTTTCTATGTTTACATAGTTTTGGATATGGATCAGCTCCTGCGTGAAAGGCACAGGTTCCTGTGTCTCCAGCGCCTGTATGTTTCCCCTCAGATAGCCTGACAAGGTGCAGATGGCCTCATCCGCCTTTATAGGATCGGTCAGGCAGAGCGCACTGATCACATTGAGCGTATTGTATAAAAAGTGCGGCTTGATCTGGCTGAGCATCACGGAGATCCTGCTCTGGAGCAATTCGTTTTCCATCTGCGCATATTTCTGCATCTTCATCACATTCTCCCTAAGCAATTTAAGCATTTGGATGAGCTGCAGCGCTGCAAAAGCCAGAAATGTGATCTTGTACCCGACGCTCAACAAATAAAAATTGAAGAAATAATTGAGCATATCTGCCATAGCGCCCAGGGAAAGAATGAGCAGGGACCCCATGGCCATGCCCGCAATATTGGAACGCAGGCGGATGACTTCGTACAACAGGCAGCCTGCATAGATGAATATGGTCAGCAGTATGATCAGCAGGTGATACGTCAAAAGCACATAAAGGTCGGCCACGCCAAAATGCTGCAGCAGGATGCTTAAGATCATGGCGATCATGATGATGCTTGCAAGAAAAAGCAGTATCCGCCGCAATTTGCTTTTCATAAAGGCGAGGGCATAGAGCAGGAACAGGACCGACATGAAGAAAATGCTGAGCGTATAAAGGATCTCGTTAAAGGCGGGATAAGGGATCAGCAGGGATATGACAGGAGAGCCGGACAAAAACCAGCCGCCGCTGGCGATGATGAAGCCGGCCAGATAGGCGTAATGCGCCGTTCCGCCCGCATTCATGCGCCGCGTATAAAGCGAGGCAATGAGCATGATCAGGCCGATGATAAAAGACAGGACGCTGATGACAGGATCAAGAAGATGATTGCCTATCAAGTCGGTATAGGCCGCGTATTCGGAACCGACCGACATGAAATGGAAAAAGTCGCTGAACGCGGTGGGTAGGCTGTTCGTATAGACGTTGGAAAGGGTGAGTTCGACCATGTCGTCAACGGTAATGCCGTTTGATACAAAACTTGTAAAGACGCTGCCCGCCGACTTAATAAAATCCGGATATGTGCCCTCACCGCCGAAGGAGAACACCTTCTCCCCATTGACAAAAAGCTGCACGCGCAAGTTGTTGATGCGCATGATCAGCTTTTGATTTTTTTCTATGGCTTTGGTGAAATGGCCGCGCAGATATACCGTCGTCAGGGTCGATATGTCAAAGATGGCGGGATCCGTAAAAGGCTGAAAGGCCGGATCGTCGTTGAGCCTGTATTCTCCCGCAATGGAGACCGGCTCTAAGAAGCTGTTTCTTTGCATCCCAGCCTTGGGGTCGAGCAGGGTTTTGCAGATCAAAATGGCGGCGGATAAAAAAAATATGGAAAGCAATACAAGCAAAAACTTGGGTGTTTTAGGGTGCATGTGCGCTCTTCTCCCTGTATCGCTTTATCTTTCGTGCAAATCCGTACGCCTTCATTATATGTGGAAAAGCCGCAGGCAGTCAAGCAAAACCGGCACGATACGCCACAATACGCCATAAATCCCATGCCCTCGACAGCACTTTTTATTATGTTACGCTTTTTTTACGCACATTACGGTAGATTGGTTTTGAAAAGGAGGAATTTCTATGAAACGGAAGCTGCTCTCCCTCTTGGCTGTTTTCCTTATACTGGCATCCATGATCCCATTCCCGGCAATGGCGGAGAATGAGCCGGTTATCACCTACATGTACGTCAAAACCGACAATGGCGCACCGCTTAACATGCGGGAGGCGGATTCCGCGGATTCCAGGGTGCTGACCAAGATTCCCTACGGCACGCAGCTGCAGCTTATGGATTACTTTATCGGCGCTCCATGGGCATCCTGCTCCTATAACGGATACTACGGCTATGTTATGACGCGGTATCTTTCCTGTGACAAGCCCGGTCCCAGTCCCACGGCCAGGCCCCGGCCCGTCCCAACGCCGCGGCCCGAGCCCCGCCCGACTCCCGTACCCCGTCCAAATCCTGTGCCTGTGGAAAACATGTTCTCAAACTTCCTGCCTGTATTCTACAATGCCGTTGTCAGGCCGTCCACGCCCGCTTCCTTCGTTCATATGCGCTGGGCTCCCTCCAAGAGCCAGCCCATCATCTATGACTATAATGATGGGCAGGCGCTGCAGGTGCTGTACGCCAATGACACATGGTGCCAGGTCTTTGATCCCACAACGCATGTCTGCGGCTTCATGATGCGGGAATTCCTGACATTCGTAAGCCCCATCGACTACGGCGATGGCTTGGGGAACAACGCTGGCGTATCCTGAACATAAGCATCGAAAAGACCATGCTCCAATGACCAAAAGGAGGAATCCCTATGAAAAAATGCTTGCTGCTCATGGTAACGTTATGCATGCTCTTCACAACGGTTGATGCTCTCGCCGACCTGGTAAAACTTACGGAAACGTCGGGCAGGTTCGACCTGGAGCTTAATCTTACCGAGGGGGCCGTCCTGAAGCAGGAACTTGTCCATGATAATCTGTCCCTCATCAGCATTACCTTTGCGGATCCAAAGATGCCCATGTACAAGGTGACGGTCGCATACGGCGAGGAGGCGGGCGAAAAGACCATGTTCGATTGGACGGATGAAGAGCTGGAAGGCTTGTATTCCACCATCGCGAATGGGCTTGAAAATCCAACCTATGAAATGCTGGAACAGAAGGATGGCCGCAAGGTAATGATCGTCAACGAGGAGTCGGCCTACGACTATGCGTACCTGCTGACCGTTTACCAAGGATATTACATCCAGGTATACGTTGCTCACGCGGATTACAAAACGTTGACTCAAGAAGAAATTGATGCGGCGGCCGCCATGATGGATCAGATCAAAATATTACCCACCGCAGGAAACTAATACCGGCAACTATAGAGGTTTCGTCACCATCATCTACCATAATTCTGTAGTTGAAACCCCACTAATACCAATTCAAAACCTTAACGTATTCTTGTTCGCAATCTATTGCGAGAAGATAAAAATCATCAAAGAACTGGAGGAATACCTATGAGGAAGCTGCTACCCCTCTTGACCCTGGTCGTGCTGATCGCTTCCATGATTCCCCTGGCTGCCTTCGCAGACAGCACCCCCGTCTACTATTATGTCAAGACCAGCAACTATGAACCGCTGAACCTGCGGGAAGCCGAGTCTACAAAATCCAAGATCATTGCCAAGATTCCCTATGGCACGAAGGTTGAACTGCTGGATTTCTTCGTTGGCTCAACGTGGGCATCCTGCAACTACGATGGCCATTATGGCTACGTAATGACGCAGTACCTGTCCTTTGACAAGCCCCATCCCAAGCCCAAGCCCGGCCCCATCCCCACGCCCAAGCCCACCCCCTCCACTTCCATGTTCGCCGGGTTTAAGCCTGCGTATTACAATGCCATCGTACGCCCGACCACGCCCACCGGTTTTGTTCACATGCGCTGGGCTCCTTCCAAGCAGGAAAAGATTTTCCAGGACTATTACGCCGGCCAAGCGCTGCAGGTCCTGTATGCCAATGATACCTGGTGCCAGGTATATGATACGCAAAATCATTTGTTTGGCTATATGATGAAGCAGTTCCTGACTTATGTTGGCCCCATCCAGTACGGCGACGGCCTTGGCGAAGCGCAGCAATAAGCAAGGAGACTAACAAAGCATAGAATGGAGGAACATCAAATGAAAAAGTACTTGGCGATTTTGCTGGCAGCCTGCCTGCTTGTTATGGCGAGCTCCGCTTTTGCGGAACCTGTGAAGCTTCTGGAGACATCGGATACGTTCGACCTTGAGGTCGAGCTGCCGGAAGGGGCAACCGTTGAGCAGGATATCGTGAACGGTGAGCTGGCCTTGATCCACATCCTTTTTGCTGACGCGGCCCATCCTCAATATACGGTTGTGATCTCATACAGCGAAGAATATGGCGACAAGATGATGTCGGATCTTAATGATGAGCAATTAGAAGCGTTGTTCGCTACCGTCGCAGAAGAACTGGAAAAGCCTTCTTACGAGGTGCGGACGCTGGAGGACGGCATCAAGATGATGATCGTCCATGAGGATGCCGCTTCCGATTATGCCTACATCATCACTATCTACGAGGGATATTTCATCCAGGCCTACATCGCTCATGACGATTATGCGACGCTGACTGAGGAAGAAGTCAATGATTTGATCCTCCTGATGGATAACGTACATATTCTTCCGCCCGCCTGATTTCGACAAAGTTAAACTATAAGGCGCGCCGGATGATGGGTTTTAATCCATCATCCGGCGCGCTGGCTTCACCATGCCGTTGCTGTCGGCCGGAATGTGCTTTGCCTGAATGTCCATAGCGATTTTGCAAAGGTACAGATTTGTACCGATTCCCGCCTCCTTCAAAAATGATCTGCTCGCATAATATAATTAATCCGCAGTTCAAACTACCCGACAAGTTGAAATTTATCCAATACGAATCATATCAAAACCATTTGCAAGGAATACTTAAAAAGACATCTTCATTTGGCTTAAACCCTATCTTTTCATAAAATCCGGCTGCTGTTTTCGTCTCAACCAACCACTCAGATTCAGGGAAGTATTCCCTGCATCTTCTGACCAACTCTTTTCCAATCCCCCGATTCTGAAACTCCGGCATAACAGCCAAATCATATATGATGGACCTAAATAGCCTGTCGCTAAGTACCCTAACGCATCCAACCAATTTGCCATCCGCCCATGCAGAAACGACGATTGTAGAATTTTTAAATGGTATGTTAAAATTCTCCATCATTAACGGTGTTATCGTTCCATCAGACCATCCTACTGCCATAAATAATTCGTGTAATCCTTCACATGGCAAGTCTTTTCTTGTGTCATATACTATTTGCATAGGCACCTCACAAGTTGGAATTTGTCAACTTCATGCTTTGTGCTTGCTTAATTCGCTTATAAATCCTTGAATCTCGGAATTTACCTGCTCAGGATTGTCCCCGTTTGAGAAATGTGCTGCACTCTTTATGATATGGAGTGGATAACCCTCTCTCTTTGACCATGCCTGACAATATTGCTTTACCTTTCCGGTTTTATCGAATTCGCCAAGTAGTATTAGTACAGGAAAAGAAAAACAGACATCCTTATTTTCCTTTGTAAAGAAACCGTAAGCAATGTCCATTTGTTCAATGATTTGCGATTTTGTGAATGATGCGAGCATTTCTATCATCTTGTTATATGAATACTTCGTTCTGGAAACGGATTTTGCCATGCTTTTTCGCAAAGCATTTTCTGAAAAACATTTTGCCATTGGAGCAACATGTTTCAGCCACCATATATCTGATTTTGAGTAATAACTAAGGCCAAAAGGTGTGGTATCAAGCGCTATAAAGCCTTCAACTTTTTCAGGATAACGAAACGCAAATTCTTGGCTGGGATAACCGCCCATAGACATACCGACAAATATTGCCTTATCAACTTTTTCCTGATCTAATATTCTCATAAGGTCATGCGCACAATTCTCATATGTGAAATTCGAATATGGGCGTGAAAGGCCATGCAAAGGGACATCCCATGTAATGACCGTATATTCTTGTTTAAAATATTCCACTTGTTTTTCGAACATGGAGTGGTCGGCAGTTAATCCATGCGTAAAAACGATACATTTTGCGTGTTTATTTTCATTGCGGCTAATCCAATAGTAAACGGTACCCCTACTTGTCTTTAGTTTCTTATCTTCCACCTTGTAAGACCTCGCTTCAGAATATTTAAAACACTAGGCAACCTTGCAACCTTCATTAGCGCCTGCTCGATAAATTCTATTTATCGTTATTATACCTTAATTGCAACGCTTTTTCACCGGCTTTATGCAAGGATTGACTGGATATATGGATGTATTTATTTTTAGAGCAGCGTGGTCTGAAAAGCGATGCTGGCACTAACCGGCGCAGGCGGGCGATTGATAATCGCCCCTACAACTGTTTAGAGTTTGTTGTCTCCTCCGCCGGGGCATATGCGAGCCGGAAGGAAAGCCAATACACTCTTTGCAGCCGTAGGGCTCCGGAACCCCGACCCCGCCAGTGGCTCCGTAGCCGAAGCGCCGCCTGTGGCTCCGGAACCCCGACCCCGCCTGTGGCTCCGTAGCCGAAGCGCCGCCTGTGGCGGGTGAAGCGAGGCGGAGGAGGCTGGCGAAACAGGCTCCGGAATCGAGCGCCGCCTGTGGCGGATGAAGCGAGATGAAGGAGGCCGGCGAAACAAGCGATGCAAGCGGCAGCGCAGCAGCGCGCCGATTGAGCCGGGTGGTAGTGCGAGCGGCAGCGAGTCAGCACGCCGATTGAGCCAGATGGAGGGAAATGGGAGGGGTGGAGGAGGCTGGCGAAACAAGCAATGCGAGCGGTAGCGAAGCAGTGCGACGATTGAGCCAGATGGAGGGATGAAGCGAGATGAAGGAGGCCGGCGAAACAAGCGATGCAAGCGGCAGCGCAGCAG
>JAEZQK010000063.1 GCA_023413135.1 Bacillota bacterium
CCATCAAACAGGAAATACCCGAAGACGAGATTTTCTCCCTATGCGGAAACCTCCTTCAGCCCAGCTATACATTGCCAAAAATTCTGTGGTATAAGCAAAACCTCCCGGATGCATATAAAAAGGCAGATGCAATACTGCAATCAAACAGCTTCATCGTCTACCGCCTGACAGGCATAAAGACGCAGGATCTGTCCCAGGGATATGGCTGCCATTTCTTCGATATGCGCCAGGGCCGCTGGGATGATGCGATGTGCAAGCGTTTGGGAGTGCGGCGGGAGCTTCTTCCTCCCCTTTATGCCTGCCATCAAATTGTGGGCGGGGTAAGCGAGGAAGCGGCAATGCTGACAGGGCTCACTGCCGGCACGCCAGTTGTGGCCGGTGGCCTTGATGCGGCCTGCGGAACGCTGGGCGCCGGTGTGGTGGACGCGGGACAGACACAGGAGCAGGGCGGCCAGGCTGGCGGCATGAGTATATGCCTAAACAATTATGCTGTTGACCGGCGCCTCATCCTGGGCAAGCACGTTGTTCCCGGCCGCTGGCTTTTGCAGGGCGGCACCACAGGCGGTGGCGGTGCGCTGAAATGGCTGCGGGAGACGATTTGCCCGGAGCTTAGCTTTGATGAGATGAGCAGCCTTGCGGGAAGTGTGCCTGCAGGAAGTGACGGCGTCCTCTTTCTGCCCTATATGGCGGGCGAGCGCAGCCCCATCTGGAACCCCCATGCATCCGGCGTCTTCTTTGGGCTTAATTATGCCAAATCCCGCGCGCACATGATACGCGCGTGCATGGAAGGCGTAGCTTATTCCTTGAGGCATAATCTGGAGGCAGCCTTGGAAACGGGAGTGGCTGTGGGTACCATGCGGGCTATGGGCGGCAGTGCCAACAGCCTTGTTTGGACGCAGATGAAGGCGGATGTAACGGGCAAGCGGATTGAAGTTCCTCTGAGCGACGCTGCAACGACGCTGGGTGCGGCCATTCTGGCCGGTGTCGGGACGGGGGTATACACAGGCTTCGGTGAAGCGGTGGAGAGGACCATTACGGTCAGGCGCACCCATGAACCCGACGCCGCTTTGCAGGATGTCTATGAGGAAGGATACAATAAATACCGGTCCTTATATGAACGCCTGGAGCCTATGATGTAAACATACCATACCGGGGGCATGTCACCCCTATTCATGCAAGATGGACGGCTATCGCTTCAAAGCCGGCCTTTGGTATGATCGTCAGCTTGCCATCCTTAAGGCTCACGGCGTTGTCTTCGCTGGTCATTACGCGAAGGATACACTGTGCCTTCACTGGGAGGATGATTTGCGCAGGCAACGCTCCGCGAAAGGTATGGACAACAACAAGTGTCTCTCCTTGTTCGTTTTGCCGGCATACTGCCTGCCAACCCTCCGGATCCCGCCAGCTTGCAGATACCTGGCCATGGAAAGCGGATACGCCATCCCGGATAATGTGCTGCACCGCTCTGTAGAAGCTGATCCCCTCGTCCACCTTCTGCCATTGCTCCTCTGTCAGTTCACCGATGTCACCAGAGAGGCACATGACCCCCAGAAAGGTGCTGATCAGCGAGTAATTGATTCGGCGAAGGCTGTCCGTTCCCCGGATCACTGCCCAAATCTGTGATTGTCCCGGCAGGATCAGGCGATGGAGGCCGGCGGCGATGATCGGGATCTCCCGACATTCGTGGGCATCCGAGAAGGAGGCCATATCCGATACCGCCATCAGCGACGGTTCCAGCCGATGCCCGCCGGATGCACAGTTTTCAATGCACAGGCCGGGGATTTCTTCCCTCATGCCGCGGAAAAAGGCCAGCGTACTCTCCATGTTCTGCCGCAGTCCTTCCCCCAGGCTTTCAGCTCCGTCACAGCCTACACCGATGCAGTCGTTATAATCAATTTTAACATATTCAAAGCCGCAGGCGGATAAGAGTCCTGTCACACGTTCCCTGAGGTATGCCTGCACCTGGGGCTTGCGCATGTCCAGGAAGCGCCTGTTGTCGGTGTCGATGACGGTGCCGTGCCGCTTGAGCAGCAGTTCTTCCCGTGCGTTGATTGCACTCTTGCGGGCACAGGTCTCCGGCTCAAACCATAGTCCCGGCTTGAAACCGGCCGCCCGGATCATATCCGCTGTATGCTTGAGCCCTTGCGGGAACATTGTTTCTTCATTGGGGATCCAGTCGCCGCCGCAGTCGCTCCAGCCTGCATCTTTCGTGCCATACCAGCCAGCATCGATAACCAGATAGTCCACATCATGACCTTTCAGCTTCTGTGTGATGTGCTTAAGGTTGCTTTCGGATGGATTGCCCCATGTGGTGCAGTATTCGTTGAACACAACAGGCAAAACCTGATCCTTTCTGACCCAGTATTCCCGATGAATTGTCTGCAATCGCTGGGATACATCATCCACGCCGCCGCAGCCTACTGTCAGGTAAGCCTGTGGCGTTTGGAAACGCTCGCCGGGCAGCATTTTTTTTGCCCAATGACCGTAATCATAATCCGCCAGGCCGCCAGTCATGCTCAAGCCATCATCTTTTCTGCGGACTTCCACCTGCCAGGAGGAGGGGATCGCCAGTTGCACCGCCCAGGTCACATGGGTCCGCCTGTCCTCCAGTGCTGCAAATGGGAACCAGCCCCGTACCGGCATGGACCCGACCTGACCAAATTTCTCTACACGGATGCCATGATGAGCCCATGAGGGTTCAAGATTCAGTTCCTCTACAGACTGCGTGACAAGCCTGCCTTCGGCGCTCCAGGCGCTTCTTGCCCGATGGAGCAGCAGCGTGTCCGGTGTATCACCGGCAGCAAAAGGGGTAAGGCCGCCAAGGCTGAAGCTGGAAAGTAGTTCCAATGTCAGCGGCTCGTTTGTGCCATTCTCGAATTCCGTTGATACCCGCATCGCTTTCAGCCCTGGGTGCCACGAGACCCAGTGCCGGACAATTCTTCCCGTATCATCCCGCAGGGTCGTGATGATACTGTCACTGTGATGTTCCTGGTGGGCAAAGCGCATCCGTGCAGTGGAAGCAGTGAGCGCCATGGTATGTCCGTTGCCATAGGCTGCCGGCAGCGTATCACCGCGCACGTGCAGCTGGGCAAGGCTCTCGATCATGCAGCACTTTTCTATTGCCTCCGCCGCCTTCTCCACAGGGAGCAGCTGCATGCCGACGTGACCATCGTTGTCCAGCATGTAGGTCAGCAGCATATCGCCCAGACTGAATTGGCTTATCGTCTTCACGGTTTGCTCCTTTCCCGTTTATTCCAGCGTAAACGATTTGAGAGCGGCGCTCCCCTGTCCTTTGTAGGTGAAGTAAAGCGCCTGCACGCCGTCAGGGATGAGGATTGGTTGACTGTAGTCCGTCCACACGTTGGTGAAGCCCACCGGGATCTCGCCCAGCACAGGGCCGTTCCAGGCTGTCTTCACCTGGAAAACGCCTTTGCAATAGCCCCGGACGCTGATGTTGACCTTCTCTACACCTTTTAAGTCAAAATACTTGAAACCGCACGTAGCCGTGTCCGTCATGTTCATAATGTAGCCAGGCTCCTCGTCGCCGTCGCGGCCGTCCTGGGTGATGCGGGGATAGCAGCTGTCCAGCCAGAAGCCGTTTTTTCCCGCACCGCCGGAATACATGTTTTCTGTGGCGCAGAAGAGATTGCAGGCGATATAGGCCGGATATGTCCCTTTGCCCTCCAAGGGACCGCCGTTTAGGCCACAGGAGGTCATCTCCACCTGAGGGATTGAGCCGTCATGCAGGAGGCCGACACGCTCTGCCATGCCTTGGCGGCTGAAGTTCGTTCCGTCGGTATGGCGATGGTAGAAGATGTAATACTGATCCTTCACCCGCACAAGGCCGCCGTGATTGTTTGCACCGTAATACATGGGCATCTCTGCGGGCTTGTAGGTGTTGATGTGCAGGTCGTTATTGCTCACAATCACGCCGCCGTAGACAAAACCATGGTCAGGATAGCGGCTTGTTGCATAGCACAGTTCGTGCATCACCACAGAGGAATAGACAAAGTAATAGGTATCGCCGAATTTACGAATGGAGGATGCCTCAAAGAATTCGTGCCCTTCATAGCCGCTGCCGGCGCTGTAGGGCTGGCTGGGCATGATGGTGACAGGTGCCTTCACCACCGAAAGCATATCACGGTCCAAAACGGTAAGCATGGGGCCGCGGCGGCTTAAGTCACCCCGGGCACAGAAACCGGTATACATGTAGGTCAAGCCGTTCTGCGTAAGAACACCCGGGTCGAACTGCGGCTCATCTCCCTCGCGCTCCCCCAGCCGGGTACCGTCCGAATAGTGGACATAGCCGTAGAAGTCATATTTTCCCGCCGGAGTATCGCACACCGCCACGGAAACGCAGCAGCGTTTATCCAGTACATAGTATAGATAATAGCGTCCGTCAGGGCCCTGCGTCACATCCGGCGCATAGAGGCACATACGGCCATCCGGGTTGAAGGGATCGTCCGTCTTGCGGTAGATCACGCCTTCATAGCGCCAGTCAGCCAGATTATCCACCGGTGCGGACCAGCAAACATAATCGTTCAGGCAGTAAACGTGACCACGGAAACGGTCGTGGGAACCATACATATAGACACGTCCATCAAAGACATGAGGTTCGCCGTCCGGGGTGTATTCCCAGCTGGGAAGATAGGGATTGAAAGCCTGCATAGTCTCGCCGCCCTTCTAATGATTGGATGTACCCTGACCCAGGAACAGATCTTAGTTCACTCGGATGCGCAGCGTTGCTGTGGGAAGTCCCTCACTGATACATGTCAGCACCGCCTCTCCAGGCTGTCCATTCGTCCTAAGAACAATCTGAACATGCCCCAAATGCAGCTTCTGACAGGGATCGGCATAATTGGCAGTGGTTTTAATGGCGGTGTTTCCTGCCGCGAGGAAATAGGCACTGCCCTGAACGGCCGAATATACTGTCCGCTCTTCGTCGATAACGGGATTACCCATGCTGTCCATCAGCTCAACATCCACAAAGAGCAAGTCGTCCTCCTGGCTGTTCAGTGTCTGCTTGTCTGGCTTCAAGGACAGCACGCGGACAGAATCGGGCGTCCTGATGGCATGACGATTTGTTTCCTTGCCGCCCCGCAGTTCCACCGCGGTGAGTTCACCCGGTTCGTAAGGGATTTCAAAGGACGCTGTATATTTCGACGGCTTGCCAGCGGGCTGCCGTCCGATGGACCTGCCGTTGAGCAGCAGTTCAATCTCATCGGCTCTGCTATAAACAAAGACCCGCGTCGGCTTCCCCGCTTGACCGGGATAATTCCAGTATTCATGAACGATAGGCCAGCCCCACCACATCAGGTTCTTCTCTTTATCATAGATTTCGGGAGATTCCACAGCGATATATGGCCGTTCGGCCCTCTCCCAGACACAATCCCGGTAATAGGAGCAGGGTTTCTTCCGGCAGGCTATATCCAGGTTTCCGCAGCCAGACAGGCGGTAGGGATAGTGGGCCAGCCCGTTTGCGGGCTCCTCCACAACCGACCGACCGACGCCTGCTTCACCGATGTAGTCCATGGCTGTCCAGACAAAATCGCCAATCACGTAGGGCAAGCGCTCCACCTTATCCCAGCCGTTCAAGATATCACAGGTGACTGTTTCCGCTGCACAAAAAACCCGTTCGGGGAAACGCTCATGGTCAGGCTCAAAGCGATTGGGCATGTAATTGTATCCC
This sequence comes from Bacillota bacterium, assembly GCA_023413135.1. Lineage (GTDB taxonomy): Bacteria > Bacillota > Clostridia > Christensenellales > Aristaeellaceae > JAEWAH01. The sequence goes on from JAEZQK010000063.1 coordinate 5,690, forward strand.
ACCACGTCCAGGGGAGCGGAAAAGTCGGATGTCTTCCATGCAAAATAGTCCTTGCCGCTTTCCTTGAGCAGATTAGCCTCCAGCCCATCCACGCCGCCTTCAGGCGCTACACTGCACAACGCATTGATCACAGGGCGGGTCGGGTCCAGCGCGCGGATATACTCCGCCAGCTCCCGGGATATCCTGGCACCGTCCGAGTGGCCATCGCGCTCAGGAATCTCATTGCCGGTGGAATACATGATGACACAGGCATGGTTTCTATCGCGCTCTACCATGGCGGCCACGTCCCTGCGCCACGTGTACTCGAACAGCATGCTGTTATCATAGGGCATTTTGGGCTCCCGCCACATATCGAAGGCCTCATCCATCACCAGTATACCATATTTGTCACAAGCGCGAAGAAGCGCCTCGGAGGCCGGATTGTGCGCGCTGCGTATGGCGTTGAAGCCGCTTGCCTTCAGCGCCTTGACGCGATGCTCCTCCGCTTTATCGAAGGATGCGGTACCCAAAATACCGTTGTCGTGATGAATGCAGCCGCCGCGGAGCTTAGTTTCCTTTCCATTGAGCAAGAAGCCCTTCTCTGCGCGCAAGGCAATTGTCCTGAGGCCATATGGGAAAGCATATTCATCCGTTTTCTGCCCCTCCTTAAGCAGGGTGACAACAGCACGGTACAGATAGGGCGTTTCATCAGACCAAAGTCTGGCACTCTTGACCTCCAGCGCAGCTGTGATTTCCTTTTCCTGACCGGCTTCCACCTGCACCGCTGTCTCAACAGACGCTGCGATCTTGTCCTCATCATCCAGCAATTCGATTAGGATCTGACGCTGTGCTGATTTGGCGCTGGTGTTCTTGATACGCACCCGGGCATGGGCGATGGCATCGCGGCCTTTCAGTTCGGTTGTCAGTGCCACGCCACGCCAGGGGATCATCACCGCATCCTGCACCCATATTTCGACGCTACGATAGATGCCCGTGCCGGTGTACCAGCGTGAATTCGGCACATCCTTGTTGGCAGCGGACACACGAAGGAGGTTTTCCCCCTCATGCAAAAACGGCGTCAAATCACATTGGAAGGCGGTATACCCGTAATCATTCCGGGTGACAAACTGTCTGTTAGCCCGCACCACCGCATGATGGCACACACCGTCAAAAATCAGCGAAACTCGCTTGTCCCTCCAATGCGGGGGAACAACCAGCGTCTTTTCATACTCTACCGAGCAGCCTGGATAGTAGGCGCCCGCAGGGCCCGACACGTTGCCGCCATCCGTATCATAGCGGATGTTATCGTCATGAGGCAGGTCAACAATCCTGGTTTTCCGGGGTAGATGCCATTCCTCGGGTTCAGGCGTCGTATATGATATCCAGCTTCGGTTGAAATTCATTTTCATCGTGCTTTGCTCCTTGTCAATCATCATTCTACATCCAGACGCACAAAAGCGGGATGGATATCCTGGCAATACAGTAGGATCAGCGGCGGAAGCTCCTCCAATGGGATTGTCCGGCCCAGTGGCAGGGCCTCCGTCATCTCGCCGCAAAGGCGGAGCTGCACAGCCCGGCGATGGATCTCGCAGGGTGCTGGATCATTGAAAAATTCCTTGCTGGCGGCCAGAATCAACGCCTCCGGGAAAGGAAACGCATCCAGACGGTCATGATACAAGGAACGCATCTCCGGGTCATACAGTTTTAGTACGGGTGGGGAAGCCTTTGGCTTGCCTGGTTTTTCTGCTTGTCGCCCAAACAATCGGTTCACCTCATTTCATGATCCATGTATAGAGGATGACAGCTGTCATCATGATTGCCGAGAACACTTTGATCAGCGGCATGTGGTTCAATATCCAGTCGGAGGACGCCATGGTTCTTCTGGTCAGGGACACAATCAAAAGCAGGGCCATACCCGGCGCCAGAAAGGCAAGGCAATACACAATCAGCGGCAGCATGGTACCCTGAATGCCCGCATTGGCAATCAGTACAGCTATATATATCTGCCCGGCGCAGAGGAATTCACCCCCCGCGACCACCGCGCCGATCACAGCGGCTGCAGCACCCATCCACAAACCGCCTCTTCCTGCGAAGCCCTGGATGAAGCTTCTGAGCCTTATACGCAGTGCCGATGGCAGTTGGTTGCGGATGCGGCCATACTGCTGGGCGTGTGCGTTCAACGCGTCCAATAGGTTCATCACGATCAGCATGCCGCCCGAAACTGTCATCACGATGCGTACCGCAAGTGGAAGCCATGAAGGAGCGTATCGCGTCCAAAGCTGTGCAAAGATCAGCCCGATCCCCAGGTAAACCGTGAATTTGCCGCCCAGATACAAAAGACCAGGCAGAAGCGGATTTTTGCGCAGAGACAGCAGCATACCAAGAAACAACAGCAGCATGGACAGCGCACAGGGCTTGAACCCCGCAGCCAGACCAGCGGCGATGGCTCCCAACAGGGTCACGCTGGTTTCTTCCGGCGCAGCCGTCTTAAGCGCAGGCGTCTTAAGAGCGGCGCCGGCCTTTAAGGCAGAAAGCAGCTCACGCTCCAATTGCTCCTTCCCTGTGAAATATGTTTCTCCCATAAAGACCGACGGTGCATACCGCTTGTCATCCGGTACCTGGTAACGTTCGAACAACGCACTCGCTTTTTCGGGTTCCGCACTGATGCTGATTTCCCTGACCTCTACGTCAGAGGAAATTAACTCATTCCCGGTCCAGACAGGCACCACTGTGGGCAGGGACTCGATCAATGTGCGGGCTGCCATGCAGCTTTCGCAGGCCGTTGCCGTCAGGAAATAGATCACGCTCCGGTTGTCCTGCTTAACTGAACCGAAGCGCGACTCCAGACCCAATGAAATCGCCGTGTCTCCCGAATAGACCGTTTCGCCCATGATCAGCAGCGGCAGCTTTCGCTCATCCTCATTCAAGTCTCGGACTGCCTGCTCATAGGCAGCAAACCCCGCATCACTGTAGACGTTGTAATAACTGACATCATAGTCGGACAATTTTTTTCCCGTCAGGCGATGGAATTCTTCTGCGAACGCCTCTTGCGGATTACAACTCTCACAGGCGTTGTGATAGAAATACTGCACCGTCTCCCGCTCAGCCAGCGACGAGAGCGGCACCAGCGTGAAAAGGAATGCCATCAGCAGACATAGCCTCCGCAGCATCGTCCAAATGCCTCCTTGTCTGGTTCAATCGGGAATCGTTACAGCCGAACCGTCACACTTCTACCGTCATAGGCAATCGTATGCACAGGACCATCCACACGGTGGATGCACAGTTCTGCCACCTCGGGCAGCTCCGGGCAATGCCCTTGGCGCTCTTCGAGTGTCAATTCACCCAAAGTGTCATCCCAGCGGCACAGTACCGTAACGAATTCGCCTTTTTCGTATCCGTATCCGTCACCGGCATCATCATACAAACGGCAACCGCCGTCCGCTCCGGGATATACAATCAGCTCCAGCGGCGCGTTGCGGAGCTCTGCCGTACACTGCACCTGTGCGCCCCAGGGCAGGATCGTTCCTTCCCGGATAAAAGCGGGAATCCGCTCCAGCGGTGCGGTCACAGCAATCGTCTGTCCACCGTCATAGCGCTCGCCTGAATCCAGCGCGTACCAGCGACAGCCGGCAGGCAGAACCACATCGATAAGCTCATCCCGCACTGTAATTGCTTGCGACCCTGGAAGATAATACATGGGCCGCACAACCGGCTTGACCAGTATGGCGTCGCCCAGCATCATCTCATCATCCACCCCGCGCAGCGCCGCATCCTCCGGAAACACCAGCGCCGGAATCCGAAGCATGGACAAACCTTCCTGATTTGTCTGCGCCATCAGGCTATACAGGTAAGGTACCAGGCGGTAACGCAGTCGGATGGCCTTCTCAATGGCGTCGTAGAATGGTTCGCCCTTCTCACCGAATTGCCAGATTTCCCGGGGCGTACCTGTGCCATGGGCCCGCATCATCGGCAGGAACACAGAATATTGCATCCAGCGCACGAACAGCTCCCGGTAACCCAGATCCTTCACGCCCATGTTGAAGTCGCCGGCTAGGAACCAAGGGCCAGTGCCGCCCATCGGGAAAAAGCCGCCGATGTCCGTGGACCAGTACGGCTCGCCGGTCACGCAAAAGTTAAGCCCTTCAGGGATATGACGGCGAAGTGTCTCCCAGGCAGCGCTGACATCGCCGCTCCAGGTGACTGTGGCACTCCGATGCTGCCCTGCGTAAGAGGAGCGGGTCAGGTTCAGGACGCGCTTGTCCTGCCGCACCGAACGCTGTCCCTCATAAATGCCCTGAGAATGATACAGGCTGTATAGGTTGATGCTTGCTGGATCAAGATACTTCTTGGCTTCTTCCGTATTCAGCCACATCCTCTGGGCAGGTTCAGGCTTGATCTCTCCATGCCAGTCGCTCTCAAAGGGTTCGCTGCAGTCACACCACCATGCATCCACGCCCTTGCTGAACAGGTTCTTCCGTGCCTGCTCCCAGTACAGGGCCCGGGCATCGGGGTTGAATGCATCGTAGATCAGCCGATTGCCAAGCATATAGCCCCTTTCCAGCATCTGGGCAAGATCGTTGTTGCGCTCGCCCCGCATGGAAGGCCAAATGGAGAGCATAAGCCTCACGTTTTTCTCGTGCAGCATATCGGTGAAGCCCTTGGGATCCGGGAAACGTTCCGGATCAAACGTCTTCCAACCCCACTGTCCCTTTGGCCAGCTCTGCCAGTCCAGCACCAGCATATCCAGCGGGATGCTCCGGCGACGGTATTCATCGGCCACCTCCAGCATCTCCTGCGCTGAAACATACCGTTCTTTGGACTGGATGTAACCCAGGGCATACTTGGGCAGCATGGGCGCTTCTCCGGTCAACTTGCGGTACAGCTGCATCAGGGAGGCATAACTGCCATCACCGTAAAGGAAATACCAATCCATCTCATCCGCACAATCCGCCCAGAGATAGGAGCCTTCCTCATCGTCATGGAAAGTCATCAGGCATCCCATGTCAAACACGATGCCCCAGCCACGTGTGGACACCAGCACCGGCACCACGGCCTTCATGTTATGTTGATACAGCATCCGCATCCGTCCACGCAGGTTGCCGAACCCTTCCTCGTGAGAGCCCAAGCCATACAAGCCCTCATGTTCATCAAAGACGAAGCTCTGGCGGCACTCATAGGCAGTTCTGTCCTGTCGCCTCTCCGTCGGCTCGGCAGACGCGCGCGCTCCATCCACGCTCTGCCCCTCACGAATAACAGCGTTGTCAAAGCGATTGCGAAATACGGGCTTCTCCACCAACTGATGGGGGCGTGCATCCGCCTCCTTGAGCAGCGGTTGGTCCTGCGCATCTTCTAGGGCGATCTGCCCTGTGAACCGGGACACGCGCACCCTGAATCCGCCTGCGGCCAGGATGTCCTCCCGCTCCGTCGCGGTCACATGCCCCGGCAGCATGCCCTCCAGGATCACGATTGCGCTTTTCCCGATCAGGAATGCCTCCCGGCGGGTGTGGGTTACGCGAAGAATCCCGTCACACACCGCACAGACCCGCGTGCGGATGCCATCCTGCTCGTATATAAGCATGCCCTCGCGCTCCATCAGATCTATCATAGCTTCCTCCTGATATAATACTGCGGACTGCCCTGTGGCAGAGCAGTCCGCAGCGTGGTTTACTTCATAGCCATTTAAGAGCGATTACTTGCCCAGGCTGGCGCGATAGGCGTCATAGGCTTCCTGCATGACGGCAACGTAACCTTTCACGTCCATCTTCTCCATCTCATTAAGGTATGCGTCCCAATCGGTCTCAATGTTCATGTCGCCGGTAATGAAACGGATGGTGGCGGAGTTGGCATAGGCGCCGACAGAAACCGTGTACTCGGAAATCTTCTTGGACTGATCCGCTGTGTAGGGCATGTTGGGCACGATGGTATTCACATCGTAGGAATAGGGATCGTACACTTGGGCGGACTTGTACAGGATAGCTTCCACGTTCATATTGGGATCCTCTACGCCCTCGCCTTCGCGCATCTCGGCGGTATCGCAGCGGATTGCCGCGTCAGCGTCCCAGGTGGCATCCTTAAAGTCAAAGCCATACGCGGCCCAGTCGGTGGTTCCATCTTCCTTTTTCTTTTCGGGGATTATCTTCGCCCACTTGGATTTGCCACCAGTCAGGCTGGACATTTCATCGGTCCACTTCCAGCTGATGCCTTCCACGCCGGAGTTCTGCACGCGGTTGCCTTCTTCAGAGGCCAGCAGGTCAAACAGCTGAACCGCAATCTCGGGGTATTCGCAGTCGCTGGACACCAGGCCGATGCTGTTGCCATAGTAGGAATCCAGGCCGGTGAAAGCATACTGCACGCCGGCAGGTCCCTTCAACGGAGGCAGCAGGGTCCAATTCTGCCATTCGCCGGGGGTCTGTGACCAGAAGTTGGCGTTCTGGGGCATGGGGCCGCCGGCCATCACAGCAACCAGGTGAGTCTCGTTATCCATGGTAGCATTGCACTGATCGCTGGTCTGGGGGTAGGTCTGGGAATCCAGCAGGCCTTCCTTATACAGCTTGTTCATATACCTGAGGGCATCACGATATTCATCGGAAATTAGGTTGTACTTCATCGTGTCGCCGTTGATGACAAAGCCGCCGGCAATGGTTGGATTGGTATTGGAAATAAAGTTATTGTTCTGCACAAAGGAATTGGAGAGGAACACAAAGGGATCGGTGGCCCAGCCATCCAGATAGCCGGTCATTGGGATCTCATCGGCAGCGCCGTTGCCATTGGGATCCATGTTCTTGACCTTGACCATGAAGTCATACAACTCGTCGGTTGTGGTGGGCAAGACACCGCCGTTCAGGGAGTCAACCCATGGCTGGTAGATCCACATACGGGCCTGGTGGCTGCAGTGGAAGCACTCGTTTACATCGCCGAAGGTATAGATATTGCCATCGCTCATGACCAGGTCGCCATACCGGGCGGGGCTCATCTCATTGAGCTTGTTCCAGTTTTCGGCGCCTTCCAGGTACTTGTTCAGTGGAACGACAATACCCTCAGAGCCGTACATCATGGTCTCGGCCTTGCTCCAGCCGGTCGCAATGAAGATATCCGGCAGACGCTCGCCGCTGGAGAGCATCAAGTTCAGCTTAGTCTTGCCATCGTTGCCACTCACGGCGTAGGTAAACTCCAGGTTGATGTTGGTCTTTTCCTTGATCCATTGAGTCACGTAGTTGCTGGTGTAGTCAACACCGCCCTCCATGCCAAGCACGAAGGCTGTCAGGGTAATCTCATCTTTCAGGGGAAAGATGCTCTCGGCTCCGGCTGTGACGAACATGCCCAGGAGAAGCGTCAGAGCCAATAAACATGTCAGGATCTTTTTCATGGTTAAACCTCCTATAACTTTTACTTGCCAGCGAATCAGTCGCGAGCTCAAACGCCTGCTCCGCTTACGCACCGTTTGGGGAATACCGTGGATCAGCCCTTCACGGAACCGATCATGATACCCTTGACAAAGTATTTTTGAATGAAAGGATAAAGAATCATCAGGGGCAGGCTGCTGATGATAATCGTGCCGTAACGCAGAATCTCGCTTAGCTGTTGGTTTCTGTAATAGAGTTCCGGGTTGCTGGCGGCTTTGGTAAAGTCCACGTTTGCCATCAGCAGAATTTCGCGCAAGATCAATTGTAAAGGATATTTCGACTTTTCGTTGAGGTAAATCATGGGATTAAAATAGCTGTTCCAGTAGCCAATTGCAATCCACAATGCCAGTACAGCCAGGATGGCCTTGGACAGTGGCAGTACAATGGAGAGCAAGAAGCGAAACTCGCCGCAGCCATCCAGCTCAGCCGATTCGTGCAGTTCTGCCGGAATAGAGGTGATGAAGAATGTCCGCGCTACAATGATATTGTACGCGCTGAGCGCCATCGGAAGGATAATGGCCCAGCTTGTGTGAAGCAGACCCAGCTTCATCACCAGTATGTAGTTGGGAACCAGACCGCCGTTAAAGAGCATGGTAAACAGGAATAGCATTACCAGCGGCTTGCGCCCAATCAGAGATGACCGTGAAAGAGGATAGGCCGTTAGAATCGTCAGCGTTACGCCCAACAGCGTGCCGCCAACGGTATACAGGAACGAATTGTAAAAGCCAGTCCAAATATCCCTGTATTCCATGATTGCCCGGTAGCCATCCAACGTAAAATCCACGGGCAAAAGAACCACCTTGCCGGAAATAAGTGCCTGGCCGGAGCTAAAGGAACAGCTAATGATGTACACAAAGGGGTACAGCACGGCAATCAGGAACAGCATCATCAAAACACTGTTGACGAAATAAACGATTCGATCCGTTTTGCAGGAGCGAATAACATGATGTGCATGCATTGTCATTCTCGCCGCGCTCCTCTCACCAGAACCCGTTTCCGGTCAGCTTATTGGCAACCTTGTTGGAGGTCATGACCAGCACAAGGCCGACCACCGACTGGAATAACCCGATAACTGTGCCGTAGGAGAAGTCCGGCATGGACGCCGCCAGCGACACCTTGTAGGAATAGGTTGAAATGATTTCCGACATACTCAGGTTGTTTTGGTTTTGCATAGCCAATACTTTCTCGTAGCCTACATTCAACATACTTCCCATATTGAGAATCAGCATGATGGTTACCATGGGCAGGATGGTAGGCAGGTCGATATGCCAGATACGCTGAAGGATGTTGGCACCGTCGATGGTCCCGGCTTCGTGCAACTGCGGATCCACGCTGGACAGTGCCGCCAGATAGATGATTGAGCCAAAGCCTACGCTCTGCCACACGCCGGACCATACGTAAAGATGCGGAAACATGGAAGCGTCAGACAGAATGTTGGACTGGGATATACCGTAATACAGCCTGCCCAAGATACCTGTGCGCGTGTTAAAGAGCATATTGATCATGCTGGCGATGACAATGGTGGAGATGAAGTAAGGGAAGTAGGAAATCATCTGCACGGTCTTCTTGAACACCGTATTGCGCACGTAATTAAGGCTGACGGCCAGCACAATCGCGCAGGGAATGTTCACCAGCAGGGAATAGACGGACAAGATCAGGGTATTGCGCAGCGTGGAGGAAAAGTTATAGTTGGAAAAAAATCGAATGAAGTTTGCCAGGCCGTATTGAGCTGCCCAAGGGCTCAAAAACATGCCCTTTCTCATCTTGAAATCCTTGAATGCGATGATTGCACCGCCCATGGGTATGTAGTTGAAAATAATGATGACAATTACTGGAAAAAGCAGCATTATGTACAATTCCCAATGAAGACGAAGATACTTTTTCGTAACGTTGCGTTTTTTTCCCTGATCTGCCATGGCGAACCTCCTTGTCACATTTTTATCGTGTTTTTGTTGCCCTATACTATCACAATAATGACAAAAATGATATATTCAATTCTTTTTGCACATTTGCAATCCTTTGTTTTTGTTAATTTACTCCATCGGTATCAAAAATCAGAATTTGCTGATTCAACATTTTACATATGTACAAAATGGCTTTCTTTCGATAAAATAAGAATATATTCGTATGAAAAGATAAAACGTTTCTGATAAAAACAAAGGAGAGTATTCCGTGCGACATCGGTTCAGCGGGTCTTCATTCCTTAAAATCTTTCGCAACAGGGAAGTTTTTCTGTCCTGTCTTCGATCTTATGCGCTGGTACTGGTGATTCCGTTTCTTGTCAGCGTGTTTTTTTACATTATCTCAATCAATGAGACCCAGGCGTATGCTACACAGTTGAACAACAATGTCCTGATATCCGCCTCCGAGAGTTTTGACATGCACCTGCAGGAGGTTCGCAACATAGCGCATGAAATTACCTATAATCCCTCGGTGCGCGCTTTTCAGAGCAATACCAGCGGCTTTATGTACCCTTATGTCTACAAGATGGTGGAGGTGCGTAATTCGCTGGAGGGGTATTCGCTGATTCAAAGTTTCGTGGATCAGTATTTTCTTTTTTTCAATAATTCTCAGATCGTCATGAATGATCACATCATTTATAAATATGAAGATTTTTTTGCGGACTATCTGCGCTTTGCCGACGATGTCCATGATCGCTTCATACAGGATTTAAATGCTCTCACGCTGGAAACAGGACTGGTGCCGGCTCGTGAAATCACCATTTTAGAGGAAATGGGAAGCTATTTGTCCATGACCCAGCCGCTTATTGGCATGGGTAACGGCTATCTGATTATCCTTATGGATGAACAGAAAGTCGCATCTCTATTCAGTGATATCAATCTTGGTGAAAACGGCGCCGTTTACATCGCGAACCGCAGCGGTCAGATGCTTACTTCCACCACCGGGAGCGCCTGCGACCTGGAGGGCTTGTATGAGGCGACTATCCAACGCGTCCTTACGCATCCGAAGGAGACGGATTTCTTACTCGATACCCAATGCGGCAGCATGCTGGTCAATCATCTTTACACAAGTGCCAACGGCTTGTCCTATGTGTCCATACAGCCGGTAGATGTTATCATGGCACGCGTGAACATTTACAGGAATCTGATGGTGGTGTGCCTGTGTGTTTCGCTGGCAGCCGGCCTCCTGCTATGTTTGCGGCAGGCAAAGCGCATTTCTACGCCGCTTACCGTCATCCTTGGGGCTGTCGGCATGCATGGAGACGATTCGGACAATGCTTTGCAGATCATTCAAGATATGGTGGTAACACTTCAGACCGATAATGAAAACCTTCAGCGTCTGGCATCTGAGCACAATGCTCTTTTGCGCTCCTCCTTTGCCAGCCGTCTGCTGAGGGGAAGTTTCAGCAGCGAGGCGGAGGCCGACCGCATCTGCCAATATGTTTATCCGGACTATGTGCATTTCAGTACGGCGCGAGTGCTGCTGTTCCATCTTCAGCCTCAGATAAGCGATGATGACGCCGACTCCATGCTGAAACTGCTGGGTTCGATGAAGATGGTGCTCAAGGAGGTTTTGGACAGTCTGTTTAAACAGACTTTGTATTATGATGTGGATGAGGAAACGCTGGCTCTGATTGTCTTTAATAGGAGCCGCGATGCCATTGACGGCTTGTATCAGAAGCTTTATGAGGAAATTCCACTTTATTTTCGGGAGTGCATCCACGCGTTTGGCGGAGATGAGGTCACTCCGCCTTTGCCTAAGATCTCCCGTTCCTTCGAGCAGGCCCGCACAACCATGACCATGCATACCCTTTCTCCCGGGTGGGATAATGGCGTGCTGAAATGGTCCAACTACAATGCCAGCACCGTCCAGTATTTCTACCCGCCGGATGTTAGCTACCGGCTGACAGAGGCCGTCATCCATGGTAACATAACCGATGTGGATCAAGCGCTGAACGAGCTGTTTCGAGTGAACTTTATTGACCATCCCGTGCCTCCCCCTGTGGGGCGTCTGTTCTTATCTGAGCTGTTGAGTACGGCGATTAGCTGTCTGCCGCTCATGAGCAGCCGGGGGGAAATTTCAGACGACATGCTCAACGAATGTTTAAGCACAATCAGCGAAGCGCCTACCAAGCGTCAATTTGGCTTGCTGCGGGAATTCTTCCACGCACTGGCCAAATGCGCCGAGAAGAACCGGCAGGAAAGCGGCGGCGAGAAGATCAGGCAGGTCATTGACTACCTGAACGATCACTTCAGGGACAGTTCCCTTTCTTTACTCAGCATTGCGGAAGCCTTTGATGTCAATGCCTCTATCCTCTCCACCAGCTTTAAGCAGCAGACGGGAAAGAATCTGTCAGCTTACCTGGAGAATCTTCGTATCCAGGAGGCACAGCGTCTCCTGCGAACCACAAACATGACGATCAACCAAATCTCCCAGAAGGTCGGCTATCTGTCCGCCAACTCCTTCTGCCGGGCCTTTAGGCGAAACACCGGTTACAATACTTCTACCTATAAATCAATGACGTAACAGCATAACAATCAGGAGGAATAAAGATAATGAGCAGACTATGGTACAGCCGCCCTGCCGCAAACTGGAACGAGGCCTTGCCTCTGGGCAACGGTTATATGGGCGCCATGTGCTTTGGCGGAACGCTGGTGGATCGTTTCCAGATGAATGATGATACCGTTTGGTCAGGCGGGCTGATCGACCGCATGAATCCCGACGCTCCGGAGGCCATCCAAACGGTCCGCCGGCTGCTCGCTGATGGGAAGGTGGCCCAGGCCGAAGAAATGACCGAGGAGCATATCGCTGCTGCTCCGGAAGGACAGCGTGCCTATGAACCGTTGTGCGACCTGATCCTTAATTCCCGGACAGCGAAGCATCCCCGCTTTCCCATCCCGTTTATGATGGGGCATCTCAAAGGCATGAGTCTTTCTTTCTTTGAGCCAAAAGAAGGCGTCACATCCTATCATCGGGAGCTTGACCTTTTCAGCGGCATCCACCGCACAGCCTTTACCCTTGATGGCATCAGCTTTATGCGGGAGTGCTTCATATCCTATCCAGCCCGTGTGCTGGCACTGAAGATAAACGATGCCGACTGGCGCATCCTAATGCGCCGCGGCGGTCAGGTTACCTTCCAGCGGGGGCTGGATGACAGAACGCTCTGCCTTATGGGCAAAACCGGAAATGACGGCATCTCCTTCTGCTGTGTTCTGCGTGCGTTAGGACAGGATGTCCATGTGGCAGGCGAAATGCTGCGCGGCCGTGGCGAGTGCGTCCTTCTGGCTGCCTCAGCCACTTCCTTCCGTGAGGGCGAGGCCTATCTTCAGACGGCCATAGCCCGGGTCGACGCCGCGGAAAAGCGCGGTTTCAGCGCTCTGCGTGAAGAACATGAATTGGATTTGAGAAAAATCATGGAGGCCTGCACCCTGTCTCTTGAGGAGAAACCCGATTTGTCGGCTCTTCCCCACGATGAGCGGTTGAGGCTTATGCGCGAGGGGAATGACGATGTCGGCCTTGTTGAGGATATGTTCACCTATGGCCGTTATCTGCTTGCGTCCTCCAGCCGGCCCGGAAGTATGCCTGCCAATCTGCAGGGCATCTGGAACGACAGCTTCACGCCTGCGTGGGACAGCAAATACACCATAAATATCAATGCCGAGATGAACTACTGGCCTGCGGAGAAGTGCGCGCTGTCACAGGAGCATCAGCCGCTGTTTGACCTGATTCGGCACATGGTCCCCCAGGGCCGCGATATGGCACGAAGAATGTACGGCGCAGGCGGCTGGATGGCGCACCACAACACGGACATCTGGGCTGACTGTGCCCCGCAGGACAACTGTATCTCCTCCATGATGTGGCAGATGGGCGCCGCCTGGCTGTCGCTGCATCTGTGGGAACACTATTGTTACAACTGCGATTTCGCCTTTCTCAGGGAGTATTTTCCGATCATGGAAGAAGCCGCGCGCTTTTTCACCGATACGCTCATCGAAAGTCCCCATGGGTATCTCCTTGTCAGCCCTTCAGTTTCTCCGGAGAACACTTACCGGCTTCCCAGCGGCGAGCAGGGCTGTCTGTGCGACGATGCCGCCATGGACCAGCAGCTCCTGTACGAGCTGTTCAGCGCGGTCATTGACGCGGGCCGGATTCTGGGCGAAGATACTCACCGGTATGCGCTTCTGCGGGATAAGTTACGCCCCGTGACCATCTCCCCGGCAGGGCTGATCCGGGAATGGATGTCCGACGATAAGGCGGAGACCGAACCCGGTCACCGACACATCTCCCATTTGTTCGCACTGCATCCCGGAAATCAGATTACATCCGCCTCGCCCGAATTGATGGCGGCGGCGCGGAAGACCCTGGAGCGCCGGCTGGAGCATGGCGGCGGACATACAGGCTGGAGCAGAGCGTGGATCATCCATTTCTGGGCCAGGCTCCTGGACGGTGAAAAAGCAGGGGAGAATGTTCGCCTGCTGCTTGCGAATTCCACGCTGCCCAATCTGCTGGACAACCATCCGCCCTTCCAGATCGACGGCAATTTCGGCGTGACCTCGGGCATCACCGAGATGCTTGTCCAAAGCCACGAAGGCTGTCTTCGGCTGCTGCCGGCCTTGCCTGTGAACTGGCCCTGCGGCAGTATCCACGGCGTTAAAGCCCGCGGCGGCTACACCATCGACATGGAATGGAAGAATGGTATACTGAACAAAGCCGTCATCTTCACCACTACCGACGGCACGCTGAAACTGTGGGATGGTCGTAGCATTATCCATCAAACAGGCGAAATGATCACCCTGCCTACAGACTGATATGACATAATGTGCAGATAGTATCTGCAGGCATGTTTATTCATCCTCCCACACGCTTTTTCATGTGGAATGAGATGGCTTCATGAAACATAAAACGTTACGTATATTTGTGGGTTTAACCTTGACAAAGATACAGGCAAAGTTATATAATCTTGAAAGCGAAACGTTACGTCTGTGCGCCTGCGGCAAAAGTACCGGGCTTTATACGAAAGCCCGAAGTATAAGATGCGGTCACGCTAGAAAGAAGGGAACTCCAATGAAGGCAGCGGTGCTATATGGCAATGAAGATATACGCTATGACGATTGGGAGACGCCACTTACGAAGCCGGGAATGGTGAAGGTGAAGGTGCGAGCCACGGGAATCTGCGGGAGCGACGTGCCACGGGTCTTGCATCATGGTGCGCACTTCTATCCCGTGGTCTTGGGGCATGAGTTCAGCGGCGACGTGGTGGAAGTGGGAGAAGACGTGAGAGACCTTTCCGTCGGCGATACGGTGAGCGGGGCGCCGCTTGTGCCATGTATGAAATGCGGCGACTGCCAGCAGGGGAACTTTGCGCTGTGCAAGCATTACAGCTTCATCGGCAGCCGCCAGCAGGGCAGCTTTGCCGAATACGTGGTGATCCCGGCTCAAAACGCTGTAAAGTACGATCCTTCCATTCCATATGAACAGGCTGCCATGTTTGAGCCTTCCACCGTCGCAATCCATGGCCTTTTGCTATCGGATTACAGGGGCGGTGAAACCGTGGCGATCTTAGGCTGCGGCACCATCGGCATTTTTACCCTGCAGTGGGCGAAGATCTTCGGGGCAAAGAAGATCATGGCATTCGATATCGACGACGGGCGTCTTGCACTGGCCAAACGCATGGGCGCGGATGAAGTGATCAATACGCTCAAGAGCGACTTTATGGAATACGCCAATGAGATTACGGGCAAGCAGGGATACCAAAATGTATTTGAAACCGCCGGCAGCCCGGTTACGATGCGTATGGCCTTTGATCTGGCCGCCAACAAAGCACACGTTTGTTTTATCGGCACTCCCCATACTGATCTGACCTTCACGCCGAAGCTTTGGGAGAACATGAACCGCAAGGAGTTTCATTTGACAGGCAGTTGGATGAGCTATTCCGCGCCGTTCCCCGGGTGTGAATGGGGTCTGACCGCACACTATTTCAAGACGGGCGAACTGAAATTTGATCCAGGTTTTATTTTCAGAAAATATCCGCTGAGCCGCGCGGCTGAAGCATTCGCCCTGTACAAAGATCCTTCCCAGGTTCATGGCAAGATCATGTTGACAAACGATTAAGGGCACGGCCATGATCCTTGCAGCCACGCTCAATACTTCCATCGCTTAATCATGGGATTATTCAAAAAATTGATTTATAAAGGAAGGATCATTATGGCTGAATTCATCAATCCCAACCTGGTTCCCAAACGTAAGCTCGCAACAGGCGAAATGATTCCATGCATTGGTATGGGCACGTTCGGCAGCGACCGTTTTACGCCCGAACAGGTATCCACAGCTGTGGGCGGTGCCATCCGCTGCGGTTACCGCATGTTTGACTGCGCCGCGATCTATGGCAACGAAGACCTGATCGGCAAAGTTTTTGCCAATGCATTTGAAGAGTGTGTGGTCAAACGGGAGGAGCTCTTTATTACATCCAAGGTATGGAACGATATGCATGGCAGAGGCAATGTGCTGCTTTCATTAGCCAAAACGCTTCGTGATCTACAGCTGGATTGCATCGACGCGTTTTTTGTTCACTGGCCCTTCCCCAATTATCATGCTCCCTTCTGCGACGGCGACAGCCGCAATCCCGACAGCAGGCCTTTCTCCGTAGATGAATTCATGTCCACCTGGCACCAAATGGAGCGTTTATACGATATGGGGCTGGCCCGCAACCTGGGCATGAGCAATATGACCATTCCAAAGCTGAAGGCCGTTCTGCCCCTTTGCCGAGTGAAGCCTACGGTGATCGAAATGGAATTGCACCCCTGCTTCCAACAGCCGGAACTGTATGATTATGCTCTCAATCAGGGTATCCAGCCCGTTGGCTTCTGCCCCATCGGCAGCCCTACCCGCCCTGACCGCGATACCACTCCTGATGACATCGCCGATATACAAGTGCCGGAGCTTGTGGAAATCGCGAAAAAGCATGGCGTTCATCCCGCCGTTATCTGCCTGAAGTGGGCTGTTCAGCGCGGACAGATACCCATTCCATTCTCCATTCATGAAAGAGAATATGTCTCGAATATAAAATGCACCACCGAAGATCCGCTGACTGAGAAAGAGATGGCTGTACTCAAGGCCATCGATAAAAATTGCCGTCTGATCAAAGGCCAGGTTTTCCTCTGGGAAGGCGCCAATGATTGGCATGACCTGTGGGACAAGGACGGAACCATCACGAAATGAGGTGATCGTATGCTCAAAGGAATACCGCCCATTATGTCTCCGGAACTGATGAAGATTCTTCTGGAGATGGGGCATGGTGATGAACTTTTGATTTGCGACGGCAACTATCCCAAGTTTGGCTGCCCGGAACGCTGCGTGCGCATGGACGGACACAATATCCCGGAGATTCTGGACGCCGTGCTTCGCTTTATGCCGCTGGATGCGTATGTGGAACACCCGGTTACCTTCATGGCCGTATTGCCGGGCGACCCCTACAAGCCGGAAATTTGGCCGGTGTACAGGGAAATCGGGACAAGATACGAGAAGGATGGACTAAGGGAGCAGACCATCAATAAATATGATTTTTACGAACAGGGGAAAAGGTGCTATGCCTGCATTGGTACAGGTGAAGCTGCACTCTATGCCAATGTCATACTCAAAAAGGGCGTTGTGAAATAATTGGCTCAGGACGCTCCATCCTGTATTAAGGAGTGAGTGCAGCATTTCGCTCATTTTACCTTCCGGACCGGAGTGGGAGCACCGGCCCGGAAAGTTCTTTTATTACCAGCCTATATGCGCTATTTGAATCATCAACACCACCCGGCCTTAGTTTCTGAACAATGCACGCGTAACGGAGTTGTATGTTCAGCTATGGAGTGAGAACAAGATCTGGTGAGTATAATTGGTTTTGCTTTGACAGCAAAACATTCATTAGCCTTGACTGCACGAACGGAGGTTGGTGGAACTGTATAAAATCATTCTTGAAAACAAGTTTTATTTAAAGCTAATGCTTACCTATTGCCTTATCATTTTTCTGGGCTTGGGTCTTACTTCCTATCTAGTCACCTCCAACATGATTGATATTTTGACGGGGATGGAATCCCGGTTTGACAGCGAGGTTATCCAGAAGGTCAAAAACTACAGCGATGACCGGTATAAGGATGTCAAAGATATTTTTGTGCGTCTTTATCAAAAGCAGTATTTTAACAATAATACAAGCATTGTGGACTTCATCAATCCAATGAAAGAAGCACAAAGGAATAACAGTTACAAGGCAGGGGCGATTTTAGGCTATTTGCAGGATACCTGCAGCGCAAATACCGCTATAACCGATATATTGCTCATCGATTATAGCGATAAGGAAATATTCTTTTGTTCCAACGTACGCAACCGGGACGTTTCTATCGATTACGATTTTTACAGAAAGGATTTTTTGGGCAGTGGAGAGGTCCGCAACAAGATTGAAATTGTTCCAAATTATATCCCCGACTATATCAATTCTTCCAGCGTCAACAATTTCCCGGTCATAAGCTATAGGCTTTTCTTGTTTGATGAGAATTCCAATAGGTTCGACAAACCTCTTGGAATGGCCGTTGTAAATATGCGGGCGGATTATTTCAAAACCGCCTATAAGGATTCTTCCAGTTTCAAAGGGAATATATATGTGATCAATAGTGACGGCTTGACGCTTTTCGATTCTTCCGGCAGCTTGTCCGGCCAGTTGTTTCCTTATGAAGCATATTCGGCGAGTGGGCTTAACGACATTGAAACCAATAAAAAAAATATTGTCAATAAGCGCTTTTCGGAAGAAACCGGATTTGCCTTTGTGGACATCGTGGACAAGCGGGTCATCGCCAAGGAGACCGATGGGATACGCGCAAACATAAACAACATCATCGCGGTGTGTATTGCGCTTACTATGACAATCGGTCTGATATCGGCGTCGATTCTTTCAAAGAGAATCAAATCACTGGTGAAAAATATGAAGGATGTCGAAAGCGGAAAGCTTGATACACGTATCCTGGTAGGCTCGAATGACGAGATCGGCTATCTGGAGCGAAGCTTTCATACAATGTGTACGAAGCTTGCAGAATACATCAAAAACGTATACGTTTTTGAAATCAAAACAAAAACCGCTGAACTTAAGGCGCTGCAGGCGCAGATCGATCCGCATTTTCTTTTCAACACGCTGGAATCCATCCGCACCACGGCACAGCTCAACAAAGATTTTCAAACGGCAAAGATGATCCACCTCCTTGGCAATATGTTCAGATGGAATATCAAGATGAAGGGAATCATCGTTGATTTAAAAGAAGAAATCGAATATGTGCGTTCCTATATCGAGTTGCAAAAGCTAAGGTACAATAACGCGTTTGATGTCACAATCAGTATCGACAGCAGCGCTTACAAGTTAGGTGTTCTTAAACTCACCATCCAGCCCATTGTGGAAAACGCCATTGCGCACGGCATGGGTGAGATGCAAGCAGGCGGTCATATCGTGATCGAGGGACAGCGAAGCTATGGGAAGCTGGTGCTGAGGATTTCCGATAACGGCAAGGGAATGGACGAAACCAAAGTCAGTGAGGTAACCGCGAGTTTGACCAAGAACCAAGACCAGGACAAGTCCGGCAGCATTGGTTTGAGCAACGTGCATCAACGCAATTGTATACTTTTCGGCGAAGATTATGGAATAAAAATCTCTAGCGTGCTGGGGAAAGGAACGGAAATCGAGGTCTCGCTTCCCGTCATGTCCAAGGAGGAGATGGAACGGTATGTACAGGGTGTTCATTGTTGACGACGAGCCAATCATATGCAAGGGTCTGCGGGATACCATCGAATGGGACAGCCTCGGCCTGGAAATATCGGGGGAGGCGCACAACGGCGCGGAGGCGTTGGAGCTTACGAAGGTGATTCGGCCGCACATTCTGATTACAGATATCAGGATGCCGGGAATGGACGGCATCAAGCTGGTCAAGGCAATCAGGGAACTCGGCTTAAATATTCGAATCATCATTCTTAGTGGTTTCAGCGATTACGCCTTTTTGAAAGAGGCGATCCGGTTGGGTGTTGACAGTTATTTGCTAAAACCGATAGACAATGATGAACTGATATCGAACCTTGCCGACTTGGTCAACAATATCGAAAAGGAAATGCTGCGCACCACACACCTGCATCAAGGGATTGAGTTATTAAGGTCAAACACACTGAACAGGCTTGTAACCAATACCATAGGCAGGAGCGAATTTGACGAAAAGGCTTCCTTTCTGGATATCTCCCTGACGTCGGAACACTATCTCTGTGCAGTATGTTTTTCTGAGAATGAAAACAGCATCATGGCAGGTTTCGGCGAATCGAACGCGGCGTTTGCCATACAGAATATTTGCAATGCACTAGCGGAAGACACGGGCATTACCTTTATCGATGCGAAAAACCGTGCTGTTCTTTTGCTTTATGGCGGCCGGGAAGAAGAAATGCTTGCTGCAGCAACCGGTTTGCTTGAGAATGTGGTCAGGAAGGTGCCGGAGCATATCAACAAACCGATTGCAACAGGCATTGGAATCATAGTAAGTTCAATTGAGGACATCTGGAAATCATACGCTTATGCAACGGAGCGCTTTGACCGTGATAAAAAAGCCGCGGAGGGCGAGCAGTTTGAGGGCAAGTGGAACATTGCGGTGGACCGCACCCTTGCTTATATTGCCGCGCACTATCATGAAGCGCTGTCCCTGAAACAGGTCGCGAATATCTATGATATCAACACATCATATCTTGGCCAGATCTTCAAAAAGGCTACAGGTGAATCCTTTACGAACTATGTAAACCGGTACAGAATTGAGAAGGCAAAGAACCTGTTATCCCATTCGGGATTGAAAGTATATGAAGTGGCCGGAAAGGTTGGTTTTACCGATTATCACTATTTTTTGAAGATATACAAAAAGATCAAGGGTACTCTGCCGACCGAAACGCGTAGTTAGAATTTTTACCACAAAAAACTAGAATTCATTACATTGACGCTAAATAGACAAAGAGATACCATTAATACTATCAAAGGTGTCCGAAATAGAATCAAAGGAGAGATCAGTCATGAAAAGAATGCTTACCCTTCTCATGTCCTTAATCCTGCTGATGGGGGTCTTTGCGGGCAGCGGACTCGCCGAAGCAGCCAAGGCGAAGATCGTATTCTGCGTCAATATCCAGCCGCAGTTACCGGTCGAATTCTGGCAGTCCATAGCAGACAGGTATATGGCGGCGCACCCCGAAGTCGAAGTTGAAATCATCGGACAGCCATCCTCGAATGTGAACGTGTTTCAATACGAGAAGACGCTTCTGGCAACAGGCCAGTTCCCTGATGTCATGGTCATGCAAAATCCGGCCGATTTTGTACCCTCTGGCGCTTTGGCGTCGTTTGAAGACGCGGAACTGGATTATCTGGCGGATCCCAACATCGGGAAAATCGGCGGCAAACAATATGTAGCCAACTACAAGAAGCAGGTTATCGGCGTATTCTATAACAAGAAAATATTTGCCGACAACAATCTGCAGGTTCCCCAAACGTACCAGGCATTCCTGGATGTATGCGAAGCGCTGAAAGCGCAGGATATCCTGCCCCTTTCCATCGGCATCAAGGACGGCTGGCCGCAGATCATGCTTGCCAATATGATCGCCGGCACCGATCTTCTCGCCAAGGATCCGAGCTGGGGTTCGGAAAGGAATGCCGACACGGTCAAGTTCAACAACCCTGATCTTGTCAAGGCAATGCAGAAGTACCAGTATCTCTGCCAGAATTACGCCGGCAGCAGCTTGCCCAGCATCACGTATACACAGATGCTTGAGCAGTTCTTTACTGGCAAGGCTGCCATGCTGCCCATGGGTTCGTGGGTAAATGCCGAGGTTGCCAAGGCAGAGCAGGATTTCGAAGTCGGCTGGTTCCCCATGCCAGGTGATAATGACGCTAATGTCCTGTCGGTATTTGTAAATGAAGGCCTGTCAATCAGTGCTTCAAGCAAGTATCCGGACGTTTGCAAAGACTTCGTCAAGTTCTTCTTCACCGACAAGGAGCTGTACAGCGATTTCCTCAAGAGCGAGCAGTTGTTCCCCACGACAAAAGAAGCCGTCCCCTATGAAATGATTCCGCTTCGGAAGTACATTGAGGAAACGATTGCGGGTATGAAAGAGGTCGAAGGCTTCGAGAGCATGACGGGCGACGCGGCTTTCCTGCCGGGCCTGAAGGATTACTATACCAACAAGCTAACGCAAAATATCGCGATAGGAAACGATGTCGCTGCCGAGCTTGATAATTTCGATAATGAATGGGCTATCGCGAAAGAGGCTCTGAACTAACAAAAGTCTTTCTGTAAGCGTACAAACTTCGGTGCCGCAAGGGGGTAAGCTGTAAAATGTTTACCCCCTTTTATAATGGAGGGGTCCCGCAATGAAACAGAACAAACTGTATGATACGCTCTTTTTGGCCCCGGGATTCTTGGTGTACATCATTTTTATGATCATACCGGTGATCATGTGTTTCTTATACAGCTTTACAAACTGGGATGGTATCAGTGCCAACTACCGCTACATTGGACTGAAAAATTTCATTGATCTGTTCAACGATGCGTCTTTTTTCAGAGCGATGAAGGTTACGGTCATCATTATGGTCGTAACGGCTTTGATTTATAACGTGTTTGGAATCATTTTGGCCGCACTTTTAAACGACAAGGGAAAGCTGCTGGGCATCTCCAGAAGCGCAATTTTCATCCCCACAGTACTCAGCAGCGTAGTCGTGGCCTTTATATGGTCCTACGTGGTACAAACGAACGGCGGCGTGATCAATTCCATTATTGAAGTGATCGGTGGGAAGAATGTGGATTTTTACGCCACCCCCATGACGACGATCTTTATGATTTCAGGTATTATATGTTGGAACAGCCTTGGCTTCTTTGTGGTAATTTACATTTCCACCCTGTCAACGATCCCACAGGAGATTTACGAGGCCTGCAAAGTGGACGGCGCGGGGTGGTTATACAGATTCTTTCACATAACGCTGCCATTATTGGCACCAGGGATCACAATAAACAGCATACTTTCAGTCGCTGGCGGGCTCAAGCAATATGATCACGTAAAGGTAATAACCGGGGGAGGCCCGGGAGGAGCTACCCAAACCGTTACACTCTTTGGTGTGGAAAAGGCCTTTGAATATAACAGGAGAGGGTATTCTTCCGCAGCAATCATTGTACTGTTCGTTCTGATCGTTGTTTTATCCATTGTGCAGCTTGCCATTTCAAAGAAGCACGAGGTGGAATACTGATATGAAAAAGAGGACGATCGGCAGTTGGATCAAAAAAATCCTCGTTCTTCTCTTTGCCATTCTCTATCTCGCGCCTTTGTATATCGCTGTGGTAAACTCGGTAAAGCCCTATAGCGAAATCATCAAGTCGCCTTTGAGTCTGCCGGAGCAATTCACATTTGATAATTTTGTGGAAGCGTATAAATCATCGAACATGCTGGAGCTCTATAAAAACAGTATTATCATTACTGTATCGTCGGTCGCCATCCTGATTCTGCTGACATCTATGGCTGCTTATATCATCGCGAGACGAAAAGGGAAAGTATACCAAGGTCTTTACGTCTTTTCCCTTGCGGGTATCATGATTCCGCCGGTGGTCACGCTGATTCCCAGCATCAAAACGCTTAGCACACTGCATCTTCTATACACCATGCCTGGCCTGCTCCTGTTTTATGCCGGTACATATTTCAGCACCACGATTTTCCTCTATGTCGGATTTATCAAGACCATTCCCGCCAGTCTTGATGAGTCTGCGTTCATCGACGGCGCCAATCCCTTTACCACTTTTTTTAAGATCATCTTCCCCTTGGTCAGCCCCTGCACAGCGACGGCAGTTATCTTCCTTGGCATGTGGATATGGAATGACTTTCTCAATCCCATGTATATACTTGGCTTTCGAGGCGGAAAAACAATTACGACGGGCATCTACAACGCGATAGGCGCGTACACTTCGATGTGGAACCTTGTGTTTGCGAATGTTATGCTGGCGTCGCTGCCCATCATTATACTCTATCTTTCTATGCAGAAACTGTTTATGCAGGGGTTGACTTCCGGGGCTGTAAAAGGGTGAATGAAACTCTTTATACCCCAAAGCGGAATACATTCCATGAGAGTTTCTTTATGACAGCAGTAACTTTTCCGTTCCTGAATACAGTATCAGTATTGATTGTTGGTTTGACAGCTTTGGGATTTTCATATGTATTCATCAAATCCAAATCGTCGTTGTACAGCTGTATGTGTTCAATCAAATTGTATCCTTCAAATGCACTAACCTCAAGTTCCAGCAGCCGGTCATTTTCCCAATCCCGGTTTATTACGAATATGGTCAGCTCATTATTGCCGGCATTGAACGCCGCTGCCGAATCAATAAAGCCGATGCCTGTGTGTGTCCTGTATTGGAATTGATGGCTTACTGCATATCCCGGGATATCATATGTGTCACATTCAATGGCTGTCTGCAATGAAACCCCTTGACCATATTCCATAAGCTGCTTGAATGGATAATAAGCAACCGGTTTCCACACATGGTCACGATTTGTTGCTGCGAGCGTATTCAAGCCCCATGTCATGCATCCGATTTTCACACGGTCGGCATGACGTATGAGTGTCAGCAAAGTGGACGCAGAAGTAAGGGCGTCGAGCATTCCTCCACGGCGTGTGAAGTGTTTGTTCGCAATCATATGATCCGGATCATGACGTACATATTCACGTGCGGTATCAAATTCATGTTCCCATACTGTTCCGCGGCCAGGAAGGATCTCCCCAAGGGGTTGTTCCCTTGTTCCAAATTCATCAAAAGAAAGCATCATCTTTTTGGGCAATCGGAGTTTTGTCTGAACAAAATCACACAGCCCTATCTCTGTGTTGATGTAATCCTCGAAGAAACACGATCCGCCCAGTAGTGCGGCATAATCTCCCGGAGCCGCGATATGATAGTGATGCAGCGAGATATAATCTACCGATTCGTAGCATTCCGCAAGCACATCCAAATCCCACTGAGGATAATGCTTAAGGAATGGTGAAGAGGATACGCAGGCAACCGTTTCAATTTTAGGATCGATCCATTTCATGCCTTTGGAAACCTCGTGGGCCAAAACGCCATACCCTCGAGGATCTTTTTGCCATGAGCCTATTTGCCAAGGCCCGTCCATTTCGTTCCCAAGATACCATGTTTTCACATTATACGGCGCTTCCTGGCCATACTCACGGCGTAAATCCGACCAGTAACTGCCGGATTTGTGATTTGTATACTCCACAATGTGGAGCGCGTCGTTTAGCCCGTTGGTGCCAAGATTGATCGTATACATGGGCTCAGCCCCGATCGCTTGCGTCCACTTCAGGTACTCATCATGACCAATTTCGTTTGTATAGTACTGGAACCAGGCAGTGTCGAGCTGCGTTTTTCTCTTCTCAATCGGACCGATGGAATCCTTCCAGTACCACCCGGAGACAAAATTACCCCCTGGAAGGCGAATGGCGGGGATGCCCGCTGATTTCAGCGAATCAATGAAATCCTGCCGGAAGCCCTGACCGTTCGCAGTCGGATGTTTTGGGTTGTACATACTGCCATTCACCATTGTTCCGATAGGCTCCAAAAACGCGCCGTATAGCCGCGGAGAGATATCTCCAATCCGAAAGTGCCGATTCACATATATCTTGGCCGTTTTTTTCATTTCTCACCACTCCACTGTGATCAATTGATACCCGGGTTAACGAATTGCGGCAAAATGGCGATTTGAACAAACCTTTTTCAGACGATAGTTTTGTTACTGTTTTTACTTGGCGTAAGAGTCGTAGATTCTGTTTCTTTCGGCGCGTTCCTCCGGGCTAAGCTTATCCGCTCCGGCGATATCATATGCGCCGAATGTATCGTACAGCCTGGATAGGGGGTCGATTTCGACATATGTAACCCAGGGCAGCCAATGATAATGGCTTACGAATGTTTGATCGGCAAATCTGCCGCCTTCATGAGAAAGGCCCGGCAGCGCATAACCAAAGCTGCCGTCCACGTCGTTTGCCTGACGCGTGTTGTTGTGGATGAACTCGGCGTAATCCCTGTAATGCTCGTCTTTGGTGATGATATACAACCTGTAATACACATATGTGCAGGCTGCCATATACATATCTCCGCCGCCGCCGCCGAGCGTAACCGGGCTCTGCCCGCTGATAAGGTTTTTGGTGAAGGGGTGGTTTGGCCATAGAACGCGAACAGGGAATGACCATGCGTATGTCCATGTTTCGGTGTAGTCGGCGGCGCCGATCAGGGCGTCGAGCCACTTTTGCTCGCCGGTCAGATCATATAGGGACAAAAAGCCGAAGATGGCGTATATGCCCGATTCATTGTCCATGATGTCGGTGTTGTCACAAGTGGAACCCCGGTATTCCATGAGCTTGTACGTATTTTGATAGGACCATTCTCCCGCTTTGAGCGCGGCCTGCTTATACGTATCAAAACCGGTGACAAGGTAGAATTGAATCAGGAAACGAACCACGCTGATCGTATTGGCTTTTGAATCCATGCGCATTGAACCGTCATTTGTGTTATACGCGCGGTACCAGCTTCCATCGTCATTCTGGATGCGAACAAACCAGTCGGCGGCTTTTAAGCAGAATTCTAGCCATGCGGGTTTATCCTCACCCTTTTTCTTCATGTAAACATATGCGTCGAGGATGTTCTCAAGACCGTCGGCTATCATCCTTGTCCAAAACGGCATGGGCTCAAAACCGGTTATTGTTGGGTTATAGCAAACCTGCGGCGCGCCGATATCGGTCATGGCCGTCCTTACCCAAAAGTCGATGATACTTAAGCCTTTTTGATAAGATTCCGGCCGGTTTTCCTTGTCCCCATAGCGAATGAGCTGATAGCCTATGCCCGGTTGCTGCCCTACAAACCCAAATTGAAAGGATACGCTGGAGACATCCATCTGAGGAAGCTGACAGGAAAACGGCAACCCCCAGGAATCGCCATACTGCCTTGTAAGTTTTGTGAGGGATTCCATGCAGTTGCGGTATTGCAATTCCTGATCTACAGCATAGACAGGATCCTTCAGCCGTGCGTATACAGTGCGCCACGCATCCCTCATCATGGGATAATACCCGTCGTATTTGCCGAAATTCACCCCGATGGCGTAACTGTGGGCAAAGCCCTCTTCCATTGGATGATACATTCGAGTCATTGTCTTCGTGCGCATCATGTAATCGACATTATATCCCTTGTCTACTCTGGGCATCTGGCCGTCTACACCGGGGTATACATAATCAATCGTCAAGCCGTCGCGCGTTGTATCTATTTGCTTGCGCAACGGGAAGCCGTAATACAGATAATTGAGCGTTTGCTTCTCGGGCTTGCTGATTCCAATGGAGCCGATGGTAAATTTTCTGTCCACAATATGTTCCGATTGGACAAAATTATTGTCCCGCATGGTAATATCGGAAGCCCATCGCGAAAGCATAGCCATTTCACCCGTAGCTCTATGCTGCGCAGCGAATAATGGCAGGGTATAGTTGACTTCTCTGCGCCAGAAGTATTCGCAGTCCAGGTCATAGCCCATAACATGTGGCTTGGCGTATTCATTTTGGCGATACCAGTTGGCCGGGGCGAAATAATCATAATCGCGCACGTCATCGGATGATGCCAGAACAAGTGCGATTTTGGATGCGAAACCGTAATCGTCAATATTCTTCAATACGGTTACGGTTCTTGAGACTTTAAAACCTGTTCCGTTTGGTTCATAAACGTCTTTGAAATTAAGTTCTGCGCCGGTCGGGGATTTCAGCAGACCGCTGGCTGTCACCTGATTTTGATCCTGAACAACTTCCTGATAGGGAGCATCAAAAAACTCTGTGATGGATAGGGCTGTTTTGATGAAGGCATACATTGGGCGTTTGTTGAAGTACAAAACTTCGCCATCACGAAGCACTTCCACACCGCCGCATGAAAACTTCATAATGTAATTGCCTGACTGGATCATCATTTCAGATCTCCTTTACCTTTTGTATTTTGGTTTGCTTACTCCTATGCCATTATTGGGTTGGTCCGGCTTCACCCTAACTTTATCTCTATGGAAGCAATAGCACAGGGCGGAAGAGATACGCTTATTATGCCTTCCTTAAGGGCTATACCCTCAAGATTGGCTGTATCAACATGATCGGGATTGGTAAAAGTGTTGTGAGCTGTCGGCTTGCCACTCAGCAGCCTGCCGGACGCGGATACCGGTTTTGCCGCCAATAGCTCCAGCTCTACTCCGGCCTCCCTTTGCGCGGAAAGGTTTATAAGCGAAACGGTCAACGTATCCTCTTTTATGGACGAAGACAAATCCACATGTGGAAGATTCTTTTGGATTGCTTCCGGCTCTCTCTCCCATATAACGGGAACGAAATTCGCACCCTGATGCCCCTTAAAGAGATCAAATACATGGTAGGTGGGCGTCTTTATCATCTCGCTGCCTTCGGTTAGGATAATGGCTTGCAGGACATTGATGGTTTGGGCAAGATTGGCGATTCGGATTCTATCTGCATATTTATGGAAGATATGCAGCATCAACGCTGCGCATAAGGCTGAACGCATCGTGTTTTGCTGATAAAGATAACCAGGCGCTGTCCCGGGCTCGTTATCCACCCATATGCCCCATTCATCAACTGCCATTGCCACTCTTTTTTCCGAGTCGTAATGGTCCATAATCTCAATATTACGTTTGAATAACGCTTCTTTTGCATAGGTGTTGACGGCAGTTTGATACCAGCTGTCGTCTGAAAAGTTTACACCGCTTACTTCTTCTCCCGGCTTTACATAACAGTGCACGGACAAACCCCGCATAAGCTGTGCGGGTACAGATTTCATCAGGGTTTCTGTCCATTCGTAGTTTTCCGCGTTCGCGCCGCCGGCTATTTTTAGGAGACCGGGCGTCTGCCACCAATTTATTTTTCCCATATCCCTATAATTTCGAACATAGGTTGCATATCTGCGGAATTCCTGGGCGTATTGTGACGCGGTCATAAAGCCACCGCAGCCCCAATTCTCGTTTCCCACGCCAAACATACTGATTTCCCAGGCTTTGTCCCTTCCGTTTCTCCGCCTCAATTGGGCCATGGGGGATTGGCCGTCATCGGTCAGATACTCAACCCAATCCCTCATTTCGCGTACGGTACCGCTCCCGACATTCCCGCAAATATAGGGTTCGCAGCCTATCTGTTCACATAAGTCCATAAACTCATGGGTGCCGAAATGATTGTTCTCCAACAAACCGCCCCAATGCACATTGACAACCGGCGTACGTTCTGCTTTTGGGCCTATACCGTCCATCCAATGATAGTCATCGGCAAAGCAGCCTCCAGGCCAACGTATGTTGGGTACCTTTATGGCTTTCATTGCCTCCACGATGTCTGTACGGATCCCCCGAATGTTCGGAATTGGCGAATCCTCTCCTACCCAGTATCCGCCGTTATATATGCACCTTCCCAGATGCTCCGAAAAATGCCCGTAAACATGCCGGTCTATCCTTGGCCCTTTTTTGCTCGTGTCTATATTAGCTCTCATAACGCACATATTCCGCTTCCTCAAACTCACTACGCCTTAATAGCGCCTATCATGATGCCCTTTACGAAATATTTTTGCAGGAATGGGAAAAAGCACATAATCGGAAGCATGGTGACTATGATTGTGGCAGTTTGAATTCCCTCCGTAAACCTGGGAATGCGCGGCCCCGCTATGGACAGGGAATTAACAATAACCGAGTCCATGACAATGGTGCGCAGCACCAGCTGCAACGGAATCAAATCATTCCTGCGGAGAAAAACCATGGCGTTGAACCACTCGTTCCACCTGTCCACCGCATAAAACAGCAAGACTGTTGCAAGGATGGGTTTTGATAAGGGCAGGATGATCTTGAACAGAATCCGCCATTCGTCGGCGCCGTCAATTTTTGCGGATTCGATCAGGGATTCCGGCAGCGTAGTCATGTATGTGCGCGTGATAATAAAGTAAAAGGTGTTGACTCCGTACGCAAGTATGACAGACCAGATATTTTTGGTAAGGCCCAGTTGAAGCATCAACAGATACATGGGAACAATACCACCGTTGAACAACATGGTAAGCAGGACTGCGTAAAAGATGATCTTTCCCCCCGGAAAGTTTGTGCGGGATAAGCCGTAGGCCAGGCTTGTGGTCAGGAACAGGTTGATTGGAACACCCAATATTAGGATCAGCAAGGTCGTTTTATAGCCGATTAAAATACGGGGATCCTGGAACAGCCTGTAATAGTTATCAATCGTAGGCTGGGTGGGGAACAGCAGCAGCGGGCTTTCTGCAGCCTCTTTCTGCGTGGCGAGGGATGTGGCTAAGACGTTCAATACCGGAAAAACAATCGCAGCGGCCATTATCACCAGCAGTACCAAAATGATGCCATCCAGCAGTTCAAACTTATCCCGCAAGCCCCTGCGGGTCTTCTTTGCCGCTAAAATAACGATCAACTCCTTTTTTGGACTAGGCCAGCAGTCCTGATCCGCCAATGCGCTTCATGAAACGGTCGGCGAAAACCAGCAGCAGTAAATTAATGGTAGATCTGAAAAGGGCTACCGCGGAAGAATAGGAAAAGTCGACGGAACCGCGGAAAGTTATCCGGTAGATATACATATCGAGAGTTTCCGCCACTTTTATGGTAGCCGGATTGCTCAGGTTGAATATTTGATCAAAACCGCCTGACATCAGATAGCCAACAGCCAAAATAAAAAGAACGAAGATGGTGGGTTTTATCCCCGGCAGCGTAATGTACCACATGCGCTGCAACCTTGACGAGCCATCAATCTCGGCGGCTTCATACTGTTCGGTATCGATTCCCGATATGGCAGCCATGTAAATGATCGCGCTCCATCCTGCGCTTTTCCAAATATCGGTCACATATACCACTGGCAGAAAATAAGAAGGTGTTCCCAGGAAGCTGATGGGCTTGGTTCCAAATATTGCGCCAATGGTGGAATTGACCAGCCCTCTTTGCCCAAGAACACTGATCATAATACTGGCGACGATCACCCATGAAAGGAAATGGGGGAAGGTAAAAATGGACTGCATGATCTTTTTGGAGCGCCCCAAGCGCACTTCATTAATGGCAAGTGCCAGTAAAATAGGGAATGGGAAAACAAATAAAAGCCTGCCTGCATTGATTTTCAGCGTTGTGAATATTGATTGCATAAACGCCGGGTCGGCGAACACGTTCTCGAAATTATTAAGTCCAATCCACGGGCTTGCGAACAAACCCAATTTTGCGATATACGTTTTGAAGGCCAAAGACAAGCCAAATATCGGAATATAGGCAAAAACGACATACCATATAAAGCCAGGCAGGATAAGCATGTATTTTCCTTTGTGCTTTATGATGTTCCTCCCGGTATTCGCAAGGAGCCCTTTGGTATAGGGCTTTTTTAAACCATGTGATGTTACGGCCATTTTTTCAATTCCTTTTTCCGATAGTTGTTTTTGCCCGGGACAGTACACCGTCCCGGGCAAATTCATTGTTCAATCATCAAGCGGTTAATCTGTCAACAGATTTACTGGTTCAACTCATCCAGCACCGGTTGAATGAGCCCCATCTGTGACGCAAGCCAGTTTTTGTAGAGCTCCACCAGGTTGGCCTCGCTTGTGGCGGTAGTAATCATATTGGCGAATTCTGTTTTGTAATCAATACCCTTGGCCCTGCGAATGTTTTCCGTGTTATGCAACCAGAGATTCCAGTCCACCTTGGCAAAAGTTTCGGGGGTGCTGAATTCGTAGCGGTTCGCATAAAGGGCTCTGGACTCGTCACGGAAGCTCTTGCCGATGTTCGGATTGTCGAATGCCAGGTCGTCCCAAAGGATGACGGAGCCAAGCACATGCCCCAAACTTGGGTATTTCGCTTCGCCGACAGGGCCGGCCAACAGCGTGCCTGCCGGGACCAGCGAGATAATGTTGCCGTTTGCGTCACGATCCCAGTCAACGCCTTTCAGGCCCATTTGCGTTCCGGGATAGCCTTCCTCGCTGGCTGTGTATTCCATGAGGTCCATCCAGCGTTCAAATACTGCGTCTTCCACATCCGGTTTGAAACATACTGCGCCCCAGAAGTTGATCAGGTCCCTTTGATGGTAGTTCTCGTCCGCTCCCAGAAGGGTGGCCAGATTGAATGCACTTCCATCAATCCCCGTGCGGCTTGTGAAATCGATACGGAACCGTTCAACGTCTGCAGTTTGACCGCCAAGGTAGGAAACGCCGGCAGATCCTAGGGTCTGGAATTTTTCCATATCCTTTTCATAGGCCAGCAGGTAGAATTCCGGGTCCAGGATACCGGTAGTGTATGCTTCATACCATAATTTGAGCCCTTCAAGGGTAGCTTCCGCCGCTGCGCCCCATGCGTATTTGCCGTCGGAGCCTTTATAGAACGAGTCCCAGTAAGTGCTGTTGGCTCTCAGGAAGAAATTTGCGGCATTCGTGGTGTCCATGGAGATCGGAGCAAGGCCGGGCCCAATTTTGCCGGGATCCTGTTCCTTGATGAGGCGGGCAATTTCCAGCACCTCGGGGATGGTGTAGTGGTTCTTGACTTCTTTGCCCACGGCGGCAATCCAGTCCGACCTCATCCACAAGGACCAGTGGTTGGCCAGGGGGTCGCCGGGGAGGTTATAGAAAAACCTTGCCCGCGGGATGAAATATGTTCCGCCGAAAAGTTCCTCAAGCATGGGGCCAAGTGACGTCGTTTCATATACCTTTGCGACATTGGGCCACCTTGTCTTCCAATCGTCAGGGAGACGCTTGAGAAGGCCTTGTTCCACGAATTTGGCGGCGTCCGCAGCCGTTCCGTCGGAATAGTTGAAAATGGCTACATCGGTCATGTCCTGCGCCATGATCCATGTGCTGAGCATGTTGTTCCATTCGCCCCAAGGCACGTTGGTGCCCTGAAACTCAAAATTGAACTTGTCAAGAATGAATTTGCTGTAATCATCGCCTGTGTTGTAGTCATAGCCAGCAACAACCTGCGGGCAGGTATAAGTAATGACGACTCTGTCATACTTTTTGGCTTCGGCCCCGGCGGAAACCCCATACATGGTTAGGGTTATCAAGAGGAAAGCGACCAATACCCGGCATGCAAGACGCTTTGCAGCTCCCATTTGAACCGACCTCCTATGATTATATTTATGTTCAAGCCGTCTGGCTAAACACCAAACAATAGTATATGAAATATATATAAGGGGGTCGGACGTCGGACAATAATTCTGCAATCGAGTATATAAATAAAACGAAACGATTCATTGCGTACTTATATAGTAACACATCAACTCCATATGTCAAGGGGTGATTAAACATTTTTTAAGTACTGATGTTGGTGATTTTGGCTGGTTTAGTGCCTATTTGCACCAATAGCAGGAATATTTTTCATTTTGCAGAACCGGTAACGTTATTGAAAACTGCAACTGGAAGCTTCGGAAAGTAAACAAATCCAACCCGGTAATCCCTACGGATGACAGCCTTTTAAAATAATTTCAGGTTTTCCCGTACGCTGTCAGGAGAGGATCATCTCGGTGAAAGAAAACGCCGGAATAGCGTATGTGTTCGGGCCCTGCATATTGGGTGCGCTGTACTCGTATTCCACCTTGAGGTTTCCGCTTGAGCGCATTGTTTCCTGCGTGCGGCCTCCCGGGGCGGCCATACGGCGGGCGCAGGCCGTATGGAATTCACGTCCAAGGGCGGCGAAATCCAGCGACACCCGCGTATCCTGATCACATTTATTGACAAGATAGACAATCAGTCGGGTTTCGTCCTCGTTCCACGCGGCCTGTATTTCGATGCTCTTCAGGCTGTCCGGCTCGTATCCCTCGACTCCGAGCACCCAGGCGGCTTCGGAGCGCGCCATCTGCTCGTATAATAGGCCGCAGATCGGAAGCATCACCTTTTCCTTAGCGACCTCGATGCAGGACTGTCCGGAGGTGTTGCAGAGGTTATTGAAACACATGAAGCGCACGATGTCACCATAGCGGTGATAGTTCAGCAGGTTGCCGATCAGCGTCAGACCGTAAATCCAGGTTCTGCGCGCCTCACGGATCGTAATGCCGTGCTTTTGGTAGAATTCAGCAGTGAACGGCGCGAGCGTGTTCACGCGGTTCTGCAGCGCCTCGGTATCGCAGTAATAGATCTTGTGCTCGTGGGTCTCGTTGTAGCGGCGAACAATTCCCACCTTATAGGCGATGTTGTCCGGCGCGCAGACGCGGTCGGCCAGGAAATCGATGGCTTCGCCGCAGATGTCAAGCATCGGCTCAACTACCAGGCGAAAATCGTGATAGGAGCACAGGCCGATCTGCACTGATGGGTCGACCGATTTCATCGCCCTGGAGTATTTGATAACTGTTTCGGCGTACTGCTCCTTCGTAAACCAACGGAAGGTTTCGTTGTCCATCTCCCAGTACTTGACTTTATAGGGCTTCGGATGGCCGTTTTTGACGCGCAGGCTTCCCAACGGCGTTGTCACGTCGCCATTGCAGTATTCCACCCACTGGCGCGCACATTCGACGCCCGCATCGATGTCTGTAATATTCGGCAAGTCGTCACCATGTGCGTTGAGCGTTTCGCCGCCCATCGTCAGATGCGAATTCAGATAAAAACGCTTGCCGGGGTGGAAGAAGTTGACGACCAGCATCGCTTCGCAGCCCAGCGCTTCGGTCAATTGCAGAAATTCGTCGGTACCGACATCATTGTAGTTGACGTCGCCCCAAAAATAGGAGTCTTCAGGCTTGCGGCTGTTTCGCGGCCCAATCGCGTCGCGCCAGTCGTGCAGCGAGGCGAAGCATCCGCCTGGGAAACGCAGCACGGAGGGCTTTACCCGCTTGAGCCCCTCGATCACATCTGGACGCCAGCCGCCTAACGTATCCGTTGGCATCAGCGAAAAGGCGTCGGCGATCACGCGGCCGGGCGTGATGAAGATGGAGAAAGTAGCCCAGCCCTCAAATTCCTGATTTTCAAGAGTTGCTTCATAAAACGAGCCTTCAGTTGAAATGTCGCCCAGCGGCAGCACGGCAAGGGGCTGCTGGGCAAAAGTATCATTACACGTCGGATAAAAGCGGATCTCGGCGCGAACTGGCTGCCCACCCGCGTTTTTCAGATAGCCGCTGAATTTATACGACTGTTCGGCGCGCAGGAATTTGCCGCTCTGGGCGACGCCGCACATCCTTTCGGCTTCGAAGTTGTGAATGGAAAGACTGCTCTTTCCATGGACGCCGCCTTCGATTCGCTCAACCGTCAGCGAGTAGAAGGGCGCCTTTTCGGTGATAAACGAGCAGTCCGGCGTGATGCTTTCCGGCCTGTCCATCGCGGGGCATGCAAACCAACGTGGATGCATATAACCTGAATGGTACCATTCCTGCTTCGACCAGTCGTTGCCTACCACATCCCAGCCACCGAACCAGTCGTACGTTGCCGGTGTGATCGGGCATGCCTTTTCAAAGCTGCGGTTGTAAAACATCTCCGACCACATCGCCTCAACCTGATACCCGAAGCCAACCTCGATGAAGTTGCCGCAGAGCATCTTGCTGACCGGTGTGTCGCTTACTTTATTCCTGGTTATGCGAAAGACTTTCTTCCCGTTTTCAAATTCCGAAGCATTCGTCACAGCCATTGTGTTTCCTCCTATAGAATTCAGGTTATGAACAGTACGGCGACCAATTTACATATTGTTGACAGTATAGCTTATATTTCTTCTTCTGTCGAGCCTTTTTTGTTTCATATTTGCTAAATTTGAATCTGTTGACAGACATCCGACGATATGCTATCATTCAGATTAAATACAACGATTGTGCGATTATATTACCTGCGCTAAGACTGAACTATTGGGAGGATGTTTGTTTTGCCGTATAAATCGCGGAAGATCTGGGCGCATATCAAGCAGGATGGAGGATTATATCTTCTTCTGCTGCCAGCCGTGCTTTACGCACTGATTTTCCTGTACGCACCCATGGGCGGCGTTCTGATCGCGTTTAAGGATTATTCACCGGTCAAGGGCATCATCGGCAGTCCGTGGGTTGGCTTGAAATACTTCATAAAATTTTTCAACGCCTACAATTTCAATCAAATTTTTTTCAATACCCTTTCCCTAAGCGTATACAACCTTGTCGCCCAGTTCCCAATTCCGATTCTCTTCGCGCTGCTTCTGAATCAAATGCGCCAGCGCCGCTTCAGAAAGGTAGTTCAGACGGTCTCCTACGCACCACATTTCATCTCGATGGTTGTGCTTGTTGGCATGCTGAACGTTTTTCTATCCCCGTCAACAGGTATCGTCAATATTTTGATTAAAAGCCTTGGCGGCGATGCTGTCTACTTTCTCGGCAAGGCTGATTTGTTTCGCCCGGTTTATGTGTGGTCAGGCGTTTGGCAGGATACCGGCCGTTCCGCGATCATCTATATTGCCGCTCTGAGCAGCATTGAACAGGAACTTCACGAGGCCGCGATGGTTGACGGCGCGAGCAAGCTGCAGCGAACGCTCTATATCGACATTCCTGGCATCATGCCCACTGCAGTGATCATGCTGATCCTGAATCTGGGAAGGATTATGACGGTCGGGTTCGAAAAGGCGTATCTGATGCAGAATACTTTGAATATCGCTGCTTCCGAAATCATCTCGACTTATGTTTACAAGGTCGGTCTTCTGAATGCGCAGTTCAGCCTCTCAACCGCGATCGGGCTTTTTAACTCGGTGATCAGCTGCGTCCTGGTCGTCTTTGTCAATTTCATCGCCAGGCGATATAGCGACACCAGTCTTTGGTAAGGAGGAAAGCACGATGGCCGGAAAACGAACGCAAATTCAAACCGGGCTGAACGATAAGATATTTGACACGATCGTCTTTGTATTGATGTTCATCATTTTGCTGATCTGTCTGTATCCGCTCTATTTTATCATCATCGCCTCCATCAGCGACCCCAACCTGGTTTCATCGGGCAAAGTGCTCTTCTTCCCACGAGGGATCACGTTCAACGGATACGAACGCATTTTCCATTACAGGAAGATCTGGAGCGGCTACCGGAACACAATCCTGTACACCACACTAGGTACTTCGATCAACGTCATCATCACTGTCAGCGCGGGCTTTGCGCTCTCGCGCAAGACACTTGTGGGCCGAAAGCTGTTTCTGATGCTGTTCGTTTTCACGATGTTCTTTAACGGAGGGATGATTCCGACCTACATGGTCGTCGATTCCCTCGGGCTTATCAATACCATCTGGGCGATGGTGCTGCCAAACGCGCTGCAAGTGTGGAACTTGATGATCGCGCGATCGTTCTTTGAATCGACGATTCCCGAGGATCTGCGCAGCGCCGCATTCATCGATGGCGCCGGCAACCTGCGTTTTTTCTTCCAAATCGTGATGCCGCTCTCCAAGGCAATCGTGTCGGTCATGGTTCTGTTTTATGCGATTTCCCACTGGAATGCTTTCTTCAATGCCTTTATTTACCTGGAATCGGATAAACTTTATCCGCTGCAGGTTGTTTTGCGCGACATCCTGGTTTCCAACCAGCCCGACCCTGCTATGATCGACGACCTGGCCACACTGATTGAGAAGCAGAAGGTAGCGGAGATGCTGAAATACGGCCTGATCGTGGTAGCGAGCTTGCCTGTGCTGATCCTGTACCCGTTTGTGCAACGCTATTTCGTCACAGGCGTGATGGTTGGCTCCATCAAGGGATAATCGTCACAGGCGTGATGGTTGATTCCATCAAGGGATGATATGTTGGTTCATCTCTTACACGTTCGACTCTTATTGCGGGCGTTACCCGCAAATATAATAGGAGGTATATACCATGAGGAAGAAAAGGATCCTGGCTCTCGCACTTGCCTGTATGCTCGTCCTGCTTAGCGCAGCGACGGCTCTGGCGGAGAACACCATCCCGAACTTCAACCCCGAAGGCTTTCCCATCTGCCCGGACGAAAAGGTAACGCTTAGGGTCATGATTCAATCGCGGGCTGAAATGCCGTCTGACCTGAACATGCAGGAGATTCACAAGCGTGCTGAGGAACTCATGAATGTTCACATCGAATGGATCATGGTTCCGGCAGAGGGCTGGAATGAGAAGAAGAACCTGATGCTGGCGACAGGCGACCTACCGGACATCATCGAGTCGAAAATCAACGAAGCCGACCTGACCCGCTATGGACCGCAAGGCACGTTTCTTGATTTGACCGACCTGATCGCCAAATACGGCTACAACATCAACAAGCTGATGGACACCGAGATGCCCGAGTTGCGCGCCTTCAACACGGCACCGGACGGTAAAACCTACAGCCTCGTCCGCGTCAATTCCGGGCCCTGGATGACAACAAATGGCGTTGGCATGATGAACATGCAGTGGCTGAAGAATCTTAACCTTGAAGTTCCCAAAACGCTTGACGAGTTCAAAAACGTCCTCAGGGCGTTCAAGAACGGGGACCCGAACGGAAACGGCATTGCCGACGAGATTCCGCTGTCGTTTAGCAAAAGGATCTTTGAGAACTTTGGCCTGGGCTACATCTTCTCCTTCTTTGGCCTTGGAGTCGGCGGCCAGGGGTTCAATCAGACGTTCGCCGACGTCAAGGACGGCAAGGTCTACAACATGGGCGTTACGGAACAATACCGTGACGCGGTGCGCTACTTGGGCGAACTCTACGCCGAAGGTCTGATCGACGTCGAAGGCTTTACGCTTGAAGATGCCCAGTTGTTCTCCAAGCTCAACCAGGAACCCGGTATTGTCGGCGTCAGCCAGATGTGGGACATCAATGACAGCGTCTCCAACCCCAACAACAACGCTGCCTACGATTATTACCCGCTGATCTCCGCTTATGAGGGCAAGGACCCTGTCTTCTATCGTCAGCCGCTGCCGGGTACCGTTCGCGGCTGGGGGACAATCACCAGCGCCTGCAAATACCCCGAGGTTGCCATGCGTTGGCTGGACTACTGGTTTGACCAAACCAACTCGATCGAGAGCATCGAAGGCCCGATCGGTGTCCGCGTCCTTGAGAACGCAGACGGCACGCTGTATGTCCGCAAACCTCCTGAGGGTATGACGATCGCCGAAGACCGCTTCGCCAATTGCCGCGCGGGTATTCTGGCTGCTACGGTCGACATGTACAAAAACAAGCTCAAGCTCCCCTCCACCGATAAAAAGGTGGCTTTCGTAGAGCAGTATTGCCATCCCTACGCCGATCCCGATCCGATGATGCCCGTGTTCTATACGGCTGAGGAATCCGAAGAGATGGGTATCCTTCAGTCTGACCTGCGCACCTATATCGAGCGCCGGACCAGTGAATGGATCATCAACGGCAAAATCGACGAAGAATGGGACGCTTATCTGAATGAGATCAACGGCGTTGGCCTGCCCCGGTGGCTGGAAATCAACCAGGCTGCCTACGATCGCTACATGGCAAAATGATTTCGCAATTCGAA
Source organism: Bacillota bacterium (assembly GCA_023413135.1). Classification (GTDB taxonomy): domain Bacteria; phylum Bacillota; class Clostridia; order Christensenellales; family Aristaeellaceae; genus JAEWAH01. The sequence goes on from JAEZQK010000063.1 coordinate 44,489, forward strand.
ACGTGTACCAACAGACTGCACCGCGGAATGCACCACATTCCGCGGCGCGGATCAATGAAAAGCAAACCCCATGCCTCGCCTGAAGCATGGGGTTTGTTGTTAGTGCGCCAGTGTTATCTGTTATATGTTATCAAAAACGCCATTTAGAGCTGCTCGTTCCAACTCATCCTTGTTCATTTGCAGATGGTGAATCATTGCTGCTGATGCCACTGCAGGTTGATGATTTTTGATGGCCTCTACGATTTCCCAATGCCCATCTATGGTAGCCTGAAGCAGGCTTTCTTTTGTGATTTCCACAAACAGGTGTACGGACTGATTCAGTATAGGAATAATGGAAGAAACAACGTCGTTTTTACTACAATGCGCTATCATAACATGTAGTTCAATATCTTTTTGCGCGTGATTCTCACCGGTTAATATCTGCGCTTCTACTTCCGTAGCCAGCAATTCCAACTGTTCAATATCGGATTCTGTTGCTCTTTTTGCAGCAAACTCGGCGATTTTCGGTTCAATAATCACTCGCATTTCCATCAGGTCGAAGACAAGCTTTCGCTTATCACGCACAAAGCTGAATCCAAAGGGATCGCTTACTACGCCGGGTTTTTCGGATACGTATGTGCCATGTCCGCGCACAACGTACAATACATTGAGGGATACAAGAAGTTTTATCGCTTCGCGGACCGTACTGCGGCTGACATTCAGCGTCTTTGCAAGTGTTTCTTCATTTGGCAAACGATTGTTTTTATTGAGGTCACTATTGGTGATAAACTCAACAATTTTCTCTGCGACTTGAGAGGATAACAATCCGTTGTTTTGCTTAATGGCTTGAAACATGCAAATACTCCCTACCACTTTGTTTATATTTAAACATATTATAACTTTTTCAGTCCGCATCGTCAATGTTGCAATTATCTGATCAAATATTGACTTCTTCTGCCACATGCATTATAATTATTGTCATACGTCTGACAACAAGAATATATGTATTTCATCAAATAAGGAGGGCTGTATCACTTGATGCATCTCACGCTGTTTCTTCTTCCTATTGGTCCCATTTCATTTGCGCATTAACTTCAGAAGAAGGTTTTCATCACCGAATCCGCCGGATTTAGTTATAAGCTGATAGTTTTTGCCTTGGTATATGAATTGGGATAGGATCGTGCCAGGCGCGATTTCACAAACTGGAACCAGGGTATGTACATGAAGCTGCCGCAAAAGCCCTAGGACCGTATCCCCGCCCCGCCGGTAACCATTAGTGTTGCGTAAAAGCCATCGTCAAGTATTCTTTTTGTGATTTGTCCCAGGGCGAATGTGATCCGCTCACGCATTTGCGAAAGGTCCATGTCATTTTTCTTTGCATAACGCAATGTCAGATCCGGTTCTTCCAGGTCCAGGGTGTCAATGATCACAAAACCTGAATCATGGTATGCGGCTTTCCATTTTTCATGAAATGCATCCGTTTGTGGCTGATCCGAGGTTCCAAGTCTTAACTCCATTGGAGGTTCAGCCGTGCAAAGCCGGCGTCCACAGCCAAATTCAGCTGCGCTGCCGTGATTGGATTCACAATGCCGCATACCAGCAATAGTTTGTCGGATAATAAGACGCCGCTTTTGGATGCCTTCCTTGGAAACTGAAGGTGTGTAAGCACCGCTTCGGCCAAACCGCCGCATCCGGCTAGCAAGGTTGATTTTCCCGCACCGCACAGCCCTGCGGCAAGCTGTTTCATATCCTGGGTACAACAGATATTGTAAACGATTATGCCGTTTGTAGCCGTATCTATTGTGTCGGTATCTGACAGTGTAGCTGGAATACCGGTTTGTGCTGCAAGGATATCCAAAACCGAGGAGTGCTTGACAGGTTCATAGGGATCTCTGCCAAAAACGCTTTGCGCGACCGGTATGCCGTCTATTAAGTGGATGCCGCCTACTGTGTGCCGCTTATGCTTCGGATACGCAGGTGCGAAGTGGATTTGTGATTCACCGCTTGCATATAGGGCTGCCTCAAGCTCTTTGCCAATATTTCCGCGCAGAGCCGAGTCGGTTTTTTTGTAAATGAACTCAACACCTAGCGCTTTGGCTTCTTTCATAATATCAAATACAACACGGTATGCTGCCAACGGTGTCAGGTGCCGCGTTTTGGCATCCACCGCCAGTACTGTCACATCCGGATTGGCTAGTATGCAATCGCGGATGCATGCATCCACAGCCACAAGCGTATTGATATTGTTGGCTAAAACGCCGCGCCTGTATCCAGCGCTCCGGACAGATCATCGGCAATGATGAGCAATTTCACCATAGCAAGCCATACCATTTCCTTCTGTTTTGGTTATAGGGAAAGCTTTGCAGGCAGGAAAGCCCAAACATCATGGTACACCGGAAACGGCCGGCTGGCAACCGGTTTGAAAACCGATTTTTATGAAGTCGGCGGCCGGAATGAAATAACAAAAGCCGGAGCGCCTTTGCCTGATGGCACTTGCGCCTCCGGCTTCTGATCATGATTGAGTCCGGCGCCTGTTAAATGCCGCTGCTTACCGCAACTCAACCGCTGCCACGCTCATTTTAGGCAAGTGGAGCCGGAGTGCGCCAGAATCAAAGCTCACGCCGTCGTATGTACGTGGACGAACTTTGTCACCGTCTGAAAAGTCATTGTAATCGTTCATGCGTGCCGAGGTAAGGATTCGTCCGGAGACCTTGGCTGGCATAAACGAACCCAAATCCACCCGGGCCTGTACATCGGAATTGGGATCCGGGTTTGCAATGGTCATAAGAACCGTGCCGTCACCTGCCAAGGAAGCGGAAATGCTCAAGCCCGGAACGGTTTCACTGCCAAAGGCATACTCTGATGTTTCTACAGTGCTTTGGATCAGCGTGGCGTCCTGATGGGGTGTAAACAGATCAAACACATGATAACTGGGGGTCAATATCATCTGCTCACCCTCGGTTAGCACCATGGCCTGCAGCACGTTCACTGTTTGGGCAATATTGGCCATGCGCACCCTATCGGCATGATTATTGAATATGTTCAGCGATATTGCGCCGGACACTGCGTCCCGGAGCGTGTTCTGCTGGTACAGAAAGCCGGGATTGGTATCCGGCTCACAGTCGAACCAGGTACCCCATTCATCAACTATCAAGGCTACATGTTTATGGGGATCATATTTGTCCATGATTTCGCTATGCTTGGTGACCAGTTCATCTGTAAACCAGGCGGCCTTCATGATGCCAAACCAATCTGTTTCATCAAACTGTGTGGCAGACCGGCGGGAACGTGATTCGTCGCGCAGGTACAACTCGTTTCCGTCTTCACGCTTGATCGTGACCACCTTATCGCCAACACGTGTATAGTGATGCAGCCCGATTCCATGCATCAGGCAGCCGGCTTCACGCATTAAAACCTCCATCCAATGATAATTGGAGCCCCTGGGACCGGCGGCCACAAGAAACAGCTTATGCTCGCCATAATTGCGTGCGTAGGTGGAGTAATTGCGGTACAAATCAGCATAGTGCTCTGCCCGCATCCGGCCGCCGCAGCCCCAGTTTTCATTACCTACGCCAAAATAGCGCAGGCCGAAGGGCTTTTCCCGGCCGTTTTGACGGCGGAGGTTTGCCATAGGGGATTCGCCGTCAAAATTCATGTACTCGATCCATTCGCTCATTTCCTGCACAGTGCCGCTGCCTACGTTTCCGCAGATGTACGGCGCAGTTTCCAGCAGTTCACACAGGCGGAAAAATTCGTGGGTTCCAAAGCTGTTGTCCTCCACAACGCCGCCCCAGTGCGTATTGATCATGCGCTTGCGGTTGGACTTAAGACCTATGCCGTCCTTCCAGTGATACTCATCGGCAAAGCAGCCGCCCGGCCACCGCAGTACCGGTATCTTGATCTTTTTTAAGGCGTCAACGATATCTGTACGGATACCATCATCATTGGGAATCGGGGATCCCTTGCCAACGAAAATACCGTTATAAATGCAGCGGCCAAGATGTTCCGCAAAATGGCCATAGATATTTCTATCAATAATGGCCCCGGTTTTGCCTAGTTTGATAATGGCAGTTCTGATACTCATATAGACGCTCCTTAATATTTTTTTGATTATCCCTTGAGGCTGCCTTTAGCTAACCCGAACCTTTCTTTACGATAATGCAGCGCTCATACCGAAAGTTGCAACCAGGGAGAGAACCATTACCATGCTAAGTTGTCTCCTGACCATTTTCGCGCAGGCACCCCTCCTCAATATTTTGTTATAGAAAGTGATATCAATACTCCTCTTTTTTACTTTTCTTATCAACATCACTATAATAAACAAGACCAAACCTCATTCGGCTCGTATCATACATTTGTATATACTTTACATTAATATCGGAAGAAATACAAGCACTTTGTATATTAAATAACTATTAAATGATTTAGCCCAACATTAAATGCAGACGGATTTATCATTTCATTTTAATATAACATAGAATAATTTTTTTTGATACATTCTTAACAGCTTGTATAAAGGTACGCCATACACTATAATTGGTATCAAAGAAAAGTGAGGGTGCAGCGCTATGATGTTTTTTGGAAAGCTTCAAGATGCGATACCTCTTTGCAAGGCACTCAGTTCCGAGATTCGTGTCAGGATCATTGAAATTCTATCCGATGAAAATGGAATGAATCTGAATGACCTGGCTAAAGCGCTGTCCATCACCAATGGCGCAATGACGGCACATATCCACGTTCTTGAAGAGTGCGGATTAATAGATGTTGTTACGCGGGTGGCCAAGCATGGCACACAAAAAATTTGCATTGTAAAACCTGAAAAGTATCTGATCGATATTGTTAAGCGAAAGGGAACCCAAAACGCATACCATTCGGAGATAGCCCCCGGTCAGTACGTGGATTACCAGGCATCGGCGCCATGCGGGTTGGCAACAGAATCGAAGATCGTTGGTGTATATGATACACCTCAGTACTTTTCCGATCCCGAACACAACATGGCGCGTGTTGTATGGCTTACAACAGGCTATTTGGAGTATGAGATTCCGAATTTTCTGCCGGAGAATACCCGGCCATCCGAGCTGATGCTACACGCAGAGCTGGGGTCGGAAGCGCCGAGCTATTGCAATGATTGGAAAAGCGATGTGCATGTATCATTGAACGGTATCGAACTGGGGATTTGGCAAAGCCCTGGTGATTTCGGCGGGGTGAAGGGGGTATACAGCCCAAGCTGGTGGATTCACTCTATCAATCAGTATGGTACACTGTTTGCAATGACGATTAACCATATGGGTTGCTATTTTGATCAGCAAAAAGTTTCGGATATCACGATCGACGATTTTTCCATCAACAGTCAAAGCCGCATCCGCTTCCGCCTTGCTGTGCCGCCGGGGGTACCGGAATCCCGTGGGTTGACGGTGTTTGGCCGCGGATTCGGCAACTATGACAATGGTATCGTAGTACGCATCAGTTATGAGGAATGCGGGGACAAATATGCCGGCTGAATATAGTTAATTCTCATGCCACGTTATCCTTTCACTGAGCCAGCCGTCATACCTTTCACCAATTTATCCTGCAGTATGCAGAACAGGATGATCATTGGCAGAACCGCCAGGACAAGAACAGTAAGTATGACTGGGATATTCATAGAATGCTCCCCTTTGTAATTATTCATGGCCATGGGAAGTGTCTGTGATTTAGCAGATTGGGTAAGCGTTTTTACAAAGGCAAACTCATTCCAGTAATTGATGCCATTATAGATGCAAAGCGTTGATATACCTGGCTTTGAAAGCGGTAAAATCACATGGAAAAAATTTCGATACTTACCGCAGCCGTCAATTTCTGCAGCCTGTTCAATTTCCTGCGGTATGCTGCGCATAAAATTTGTCAGGATAAATACCGACATTGGCAGCGAAAAGGCAACATACGGACCGGGAAGAGCCCATATGGTGTCATACAGCTTAAAATCAATTGTCATTTTGAACACCGGGATTAGCGTTACATGCATTGGGATCGACATACACGCTATGATAAAACCATAAAGGAAGCCGCGCATTTTGAACTTCATTCTGGAAAGCGGATACGATGTGAAGGAGGACAGGGCTACCATCAGCAGTAGGGAAACCGAGGTGACAATAACGCTGCGCAGGAAATAGCCCATGAACGCTCCGTCCAGCACGGTTCTGTAGTTTTCGAAATTCAGGCTCTCCGGTAGGGAGAATACACCGGATACAAGCATTTCAAATTGGCCTTTAAACGAGTTGAGCACCATGAATACAAAGGGTGTAAACGTGACGAGCAGCCAGAAAACTGCCAGGATTATTGCGATAGTCCAAGAAAGTGTCTTCTTGAATTCCAAGCCCGGTTTAATCCTCATCACTTCACTTGTTTTAACGCTCATTTAAGCTTCTTCCTTTCCTGACAGGATCTTGCGGATGACTACAGCGATGGTGGTGATGAGTACAAACATGCCGAACGCAACTGCCGAACCATAGCCCATCTTAAAATATTTAAAGGATGTGCTGTACATATATGTTGCCATCAGGTCTGTGGCATTGCCAGGCCCGCCGCCAGTCATCACATATACGAGGTCAAAATACTTCAAGGAGCCGATGAGCGATAGAATACATGCGGATTTGATCGTGGGAAGAAGCATGGGTATCGCAACATACCAAACATATTTTGGCCGTGTCGTCCCATCAATCAATGCAGCTTCAAAAATATCGGTATCAAAACTGCTGTATCCAGCAATGAAATAGACCATGTAAAATGGGGTAAATTGCCAAGCGATAACCCCAATAACGGTATATAGCGCTTTTTGGGGATTACCCAACAAGTCTATATTTTTACCGCCTAGAAAATTGGATATGGTTGATATCATGCCGCCATTGGTTGCCAGCGCATATTGGAACAGGAAGCCTATGGCAACTGAGGACATCAGCAAGGGTAAAAACCATGCGATCTTGAACAGGTTAAATTTTTTCCCGCCTGCATCCAGAAAGGTAGCCAGAAGAAAGCCGATGGGGATCTGGATCAGGATGGACAGAATCATGATGATCACATTATTCCTGAAGGAAAACCAAAAGCGGCTGTCGGATAACAGCATTTTCCAGTTTTCGAGGCCGATAAAGTTTCTCTTCGCGGTAATACCATTCCATTCGAATAGGCTAATGCGGAAAGTATCAAAAATGGGGTATACAATGAATATCGCCATCAACAGCAGCGCTGGCGCCATAAATATGGTTGCTGCAATGATTGTGCTGTGATGTCTTTTCCTTTGCAACGATAGCCCATGTTCATTGTACAAACGGGATCCCTCCCAATTACAATTTCCATAACCTGATCTATAAACTGCGGCCTACAGATGATTTTTCTGAAGGCCGCAGTTATTTCGCTATTGTTTTGCTAAGGAGTATATGCTTTACTTTTTAAGGTATGCAGCCATTGCATCCTGCAGAGCCTGGTTGGCTTCCAGCGGGGTCATCGTCAGGCCGAAGATATCTTGGCACAAATCCTTATGCCGCTCACCAACCTCCGGAGGCAGGTACTGGTCGTACCACAATTGCACTTCGGGAGCACTGGAGAAATCGGCCCAAATCTGCTTCATGCACTGGTCTTCGATTGTATCACCCATGCCAACGATGGAGGGAATGGTGTTGGAAGCCAATTGTCCCTGGTTATAGGTATCGTCATTGTAGAATTGGGTAGCCAGGATGAAGGCTGCCTTCAGTTTTTCGTCATTGTCATGAATGTTGAAGGAGAAACCGTTGCCAATGGATGTGCCAACGCAGATATTCTGAGGGAATGTGCTTCCTTCCTTGGCCGGGAAAGCGAAATAGCCGATATTTTCATTATACCATGTTTCCTGATCTTGCTTCATTGAGCGGGACTGCCAGGAACCATGCAGCATCATGGCTGCTTTTTCTTGATACATAAGCTGGCGATCTTGCCCGTCATCTGTGCTCAAGGAGTTCACGCCTTCGGGGAAGTAACCCTTTTTGACCCAATTCTGAATGGTTTCTGCAGCATACATGAACGCTTCATCCGTGAACGAGCCGGTGCCTGCAACCGCGTTGGCGAAAGCGTCAGTACCACCGAAACGGGTCGCGAGATACATAAAGTACATGGAACCGGTCCACTTGGAGCCGTTGGCCAGAGAGAAGGGGACATAACCGGCTTGAACCAACTTATCACACGCAGCTTCCAGCTCGCTGATGGTGGTCGGGATAGAAATACCAACCTTTTCGAAGATTTTCTTGTTGTAATAGATTCCGCAGCCGCCAATGCCGCCGTAGGGGATCGCATACACTTTGCCGTCATACTTGCACTGCTCAACAGCGGAGGGCAGGAATTTGACTGTATTGTACGTATCAAACAATTCTGTTATATCTGCCCCAAAGCCGGATTTGATGTACTCGATCATCGGGCCGCCGCCCCAATGGATGTACATATCCGGGCACTGGCCAGAACTCATGGCGATGATCAGCTTTTCTTTGTAGGAGTCGTTCTGTGCATGGGTGACTTCAACGGTAACATTGGGATACGCTGCCATGAAACGCTGTACGGCTGCCTCATGTATGGACTTTTGCGGTTCTTCCGTCGAAATGTCCCACAATGTGATGGTGATTGGATCGCCGGTGAGCTTCAGGCTGTTGCTTTCCGCAGATGCAAAGGAAAACAAAGAGAGTACCAGAATCGCACCAAGTACCAGTGAGATGACCTTCTTCAGTTTCATTATCAACCCTCCACTTTTACAGCTTGTTCCCGCATCTGCTTAATCGAAACTGACTCTTGTGCAAAGCTCCAGTCAACCTTATCGTTACAAAGCGTAACTTTCCTTGAGATTAAGTCAACCAGGCACACATAGGTACTTTTGTCCCAAACAGCATCGCAGTGGCTACATCCATGCTCATTTTCTTTTATGCAGTTGCGAGCGAAAAAGCCAATTACATATAGCTTATATATTTGGGAATCAATTGTCAAGCAATTTATGGCAATTTACCATAGAATGATAAGAAAGTAAAGCCCTGCACATTGACGGCAGGTACAAAGTATGCATAATGAGGGTATGAGCATCTTGCTAAATTGAGGGGGTCCATTTGTCATGCCTTCAAACGAGAAGATGAACGTGGTAGCCGAAATAAAGGCATGGCTTGGTAAATTTAAAATCAGCAACAGCATTTTCTCGCGTCTGGTCGCGACGTTTCTCTTCATTATGATCCCCATTTACGCACTTGGCATCTACATTTATAATTGGGGCTTGCATACCGTCGAAAATGAAATCGCCAAATCGACCGTCTCTCAACTCTCGTTTTATCTGGCGGGCCTTGAAAACGAGATCGAGCGGATGAAAATGCTGCAATATGACTGTTTAAATGATGACGCACTCAATAACTTGGCGATCAGATGGGAAACTATGACGCCTTATCAGCGCGTGGATAACATGCTTCTATTGCGTCAGCGCCTGCAGACAATTAAAAACAGCAGCATCTATATCAAGAACGTGAGTGCGCACATCCGGCCAACTCAAAGGACGATTTCCGCAAACACGGGCAACGATACTTTTAGCGTGAACCATTTTGAATTCATCCGCTCCGGCAAGGATGTCACGGGTGCGCAAATTATCCCTTACGGCGGGGGATATTACCTAAGCACCCTGCAATACGGACGTTTGACGAGCGACCACCCGCTATATATGATCGAAATAGAGTTGAGCCCGGAGGTCTTTGGGCAAGCGCTGGCGCAGTTTAATATCTATGAAGGCAGCGGCTCCGTGCTGGTTGATTTGAGCACGGGTGCGATTGTTGCGCAAAGGGGCGAAGGCTTGCTTCCGACGCTTGCGGCTGCAAGAAGCCAGGGAATGGAATTTTTGAGTCATAAGGGTGGAGATTACTATATCGCTCAGGCCCGGTCAGACTATCTGAATTGGGCGCTGCAGCGTTACATACCGGCAAACATCGTGCATTTACCGCTCCAGCACTTTTATACTTGGATCTGGGTATTCACGTTGACGGCGCTGGGGCTCATTCTGGTCTCTTCGTTCTATACCTATCGTGTGATTAATAAGCCGCTCCTTTTGCTCGTTAAATCCTTCCGAAAGGTGGAGGAGGGGGACTTGAACGTTACCATCCCCAAAGATTCCAAGAATGAATTCGGTTACATGTACGAGCGCTTTAACGATATGGTACGCAACCTGCGTACGCTGATTGACCAGGTGTATAACCAAAAATTGCTCGCACAGCGCGCCGAGCTTAAGCAGCTTCAGTCTCAGATCAACCCGCATTTCCTTTATAACAGCTTCTTCATCCTGAACACTATGGCGCGCGTGGGTGATGAAAACCTGATACCCTTCACAAAACTCCTGGGCGAATATTTCCGCTTTATTACCCGCAGCGGGGCGGACAGCGTGCCGCTGCGCGACGAAGTTGCCCACGCTCGCGCATACGCAGATATCCAAAGGATGAGGTTCCCCAAGAGACTGTCGGTGGATTTTGGCGAATGCCCCGAAGCTTGGGCGGATTTTAATGTGCCAAGGTTGATTTTGCAGCCGTTAATCGAAAATGCATTTGAGCATGGCGTCGGGCAAAAGTCTTGCGACGGGAAGATCGCGATAGGGTTTCATGCGGACGACGGGAGTCTGCGCATCAGCGTCGAAGATAACGGCTCCATTTCTGACGAGGGTATTGCAGCACTGGATAATGCCATAGAAGAAGGCGAAAACCACGAAATCACGGGCCTGATGAATATTCACAGGCGTGTGCGGCTGCTCTTTGGCCCGCCAAGCGGCCTTAAGGCGGAAAGGAGCGGCCTTGGCGGCCTTAAAATAACGTTGCTTATTGTGGGGAGGGAAGAGGAATGTACCGGCTCTTGATCGTCGATGACGAGGAGATCATCGTCAACGGCCTTTACGAAATTTTTGGTGGCATAAAGGAGCTTGATCTGGACGTTTACAAGGCGTATTCGGGCGAAATGGCCATTGGGTGGCTCAGGCGGACGCGCATCGACATAGTGCTCACCGACATCAACATGCCTGGCATCAGCGGGCTTGATCTGCTGGAGGAAATCCAGCGCAACTGGCCCCAGTGCCGCGTGATATTTCTAACGGGCTACAGCGAGTTTGAATACGTCTACCGGGCAATCCGCCACCCTGGCGTAAGCTATATTCTAAAGACCGAGGATCACGAACGGGTTATTGGGGCGGTCATAGATGCCATTTCGGACATACAGCAGGATACGCGCACCGGGGATTTGATTCAAAAGGCCAAGGAACAAATCAACATGGCGCGCGAGCTTTTTCAAAACGACTACTTGCTTCAGCTTTTACGTGGCGCTGTGAAAGTATCCATAGAGCAATTCGAACAGCTTTGCATTCCCATGCACCCTGCCTGGCCAGTGTTGTTGATTTTAAGCCAGGTCGAAAGTGCAGTCCTTCAAGAGCATTCCTATTTGCAAAGGACGGAATTGCTTTATTCCATTCGCCTGGTGCTCTATCAATATCTGGGCGCCAACGTGCGCCTGATGGTCGTTATGGATGAGAATAGCCGGTTCGCGCTTTTCGTACAGCCGCGGGAATCGCTAAAAGCCGAGGGATATCATGAAAATGCCCGTGTTCTTTACGACCGGGCAGTCACGTTCATCCGCGGGACACTTGAATCTGTTCAAAACACCTGCCGGGAATCTCTTGGCGCGCCGGTCAACTTTGCCATGAGCGCGGAACCCTGCGCGTGGAGCGATGTTTCCAACAAGCATTATACGCTGACGGAGATGCTGCGTTATCGTATCGGTATGGGCATTGAGATGCTGCTCATCGACACCGAATTTGGACGTGCGGTGCCCGAAGCAGCGCTTGTGTCACCTGAGCCTTCTCAGGGCGCGGAGGAGCTTTCGACGCTGCTTCGCCGCGGTTCGTTAGACGATGTTCCATTGCTGCTCGAATCCGGCCAGAGGGAAAAATGCCTGGAGCTGATCGGGGGCCTCGCGGAGCCGCTTGACAAAATTCATAGCAAGAACAGCAACCTTGCCATAGAGGCGTATACGAAGGTCGCATTGGGCCTGCTTGCCTACATCAACCGTCGTAAACTCACGGAGAAACTGGCCTTCCACATCGCACAAAACCGTCTCATCCGCTTTGATGCCTTTGATAACTGGGGCGAGGCGGTCGATTATTTGATAGAATTGGCGAGGCTGCTATTCAGCCTGCAAGACGAGGAGCAAACCAACCGTGCCGTTCAGGCTGTCGGCTATCTTCAGACCTATATTGAAAACAACCTGAGCGAGGATTTATCGCTTGTCCGATTGGCGGAGCAAGTTTATCTTAACCCGTCGTACCTTTCCCGACTCTTTAAACAGATGACAGGCGTGAACTTATCAGACTTTATCGAATCCTCCCGAGTAAAGTGCGCAAAGGAGCTTTTGGAGAAGGATGGAATTCGGGTCAATGAAATCGCCCGACGCGTTGGCTATGACACTGCGGCGTCGTTTACCCGGTTTTTCAGAAAGTCTACCGGCGTGTCGCCCCAGGAATACCGCGATGCTTATTTAAGGGTCAACAAAAGATAACAATGTAAAATGTTACTAAGAAGATGCGTAAACAGTTGTTAACATAGTCAAATACTGTAGATAGAATGGACATGCCGTGTTCGGTATACTATAAATAACGCCATTTTGGCAATAGTACGAGGGGAGGATACCACATGCAAAGGATCCTGAAAAAGGCTGTTGCGCTTTTCGCCGCAATTGCGATTCTCGCGCTGACCGCCTCCACCGCTCTGGCCGCTGACCCTTTCAAGAAGTTCGACCCGCCCATCAACGTATCATTTGTGCGCTGTGTGGACAATGACCTGGCAAGCAACATTTTGCCCCGCACGCCTGGCGAAACGATTGAGAGCAACCGTTGGCTCAAGCTCTATGCGGACGAGCTCGGCATCAACATTACCTACAATTGGACCGTCAACGGCGGCTACAACGAGGATGCCTACAAGCAAAAGATCAACGTGACGCTCGCCTCCGGCGACCTGCCGGACATCGTCACCGTCTCCGCCGCGCAGCTCAAACAGCTCGCCGATGCGGACATGATCGAGGACATGACCCCCTATTGGGAAGAGTATGCGGCCGACCTCACCCGGAAGATTTATACCGAAGAAGGTCCCGGCGTGCTGGATTCAGCTAAGTTTGACGGCAAGCTCATGGCCGTCCCCAACGCCGAAGGCTCTATCGAGGCTGCCCAATTCCTGTGGATCCGTAAGGACTGGCTCGACAAGCTTGGCCTTGAGCCGCCTAAGACCATGCAGGAACTCATGGCTGTCGCCGAAGCCTTCACCACAAAGGATCCGGATGGCAACGGCGTCAATGACACTTACGGCATCGCCATGACGAAGGATCTGTACAGCGGCGCTATGGCGCTGCAGGGCTTCTTCGCGGGCTATCACGCCTACCCCAATTTCTGGATGGAGAAGGACGGCAAGATCGCCTACGGCAGCGTGCAGCCCGAAATGAAGGACGCGCTCAAGGCACTCGCCGAAATGTATGCCAAGGGCCAGATCGACCCCGAGTTTGGCGTTAAGGACGGCGCGAAAGTTGCCGAAACCATCGCCGCAGGCAAAATCGGCATTGACTTTGGTGAGCAGTGGAATCCAATGTACCCGCTCATCTCCAACTTCTACAACGACAACAACGCCGACTGGACGGGCTACGCGCTCGTATCTGCAGACGACCAGAAGGTTCTCGTGCCCCTCAAGTTCCGCACTCAGCTTTACTTCGCGGCTCGCAAGGGCTTTGAACATCCCGAAGCGGTCGTTGAGATGGTGAACATGCACCTTGAAAAGAACTGGGGCGAAACCAACAACTTCGGTTACTACTACATGCCTCAAGAAAACGGCAACGTCGGCGTATGGAAGTTCTCCCCCGTGACCCCGTACCCGCCGTACAAGAACTTCAACGCCTTCCAGGCGATCCACGCTGCGCGTGACGCTGGTGATGTGTCCGTATTGGCCGGTGAGCCGAAGGTCATCGAAGGAAATCTTGAAGCCTATGCGGCCGGCGACACAACGCAGTGGGGCTGGGAGAAGATATACGGCGACAACGGCGTGTACAACGTGCTGGACGGGTTCATCAAGAACGACCAGTTGATGGTCGAAGCCTTTGTCGGCGCGCCGACTCCCACCATGGTCGAACGCAAGGCGACGCTTGACAAGATGGAAAAAGAAGTCTTTGTCAAGATCATCATGGGCGCGGCGCCCATCGAAGAGTTCGACAAATTTGTAAGCGACTGGATGCAGCTTGGCGGCGAGGATATGCTCAAAGAAGCCAACGAATGGTATGATATGATCAAGGGCAAATAATCAGCCTTAGGCCAAACGTGTCATTCTGATCCGCGGGCGAAGAATCCCGTTCGACATAGACGGATTCTTCGCCCTATTCAGAATGACATATGGGTTTTGGGCGGCAGGACCGCCCGCACCTAATATGCTTGGGAGGTGCGCTTATGCTTCGCGGGCGGAGAAAGCAGCTGCCGCTCTATATGATGATTTTACCCGGCTTCCTTCTATTGGTTCTTTTCAGCTATTTACCAATGTTCGGCATTTCTATCGCGTTTCAGAAGTTTATTCCAGCCAGGGGCATATTTGGCAACCAGAAGTGGATTGGGTTGGGCAACTTTGAATATGTGATGAAGTTACCCAATTTTTTTGGCATCATCCGGAACACAGTCACAATTTCGCTTTGGAAAATAATCTTCGGCCTTACCGTTCCGATGACTATTGCGATACTCATCAATGAAGTCCAGAATAACACCTTGAAAAGAGGCATTCAAACAGTCGTCTATTTGCCTCACTTTTTGTCTTGGGTGGTGCTTGGCGGCATTTTTATCGACATGCTTTCACCCACAGACGGCCTTGTGAACAACATCATCAAAGCATTGGGCGGTAAGCCCATCTTCTTCCTGGGAGATAATAAATGGTTCCCCTTTACGATGATCTTTACCGAGACGTGGAAGGAATTTGGCTATGGAACCATCGTCTACCTCGCAGCAATTACTGGCATCGATCCGAGCATATACGAGGCCGCGCAAATTGACGGCGCAAACCGTTGGAAACAAACGTTGCATGTGACGCTGCCCGGAATGCGCATGGTGATTGTGCTGCTGGCTGTATTGAGCCTTGGCAACCTGCTCAATGCAGGCTTTGACCAAATTTTCAACATGTACAGTCCGCCGGTTTACGAAAGCGGCGATATCATCGATACGTTCGTCTACCGTATCGGCCTGCTGGATGCCCAGTTTGGCGTGGCGACAGCGGTCGGCCTGTTCAAGTCCATTATATCGCTGCTGTTCATTTCCACGGCATATTTCTGTGCTTATAAATTCGCCGATTATCGTTTGTTTTAGGGGGTGCTTGACATGCCGGATAAGCAAAGGAAACCCATATCCTGGTTTGCGGTATTCAACACCTGCTTTTTGATTCTTGCCGGGCTCATTTGCCTGATTCCTATGATTCATATCGCGGCTGTATCGTTTTCCTCCAGTGCCGCTGCGGCGACGGGTAAGGTAACGCTGTGGCCACTCGATTTTTCGCTTAACTCGTATGATTATGTCGCCAAGCGTGCGGCCTTCTGGCGTAGCATGGGGGTTTCCGTTCAACGCATCGTGTTGGGCGGGTCTATCAACCTTCTGCTCGTCATCCTCACCGCCTATCCGCTTTCCAAGGAGCGTTCGGAGTTTGGCGCGCGTACGTTTTTTGCCTGGGCGTTCTTCATTACGATGCTCTTTGGCGGGGGCCTTATTCCTTGGTACATGGTCATTCGCCAGTTTAAGCTGATCGATACCATTTGGGCGCTGGTCTTGCCGGGCGCAGTACCGGTATTCAGCATGATTCTCATGCTCAATTTCTTCCGGCAAGTGCCCAAGGACTTGGCCGAAGCCGCCGAAATAGACGGCGCAGGGCACTGGATGACACTTTTTGGCATATACGTTCCGGTATCGACCCCCGCGCTTGCGACGATTCTTCTTTTCTCGCTCGTGGGCCATTGGAACAGCTGGTTTGACGGCCTGATTCTCATGAACAGCCCTGACAATTACCCGCTGCAAAGCTATATTCAAACGATCGTCGTGCAGCGCACCTACAGCCAGCTCACGCGCGAGGAAATCGAGCAATTGGCCACCATCTCCGACAAGACGTTGCGTTCCGCGCAGATTTTCATTGGCTCGATTCCGATTGTGCTGGTGTATCCTTTCCTGCAAAAGTATTTTGTGAAGGGCATTGTGCTTGGCGGCGTAAAAGGCTAAGTCAAACGTTGAAAGCGCCGGGCGTATCCCCTACCGGTAATGCCTGGGGGAAAGCCCGGTGTATTTTTTGAACGTTTTGCTGAAGGAGCTTTGATCAGAAAAGCCCATGGCGATGGCGATATCCGTCATGGAATCGGCTGTGGCGGACAGCAAACGCTTGCTTTCCTCCACGCGCACGCGGTTGAGATAGGCCTTGAAGCCCATTCCCACCGCCCTGCTAAACTGGGCGGAAAAGTAGGTGGGGCTCAGGTTGACCTTTCCCGCTACGGCAATAAGGGTCAGCGGCTCGGAATAATGCTTGGCGATATACCCCACCGCCGCGGCGATGGCGTGATTTACGCCGCCGGCGGGCGGCAGGAGCGCATCCACAAAGCTTTCCACCACCTCCTGCAGCTGGTAGCACAGCGATTCGAAATCGTCGATCTCCCGCAGGTTGGACAAAAACCTGTTGTTCAGGCGGAAAATGCTGTCCGTTACCGCCCCGCCTTCGATGGCCACCCGGGAGAGCAGCGTTGTCAGCTCCAGGGCGCGGTTCTTCATCACGTCCATATGCCCGCCTCCGCTAAAGAGCACATAGCCCAGCAGGTCGTTGAGCACGCCCTTGGCGGACTGCACATCCCCCGTCTTCACCTTGACCAGCAGTTCCTTTTCCTTCTCGTATGGATAGCCTTCCTCCATGGACATGCCCTGGGATTTGTAGCGCTGTACGGTCTCGTTGATGCGGGACTGCTGGTACAGCTTTTCCTGGGCCTTAAGAAGCACCCGGCTCTCGGCGGGGAACAGGGGGGAGAGCAAGTGGCTTATCAGCTTGCCCATGGCCCCGGCCTGGGCGGGGGGGACGACCTTTACTTCCCACAGCGCGTCGTACCATTCCAGCGAAAGCGACGGCGAAAAGCCGTATGTTTCCGACACGGCGCCGGCCAGCGCGGCTTCGGGCTCCCCCATCAGGAAAGGCCCGGCGATCACGCTGCCCAGCAGCGTTCCCCGGCTGAGCAGGGGGAAGGCAATCAGGCTGAGGCCTGCGTGACAGGAAAAAATATAGCTCTCTCCCAATGCCTGCGCCCGCTGCCCGGCCTTCTGCCGGGTTTTTTGGCATATCGCCCCGGCGGCCTCGCTGCGCCCCAGCAGCTTGCAGCAGCAGGGCTCCGGCCCGTGGGCCTCCATAAGCGTGCCGCTTTCGTTAACCACCCGTACGGGCAGGTCAAGGCTTATGCTCAGGGTGTGCAGGATATCGCCGAGCTTTTGCCGCGGGATCAGAGAATCCATGGCTGATTGCATATCCACCTCAAAAAAACACAAAAAGTCATAAGAATGAACAAGCACAGAGAATCTATCTGAATTATAATTCAAAGTAAAAAATTGCACAAGGAAAGCGGAGGAATTACATATGGATTTGAACGAGATCTCCATCCGCCTGCAGGCGGGCAAGGCCAAGGATGTGAAGGAACTGGTACAGCAGGCCATCGACGAGGGCGTGCCTGCCAAGCGGATCCTGGAGGAGGGCCTGCTTGGCGGCATGAGCGTTGTGGGCGAGAAATTCAAGAACAATGAGGTGTTCGTGCCGGAAGTGCTGGTGGCTGCCCGGGCCATGAACATGGGTGTGGCACTGCTCCGGCCCCTGCTGGTAAAAGAGGGTGTGAAGGCCACGGGCAAGGTGTGCATCGGCACGGTACAGGGTGACCTGCACGATATCGGCAAGAACATTGTAAAGATGATGATGGAAGGCAAAGGGCTGGAAGTGGTGGACCTGGGCACCGACGTTGCACCGGAGGTCTTTATAAAGACGGCCGCAGAGCAAAATTGCCAGATCATCTGCTGCTCGGCGCTACTGACCACCACCATGGGCGTGATGCGGGACGTGGTGAAGGCCGCGGTGGACGCAGGCATAAGAGACCATGTGAAGATCATGGTGGGCGGTGCCCCCGTGACGGAAACCTTCTGCCGGGAGATTGGCGCGGACGCCTATACCCCCGACGCGGCCAGCGCCGCCGACAAAGCCGTATCTTTCTGCGCCGCATAATGATTAAGGTTTAATTTCCTAAGGAGGACAATCGCCATGCAGCCCAAGGATATCTTATTTGCCGCGCTTCGCCACGAGCGGACGGAAACCACGCCCTGGGTCCCCTTCGCGGGGGTGCACGCGGGCAAATTGACGTTAAGGACCGCCAGGGAGGTGCTCACCGATGAAAACGCGCTGTTTGAGGCTCTCATGGCCGTCAACAAACTCTACAAGCCCCATGGCCAGCCCGTTTTGTTCGATCTGCAGATCGAGGCGGAGATCCTGGGCTGCGATCTTGTCTGGCCCCAGGACAGCCCTCCCTCGGTAAGGAGCCATCCGCTTGCGGATACCATGACGGTTCCCTGCCGGTGTACCCTGCCCGGCCCGGAGGATGGGCGCATCCCCATGGCGCTGTCAGTGATGCGGCGCATGAAAGAGGCCGTGGGCGATACCACGGCCCTGTACGCTCTGGTGTGCGGGCCTTTTACTCTGGCCAGCCACCTTCGGGGCAGCGACCTTTTTACCGACATGTTCGACGATGAGGAGTATGTGAAGGATCTGCTTGCCTACTGCGCGGAGTGCGCGCGGCGGATGGCAGGCTACTACATCGGCTCGGGCATGGATGTGATCGCCATCGTGGACCCACTGGTGAGTCAAATTTCCAGCAGCCATTTTGATGCGTTCCTCTCGCAGCCCTATACGGAGCTTTTTTCCTTCCTGCGGGAGCAGGGGGTGTTTTCCAGCTTCTTTGTGTGCGGCGACGCCAGCCGTAACATTGAGCCTATGTGCAAGACGGTCCCCGACAGCATTTGCGTGGATGAGAACGTGGACCTGCCCGCCGCAAAAAAAATCACCGACCGGTACAATATCACCATCGGCGGAAACATCCCCCTCACCAGCGTGATGCTCCACGGCACCCAGCAGGACAACATGAAGTACGTGCTGGACCTGATGGATAAGGTTCAAGATACAAAAAACTTTATCGTCGCCCCCGGTTGCGATATGCCATACGCGGTGCCCGTGGAAAACGGCATCGCGGTATCCCAGGCTGTGCTGCAGCCGGCAAAGACAAGAAAGGCGCTGGAAAACTATCTGGCCCCCCAGGACGACATCCAGATCACCCTGCCGGATTACGGGCACCTTCAAAAGCCTCTGGTGGAGGTGTTTACCCTGGACAGCCTGACCTGTGCCGCCTGCGCCTATATGATGGAGGCCGCCAATGTGGCCAAGGCGCATTTTGGTAAGGATATCGATCTGGTGGAATACAAGTTTACCGTGCGTGAAAACATTGCCCGCTGCAAAAAGCTGGGGGTTAAAAACCTGCCCAGCATCTATATCAACGGAGAACTGCGCTTCTCCTCCCTCATCCCGGACAGGGCGGAATTGCAAAAGGCCATTGAGGCGGCGCTGTGATAAGGCTCGTGCTGGTCACGGGCTTTCTCGGCTCGGGGAAGACCACTTTTTTAAAGGGGTTGCTCTCTAAGGATTCAGGGGAGCGCCTTTCCCTTATCATCAATGAATTTGGCCGGATTGGGGTGGACGGTGCGCTGCTTTCCCCCCTTACCTTAAGCCTTAGGGAAGTGGCGGGCGGATCTATTTTCTGCGCCTGCCGCCTTGAGGAGTTTGAAAATGCCTTGCAGCAGGCCGCCGCGGAAAACCCCGATCTGATCCTGGTGGAAGCCTCCGGCCTTTCCGATCCGGCGCCCATCCGCTCGGTGCTTGCGCGCCATCCCCAAATAGCCTACCAGGGCTGCGTGGCGCTGTGCGACGCCACAAGGGTGGAAAAGGTGATGGCTTCCGCCAGGGTCAGCCTGCGCCAGCTTTCCGTGAGCAATCTGATCCTTCTGAACAAGACTGACCTGGTGCCCGAATGCGAAACGGCACGGCTTACGGCAATGCTCTTAGCAAGGTTCCCCCTGGCCAAGGTCCTTGCCACCACCCAGGGCAGGTGCCCAAATGAATGGCTGGAATCGCTGTCCCCCGCAGGTGAATACGTACCCCATCAGGAGGGCCGGGACGTCACGCTGCAGAAGGCGAGCATTTCTCTTTCTTCCGCCATGGACCGGGTTGAGTGCCTTGCCTTCATCCGGCTCTTCGCGGAGGAGACCTACCGCATAAAAGGCTTCGTGCGCCTTTATGAAGGCTGGTTCCTGGCGGACTGCGTGGGTGCGTACATACAGCTTCAGCCTTGCGGGGAGCCGCCCGCCGGCCAGGAAAGCGGCCTTACGGCCCTGGCGGGGCAGGGGATGGAGCTGCGCAAGGCGCTGCGGGAAGCCGCACAATGGTATAAGGAATATCTTTTGGAAATTCGCTTCGGGTAGGGATGGATATGTGCATCGATGAAAGCCAGTGGCCTTTCAACTATAGAAGCTACGAATTTTATAATCCCCGGCGGAGAAGTCAATAAACAAACAACGTCGTAGGGGCGGGGCTCTGCTCCACCCGATGAGAAACATTACCTACCATAGCGGGCGGTTAAGAAGCCCCACCCCTACGGCGTTCATGCAATGATGAACGGGTTTTTCAAGCAAACACAATCTCCGGCAGACAAACCAACAGCATACGGCTTCGCAGGCTAATTACAATCACCCGTTTTTAACCCTTCTCTTATCTTAATGACATTGGAGCAAGCCTCCGCCCTACATCGTCAACGGCGCTTCCACATTCATCAAAGCATCTATGTTTTGGGGATCTCTGTGCGAGATGCGCCGGGTCTCAAGCTCCCTTGACCGGCGGGAAGGAGATGAATCATGACCAAGCGGGACGCGGTGCTCAAGGCGCTTAGGCACCAGGATGTGCGGCCGGTGCCTTATTACCTGGATATGACCGACGAAATCGCGGAAAGAATGCGCAGGCAAACGAAGGACCCGTTGTTTTTTGAGCATTCGGAATCGTATCTTGCCCAGGAGCGCAATGAGTCCTTCGTTGAGCTTGAAGGGGGCCTTTTCCGCGATCAGTTTGGCGTGGTCTGGGACAAAGGCGCCCAGGAGGGCGATTTCGGCGTGGTGCATGAGTACCTGCTGAAGGAGCCTTCCCTTGCGGGCTATACCTTTCCGGAACCTGATGAGAAGCTGATATGCCAGAAGTGCGAAAGGCTAGCCGCCCAGAAAGATAAGTTTACCATGTACATCATCGGCTTTTCGCTCTTTGAACGGGCATGGACGCTCCGCTCCATGGAGGAGCTTCTGTGCGATATGCTCACCGAGCCGGAGTTCGTGGACGAGCTGATGGACAGGATCGTGGAATACAACCTGAAGGTGGTGGATATCGTCGCCCGCTATCCCATCGACTGCATCTTTTTCGGCGACGACTGGGGCATGCAAAAAGGGCTGATCACCGGCTATCCGCTGTGGAAGCAGTTTATCGCGCCTAGGATCCAGCGGGAGTACGCCTATGTGAAATCCAAAGGCATGTTTGTGGCGCAGCATTCCTGCGGCGACTGCTCCCAGGTGTTCCCCGACCTTGTCCAAAGCGGCCTGGATATTTACAACACCTTCCAGCCGGAGGTCTACGACATCGAATATTTCAAAGAGACCTACGGGGATTCCATCACCTTCTTCGGCGGCATATCCACCCAGACGCTGCTTCCATATGCCACGCCCGGCGAGGTCAAACAGGAGATGGAGCGCATCATCGGGATCCTTTCGGAAAATGGCGGCTACATCATCGCGCCCACCCACGCCATGCCCGGCGACATCCCAACGGGAAACGTGCTGGCCTTCCTGGACGTCTGCAAAAACCAGCCGGGCTGATAAAGCTAAAAAGGATCGTCTTCTCCATCAAAGGAGGGGATGTATGTGAAATCCAGAGACCGCGTGCTCATGGCCCTTGATCATCAGGCACCGGACCGGCCTCCCGTCTGCGGCACCTATACACCCGAGATCGCGCGTCTGCTCCGCTCGGTGTACGGCCGGCCGGAGGAGAACCTGGGCGTCCTTATGGGCAATGACCTTGTAAAGACCACCGTGGGGGTGGAATTGAGCTACCACCTGTCGGAGGAGCCGGTCTACACCTGCCCCTTCGGCATTACCTTTAAAAATATCAAAAATGCCTCCGGGGCGTATACCGATATCGTGGACGGCGCGCTGCGGGATGAACCGGACGGCGAAAAGCGGCCTGTGGAACCGGGGCAATTTCTACGGCTACCGCAATGAAAACTGGAAGCCGTGGCGCATGAGCGACGCCACGCCGGTGGAAATGGGCGGCGGGTTAGAATACGATGTGGACGACAAGGGCCGCACCTGGGTCTACCCCCAGGGGGACAGGAGCGCGGGCTACAGCGCCGTGATGCCCGCGGGCGGGTCGTTCTTCGACCAGGTGGACCACGCCGAGCCCTTCGATATGGACAGCGTAGGTGGGGACGATCTTACCCCGCGGGAGGATTTCAAGGACGATTTCCCGCTGGCTTCTGAGGAGGACGCTGTGTACTGGGAGCGGGAGAGCCGCCGCCTAAACCATGAGACCGAGTACGCGGTAGCGGGCCTGCTGGGCGGCGGGGGACTGGGCGACGTGGCTTCGCTGCCCGGGCCGTCCGTCAAGCACCCCCGGGGTATCCGCCGCATGGACAGCTGGCTGGCCGCACACCTTCTGTTTCCGGATTACATTGACGAGGTGTTCTCGCTCCAAACGGAGGTCATGCTCAAAAACCTGGAGATCTACCGCCAGGCGGTGGGTGAGCGCATTCAGGTGGTGTGGATCTCGGGTACCGATTTTGGCACGCAGCACGGGACCTTCCTGAGCCCCGGCATCTTCCGCAAACTCTACAAGCCGCATTACAAAGTGATCAACGACTGGGTGCACGCGCATACCGGCTGGAAGACGTTCTACCACTCCTGCGGGGCGGTCTATCCGCTGATGCAGGACTTTGTGGAGATGGGCGTCGATATTTTGAACCCGCTGCAGCTTTCCGCAGACGGCATGGACCCCGTAAAGATCAAAGCCGAGTTCGGAGACTCCATAACATTCTGGGGCGGCGGCGTCGATACGCAAAAAACGCTCCCCTTCGGCACGCCGGACCAGGTGCGGCTTCAGGTGCGGGAGCGCATCGGAATCTTGAACCAGGGCGGCGGGTATGTGTTCAACCCCGTTCACAATGTGGTGGCCAACGTGCCCCCCCAGAACCTGATCGCTATGTATAAGGCCGCGCTTTTAGGGTAGCACCGGGGCGGCGGTTTGATAACGCCTTTATCAGTGCACTATGCCGGGCATTTTAGATGCTTGGCATTTTATACCAAATCAAAAACATTAAAGCGTCTATGACTAATACTCTTAAAGTGAGTCCAACCCCACCAACTGTCATCCTGAACGAAGTGAAGGATCTTGTTTTTTCACGCATCGCCAAGATCCTTCGTCACGCGTTCCTCAGGATGACACATGAGAGCACAGGGGACGGCTTTGTGTTAATGACTTCTGCATGATAGGCAAATATGTATATTTGTTGAAGCCAACCCACAATCAGATACAACAAACCCTACAAACATTTACTTCTTGCAGGGTTTCAGTTTTCTGTCTATACCGGCATTAGCCTGATCCTTGCCGGAATCTCCGCCCTGACCGGGCTGGGTTATGGCTGCGATGGCCTCGGCCGTTTGAGAGGGCTCGGAGATATGCTGCAGGGAAACGCCCTGCTTATCCAAGGTGATGAATTTCAACAGCGTATCCATCACCGTGCCTCCGCTTCCCGCATTGGTCTGGCCACTCTCCTGGCCGCCCTCAGGCGATTTCACTCGGCGTTAGTCGAATATCACTGCGGCGCAATAGTTCTCGCAAAAGGAGAATATGGTTATAAAAAACGCAGTCATTGTATCAATGGCTGCGCTTTTACATGTCTAAATCGATATAGGCATACGTGAGATATCAATAACAAAATCATTATTGCCTGATTTTAAAAACGATCTTTTTTACGCTTGCCGGGTTCTCTGTTAAGCGTATACCAGGTATATGCGCGTCCCAAGGCGCAAAATATGCAAACATACCCGCGTCAACGCGAAAACAACCTCTCTCCACAGTATTTTCATAAAATAAAATGTCTGACTCAATACTGTGGTCTTCAACAACCTGCAATTCATCCGTAAATGCCCAGAACATATGCTCGCTTCCCTTGAGAATGACTTGCAGGTCAGCGTGCAAGTTGTGCGACTCCATCATAGATTCCGTTTTGTCTTTGGGTTCATACATCTGAATGAGCGCAAAAAGAGAATTGCCATCAAGATCATATCGGCCGGCTGGAAGCTCTTCTGATTTGTTACGCGCTATAAAGTCCATGATCATTTTTTTGTGATTCTCTTTTAATGGACAGATTCGCAGATTTGAAATTCTATCAATAATCATTTTGAAGGTCCTTTCAAACTTTTTTCGCGCAGGATATGCGCTTTTGTTGCCCAAAAAAGAATACTTATTCCTTTACGGATTGTCAACTGTACATTTGTTCAGCTTGACACCGACAGAACCACACGATTGCCAAAAATAGATGTGGGATGGCATCGGCAAATATACATGTCTTGCATCCTTTCAGACAACTAAAAAAGGAGAGAATATGAATTCCCTCCTGGGCAACCACAACAAGCATGTTCAGTCAAACAAGCCGTGTAATATTGATAATCGTAAAGAGCAGGGTGACAATCCCTAGAATAATGCAGGCTTTATACTTCATGGTGTTTGGCGGTTCGAAGACACGATCCTGACCGTCAAGCGCAGGATTATTGAGGGCGGCTTTATATTTTCTATTGCCTTGAATGATGGCAATAACGCTGAGTATTGCGGCAATCAATCCCACTGCCGATCCTACAAAGCTTAACAAGAAGTGGATCACACCGGTGATCCCGAGAAAAGATAATGCAATTCCTGCAATACCCGTCAGCAAAACTGCGATTTCCATAGGATATCTCCTCAAATTGGTACGGCCATCTTGCCAATTGCTATTTTAGCAAACGAAACAAGGTTTATTCAAAGAATTCCAAAGCCTTCCGTAACCATGTCACTTCACATGGCGGAGAAGCTGGGATTTACTTAATAATGTCCCCCTAACAAACAAGTTAGGGGGAAGGCACTTAGGGAATAGGATAAATGTCAGTGGCGGTAATTTTTGGTGGCATCGTCGACGTGATGCTATTAGTCAGTATATGCACCAGTTGATTACAGAAAAAGTGATGAGCATACTGATAATTCACAACGTACTGGAGACAATTTGCAAGATTGAGAACTGTTAGCATGTTTTGACCAACCTGTAGTACTCTGGCTCGTTGAATTTCTTTTTGCTGAGGATCTTGTTGTGACGGTCTTGACGGTTCAGGTGCTTGGACGAGAGTAATTGACTGAGCTGTGATCTGTTTCGGGATATTCATTGTAATTGTACCGTTACCAGTGATGCGAACAATATCACCCGGATTGAATTGGTGAGCCATATTTGCGCGGACAAAAACTTCTTGACCGGTAGATATATCCCGAACAAAGAGATCTCGTGACTCTAAGCGAATTACTCTTGCAGTAATTGTCATTTGAAGACCTCCTGCTAGATAATTCCGGTTTATTATATGAAAGATTTTCGTCTCGCGTGAAAATACCGTAGCACACGGGACGGTTCTGCGTGTTAATGAAGAGAACAAGAACACAAAGAACCACCTCATGTTCTGCTCATCCCCCTGTTCTTTCTGGAGCTTTCCAAGAAGGCCTGGGGCAATTTCCCTGTGGAGCAAAAGATAAGCTATACGGGCGTCGTAAACGGAGCGTACCTAAAAACGTGGCATACCATAACCGTTCGGCCCGTTTCCCCGGCCTTTTTTGCGATACGCAGGCACTCCATGGGATCGGGGGAGATCGGCTTTTCCAGCAGCAGGTGGTATCCTAAGTCCATGGCAGCCATGGCCTGGCGGTAATGGTCTCTGTCCATGGAGGCGATAATGACGGCATCAGCCAGATAGCCTTCGTGAAAACCCGCTCCGGGGGAATGGAAAAGGCCTTGGCAGCAGCCATACGCCTAAGGGTGTGGGGTTCCGCCACAGCCGTGATCTCAGCCAGCCCGCTTTTTTGCGCGGCCTCCCCATAGACCATGCCCTGTTGACCGGCGCCGATGAGCGCTAGCTTCAGCAAAAACGCCCTTCTTTCAAAGATTCACGATCCTTTGCATTTCACCAAATTTACGCTCCATGTCCAATACCAATTGAAGTTGCGTGCGGCTGCGGTCCAGGTTCTGCCCGGGGCGGTGGATGCGGAAGTATACGTCCCCTTCCAGGTAATCGGTCAGAAACCGCAGGCCGCATTCCAGTGTTATCAATTTGGCAGCAAGAGGCAGCGTTTCAAGCTCCAGGGGTGTAAGGCTTTTGCCGCAGGCGGAGAGGAACCCTCTGGTATATGCCTCAAACATCGGAAGCGACAGGCTGACGCGGCTCAGGTCCCTTTCGTCCTCCACTGCGGTGGATGCGCCGAAGCGGATGGAATCGCCAAAGTCGTTGCCGCACAAGCCCGGCATGACGGTGTCAAGGTCTATCACGCAAAGAGGTTTGCCGGTCGATGCATCCAGAAGCACGTTGTTGAGCTTGGTATCGTTGTGGGTGACCCGAAGGGGCAGCTCGCCGCTTAACAGCATCCTGACCATTTGGCTGGCTTCTTCCTCGCGCGCAAGAAAAAGGTCAATTTCCGGCTTCACATCCTGGGCCCTGTGCTCAGGGTCACCGCTTAATGCTTCATGAAATTTTCTGTAGCGGCCGATGGTATCATGAAAGCCGGGAATGGTCTCGGCAAGCTTATCTGCGGGAAAGTCGGATAGCAGGCTTTGAAACCGGCCGAAGGCGATCCCGCTTTCGTAAAACTCCTCCGCCGTATTGGCCTTGTCAAGGCAAACGCTGTCCCTGATGAATACAAACACCCGCCAAAACTCTCCCTGTTCATCCACAGCGTAAGACCCGCCGTCCAGGGTGGGCACAAGCCGCAGCACGCGCCTTTCATCCGGGTCCTTGTTCCAAAGGTGGTTCGTAACGGCCTGGATATTGCTCATCAGCGCGGGAACGTTGCGGAACACCTGGCGGTTAACCTTCTGCAATATGTATCGGGCGCCACTGTCGGTTTCCAGAAAAAACGTGGTGTTGATATGCCCGCTGTCACAGCGGCTCAACGAAACAGGCCGGCCATCCAATTGAAATGCGAACGGCACTTTTTCCATTTTTTATCAACCTTTCAGGATTACATAAATGCTTTCCTATATGAAACAAAATATGAACAGGAAAGTCAATATGTTTTGCGCAAAAAGAAAAAAACCGGCACGCAAGATTAATCATTTGAAATGTTATAATGGCATTACCCCAATAAAGGTACGATAGCTTTCATTATTCCTTCAGCCATGCGGAAAAACCCCAGGTCATTGGGATGTGTTGCGTCTACCGTACACGCATCCCGGTCATGCTCGTTAAAGAGTGATTCCCCATCCACAAAACTAACCTTTTGATCGCCTGCATCGATGGCATGCTGATACGTGGCCAGTATGACATCTTTAAACCGTCTTGCTGTTTCCGGGCATTTATCCGTATCCGGCCTGGATACAAACAAAATAGGGGTATCCGGCTGCTTTTCCCTGAAAACCCGGTACAGCGGCTCATGCGTTAAAGCAAGCTGATCGGGTGTCTGCGCGTTGTGGTCGTAATCGCATACGAATAATTTCATTTTCAGGCCGGCGAGATATTCGGCAATAACTTGGCCGCCTGTTGCGCTGCCTGAGAACCCCAGGTTGATATAGTCCCTGTTTAATTTGCGTGAAATCATTGCCGGATAGGCATTGCCCGGACGTGACGCACAGCCCCCCTGGGTGATGGAAGAACCGTAATATACAATCGGATCACCGCTTACATAGGGCTTGCCATGCTTTTCAAGCATAGAATCTTTCGATAAACCTATGAGCAGCTTGTCCACACCGCTGTACAATGGCATATTGATTGTTATATCGCGCATGCAACGCGATGCAAAACGGTATACGGAAGTATACCCGTTTTGCATGTCAACAGGGGGCATGAATGTGCCCATGTATACATCTGTATCGCGCATCCCGTACAGGTCAAACCCCGCGCTGCCCGCAAGGGGCATATGGGGCATGCGGCAGACTGCATTGATTTGGGCATGCAGTACCACATACGGCGAATTGGTGCGGAAGCGTATCCGCCCCCCGGCGGTGCACGTATGCATTTTGAATACACCTGGATTTATAAGCTCCGCAATGGATTCCGGCATGCGCCGATAGGGATGCGATTCCAAAGGCTTATATAATCCGTACATGTCAAACGGGTCATCCTGTACGCTGAACCATTGCACATCCTTTTCTATACAGGCAGTGTTTACCGCAAGATTCCGGTCTATTTCTGCAATCCGAATCCCCATTTTTCTACTTCCTTTTCATCTATCATTGGAAAAAGTATGATATGGCAAAAGTATACAATTCATTTGGTGTTTCCATAATCATTGTATATAAAAGGAACATCGGCCGCATTAAAAATAGTATTCAAAACTATTTTGGATGCATGCTATTTTAATAGTATATATACTCAGTATGTCACATGAAAGGAGAGGATTCCCGCGTATGAAAATAGGCAGGATACAGATACGAAACAGGCGTTACCTGCGGGAGAATGTAGAGCTTGGAACGCTCTTTTTGCCTGCCGCCATACTCATCATCCTGTTTTGCTATATTCCTTTATGGGGTGTTGTGATCGCATTCCAGGATTATGTGGCAGGTAATTCATTGTTTGCTTTTGATGACAGCGTGAAATGGGTCGGGCTGAAACACTTTCTCAAGTTCGTAAACAACAGGTATTTCTTCCGGCTGCTAGGCAATACATTCCGCCTGAGCGTATTGAATCTGGTTTTTGGCTTTACAATCCCGATCATTTTCGCATTGCTGCTCAATGAAGTCAGAAACATGCGTTATAAAAAGATCGTACAGACATCAAGCTATTTGCCCTATTTTATATCCACCGTCGTGGCTGCGGGCATGATGTTGTCGTTTCTTGAGATCAACGGACTTATAAACAATTTCAGTAAATTGCTGGGCTTGGAAGCCAAGGAATACATCATCGATCCGAAATACTTTTCCGGAATATATACGATCACCAATGTGTGGAAGCATTTCGGGTTTGGCAGCATTCTTTACTTTTCAACCATATCATCCATCGACCCGGTGTTGTATGAGTCCGCAACGATTGACGGCGCAAACCGATGGAAGCAGATGCTGCATATTACGCTGCCGGGCATCAAATTCATTATTGCAGTACAGTTGGTTCTGCAGGTCGGCCGGATCCTGAGCACCAATACCGACCTGGTACTGCTGCTGTACCGTTCTTCTACCTATTCCACAGCCGACGTTATCGGAACCTATATCTACCGTGAGGGGATCATGGGTGGAAAATACAGCTACTCGGCAGCGGTAGGCCTATTCATGTCGATTATAGGCTTTGCCCTTACATACATCGCAAACAAGGTCAGCAACAAGCTGACTGGATACGGCATGTGGTGATTGATATGAAACAAAGAAACAGGATACGTACAGGCAGCCGAATCGCCGATGGATTTATTTATGCTATAGCCGCACTGTTTGCGCTGGTATCGCTGTATCCCATTTATTATGTTCTGATCCTCTCCTTCTCTTCGCCTGAACATGCAATTACCATGCAGGTTTACCTTTGGCCCAAGGGATTCTATCTGGAGGGTTACCGCAGGCTGCTATCTGACAGTCATTTATGGATCTCATACCGAAACACGTTGATCTTTGCCGCCTCCGAAACGGTCTTAATGCTGACGGTTTGTTCAATGGCAGCCTATGCCCTGTCATCGAAGCATTTGTATGGAAGAAAGCTGTATAACATGTTTTTGCTGGTGCCCATGTACTTCAGCGGCGGCATCATCCCATTGTTCCTGCTGATACTGCAATTAGGCATCTACAATACTCCATGGGCCCTGATCCTGCCAGGCGCATTCAATATCTGGTACATCATACTGATAAAGTCCTATTTCAGCACAATCCCAGAATCATTGCGTGAGGCGGCTCAAATAGACGGTGCTAACAGTTATCAGGTATTTACGAGCATTTATATCCCCGCCTCAAAAGCGATCCTTGCGGTGGTAGCGCTGTATACGATCGTCGGCGTATGGAACAGCTGGTATAACGCTTCCATCTTTATTTCCGATGCCAATTGGCAGCCCCTTCAATTGTACCTGCGCAAGGTTCTAATTGCGCAAAGCGTTGACTTGAGCCAGGAATTGCTGTCGGCCGCAGAACTGATTGAGGATCAAAAAAATCGTCTCAGCAACAACCAGCTGAAGTATACGATCATCATTATTTCATCGCTGCCAATGCTGGTTGCTTATCCCTATTTCCAGAAGTATTTTGTCAAGGGTGTCATGGTCGGTTCGCTTAAGGAATGATATCCAAGAAATATATGGGAACAACCCATATAAAATATAGTTGGGAGGGTATTCAATGAAAAGGTGCATATCTGTTTTCCTCGTGACCGCGCTGCTCATGTGTTTGCTGCCCTTTAATGTGGTGTCAGCCACCGAGCTTACGACCGTAACGGCATACGGCACAACGCCATCCTATTTCACCTCTGAAGAAGCCCAGAAGACCCCTTCATTCAAACGGCTGGAGGAGATCTTTGCCGCAAAAGGCATTAAGCTGGATGTTACGATGGTAGATTCGGATCAATACACCAATGTATTGCAAGCGCTTATCTTATCCGATGATCTGCCTGATTTTTTCAACGCCAGCTCCCTGACCTCTACGGATTGTGTCAACCTCATTGAGGCCGGCAAGATCCTTTCCATTGATGATTGCCTTCCTTATAGTGATGGCACCGCGGCAACGGCCTTTGCCGAAGGTGGTACGCATTATGTTCTGAGACAAAAGGATACGTACACGGATGGAAAGCTCTATTTTACCGGCAATATCAGTGTACTTCCCTCGGCTATTGATCCCGTATTCGGGTATAGCGGTGTTACAGGCGGAACTTACGGCATGAAGATCCGTAAAGACTGGCTGGACAAGCTGGGCCTTGCCATGCCTACTACCCTGGATGAATACCTTGATGTGCTGGTTGCGTTCCGTGAAAAAGATGCCAATGGGAATGGGATCGCCGACGAGCGGATGGTTTTGCAGCTGAACACCTGCAATTCCACCTTTGGCGGATTCTTTGACACTGGTGTATCCAATTGGTTCGGTCTTGCAAATTACATGTTCCAGCTGAACCGCAAGACATGGAAAGTGGAACTCCCTTACTTCCAGGATGGATTTGTGGATTACGTGAATTTCATCAAAAAGTGTGTTGAAGCAAACGTTCTGTACTTGAGCGACAATGTGGAAAAGAGCGATACGGCCTTGTCGGCCCTGATTGCCCAGAACGTTGTAAGTTCCTATCAGTATATGTCTGTATCCGATGTATACACGGATGAGAACCAGGATTACGTGTACATCCCCGCGATCCAGGCGGTAGAAGGCATTGATCCGGTTGCGACGGGCAGCGTTGGCTATAAAGGCTATGGCTATTTCGGCCTGTCCAGCAAGGTCGACCCCAAAGTTGGCGCGGCCTTCCTGGATGCGATATGCTCACAGGATTATGCTGTGTGGCACACTTATGGCGGCCAGGAGGGTGTGACCTATCAAGTAGTGGATGGATCCTATCAGAGCCTTATGTCAACCAAAAAGGAAGAGCTGCAGGCCAGCGGGCTTGTGAAGGGCAGCTATCTGGGGGCTTTCGTGCCTGGGCTTACAACATATGCCATCTATTCTACCTATAAGGGCGAAAGCCAAATCTACGAAAGCTATGATGCATTCCTTAATTCCAAGTATTTCAAGGAAGTTGTGGCGCCTACATATACGGGGAACAAATACCAGAGTTTCATGGATTGGTGTGAAAAGGCAAAAACGTTGCTGATGTATGACATGAACAGCGACCTTACCATCATTTTGCCGCTCATGTCTGCGGAGGATGCGGAAGTCATTTCCACCTATCAAAACGATTTGTATACGTATATGGATGAGTTGTTTGCCAATTTAATCTCGGGGAACCAAAGTCTTGAGGATATCGATACCTATCGGCAGGATATGATTGATATGGGCTTGTATGAAATGCGCGATATCTACCAAAAGCTGTTTGATCAGGTGTCACATTAATAGGCATACAGCCATAGGGGGAAGGCCTGCCCTTCCCCCTCTTTTTCAAACTTCCTTTACTTCAAGTTTGCCTTCCAGCGCAAGCT
The DNA here is from genome assembly GCA_023413135.1 of Bacillota bacterium. Classification (GTDB taxonomy): domain Bacteria; phylum Bacillota; class Clostridia; order Christensenellales; family Aristaeellaceae; genus JAEWAH01. The sequence goes on from JAEZQK010000063.1 coordinate 76,975, forward strand.
GCCTGTATTCGCTTGGCGTACAGGATGTAAAACGATGGAATACGGTTGAAAAATAGCTGCTGGATCCAAAGGAAAGATCCATGGCCGTTTCGGTTATGCTTTTCCCATTTTTCAGGTATTCTTTGGACTGGTCGATCTTCAGACGCATGATATAATAGCCGGGAGTGATACCGGCATCAGAGCGGAATTTCGTTTTGAAATACGATGGGGAGTACCCAAATACAGATGCGATATCTTCGATTTTAAGTGGTTCATGGATATGAAGATGGATATAGTTATCCACTTCCTGAAGAAAGTTATTGTTGCTGGCGCAAGGGGATGAATGGGCGATATCACACAGCATGTACAACAAAGTCGCGATTTGCGATTGTCCGCACTGTTTGAGCGTCTCATCCTTTGCCGATATGTTACGAAAGGCATCGGCAACCAGCTGGTTGATATTGTCGTTGCCCGGATAAATATAATCCTCGATTTTCAGCAATTGCCCCATCAAATAGCTGGAATGATATTCGTCTAACCCAAGAATGGTTTTACTATCCAGCAGATTGATCTGAAAATAGTAAAACTCCGCCATAATTTGAGGCATGCCTGCCGAGCTGTGGATGATGTTGGGCAATGTAATGAAGATTTGGTTGCCATATAACTTGTGGACTATGTCATCCACCTCATATATCTGCGTGCCCTTCAGCATCACCGTAACTTCCATTGAGTTCATATGGATATGGCTTCTAAGCGGTGGGTCGTTTGTTTTCCGGTTGCAATGACCGAATGATCCCAGGCTCTCAATATGATGCTCGTCGTAAGTCAACCGCTGGTAGTCCTTTGTCCAGCGGGGCAGGGCATATTGGTGAAGCTGCATCAAATCCATAAAGCGGTCCCTCCCCTGCTGTATCATGAAAACACTATTGTTATGATAGCACAGGTTTGTGTAAGTGTGTATAGGATATATTGAGAAATAGCAATACTTTATAGCAAGGAGACCTTTTCATGCAAGTGTGCAATGTGCAGACGTCGTTATCCTCTTATAGCGTTCCTATAGCACAGGGCGCTGTCTACCGACAGGAAATTTTTTATGATTCCTATGGCAAGCGTATTCAGGCCCATATCCTGCTTCTTGAACCTTCATCCGGTATAAGGATATCTTCGGCGCTTCCTGATGATAAAGACTTGTGGGGGATGCAGAAAACATCCCACATGGCACAGGCGGCAAATGACCATCAGCCAGGCGTGATAGGCGCTGTGAATGCCGACTTTTTCAATATGACCAACGGATGTCCGGAAGGGGTCTTTATCCGTGATGGCATCATCTTCAAGGATGATATGCCGGCGGACAGGCATTTTTTTGGCATTACCTATTCCGGCTCATTCGTGATTGGGGATTTGACAGACTTTCTTAAGATACGCGATAACCTTCAAACCGCGGTAGGCGGGCGGGATGTTCTGGTATGGGAAGGAAACGTACAGGAACCCGTTATTGAGGCAATTCCTGTTAGGCATCCTCGTACCGCTGTGTGCATCATGCCCGATGGCTTACTGATGTTTGTTGTTATCGATGGCCGCACCCCCCTGGTATCCGAAGGAATGACGCTGCCTCAATTTTCTGAGTACTTAAGAGACTTGGGCGCTGCCTGGGCGCTGAACCTGGACGGCGGAGGTTCCTCTACATTCGTTTTGAGGATGCCGGGGGAGGATAAGCTTAGGCAAATAAACCTGGCAAGCGATGGAACCGAAAGAGAATGCGCCGATTCCCTGGTTGTAAGAAGCCTTATACACCCTGACGGAGTATGCGCAAAAGCTTGGATTGCACCATTTCAGCCTCTGATTTTAAAAGGTGCAACCGTACCCTTTTGTTTTACCGGTTTGGATGTTTCCGGGGCGGCCTGTGCCATAAGCGGAAAGGTGCAATGGAGAGTCATTCCGGAAGGCGCGGGAGTAATAGATGAAAATGGCGTATTTACAGCGGGCTTGGATGATTGCCAGGCGGAAATCCTCCTTCTGGCAGACGAAAAAGTGCTGGGCCGCAATCTGATCCAAATTGTGGACCCGGATGAATTGAAGGTGGATGAACGGGACCTGTTGCTTCCGGATATGGAGAATTGCACCGTTAGGGTCTATGCCTACAAAAACAGCCTGCCTGTTTTTTTAAGCTCCGCCTGTCTGAGCATGGATGCAGAGGAGAGCCTGGGGCAGGTGGTGGACGGATGCACACTTAAAACAGGCAAGGAAGGCGCAACAGGCAACATTACGATCAAGGTCAAATCATGCGGAGTGCAGGCTGCCGGGATCATGCAAATTGGCCGCTTGCCAATCTCTTTAGATGTGTCACAGGACGCAGCGCAATGGAAAACAGAAAATGCGGTATTGGAACCCGCCGCATTTCCTGATGTGTATACCAGAACGGAGCATTTGGCTCTGCGGGTCAGCACGCGGGAGAGATATGCCTCATTCACCGGAAGGTTTCATCTGCCGCGCCCGGCAAGAGCGGTTGGAGTTTGGGTGTATGCAGCATATGGCCCGGTACCTTCGCTGTATCTATCAGCGCTTACAGAGTCCGGCCCAGCGGATGCGGCAGCCATGAGAGGGATACCGGTGCAAGGGTCCCATTGGCACTACTTTGAGGCGGATCTGCCTTTGCTGAAGGTTAAGCCTGATGACCTTCAGCTTCGATTCGATGTGCACGCCGAACCAGGAAGCATATTCCTGCTTGATGGATTGCGCGCCATATTCTCTGTTAAACACGATGACCTAACCATGCCTGAAGTGAAGAGTATCAGCGTTCGCAAAAGGACGAACCAGCTATATAATCTCACTGTCAGGATTGGCAAGGATATGGCAAAACCATATGCAACACCGATTGCGTATGAGCGGATGCGGGTGATCATCGGTGATATGGAATATACCGGTCAAAAGGGGCATTATGGGATCAACAGGGGCAATTCCACCATTATGCTTCACAATATACCCATTGCGGACGGCCCATGTGCCCTAAAAGTATGTGCAGCCGATTGCTTTGGAAATCAGGTATGGAAAGAGTATTTATTGACAAGCGCAATGCTTGCGGAAAAGGAGTTTATCCTATGATACGCTTCGGAACAGGCGGTTGGAGGGCGGTTATCGGAAAAGATTTTACTTGCGACAATGTCCGCAGTGTTGCTGGTGGTTTGTGTAAGCTTATACGGGAGGATCCCGCACCGCATCAGCCTGTGGTGATCGGATATGACAGAAGGTTCCTTTCCCTGGAAGCATCAAAATGGGTGGCAGAAGTGTTGGCGGCTAATGGGATTCCGGTTTTATGCCTGAAACGTTCCGCCCCCACACCACTCATTATGTACCTTGTAAAGACAATGGGTTTATCCTGGGGCATACAGGTAACAGCCAGCCATAATCCGGCGATATACAATGGCATCAAGCTCATCGTGCGGGAAGGCCGTGATGCCCCTATAGAGATAACCGACAAGCTGGAAGCCGCCATACAGGATGATCCGGGTATATTTCATATCCCCTTTGAAGAAGCTGCGGCAAATGGGCTTGTCAGGTTTTTGCGCAATCCGTTCAACGGATTTATCGACGATATCATCCGTATCATTGATATGGAAAAAATACGGGAGGCAGGGCCCAGGATACTGTTTGATTCGATGCATGGATCGGGCAGTTATCCGCTTATGACCGTGCTGTATACTGCACGATGTACAATGGATTGGATCAATGGCAACCGGGATGCCTATTTCGGTGGCGTCATGCCGGCCCCATCTTTTCATTCATTAAGCGAACTGCTAAGAAGGGTTCCGGCGGAAGGCTATGATTTGGGCATCGCGATGGATGGAGACGGAGACCGCCTTGGCATTATCGACGGCAACGGGAGCTTTGTTTCGGCCAACGAAATACTGGTGCTTCTTTACTATTATTTGCACGAGCATAAGGGCTGGCGCGGCCCGGTTGTACGCAATGTACTTACAACCCATCTGCTGGATAGAATGGCACATGACTTTGGGGAAGAGTGCTTTGAGGTGCCTGTTGGCTTCAAGTATATTTCCTCTATGCTGGATGAGACAAATGCGGTACTGGGCGGGGAATCGTCAGGGGGCCTGACCGTTAGGGGCTATATCCATGGAAAGGATTCCATATATGCCGCATCTCTTTTTGTGGAAATGATATCAGCCCTGAACAAAACGCCTGCGGAATTGCTGGGTGAGCTGTATTTGAAGTATGGAAAGAGCTGCTGGATGGAGGAATCACATACAGTATCCCCGGATCAAATAGTCATTTTGATAGATGAATTGGCGAACATGTCCATGCTCCCGGAAATTAAAATGAAAATAAAATCCGTATCCCATATAGACGGCTGTAAAATCCTTTTTGAGGACGGTTCCTTTGCAGCGGCAAGGCTGTCGGGGACGGAACCGCTTTTGCGGATCGTTGCCGAAGCCGGTTCGAAGGAACAGGTTGATTCATACCTGGATGCGGTTCGCAAGCAATTGGTTCTATCGTGTCAAATCGTATCCCAATAGGAGGATATCTATGGATGATCTTTGCCTTTTTGAAACGCATTTGCACACATCAGAGGTTAGCGGATGCGCAAGAGTGCCCGCGCGCGAGATGATCCGCATGTACGCGGACGCGGGATATGCGGGCGTGCAGATTACGGATCACTTTCTGCCGGGCCGGTTTGGTGGCATCCAGGAGCGGAAAGCCTTTTTGCGCGGGTATTATGAAGCTTTGGATGAAGGTATTAAGAGGAACCTTATTGTACTTCCAGCAATGGAACTCCGCTTTGCAGACAGCCTGGAGGATTTTTTGATTCTTGGAATGGAAGAAACAGAGATCATAAATGACTTGCCTGATGACGTTTGTTCTATGACACCTAAAGCGTTCCACAAACTTTGTCAGGCCCGCGGCTGGCTTTTATACCAGGCGCATCCGTTTAGACCCCATATGCGCATTCATCCGGCGTCTTGGCTTAACGGCATAGAGGTACATAACGGGAACCCCCGCCACAACAGCCATAATGATCTGGCAAGCTTGTACGCCGATGCATTCGAATTGGGAACACTGGCCGGGTCGGATGCCCATCAGGTAGAGGACGTTGCCGCTGCCGGGATCAAGGTACCCTATGCATCCCTTTCTCCAAAGGGCCTTGCTTCCTACCTCAGCACTATCAAGAAACCAGCTTTGTATATTGCAAAATCAAAATAGGGCAATTCTCCGGGCGGGACGGCACGGATCATTTGGTGTATAGATCCTCTTCCTTTAGTTGATTGAGAAGCGGCTCTCCGGCCTCGAAGCGGCGGGCATTTTCCAGGATGATATCCAGGGAGCGCCCCAATTTGTCTGGACAGGCGGGGGTAAAGTGCGGCGTAACCATCATATGCGGCGCATCCCAGACCGGACTATCCTTGGGCAAGGGTTCGATTTCGAAGGTGTCCAATCCCGCCCCGGCGATTTGACCATCCTGCAGGGCTTTCACCAGTGCGGCTTCATCGATGGTCTTGCCCCGGCCCAGATTGATAACCACAGCAGTCTTCTTCATCAAAGCCAGCTCACGGCTGCCAAGCATATGATACGTCTGGTCAGTAAGTGCGGCGCACATGGCTAGATAATCGCATTGGGGAAGAAAGACATCAAGGTTGCCGCCGGCTTCCTGGCTGTAAAACTTATCGACATCTGCCAGATCGTAGCGCCTGCGGGAATATGCGATTACCCGCATCTCAAAGGCCTTGGCACGCTTTGCCAATGCCCGCCCCGTGTTGCCCATGCCGATTATGCCAAGGGTTTTGCCATACAGTGCCTCCATGCTTTCCTGGCCGGGGTATCCCCATTGATGATGTGCCTGGGCACCAAATACCAGATCATGGTGATACGCGTGGTTAAGCATAAAGAAAAACGCATGCTCCGCCAGAGCAGGGGCAGAACGGCCTGCCGAGCCTGTGATGACAAAGCTGCTTTTGAAATATTCCGGTTTTGCAATACTGTCCAGCCCGGCTGCATCCCAGTGCAGCCAACGAAGCCTTGCGGCGTTCTTTAGATCAAGCTTGCCCATGATGACGGCAGTATCGGCATCCCGCAGCTTAGCGGTCAGCGCTTGGAAATCGCCGGGCGTCAGGTAAACGATCTTCGCACCGGGCAGAGCCTGAAGGAACCGTTCCCTATGATGTGGCTGCCAGGGCAGGTTCGTAACAATGACTTCGATTTTGGGCATGTGTTTTTCTCCTTCCGCTTGTAAGTCTCCCTTTCAAAAATTGAATGATCCTTCATGCATTCAACCGCGGGATGATTCCTCAACCGGCTTATAGCCAAGATACGATGATACCATTTGTGATATGGTGAGGAGCATGGGCAGATTTTTTCCGATCATCTTATCGGTGAGCCTCTGCACGGGGCCGGTAATACTGATCCCAGCCTTAATACGGCCCGAATAGTCATATACCGGCACCGCAATGCTGCGTACGCCAAGGTCGCATTCTTCGTTATCCAGGGCATATCCGAGCCTGCGAACTTCTTCAATCTCCTTGAGAAGGCGCACTCTGGTGGTGATGGTATTGGGCGTACATTTTTGAAGCTTGTTCGTGGCCAAATATTCCTCCAATTCTGCATCCGTGCGGTTCATTAGAAACAGCTTGCCGATACCTGTGCAGTAAAGCGGTGCGATGTTGCCGATGCGCTGGAGCAAATACATCTTGTTTTCTTTGGGATGCACCATATCAATAAAGACCACCATCATGTCCTGCTCGATAGCGACCATAGCGGTTTCATTGAATTCCTGCGCCAAATGCTGCAGGTAAGGATGAATGTGTTCAAAAGGATTATTCCGAACGTTAAACTGATTGGCAATACGTGAAATTTTATAGGTAAGATAATACTCCAGCGTATGTTCATCCTGCGCAACGTAACCGCGGTGCAAAAGTGTTGTAATAAAGCGCAGTACGGTACTCGCGTTAAAATCTAAAGCTTCGGCCAGATCCTGCAACCGCACCGGCCCGCCCATCTCCGCCATGACCTCCAGAATGGACAGAACTTTGTCTGTTGACTGGTTTGCGCTCTTGGAAGAAACCGTCTTGCTGCTCATAAAATTCACTCCTTAAGGAATGATGAATTTCGTGATCATACGCCCTTCATCCACAACTGATTCATGCCAACCCCCATGCTTTCCATCTGGCGGCCTATTGTAAGCAGGCACTCCCGTGTGTTGGCTATATGGCGTCCTGCCGCTTCCTCGGCACGATGCACATCACGGTCTCTAAGCGCATCCACTATTTCCATGTGTTCTTTATAAGTATCCGATGGCTGCCGCAACAGTCCAATGATAAACGAATTCTTTATGACATAAAGGGTATCGTTAAAGCGCTTTAACATAGTATTGGAACATAGCGTATACATCGCCGAGTGAAAATCTATGTCAATTTGATATGTCATCTGACTGTCACACTTTTCATTTTTCTCAAGCTTTTTACGCATCGGTTCAAACAAAGCATAAAGCGCATCGATCTGTTCGTCTGTTGCGTTTTCCGCTACATTGGCGGCAAAGATTTTTTCGAAAGACTCACGAAGCACAAACAGATCAATTACTTCCTGCAAGGTGGGGATATGCACAAAAAAACCGCGATTGGCTACCTTATCCACAATGCCCTCCGATACCAGCATGTGTAGCGCCGCGATCACGGGTGTGCGGCTTACGCCGAATTCCTCTGCAAGCTCCTTCTGATTCAAGTGCGGATGATTGATATAATGGTGCTGCACAATGCGATTGCGCAGTGTTTTGTATACCGTGGTGATATCGCTTGCTTCCATTTGCAGGCTCATCTGTAAATCTCCATTTCTTATAATAATATACACAATTAACGATTTTGAAAATCAAAATTAAGTTTCTATAATTACCGTTGTAAAATTCATTATAAATTCGACCTGTGATGTTGTCAATATTCATTTTTGCAGTTGCCTATGGGGGAGGCTTTGAACAGCATATGTAAATTGGTAGGGAAATATTGTTCTTATCGTATGTTATAAACATATTCCGATTCGTATATACCACAAAGAATATTCAAATAATTCCGGATTGAATAATATTTTATCAAAATTGTATTCAATTTTATCCTTGTTTTTTGAGTATGAATATCGTATACTGCTGGTAAGATCTGCGCTATCGAGGCGTATATTGTGCCAATTTGCCGCATGACGCGTGTTAACCGTAAAGATCGGGATTTTGTGTAAATTCGATAATATACTGGAGGCACTGCACAATGAAAGAGGGAATGAGCAGCAAAAACCCGCCAATCACAATAAACCGTGAGATGGCGAACAGAATTATTGAAAGTGCAAAAAAGACGATCAATTACGATATCAACATCATGAATGAAGGCGGTATCGTAATCGCCAGTTCGAATCCTTTGCGCGTGGGCACTTTTCATGAGATTGCGTTTGAAATCATCAACGGGCCGAATGATTTGCAGGAAATCGATAAAGCGGAAGAACTCATCGGCACCAAGAATGGCATCAATACCGTTTTGAAATATAAGGAATATAAGATGGGGGTTCTGGGAATAACGGGGAAGCCTGATGAAATACGGCCTTTTGTAAGCGTATTGAAGCTTGCGGTCGAAACAATGATCGAATTTGAAATGCAGCAGCAAGAATATGTTCAACGGAATTCTCAGAAGAATCTTTTTGAAGGCGGCTTGATTTATGGCTCTGCTACGGATGTGGATTTGTTAAGGTGGGCAATGGAATTAAAAATAGATCGCACTATCTATCGTATTCCTTTGTGGATAAATATTGAAAATAATATTTCATCACTTTATAAATCAACATTGATTGGTATTTTAACGAAAAACAAGCATTATTCCGCGCAAGACATCCTAACGCAATGGAAAGAAAATGGATTGGTCATTTTCAAATCATTTCCATCCATAAAGCAGGCGTATGGAGATTATAAAAACGTTATTTTTGAATTTTTGGATGAGTTTTTGCAGAAACTGGATGCCGTCGGCATACCTGCAAGGGTATTCACAGGGTCCTTTTGCAAAACTTTAGGCCGATACCATGAAGCATATAAACGTGCACTGTGGATCTATGAAAATTGCCCCCAGGCAACCAATAAAATCGAGTACTTTTATGACCATATCTGCAAATGGATGAAATCCTTCATTCCAGTAAAAGAACTGCATGATATATACAGGTTCTTTGTGAACGAATGCGATGAAAAATATATCGAACAAATGATAAATACAGAAGAAGCGCTTTCCAGCTGCAATTACAATTTTGAACGTGCAAGCCAAAAGCTGTTTGTTCACAAAAACACATTATTTTTGTGGATGAATAACTTCAGGAAATTATATAATATCGATCCCGTGCAAAACCCGATCGACCGCTCTTTCTGGGCATACCTTTGCTATTATTTAAGAAACAAACCTTCCCAGGTTTAGCCGGTCATTAACGGAGGTATTGCTTAAGCCTCCTACACTATGTTCAGGCAACGCATGGATTGACCCCATGAAATGCCCGGCATCCTCCTTTCACAGTGGAGGATGCCGGGCTTGTGTTTTCCTGTCACTTGACAAGGGTGATGTTGGCTTCGGCCATGCCATGCCCGTTTTCCCTTCCCTGGGAGGGTCTGTTTGATATCCCTGGGGGATCGATTAGGTGCTTGTTTACTCCAGTGCGACCGCCTCAAACCGTTCCAGCTTATCAATGACAACCACGCAGCCGTTTTCCTTCGGCTCCAGCCTTACGCTGCCTCCGTTTAATGCTTTGGCCGCCTTGGCGGGGTAGGGGACTTCCACCCGGATGTCATGCATGGGAATAGCATCCTCCACTGTTGTACCGTTGAACCCCGACAGGTTTAAAAGCTGCAGCAGCATGGAATCACCGGCTTTGTCCCAGAAGATTTCCACGCTGGGATGCGCCGCTGTTTTGATGATCCGGGCCTCCGGTGCGATGTGATCGATCAGGTCGGCCAGGATATACTTGTGATCGGGATACCCATGCTGGTGATACAGCTCGCCCAGATTCCATGGCACCACCACCAGCTTTTCATCCTCTGTGGCAAGCGCACAGCCGCTGTTTGTCACGCTGCCGCCATACGCCCGCTCCGCCGGGCCGAACCATGCTTTAGACATGTAGGGCAGCCAATGCTTCCAGCCTTCCGCCTTGGCAAAGCCCAGCTTGCCGGTAATAAAAACCTGGTCCTTTTTTGCAAAATGCCAAAAGATGTCCTTTTCACGGGTCAGCATATAGGCCCCCGCATTATCCTGCTCCACGGAAGCAATTTGAAGGCCGATCTCGCCGGCGACGGCCCCGTCAAGGGGCCGCGTGGCGCCAAGCACAATCGTCTTTGTTCCCGCCCGGCGCAGCACGGGCAGCAGTTTCTCATCGATGAGCTTCACATCCGGGATGATGATCAGGCTGTATTTTCTATGCAGAGCCGGATCGCTCAGGAACCGATTGTCCAGCAGGATATCGAAAAGGAGGTGCTCTTCCTTCAGCGCCCTGAATACGCCGGCGGCATCCTGGGAGCTGTCGTGTATGACTTGAGCCGCTCCGGGACGCAGGACGGCGATTTTTGCCTGGGACTCGAGCTTGCCGTAGTATTTTTCGTTTTTCTTGTGATAGCGGAATACCTTCTTGGCGTTTTCAACGCTGGCCCGGTCCGGATAATCCGCAAAGACGCCGTTGATGCAAAAATCCAGAATGGAACCGGCGGCGATGTTTTCGTACAGCCGGATGTCGGTGAGGCCATGTGGTACCCCGGCATACCGCCAGCGCAGGTCTGTGGCGTTGATGACGCAATTGCCCAGCACCTTATCCTTCCAGTTTTCGCGGACACGGGCGACGTTTGCAGCGGATTGCGACAGCAGGAAGGGATAAGGCCTGCCGACGCCGCTGTTGGACTCGTTGCGGATGATGTCCACGTAATCTGTGTTGTACGTGCAAACCGCAAGTTCCGGCCCATAGGTGCGCGCCAGATCATAAATGCGGCGCAGCGCTTCGTTAATGGCAAAGCGTTTGAATGCTTTGTAGGACGCGTATGCAGGTTCATCCGTACTTTCCGTCTTGGGCAGCTCCATGCCTCCGCTGAATTCCGCAAAACGCCTTTTGCAGTTGTCGCAATGGCAGTTGCCATAGTTGTTGCCGTAATAATCCCAACTGGAAAAGCCGAATGCGTTGAAGAAAATGCCGTCCAGCGGATACCTGTCCAGCGCCTCTTTGATAATTTCCAGCGAGTATTCCTGCTGGTACCAGCCGTTGATGCAGGTTGTCACCGTGTCGTTGCATATGAGATTGCGCCCGTCCACAGCCTTGAAATACCAGTCCTTGTGATCCTCGTAGAACTTTTCGTGGGTGCGGTTGAAGTCGAAGCGGCCGATGACGCGGATGCCCGCCTTGTGGCACTTTTCCACCATTTCGGCCACCTTGTCCCCGCCCTCTTTCAGATAGGGGCTGACCACCTGGTATTCAAGCTTGGTTGGGAAAAAGGACGTGATTCCCCCGATGCCTACCATGGCTACGTTGCACTCAAAATCCTGAAGCTCTCTGACCCATGCATCCACATCCATCGCGGCATCAATATCGCGGGTGTTGTTTTGAATCATGCGGAAGTTGTTGTCATTCCACCATGCCATGCATATCCCTCCATCAGTCGATTACAATCGCTTCAAACCGTTCCAGCGTATTAAGGCAGACGGCGCAGCCCTGGGCCGTGGGCACAAGGCTTACTTTGCCGCCGCACAGCGCTTTTACAGCGCTTGCCTTAAACGGGATCTCGACGCGAATGTCCCTCACCGGCAGATGCTTGGTGATGGTCGTCCCGTTGAAGCCCGATAGGTTCAACAGCTGAAGCAGCATGTGTTCGCCGCTCTTGTCCCAAAACAGCTCAACGCAGCTGTGGGCGTTTGTTTTGAGGATGCGCACCTTAGGCACCAGCCAGTCCAGAAGGTCTATCAGCGCAAACTTGTGATCCTCAAAGCCGTACTGGTGGTACAATTCGCCGGGCTGCCAGGTATATATGGCTAACGACTCATCCGGTGAAAGCATCACGCCGCCAAGATCTGTCACCTTGTGGCCGAAGGCGCGCTCGGGCGGGCCGAACCAGGCCTTGGACACCTGCGGAAGCAGCGCGGACCAGCCCGGAGCATCGGCTATGCCAAAGCTTTGCGTAAGCACGATCCAATCCCGCCCGTTAAAGTGGGTGAAAATCTCCTTTTCCCTGGTGTTAAGGTAAGCGCCTTTTGTATCGGAAGTCGATTCCACGATCTGAAAGCCGATTTCCTTAGCGACTTCCTTGTTCAAGGGGCTTGTTGCGGCCGTTACGATGGTTTTTACGCCAGCACTCTTCAGGGCGCAGATCACTCTTTGATCGATGCCGGAAAGCCCCGGGATGATGACGGCCTCGTACTTTGCCATTTTGTACGGGTCTTCCATGATGCGGGTGTCCGCGATCACATCAAAGGGGATGTGCTCTTCCTTGAGCGCCCGGAAAATGCCGTGGTATTCCTTGCTGCCCCCCACCACGGGCCGGGCGTCCAGCGGCTGCACCAGCGCCAGCTTTGCCTGGGATGTAAGGCTGCCGTAATACTGCTCGTTCTTTTTGTGGTAGCGGAAAACTTCCTTTGCGCTTTCCACGCTGCGGGTATCCGGATAGCCGTCAAAGGCACCGATGATGCAAAAGTCAAGCCCCGAGCCGGACGCAATGTTTTCATACAGGCGGATGGCCGTCAGTTCCTCCGAAACGCCTGTGAAACGCCACCACAGATCAGCGGCATTGATGACGCAGTTGCTGATGATCTTGTCATCCCAGTTGTGGCGCACCCGCAAAACGTTGCTGGAGGAGTGCATCAAATGGAATGGATAGGGGCGCTCCAGCGCGGTGTTGGATTCGTTGTGGATGATGTCCACGCCGTTGGGGTTGGATGTACAGACCGCAATTTCGGACCCGAAGCTGCGCACGCAGCGCTGAACGCGGCCTAAAATATCGGCGATCATATCGCGCTTGAAGGCTTCGTATACCGCGTATGCGGGCTCATCCGGGCTTTCGGTCAGCGGCAACGTCATGGAACCGTTGGTATACTCGGCAAAGCGTTTTTTGCAATTGTCGCAGTGGCAGATGCCGTAACGGTTTCCGCTGTAATCCCAGCTGTGAAAGCCGAACATGTTGAAGAACACGCCATCCAGAGGGTAGTTCCCCAGGATCTCCTTAAGGATCTCCAGGGAGTACACCTGCTGATACCAGCCGTTCAGGCAGGTCTGAACGGTGTCGTTATAGTGTATGATTTCGCCCTGCGGGTTTTTGAAGTACCAATCCTTATGGTCCTCGTAAAAGGATTCGTGGGTTTTGCTGAAGTCAAGGCGGCCGATGACGCGGATGCCTTCCCTGTGGCATTTTTCAACGATTTCACCCAGAACATCCCTTCCGTTCAGGTAGGGGCTGGGGGTTTGGTATTTAAGATGTGTGGGATAAAAGGAGGTGATGCCGCCTGCGTTGACCCGAACCACGTTGCACTCGAATTCCTTGAGCGTACGGATCAGGCTGTCCACATCCATAGTTCCGTCGATATCCCGCATATTGTTCTGGATCAGGCGCAGGTTATTTTTTAGCCACCATGCCATTTGATTGCATCCTTTCCTATGTATTTCAAGTTCTTAATCCAAAAGGATTGCAAGCATCTCCCACAGCTTCAATTCATTCAGCCGGATGTGAACATATTTGCCCTGCACTTCCCAGTGGACGGTGTTGCCGGAAATCCTTGCCGCCACATCCGTGACCTTCCTGCCGTCGGGAATGCGCACGGCCAGGTCGACGGCCGGGCAAACGATGCTGTTCACCAGCGGGCGCTGGCCAATGCCGTTTACCAGGTGCACAAGAATGCGGCCGCTCTTTACGAACGTGGAGGCCACAAGGCCCTGGAGCATATCCATCCGCAAGCCCAGTTCATCCCCCAGCAGCATGTTCAGCAGGTTCTTCCAAAGCTGATACGTATCCGCCAGACGGTACGCATTGGCCAGGTCGGCGAAGCGGAAGGGAAGCATGACGGCGGTACCCTTGCCATAAACGCTGCGGGTGCACAGGGGAATCTCTGTTTGCTTGACAAGAATGCTGGCGCGCTCGGGTGGCGAGCCCACGGAGTTGAGCGGTGCGAAGGGGGGCACGAGGGTTGCAAGAATATCGGTGCCGGGCTTTGCCCTGGTGTAGGCAGTGATCCCGCGGTGGGGCAGCAGCGGCGTGTTTTCAAACTGACCGCGCAGGCATGATCCCTTTTCTTCAAACTGCCAGTAGGCGGCTGTGAGGGCCTCGCTGGAGCGGATGCTTTCCGTGATACCCAGCATGTCTGCAAAGGGGGAAAGCTGTTTTTGCGAGCTTCCTTCCACGATCAGATTGCCGCCGGCCTTCACATAGGCGTGCAGCATGGCGGCGATGGCGTCCGTCATGGGGTAGGCATCCGGCAATACGACTGCGGGATATTGCTTGAGCAGATCCTCCGTCAACTGGTACGGGTCGCGGATGTCAAACTGCGTTTGGGTATTTACAAGCAGCTCCGCCCAGCCGTCCGTCTTTCTGCTGTTCCATAGCAGCAGTACGTCGGACCGTTCCTTTGCACTGGCCATATCCTCCTCGGTCCTTGTGATCTCCTCGTTCACATCCTTTACGATTTGAAGGATGCGCTTGTCGCTGACGGTATCGTTAAACCCGGTAATGCTGTGCCAGAGCGTGCCGCCCGCAGCGGGAATCTGGCGCAGCCAGAATTTGTACTCCGCGGTGGGAAGGCCGGTATGCCGCCAGTCCATGCCCGGGCAGGAGTGAATGATGCCAAAGGGCGCGGGGTTGCCGACCGGCTGCGTGCGGCCCATTTTCATGATGATGGTGGGGAGCCAGATGGGCGGGATATCCTTCCACCCGCGGGAAAGAATGTCCTGTGCCTCGGTGCAGATCATGTCGGATGTTGCGAGGCGGTCGTTGAGATTTTCATTGTAGATGCCATAGTACAAAATCAGCGGCATATCCGGTGCTTTCTTCTTGATGGTATCATAGAGCTTGCCGATGTTGTCGCGGTAGCACCTGCCGGGGAAGCTTGGCTCCATATCCGCTGGCGCTTCCTTATGGCCGAAGGAGACCTTCTGATCCGCGCCGGAAGCGTCCATGGGGAGCGGTTTGCCATACAGGTCGAAATACTTCTTCTGGCATACTTCGCAGCAGCAGTACTCGTAATTGGGGGCATTGAAGAAAATACCGTCAATCTTGTACTGATCGATCACTTCGTTCAGCACGGGGATGGCGACTTCCTCATTCCGGTAACCGGAATTGATGCATGTGGAGTACAGGATCGACCAGTTGCCGGGGCGCAGCGAGCCATAGGAGCGAGGAGAGCCGTCGGGCTCCCGAACGAACCATTCCGGGCGTTCCTGGCACACATAGTCATCCGTCTTGCTGAAATCAAAGCGCGCAACCACCTTGATGCCATGGCTGTGGCATGCCTTAATCAGGTCTGAAAGCAGGTCCGTGTTTTTAGGCAGATACTCATTCACATGGTGATAGCGGACTTTGCTGGGATACCAGGCATATATGCCGCCCACATTGACTACCAGCACGTTGGCGTGCATTTCCTTCGTTTCCCGCGCAATCTTCTCGGGATCCATCAAAGGGGTATCCATCACCTGAAGGTTGTCCTGTATCACCCGCATGGTGCCATGCCACCATTTATCGACTTTCATATGTTTATATCCATCCTTTACAGATTTACAACGTTCTTAGGTGTTCCGGCAAGGAATTGATGGAGGTTATTCAGTGCGATATCCATCAGCCGCTGGCGGCTTTCCTTGGGCGCCCAGCTGATGTGGGGGGTAATGATGCAGTTCTTTGCTTTCAGCAGGGGATTATCTTCCCTGATGGGCTCCGTGGAAACCACGTCCAGGCCCGCCGCATAGACCTTGCCGCTGTTCAGCGCCTCGGCCAGGTCACTTTCCACGATCAGGGGCCCGCGGCTGTTGTTTAAAAGAATGACGCCATCCTTCATTTGGGCGATGGTGTTTTTATTGATAATCCCTTGCGTCGACGGGAACAGCGGGCAGTGCAGGGAAATCACGTCGGAGGAAGCCAAAAGCTCATGAAGGCTCACATATTCCGCCAGCGCTTTGCCCGACTCGCTTTGGTACTCGTCAAATGCTATGACCTTCATGCCCAGTGCCTTAGCAATGCGGCCGGTCGCCTGGCCGATGCGGCCAAAGCCGATGATACCCATGGTTTTGCCCGCAAGCTCAATCAGCGGATAATCCCAGAAGCAAAAATCCGGGCAGCTTGTCCAGCGGCCTTCATATACCGCTGCGCTATGGTGCGCCACATGGTGACAGATCTCCAAAAGCATGGCAATGGCAAACTGGGCCACGGCATCCGTACCATAGGTGGGGATGTTGCAGACGGGGATGTTTCTTTCCTTGGCGGCCTCAATATCCACCACGTTGTACCCGGTTGCCAGCACGCCCACGAAGCGAAGGTTCGGGCAGCGCTCAAACACGGTGCGCCGCAGCGGTGTTTTGTTGGTGTAGACAATGTTTGCGTCCCCGATCCGGCGTATGATCTCCTCATCGTCATGAAGCGGCGTGCGGTCATAGACCGTCAGTTTGCCAAGCGCCTCAAAGCCCGCCCAGCTTAAATCACCGGGGTTCTCCGTATAGCCGTCCAAAATAACAATCGTATTCAATGCTGTCACTCCCTCTTCAATATCAGTCTTCAAGCAGCGCCCATGCACGGTTGATGACGCGCTTGGTGCCGCTCAGCACCAGGTCGGCGTCTTCGCTGCCCCAGGGCTTGACCTCAAAAGACAGTACGTAAGGATGGTCCTTGCGCAGGAAGCCTTCCTCCTTCAGGACACGGAAAAAGTCAAGCAGCTCCAATGTGTCGTTGGCGCTGTCCGGGAAGCCGAACCGGGGATGCATATCGCCATAGGCTTCGCAACCAGGTTTCACCACCGCGTTGCCAATATGGAAGTGGGTGATATAGGGGCGCAGCGTTTGCACCACAAAGCGGGAGGTTTCATAGGTGGTGGGGAAGTGGCTCAGATCCACCAGCAGGCCGAAGTTGTTGCAGCTTGTGCCCATGTCGGCGGCAAAGCGGGCGGCCAGGGGGGCGGGGCCGATCAGCGCAGCCTTGTCCATGTCGTAATCGAACACTTCCATTTCCACCATCATGCCTTTTGCGGCGGCATATTTGCATACAGCGCGGGTGGTTTTTAAAAGCTGCGCATAAGCTTCCTCTTTATGCTCCGGGCTCCATTTACCGGCCAGGAAGGCGATGCCCTTGGCGCCCAGGAACTCCGCCTCATCCACTGCTTCTATCAGCGTTGCTTCCGCTTTCAGGCGGCCCTCTTCATTCAGATCGTTGGGGTTGAGCTTGGGTCCCAGCAACCGGGGCTGCGCACCGTAGCACACTTTCATATGCGCCTGGCGAAGCATATCCCTGGCGGCTTTGCGGGTTTCATCGTCTGCGAACCTGCCTACCTCGATGGCGTCAAAGAAGTCGTCGCAGGCGATTTTTTTGATGGAATCCAGAACGTTATAGGTGGGATGGCTCATCCATTGGATGGTCCCCATTTGAAAATAGGTATGAATGGACTCTTTCATTAAGTATCCTCCCTCTCTATTGAAGTTCAATGAGCAGCATATCCCAAACACCAAGCCGGGGGATGTGTATGTTCAGCATATCGCCCGCAATGAGGGTGTTCAGTTTTTCTCCAGCGATTTTGGATGATACGCTTTTTACCTGCCTGCCGTCAAGCTTCACGCAAAGCTTTATATCATGGCAGGGGATGGTATCCTGCAGCGGGCGCTGGCCGATGCCGTTGACCAAATGAACCATGCGCTTGTCGCCCTTGCCAAAGACAGTCATCATCACGCGCTGCGGCGCGTTCAAACAGAAAACCTTGTCATCCGCCAGCATTCTGTCCACCAGGCCGCCCAGCAGATCATAATGATCCTTCAGGCCGTATTCCCTGGTGATCAGGCTCAATTCAAAACTGATAAACATCACCTTGCCGCGGCCCAGCGCATGCTCCGCGCATAGCGGTACATCCGTATGGGCGGCGGGCAGGCTGGCGCGCTCCGGAGGAAGGCCGGCAAATTCCACCGGGCTGAAGGGGGGCACCCATGTGAGCAGCACATCGGCACCTTCCGCCGGCTGATAGAACCCGACCTTTCCCCGCAAGGGCAGATAGCCGGATTCGCCCAGCTTTTCCTGAATATCGCCAGCCTTTTTTTCGATGGTGATATAGGCCGCCGTAAGCTCTTCGCTGGAGACTACCTGACCGTTTGTGCCAAGGAGACCCAAAATCGGCGCCAATTCCTTTTCGGACGTCCCCTCCACAATCAGCCGCCCACCCTTATGCACGAACTGAAGAAGCGCTTCGTCGGCGCCGGCGGGATACTTGAATTGTTTGGGCGCAATCACGACCTTGTAATCCTTGATCCTGTCATAGGAGAATTGATAATGGGCCAGCATGTCAAAATCGATATGCTGGCAGAATAAAGCTTCCGCCCAGCCCTGGACATAGGGGCCGCCGTCGCTTAGGAGCAGGACCTCCACGGCGCTTTGCGCGCCGTCCATATCGTCCACGATCCTGCCGGTCATCTTATTGAGATCTTCCACCGCGCGGATCATGCGCTTATCGGTGACGGTATCGTTAAACCCTGTGAAGGTCGTCCAGTAGGAGCCGCCGTTGGCCGGGATCTGTGCGGCCCAGTACAGGAATTCCGCCGCCGGCAGGCAGGAATGCCGCCAGTCCATGCCCGGGCACGCATGGATGATGCCCACAGGGGGCGGATAATCACGGACGGTGCGGCCCATCTTCATGCGCAGCGCGGGGGTCGCCCATTCGGGCAGCTTTTTTACGCCCAGGGAGAGCACGTTTTGTGCCTCGGTGCAAAGCACATTGCACTGTTTGCTGTTCACATCGATATTGTCCGCCGGGATGCGGCCCATTTCGATGCCCAGGTCCAGGTCAAAGGGCCAGTAATAGCGGATGAACGGTTTGTTTGGCATCAGCTCATCCATGATCTTGCGGTACTTTTTCAATTGTTCATCCATGCGGTGGATCCAGAATTCCCGTTCCACCTCATGCTTGTCAGAAGGCATTTCCCTGCCATATCTCTCCCGGTAGAGCCTTTTGCATGTTTCGCACCAGCACATCCCGCTGAAGCCGCCAACGCCGAAAACACCGTCCACATCGTACCTTTCCAGCGTTTCACGGAACGCCGGAAGGCCGACTTCCTCCAATTGAAAGCCGCTGTTGGGGCAGGCCGCGTACAGCCTGCGCCACAGACCGGGCCGGTCGTTGCCCAGCATCACGGGCGAGCCGTCGGGGTTGCGGCGCACCCACTGCGGCCTTTGGAAATAAACCTCCTCTTCAAAGGCGGAAAGCATCCAGCGGGCGACTACTTTGATATCGCGCTTGTGGCATTCGTCGATGAGCTCTTTGAGGATATCCCTGCCCTCCGGCAGGAACTCATGTGCCATATGAAAGGGGACATCGCTTAAGTAAAATGCCACGCCGCCGCCGGTCACATTGATGACCGCCACATTGGCGCCCATCACCATGGTTTCTTCTGCGATCTTTGCGGGATCCATGAGAGGCGTATCCTTACTTTGCAGGTTGTACTGCACCATCCGCATCTGCTTTTGCCACCACAACCGTTCCGACATGTTATCACCTCTTATTATTGTCTTTTGAATTCATAGGTCCTGCGCGCAATGCCCAGCTCTTCATCTGTGGGCACCACTTTTACCAAAACGCCGGATTCGGGCGTGGAAATCACGCCCTCGCCCCGTGTAGCCAGGTTCTTTTCTTCATTGATGCTTACATGAAGCGCCTGAAGCCTTGAGCAAACGAGGAGCCGGACAACATCGGAGTTTTCGCCGATGCCGCCGGTGAACAGGAGAACATCGAGCCCGCCCATTTCCACATAGAACGCCCCGATGTATTTGACAATGCCTGCGGCGAACACGTCTAGGGCAAGCCGGGCACGCTCATTCCCGTTTGCGGCTGCATCCTCCACATAGCGAAGATCGCCGCTGACGCCGGATATGCCAAGGATGCCCCCGTTTTTTTGAAACCCGTCGTTGATCTTAACATCGGTAAGGCCTGCGTGGCGAAGGTAATTCACAAGATCGCAGTCCATATCCCCCACGCGGGTGGCATGGATCAGGCCCGACTGAAGGGACATGCCAAAGCTGGTATCCACACTCTTTCCGTTCACAATGGCGCATACGGAGGAGCTTCCGCCTAAATGGCAGGAGACGGCGCGGTAGCCCTGGGGGAATTCCTCATTGAGCAGATCAGCCATATACCCATGGGAAGCGCTGTGATAGCCAAGCCGCTGGATCCCCAATTGCTCATACCATTCATAGGGGATGCCGTACATGCGCCGCTCCAGGGGTACCGTCAGGTGGAAAGCCGTCTCGAACGCCCCCAGGAACAAGGCGCCGGGCAAGGCTTTACGCATCACGTCCATGGTAGCAAGGTATGCGGCGTTATGCTGCGGCGCAATGGGCAGCCAGTCGCGCATACCCTGTATCACATCTTCCGTCAGCTCATGCACGCCCAGATGACCTTTGGATACGGTGGCCTTGTAGCCTACCCGTTCAATCTCCCGGATATTTGAAAGCAGGCCGATTTTAGGATCTGTCAGACATTTTAAGAACCTGCCGATGCCCGTGTGATAATCCGGAACATCCTGACCGGTTTCATTCACGGCCGCATTGTCCCGCAGGTTTATGTATTGAAAGATGGCATCATCCCTGCTGCCCACCCGTTCGATCTTGCATTTGGCCAAAACATCGCAGGAGGGCATTTCATACAGCTTGAATTTGAGCGATGTGCTGCCGGCGTTGCAAACCAGTATTTTCATAGGACCACCTGTTGATTACGCGTTTTTTTGATAGCCATCACGCTGTGGGCAAGCGATTCCGCCACCCTTTCCAGCAATGTCTTCACTTTGCCACAGGATTCGCTGTAGGTCAGCGGCCCATCCGCAATGGAATAGATGCCGTCGACGCCATGATCATATACCGCTTCCGCACCTGATCCGATGCTTCCCACCAGAGCAAACACAGGAATGTTGCCGCAGGCCTTTGCACGCCTGGCTACGCCCACTGGCACTTTGCCATTGACGGTTTGCTCATCCAGACGGCCTTCTCCCGTTATCACAAAATCTGCATCCTTCAACCTGTCATCAAACCCCACAATGTCTAGCACGGCTTCGATTCCCGGCTGGAATACCGCGTTCAGGAAGACGTACAGACCGGCACCCAGGCCGCCCGCGGAGCCGGCGCCAGGCATGTCGATGACATGAATGCCGCATTGCTCATCGATCAGCTTCGCATAATGCGCCAGCGCATGATCCAGGACTTGGACCATTTCGGGCTGCGCACCCTTTTGCGGTCCATATACTGCGGCTGCGCCATTTTTCCCGCACAGGGGGTTTTTCACATCCACCGCACAGGTGATCGTACACTCTTTCAGCCGGGGATCAATGTGTGACGTATCGATGGTATGGAGCCTTATCAATTCCGCTCCGCCAAAATTGAGCTCGTTCCCGTTGATATCCTTAAAGGATACGCCCAGCGCCTGTGCCATTCCCGCGCCGCCATCATTGGTGCCTGAGCCGCCAAGGCCGATCAGAATTTTGCGGTAGCCCGCATCCAGCGCATGCTTGATCAGTTCTCCTGTACCATATGTTGTGGTCACCAGGGGATTGAGACGGGATTGCGGGATTAAAAGCAATCCTGATGCCAAGCTCATTTCAATGACGGCAGTATCATTTCTCATCACGCCATACCCGGAAGAGACCTTTTCTCCCAATGGGCCTGTTACTTGGCATGCACGCCACTCACCATTGTTGCTGCCAATGATTGCTTCCACCGTTCCTTCACCGCCGTCGGCAACGGGAACATTATCGACAACGGCGGAAGGGTCGGCCCGCAGAATGCCTCTGCGGACCGCCTCGCCTGCTTCATAGGCTGTGCAACTTCCCTTGAAGGAATCTATTGCAAGTATTGCTTTCACAATATTATACCGCCCTTATGACAAACTTTCAGCAAGCGGGATCAATAAACGGTGTCGTTGGCGAGTTTCTCATAAAATTTGGCCAGGGCACTGTGGTCGCATTGGCCCATGCCATCCGCTCGAAGAACCTGCATCATTTCCATTACAAGCGCTGTCAGCGGTACAGGCGCACCATTTAAATGGGCCGTTTCCAGCACGTTGTTCAGATCCTTGATATGCAGATCAATCTTGAATCCCGGCTTTGTGTTGTTTGAAAGCATCATGGGGCCTTTTGCGTTCATCACCGTGCTTCCGGCAAGGCCGCCCTTGATGGCCGCCATGACGGTGTTCGGGTCGACGCCGGCCCTTTTGGCCAGCATGAACGCCTCCGCCAGACCGGCGATGTTCACCGCCACAACGATCTGGTTTGCAAGTTTAGTGGTGTTGCCGGCGCCGGCTGAACCACAGTAGACAATGTCGCTGCCCATCAAAGCAAGGATAGGCCTTACCTCATCAAACAGCTCTTTTTCGCCGCCGCACATAAAGGACACCGTACCGTCGATGGCCTTGGGCTCGCCGCCGCTGACGGGCGCTTCCAGCATCCGCACGCTTTTTTCAGCGCAGGCCTTGGCGATCATTTGAGATGCGCCCGGCGCGATGGAGCTCATGTCGATTACGATGCTTCCGGGTTTTGCCGCGCTTAAGACGCCATTTTCACCGCAAACTGCGCTTTCCACATGGGTGGAATTGGGCAGCATGGTGATAACAATGGAACATTGGCTTGCCACATCCATGCTGGAGAAGCTAGCCTTGGCACCCGCGGCCACCATGGTGTCCACGCTTAACTTTTTCACATCGTATACAACCAGATCGTGGCCGCCTTTGATCAGATTCATAGCCATGGGCTTTCCCATAATGCCAAGACCGATAAATCCGATTTTCATATTCTCCGCTCCTTTTTCTTTTTACAGGCCGCCCAGCAGGCTTAAAATGTCCTGCATTTCCTTGTCGCCGCCGGCGACCGGCTTCCAGTCAACCTGCACAACTTTTACTTCCTGCTTTTCCAGGGCGTTTGCAAATACCCGCGAACCGATATTGATAACGACCAGTTCGGACGCAAACAGCTCCTGAATTTTATCGGCAGTCTCGTTCATTGTGCATCCCTCTCATTCTTCATGCGGATGATCTCACCGGCCAGCAACGCAGCCCGATAATTTGTCTGGCATACCAGTACGCCGGCTTCCCGAAGGATCGCCGCCTGCTTCTTTGCGTTTTGAAAGTCCTTGTCCGTACCCAGCACAGAGGCGACCACCACCAGTTTTCCGCCACGGGCTTTGGCCATGCCCTGTGCTTTTTGAATGTCGCCTACGATAGCGCCGGCAGGGTTTTGCGGCCCGGGTGCGCACAGGATCATATCCATAAGGATGACTGCCACCTCCGGGTCGGCGGCTTCCCGCATAAATGCCGGCTGGCGGACGCTGGGATCAATGGTGGGGTGGGGCTTGCCGCGGGTGAACTCTTCCTCGCCGTAATCGATAACCGTGTTTTTTACGCTGACATAGGAGTCTTTCAGCTGCAGCTCGGGGGACAGGGGACAGTTGGAGTAGATGGCGCCGATCTTGTCCCGCATGGTGCGCATAGCCTCGTCGCAATAGGTACCGCCAAGGAACGCGCCCCGGACGTACTTTTGTTTAGGGCTCATGCCTTCGATGGCTTGCGCCGCAATTTTTTGGATCTCTTCATCCGATGTGAACGTGACCTCTTTCCCGATCAGGGCAAGGGCTTTGGCGGCACAGTCGTCTAGGTTTGCTGCCCATATGGCGCCGGAAGCTTTAATTTCTTCTTTTTGTGTTCCCATCATGAACACTACGACAGGCTTTTTGCATGTTTGAATGCGCCTGAGAATGGTTTTGCGGATTTTTTCGCCGGGCTTGCGGGAAACGAGGACAATGTATTTGGTATCCGGATCGTTTTCCAGCGCATCGATGCCCATCAGCATGGTAATGCCGCCCACAGGGTCTTTTAGGTCGTTGCCACCCGTGCCTATGCCCTGGGAGATACCGCTGCCGTATTGATGGCATATAGCCGCCACGTGCTGTATGCCGCAGCCCGATGCGCCGCAGATGCCAAAGGGACCACGGTTGTTGAGGCTGGCCAGCACGAATGCCACGCCACCTAAA
This sequence comes from Bacillota bacterium, assembly GCA_023413135.1. Lineage (GTDB taxonomy): Bacteria > Bacillota > Clostridia > Christensenellales > Aristaeellaceae > JAEWAH01. The sequence goes on from JAEZQK010000063.1 coordinate 101,171, forward strand.
TTCGCCACGCCGCAGTCCGGACCCATGCACAAAAGGCCCTTTTCCCTGGCCAGCTCCTTCATGGCGCGTTCGTCCTCAAGGGGGACATTGTTGCTGAAAACGATGCAGTGAAGCCCGGCTTCCAGCGCCTTTTTCGTTTCTGAAAAGGCATATTCGCCGGGGACGGCGATGGTGCAAATATTGGCTTTGGGGTTGCTTTTCAGGGCTGAATCCAGCGTGGGGAAGGAGACGGATGACTTGCCGCCCTGCGAGGATGCGTTTTCTGCATCCCTGACGGCCTTCAGGGCCTTTTCAAAAACCTCGTAAGATTCGGCGAGGACAGCGACCACCAGGTCGTTTCCCTCCGCACTGTCGATCTTGTCGCTGCGCATATTGAGCTGCGCCATGGTCGCCTTGTTGGTATCCGTTGCCATGGCCACATAAGCTGTTTCCACCCCCGGAACCTCGGAGGCCACAAAGGTGGCCTGCAGCGTTCCCAGGGAATCACGGTAGGTGTTTTTGCAGACTTCCACATAAAGAGGCACGCTTTTCACTCCCCTTTAATCTTGCTGGAAAAAGCGATCAGCGCCTTTTTGAAGCATTCCATGGGGAATTCGGCAAAGCCTGCGCCGCCCTGTCCGCCCGCCTTGAGGGTGGAGCCGCCGTGGCTGGTGGGCAGAATGTTCAGGCCCACGACTTTGCGCATATCCACGCCCACGGGGAGGCCTCTAAAATCATCCCAGGGGATAGGCGCAAACTTGTGTTCGCCAAGACTTATCGCGCGGGCCGCTTCGGTGCGCCGCTTCGCCTCTTCAAACGTACCGCCTGTCAGGCGTACGTAGGACGGGCCGGCAATGGCCGACATGCCGCCAAGGCCGTATACTTCGGTCACACAGCTGTCGCCTAAGAATCCAACGATATCATCCACCGTATAGGTGGGCTTTAAGAAGCGGCCCAGGATCAAAGGCGCCTTGGTGGTGAACCATTCGTTCCCCGTGCCGGAAAACTGCAGGCCAAATTCGGTGCCGTTGCCGCCCATGGCTACCATGACGGTGGACATGGGGGTGTTTTTCGCCGATGCGACAACGCTTTCCACACCCGCCATCATCACATGCAGGAAGAAGCGGTCGTTGCTTGTATATTCCTTGATGATCCTGTTCTTGTGGGGGAAATCAAGGTCCAGCATGTATTGCAAAAGGTCCAGGGCCATGGCCATGGTGGCGGCAGGCTGACGGTTATGGTTTTCATCGCCCATGCCGGCCGTTTTTGCCAAAAGGGTATGGATGTCCACCCCTCCGGCGGCTCGGACGGCCATGCCAAGAGCGGGGCCGTAATGATCCCGGAACCATTCCAGGTCCTTTTGCACGTTCTCGTCATAGAAACCCCAGCGTAGCACCTGCATGGAGGGGCCGGGATGCGGCACGCAAAAGCCCAGCCCGCCGAAAACCGTATCCTTGCAGACGATAACCGGCATGGAAGCGGAGGTGGCCATCGCAGCGCCGCAAGCACAGCTATAATCCTGGCCGGAAGCGACGATGATTTCCCCGGAAAGCACCTTTTGCCAAGCCTCATCCATATTGCCTGCCAGGCCTTCATATACGGCGGCGCCGCAGATGGCAACCTTAACCGGCTGCACGCGGAGCTCATTTGCGATGGGCGGGCCGGCCACCAGGAGCAGGTTCTTTGTCATGCCGGGAATGACTTCTCCCGCAGGCTTCACATCCACCCACTTGGGACGGCCGTTCAGAAAGATATCCATGACCTTCTGGTTTGCTTCGTTGATTCTTTGTTCAATGCTGTTGCTCATATCGATGCCTCCCATTGAATAGACGATTTAGTCGGCCAGCATGCACCGTACATAATGACCGGAGGAAATTTCACGCAGCTTCTGCGGCTCCTTGCATTTGGCCGTTGCGTATTTGCACCGGGGATAGAAGCGGCAGCCCGGCTCGGGGTTGATTGGATTGGCGACCTCACCTTTGAGCAGGAGGCGTTCGCGGTTGCGCTGGGAAAGATCAGGTGTTGGAATGGCGGAAAGCAAGGCACGCGTATATGGATGCACGTTTGCATTGAACATCTCGTCGCGGGAGGCGTACTCCACCACCTGGCCCAGATACATCACCATAATGTAATTGCTGATGTGCCTGACGACGCACAAGTCATGGGTAACGAACATATAGGCCAGCTTTTTGGAATCCTGCAGATCCATCAAAAGGTTCAGGATCTGCGCCTGTATGGACACGTCCAGCGCTGAAACGGGCTCGTCGCATACGATGAACTTCGGATCGACCGCCAAGGCGCGGGCCAGGCCCACGCGCTGACGGCGGCCGCCGTCCAATTCGTGGGGATAGGTGTTCATATAGCGGCTGGGAAGGCCACACAGATCCATCAGCTCTTTCGTCCGCTCCTTGATGGCTTCCGCTCCCTTGACATTTTTGATTACGCGCATGGGCTCGGCAATAATGTCCTGGATGGACAAACGGGGATTCAGCGATGTAAAAGGATCCTGAAAGATCATCTGCATTTTGGTGCGCATGGCTTTCATTTGCTTTTTGCTGAACTTTAAGATATCGCTGCCCTCGTAAAGGACCTGTCCGCCCGTGGCGTCCAGCAGGCGCAGGATCGTCCGCCCCAAGGTGCTTTTGCCGCAACCGGACTCGCCCACGACCCCCAGCGTTTCGCCCTCGTTAATTTTCAGATCGACTTCGTCCACCGCGTGAAGAAGGCCGCGCGGCGTGGTGAAATACTTTTTCAATCCTTTTGTTTCGATCAACGCCATCTTTGATTACTCTCCTTCCTCAAACAGGAAGCATTTGATGCTGTGGCTGCCGTTTGTAAAGACCGCGGGAGCTTCCTTCCTGCACTTGTCCATACAATGGGGGCAGCGCTCGGCAAACTTGCAGCCTTCCGGCAGATTGGTCGGGTCAGCCATATGGCCGGCGATGGGGATGAGGCGGTCTGTTTGCCCGGTAAGGCAGGGGATGCTGTTGAAAAGACCGGTGGTGTAAGGGTGATTTCTTTCAAAGGAGAACACATCCTCCACCGTGCCCTTTTCAATGATCTCGCCGGCGTAGACGATCGCGACATTTTCGCAGAATTCCGCCACAACGCCCAGGTTGTGGGTGATCAAAACCATGGCGGAATTGAATTTTTCCTTAAGCTTACGCATCAGGTGCAGGATCTGCGCCTGGATCGTTACATCAAGCGCCGTGGTGGGTTCGTCCGCCAGGAGCAGCTCCGGCTCGGCAATCAGCGCCATGGCGATGCCGATGCGCTGTTTCATGCCGCCGCTGAACTGGTGGGGATATTCGGTTTTGCGCGCCGGGGGAATGCCTATCAGCTGCATGATCTCATCCACGCGCTTATTCTTCTCGGCAATGGACATTTCGGGATAATGCAGGCTTAACACTTCCAGTATCTGGTCCCCCACGTTCAAAATGGGATTCAGTGCCGTCATGGGGTCCTGAAAGATCATGGAAATCTTTGCTCCGCGGAGCTGAAGCATTTCCTTCTTGCTGGCGGTCAAAACATCCATCCCGTCGTAATGGATCGAGCCTTTTGTGATTTGGCCGACGCGATCGGGAAGAAGGCGCAATAGGCTCAGCGCAAGCGTCGTTTTGCCTGCGCCGGTCTCCCCGACGATGCCCAGGCTTTCGCCCTTTTGTATCGTCAGGTTGATGCCGTTTAAGGCATATACCGTATCCGTATCTGTTCTGTACTCTACGTGCAGATCTTTTATTTCAACCAATTTCTCGCCCATGGTTTCCTCTCCTTATGACTTCGTTCTGGGGTCGAGCGCGTCACGCAAACCATCACCAACGAAGTTCAGCGCGACAACCGATAGGCAGATGAAAAAGCCCGGGACAAGGCCCAGATAGGGATAGAAACGGATATTGGCGCGGTTTTCGGAAAGGATCGTGCCCCATTCCGGCGTGGGGGAAGCAATGCCGATGCCCAGGAAGCCCAGGGACGCGATGGAAAGGATCGTGGCGCCAAGGCCAAGGGTTGCCGAGACGATCACCGGACCCAGGCCGTTGGGCAAAACGTGCTTGAAGAGGATGCGGAAGGGGCTGGTGCCGCAGCATTTTGCAGCCTCCACAAACTCCTGGTTTCGCAGGTTCAGGATCGAGGCCCGTACCGTTCTTGCATACCTTGGGAATCCGCCCATGGACAGGGCGATGAGCATCTTGAATGTACCTTGCCCCAGGGCCGAGACGACCGCCATGGCCATCAGCATCTGGGGAACGGCCATGAAAATATCGCACACGCGCATGATGACGTTGTCCACCTTGCCGCCCACATACCCCGCTATGCCGCCAAGCACGATCCCCATGCTCATGCTCATGCCAACGGAGACAAGGCCTGCGAACAGTGAAATCTGCCCGCCGTAGATCAGCCGTGCAAACAGATCGCGGCCCAATTGATCGGTGCCCAGAAGGTAAAGCGTTGAGGAGCCGTTCGAATTGTTCACAACGGTTCCGGGAGCCTTGAAGCGGTTGAGCATGCTTTGCTGGTACACCTTTTCATACGGGAGCCAAAGGGACGCGCTGAGGCAGAGCACCGCCAACACAAACAGGACGCACAGGCCGACAATTGCCAGTTTGTTTTTCTTGAACCGAAAGACGATCAGGCTCAGTTGGGATTTGCCTTCAAGGCTGACCTTCTTCTTTTTTCTTGCTTCCGTCTTCAACATAACAACACTCCATTCTAGCATTACCGGCCAAATTTGACACGCGGGTCGATCAAACCATACAGAAGATCAACGCACAGGTTCACTACGCCCACAAAGATGGAGATCACGAACAGAATCCCCATCACCACGGGCACATCGCGGATCTTGACGGCATTTATCATCAGCGAAGCGACGCCCGGGATGGCGAAGACGCTCTCCGTCACGATGGCGCCGCCCAAAAGGTTGGCAAAAGACATGCCCAGGCCTGTAACAACGGGCAGCATGCCGTTTCGCATGACGTGGCGGAGCACGATGCGGTTTTCCGTGCAGCCTTTGGCGCGGGCAGTCCGAACATAATCCTGCTTGATGACATCCAGCATCGAACTGCGCGTCATGCGGACCTGGCCGGCCAACTGGGCAGCAGCCAGCGTAAACGCGGGCAGTATGAAGTGTATCCACGAATCCGCGCCGGTGGCGGGCAGCCAATGCAGCCCGAGCGCGAAGTAGATTTGAGCCATGAGGCCGAACCAAAAGGCGGGCATGGAGGAAAACAGCATGGCGACGGCCAGCGTTACGTAATCAAGGCCGCTGTACTGCTTTACTGCCGTGACGACGCCCAGGGAGATGCCGACAATTGCGGAAATGGCCATGGCCATCATGCCCAGGCGGAGCGTGTTGGGCAGACGCCCGACAAATTCATTCATCACGTTAAAACCGCTGAACCAGGAATTTCCGAAATCTCCCGTGACCGCTTTGGCCATATAGGTGACATACCGTATCAAAAGAGGTTCATTTAAACCCAGCTCGGCTCGCTTTTCCGCGATCATCTGGGGGGTAGCATCCGCGCCGGCAAGCATTACGGCAGGGTCACCCGGCGCGACCGACATGATCAGGAAAATGAAGAATGTGATGCCGATGACCACAGGTATCAGCATGAGCAGGCGCTTACCGATGTACTTTATCACGTGCATCCCTCCGCGGCAGTTTAAAATTGTAGGGTTAACGATCCCATACAGATGAGTCGTTAACCCTACGGGATAGTCAGCTTGCTACAGCGACCGATGACTACCTTTTGTGATTACCAAGCCCAATCGCTGAAGTAGTACATGCCCACAAGAGCGCCGGGTTCCACGCCTTTGAGATCCTTGTTGAACGCGACGACGTTCAGGTCATAGTACAGGCAGGTGGCCAAGCCATTGTCGGTGACCAGGTTGGCGACCTCGGTATAGATTTCCGTGCGCTTGTCGTTGTTCGGCTCGGCACGGCCGGCGCGGACCAGCTCGGTGAGCTTGCTGTCCAGCTCTTCGCCCAGGCCGCGGTCATAGGTGGTGTTGAGGTTATCCTTGTCGTATGTGAAGAAGTAGGCGTCACAGTCCATCAGCGAGGAGGAGGAGGCACGCATGTTCAGACCGAATTCGCCGCTGTTTTTCATGTAGTCGTCATAGGTGGGGGCATCGACGGCAGCCATCGTGGCATTGATGCCCAGGCTGATGAGCTGCCCCTGGACGATCTGGCAGGCCATTTCGGCCTTGGTGCCGGCGACGCAGAGGATCTTGACTTCCTCGCCTTTATAGTTGGATTTGGCCAGGTATTCCTTGGCTTTCTTCAGGTCAAACTCGATGGCCCTGTAGGTGCCGGGAACGGGACGGGCATTAAAGAAGAACGGCATCTGGATGTCACCGATTTCGGCCAGGCCTTCGTTGGTGCCGATGTTGACTTCTTCCTTGTTGATCGCATGAGCAATCGCCAAGCGCAGATTCAAATCGGCGGTGGGCTGGGTGGCCTTCATGTTAAACTGAAGGTTGCTGAAGGTGGCAGCAGACGACGTTTTGTAGGTGACTTTGCCATTGGGATCAAGCTGCATGAGGGGAGTGATGTTCGCGTTGAGCAATACATCGATTTCGCTGTTTTCCAAAGCGATCATCTGGGTGTTTACGTCGGACATCACGCGGAAAGTGATATCCTTGATGGCCGGCTGCTCGCCCCAATAATACTCGTTGGCGGTCAGGGTGACATGATCGCCGGAGACATACTCGACAAACTTGTAGGGACCCGTGCCGATGGGGGCGGCATCGTAGCCATCCTCGCCGACCTTCTCAAAGTAAGCTTTGCTGTAGATCAACGCATAGCGGTTGCACAGCGCATTGATGAAGCCGCCGAAGGGAGAGGTCAAATAGATCACCACGGTCTCGTCGTCGACTTTTTCGCAGCGGTCGTAGTTGGTCAGCTGCGTCTGGCCGCCGCGGGTGCTGGCAGTATAGTTCATGGAGTACACCACGTCATCCACGGTCATATCGCTGCCATCGCTGAACTTGACGCCCTGGCGGATCTTCATGGTATACGCCAGGCCATCCTCAGACACACTCCACTCGGTGGCCAGAAGCCCCTCGTAAGTGCCGTCGACATTGCGCTTGATCAGGGAGTCATAGATGTTGTGGATGATCGGGACCTCATCCATGTTTGTTCCTTTTGTGCTGTGGCAAACGAAGAAGGCATTCGGTTCGGCCGCTGCGCCAACGACAACGCTCGTCTTTGCTTCAGCCTGGGCCGGGATGGAGCCTAGCATCATTAGCACAACCAGCAGTAGGGCGATTAACCTTGTGTGTTTCATTTGTCTACCTCTCCAATCGCAATTATTGTTGTCCCGAAAAGGAAGACTGCGGTTTTTAGGGCAAGAAAAATAAGCCGGATGAACAGAAAATTACTAGATAAATACCTGTTCAACGGCGTTTTTCTATTACCGCCATCTTCGTTTCCGAAGACAATCTTTATATTCAGTATACGTATATTAAGCTGTCATAGCAATGAATAACCACATAAAAAGAGGCCGCATTTCTGTATCACTAACACATATGAAATCAATGACAGCGGTATGATTCATACTTTTATCATATAAAGAGGATCATTTAGACGTATCTTATTACCCCCGCCCATAAAAAAGAAGCCGGGACCATAGCCCCGGCTTCCTAATGTGTAGATTCGTCAGCCACCATTCGCCAATTGCCTCCGCGAGTGATGGACCTAATCAGTTACAGCCCCAGTTCAATGCGGTAGCTGTCCATCTCGCGCTCATTGGCGTAGATGAAATGACCAGGCAGGACTTCGCACCATACAGGACCATCCTTGGTGTAGTCATGCACGGAGGGATCGTACACCAGCAGCTGCTTGCTGCGCTCCAGATAGGGATTGGGGTTGGGCGCGGCGGAGAGCAGCGCCTTGGTGTAGGGATGCAGGGGGTGACGGAATAGCTCTTCAGCCTCCGCCAGTTCAACGATGCGGCCCTTGTGGATGACGGCAATGCGGTCGGAGATGAACCGTACCACGGACAGGTCATGGGCAATGAACAGGTAGGTTAAGCCGCGCTTTTGCTTTAGCTCATTGAGCAGATTCAGCACCTGCGCACGGATGGATACATCCAGTGCGGAGATGGGCTCGTCTGCCACGATGAACTCAGGCTCCATGACCAGCGAACGCGCGATACCAATGCGCTGACGCTGGCCGCCGGAGAACTCATGGGGGAACCGGCTGGAGAATTCAGGCAGCAGGCCAACCTCTTCCAGAGCCTTGCACACCTTGGCTTCGCGGTCGGCAGTATCCTTGTACAGGTGATGGTTCAACAGGCCTTCGGAGATGATATAGTCAACCTTGGCGCGCTCATTCAGGGAGGCCATGGGATCCTGGAAAATCATCTGCATGCTGCGGATAACCTCAAGGTCCAGCTCCTTTGGAATTTGTCCGCTGATCCGGCGCCCCTTATAGAGCACCTCACCGCCGGTTACAGGGTTAATACGGACGATAGCGCGGCCTATGGTGGTTTTCCCGGAACCGGACTCACCTACCAGCGAAAGGGTTTCGCCGCGGTAGATCGTAAGGTTTACATCGTCAACGGCTACAAACTTCCTTCTGCCGCCGCCAAATGTCACCTGCATATTCTTGATCTCAACGAGAGACTCCCGGTTGGGATCCTCGTGAGGATGATACATGGACGGCGCATGGACGTCCACCTGCAGGTGCTGCATGCTCAGCTTGCGGATAGAGTCGGGACGCTCGACCTTAGGCGCACGGGGGTCCATCATCCAGGTTTTGGCCTGATGGGTGAGCGTCACATCATACATCGGCGGCTCTTCCAGAAAGTCAATGTTCAATGCCTTGCGGTTGCGGGGCGCGAAAGAGTCGCCAACGATCTTGTTGAACAGGTTGGGTGGCGTACCATCAATGGCAGGAAGTTTTTCGCCCTTCACGCCCAACTGGGGCAGAGCGCTCAAAAGCGCCCAGCTGTAGGGGTGCCAGGCATCGAAGAAGATCTCGTTGACCATGCCGATTTCAATAATTTGACCGGCATACATCACAGCCACGCGGTCGGCCACGTTGGCTACAACACCCAAGTCGTGGGTGATGTAAATGATGGTCATGCCATGATCCCTCTGCAGTTTGCGGATCAGGTCGAGAATCTGGGCCTGAATGGTCACATCCAGCGCGGTGGTAGGTTCGTCGCAGATGAGAATCTGCGGCTTGCAGGCCACGGCGATGGCGATGACCACGCGCTGGCGCATGCCGCCGGAGAATTCGTGCGGATACTGATTGTAGCGGCGCTCCGGATCAGGAATACCCACCAGCTCCAGCATGCGGATGGCTTCCTTCTTTGCTTGTGCGCCGTGCAGATCCTGGTGCAGCTCAATGGATTCCTGAATCTGAGAACCTATTTTCTTGAGGGGGTTCAGGCTGGTCATGGGGTCCTGCGTCACCATGGCGATTTTCTTGCCGCGGATCATGCGCCATTCACGCTCGGTGGTAAACTTGGCCAGATCATGGCCGCCATACAGGATAGAGCCGCCGGTCACAGACCCATTTTTATCCAGCATCCCGACGAAAGACTTGGTAAACACAGACTTGCCGGAGCCGGACTCACCCACGATCGCAAGGGTTTCACCATCATATAAATCCAGGGAACAACCGCGTATCGCCTTCAGGTGCTGGCCACGCAGCGTAAACTCGATCTCCACATCCTTGGCGGACAAAATAGGTTCGTTTGCCAGAATCTGCTTGGAACGGGTTTCAAAATCGATATTCTCAAAACCTTCGGCTTTGCTTAACATCTTCTCACTCATTTGCGGCCTCCATCAAACGTGATTACGCGGGTCGCACGCATCTGAGAAAGCGTTGCCCACCAGGTAGAAAGTGACCGTGATCACGGATACAATGGAGGCAGGGAACACCAGCAGGTAAGGATAATCCAGGAAAAAGCTGCGGGCATTCCTTAGCAGAATGCCAAGGGACGGTGTGGAAATGTCCATCAGCCCGAGGTACGCCAGCGTTGTCTCATAAGCGATGGTGCCGGGGATGGCCAGGGCCAGGCGCAGAACAATCACGCTGACAAGGTAGGGCAGAATATTCTTGGTGAGGATACGCCTCAGGCTGGTACCCAGGCAGCGGGAGGCAAGATTGTATTCACGGTCACGGTACATGAAAACAAGATTGCGCACATTGCGGGCCGTCGACAGCCAGCCAAAGCCAATGATAGCTGCCGCCATAATGAAGTAGCTCTTGCCGATCATCAGGGCTATCAGCGTCATATATATGATGGTAGGTATATTGTCAATCAAATTGTACAGCTCGGTGAAGAAGCGGTCCAGTTTGCGGACATACCCCCATACAAGGCCGATGATCACACCGAGAAGGATTTGTCCCATGGCCACGGACACTGCCAAGATGATGGAAGTCCTCGTAGCGTACCACACTTGCGACCAATAGTCGCGGCCCAGGTTGTCCGTGCCGAACCAAAACTCGTTGTTGGGCGAGGTGAACATCAGCGAATCGGTAATGCGCAGATTATTAACATCAAACTTGCTGATTTGGACCGCCACAAACGTAAAAATAAAGAGGAGCATGAATACGACAAGCATGACCACAGCGGTTTTTCTCTTTAAAAAATTTCGCCATACACTCTTCCAATAGGAATATTCGGAATAGCCGATACGCTCGGCGTCCTGCTCACGATATTCGGCATATTCAAACAGCTGCTTTTCGGGCATCTGCGAACGCGCCTTCACATAAATGCGGTCGTGAACATATTTTCCCTCTGCGCTGTTATCTATGGACGCCTTATTGACCGTCAAATCAACAACTTTCCTGTTCATCAGCGCGTCTCTCCCTTACTTGTCAAACGAATCCGAGGATCGATCAGGGTCATCAGGACATCCCCGAAAAACACGCCAATAATTCCTAAAGAGGCATACAGCATAACGATGCCCTGGACAACATTTGTATCATAACGGGAGATCGCATCGGTGAGCATGGGGCCCATACCGGGCACGGAGAAGAACCGCTCCACCAATAGCGAGCCGCCGACAGTTAGCAAAATGGAATAAGGTAAGTACTGCGCCAAAGGCACAAAAGCATTCTTCAAAACGTGCCTGTACATAACGCTGCGCGTGGAAAGCCCCTTCAGCCTGGCAAGGCGTATATAGTCCTTGTTCAATTCATCCACCATGTAGCGGCGCGTCCACAGCATGTAGCCAGCGATGGAGCCTATCGCCAGGCAGATGATCGGCAGGACTGAAGAAATTTCAGGTTTTCGGGCGGAATACATAGATGGCATACCAAATATTCTGGCGCCAAGCGCCAATATCAATGAGAAAGATACAAGGTGTGGAACGGCATTGACAAATACGGTATAGGCCGTGCCTATATGATCAAACAGGCCATCCTTATAGCGTGCCTGCAGCACGCCAAGAGAAACGCCTAGTGCAAGGGCAATGCCCAGCGCAATCAAGCCAAGGCGCATGGAGATGGTGAATTTATTCCCGATCAATTCCGCCACAGGCATATTCTTCTGAACGCGCCGGCTGGTGCCCAGATCAAATTCCGTAAAAACCTGCTTGTAAAAGCGGCCCAGCTGCGTCATCGGATGATCCAGGAGCCCAGCGGCCAGCAGCCTGTCATGCTTTTGCGTTTCAGTGAGCTTGATCAGCTCATCCTCCGAGAAGTAATAATCGGTAGGCAGCAGGCGAAGCAGCAGAAAAACAACCGTCACCACCAGCAGCACCGTGAAAACAGACTGCAGCAGCCGCTTGACCGTGTACTTGACCATCTCAATCCCCTAACTTTCCTGAAAACTGATAAAAGAATCTGGGGTGGCCCCCGAAGGAGCCTCCCCAGAAACTTCGTTGCCGGCAAGCCGACTGAAACAATTACTTAGCGGCGAATGCGGCATACTCCTCAGTGGTGTAGATATCGGAGTTGGTTTCCCAGTTTACATAGCGGGTGTTCTGGATGCCGTAAGCGCTGTTGATCTTGGAGTAGTCATTGACGCAGGTCAGCTGCCAGAAAACCTCATAGTGGGTGGGGAGGGAGAACACATGGCTTACGAAATAGGCCTCGGCCTTCGCGAAAGCTGCATAGCGCGCATCCAGATCATCGGTGATGGCTTTGGCTTCGTTCGTCAGCCGGGTAAACTCTTTGTAGGAGGCGATCAATTTCTCGTCGGTGGCATTGTTGATCTTGGAGATGACTTGAGAATAGTAAGCGTTGTCTTCGCCGTAGGTCTCCTGACCGAGGAAGTTGATGGGATCGCCGAAGTCAGCACCCCAGCCGTTGATGTAGAAGGAAGCGAGCTGCGGATTACGAACTTCCTGCGTCTGAGAAGACACATAGGTCTTGGTGTTCAGCTTTACATAGTCGTCGCCCAGGCAGTCAGAGAAAATCTGAGTAAGGACGTCGGCGGTGTCTTTTTGTGTCTGGTTGTTGCCGGCGATGTAGTAATCGACAACGACCGGGAAGGTCACGCCCAGCGCGGTCAATTCCTCGATAGCCTGCTTTTTGTAAGCGGCGGCCTTTTCCTTATCCAAGCGGTTGAAGGATTCTGCCGAGTACTGGAGGCCAAGCTCATCGAGGACCAGCTGCGTGTAATCCACGCCGGCAGAATTCACGGCTACCTTGTTGGCGGTGTAGACGTAGTTCTGGCAGGACTGGGGATTGATGGCGTTGAAGCGGGCCAGGAAGGGGGTCAATTCCAGACCATAGTACCAGCTCAGGCGGAAGGCATCGTTGGCAATGGCGGTGTTCCAGTTGACATCGGCTTCACCAGCCTCGGTCTTCTTGTCATAGGAAAAGTGGAACTGCCAGGAGTACTTGGTGGGCAGGGCCTCAGCCAAATTCTTGTGGAATTCGTTGGACTCGCTGCCAGCGATGGTGGAAGTGGTGGACTGGGACAAGTTCACATGGTCCAGTTCACCGGTTTGGAACAGGGAGTACGCAACGTCGATGGAGTCAACCATCTTGATGGTGACGGTGTTGAAGGTCTTGTTGTTGGCCTTGTTGTAGTAATTGGGGTTGGCGGTCAAAACCTTCTCGTTCTGGTGGATGTAGGAGGTAATGGTATAGGGGCCGGAATACCACAGGTTTTCCCAGGTCACGGCGCGATAGCCTTCCACGCCAAGTTCCTCCAGCAGCTTGCCGGACAGGGGATACAGGCAGTTGTAGGTGGTCAGGGTGGGGAAATAGCTCAGCTTATCCACGCACTTGAAGACCAGCGTCTTGTCATCGGGAGCGGAAACGCCGACCATCTCCTTGAACTTGTCAAGGTTCAGTGCCTGGGCAGCGGCAATACCGTTTTGCTCGGCAAGAAGCTTGGTGTACTCATAGTACTCACCGGCGCCGGTGATCATCTCAATGGGCATGGAGGTGTTGGCGGAATCGTTCTTGGCGAAGTTCAGAACCCACTCAAGACCCCACAGCCAGTCTTCGGCCACGACATCGGCCTTGACGTTGCCGTCCTTGTCGACCCAGGTCATGCCGTCGTTCAGGACAAAGGTCCAGGTCTGGCCGCCATCCTCGGAGTCCCAATCCTTGGCAGCGCTGGCAACCAGTGCGCCTTTAGGATCGTTGGTCAGCAGGCCGTCGATGCAGTTGCTCAACACGTTCAGGTCAACAGCCATTTGAGAGTAGTGAATGTTGAAAGACTCCATTTCACGGTTGGCCGTCTCGTAGGTGCGTAAGTCGGTGATTTCATCCGCGCTGGCGGTCACCACGGCGATGCTCAGCAACATGCATAGAGCGAGGACGAGGGAAAAAACCTTCTTCATGTGTCTTCCTCCTTATTGTGTCCACGGGTAAAAAAATGGTGCCAATCTTGCCGGCGGCACCATTACCCCTCTTAAAATGAATAGTAACATATTAGCATTCATGGTGTCAATAAAAATTCCATCAGGATAATACAAAAATGCAAATTGCCAGGTACAAATCAGTTTTACTAGTCAAATTTGCGGTTTTTCTCCGGCGGTTTCTTCATTTTCTGGATACTGCGCCTGGCATGGATTGATGCATATGCCGAATGGATGTATAATAACTTCAATCTACCATGAAAGGATGCGGCGAATGAAGAAACCGCTCAGGAAGTTCTGCCGGAAGCACATGATCCGCCCAATCTTCCATATGGCCTTTGTCCGGGCGGTTCTCGGCCTGACGGCGGCACTTTTATGGAATCAGTTCGTCAACATAAAGTCAGCGCTGCCCATGCGGACCTTTGCCTTCCTGTTTCTGGGCGTATTCTTCCTTGTGATGGTCTGGATGGCCTATCTGCGTCTGGACGGCATCAAGATGCCCACTATAGACCGGCGTCTCTTCGAGTGGAAACGAAAGCCCAAGCGTACCTACGGCGATATGATTGATTACGTAGACGAGGCCGCGGTCAGCTTTGATGAGATGGAAGAGGATGAGAGGGACTTCTGCCGCCTGGCAGCGGATCTTGTGTGCGGCGTCGTGTTCCTTGTGCTGTCGATCCTGTAAATGTTTTCAGGGACATTCAATATAAAAGAGCTCATGTTCTGGCGACGTGGAGCATAATTGCATAGGCGTAAAAATACTTTCATTTCAGGCAAGCGTTGTTTCATTTCAGGCATTTATCTCATCCATTATTTGTGTTATAGTAATAAAAACCAGTTGGATAGGCGACTAAAAGCGAGGGCTGCATGGACGACATCATCCTTCATGTACGCGACATAACCAAAATCTTTCCGGGTGTGAAGGCGCTGGACAGCGTCCGCTTTGAGTTGCGCCGGGGTGAGATCCATGCGCTGATGGGAGAAAACGGCGCGGGCAAATCGACGTTTATCAAGGTGCTGACCGGCGTGCTTAAGCCCGACGGCGGCGAGATCCTGCTTAATGGCCAGCGGGTGGTGATGTCCAGCCCCCTGGTCGCGCAAAAGCATGGGATCGCAGCGATCTATCAGCACCTGGCGGCCTATCCCCACCTGACCGTTGCTGAAAATATATTCATGGGCCATGAGCAGTTGACCGGCCCATACAAGCGGATCAACTGGAAAAAGACTAACGCCATGGCGCGGGAGCTGCTCGCTTCCCTAGGATCAGACATCAGCCCTACAGAGCTCATGGGCGTTTTGTCCATAGCGCAGCAGCAGCTTGTAGAGATCGCCAAAGCGCTGTCCCAAAATGCCCGGGTGCTGATCATGGATGAGCCCACCGCCGCCCTTTCCCGGCGGGAGAGCGAGGAATTGTACGGAATCGTTCGCCGGCTGCGGGACAAAGGCACGTCGGTGATCCTGATCTCCCATAGGTTCGAGGATACGTATAAGCTGGCCGACCGTGTGACGGTGTTCCGCGACGCCAAATACATCGGCACCTGGCCCGTGAAGGAGATCACCAGCGAGATGCTCGTCAGGCACATGGTGGGCCGCTCCATCGACCAATTTTTTCCCCACAAGGATGCACCGGTGGGCGGAGAGGTTTTGCGGGTTATGAATCTTTCACGCACCGGCTACTTCGCCGATGTGAGCTTCACGCTGCACGCAGGCGAGATATTGAGCCTTACCGGGCTGGTGGGCGCCGGCCGCACAGAGGTGATCGAGGCGCTGCTGGGCATCACGCATGTAAGCGCAGGAAAAATCTTTGTGAACGGGGCGCAAGTGCAAATACACAGTCCCAGCAGCGCCTTGGGGCTGGGCATAGGCCTTCTGCCGGAGGACAGGCAGAAGCAGGGGCTGTTGCTGCCCTGGTCCATCGGCCGCAACATTACACTGCCGTCCCTGTGCCGCTTCGCTAAAGGGCGGCTGCTTGCTTCCGCCGCCGAGCATAAAGAGGCCGACCGGCTCAAGCGGCTTACGGACATACGTGCCACATCCATCCACGACACCGCCGCCTCGCTGTCGGGCGGCAATCAGCAAAAGCTGGTGGTGAGCAAGCTTCTGTGCTGCCAGACAAAGATCCTGATTATGGATGAACCCACCAAGGGGGTCGACGTAGGCAGCAAGGCCCAAATATACGGGATCATGTGCGATCTTGCGGCGCAGGGCTTTGGCATACTGATGGTGTCGTCGGAGCTGCCGGAAGTCATCAACATGTCCGACAATATCATCGTCATGCGTCAGGGGCGCATATCGGCCAGGCTTTCCCGGGGGGAAGCCACCCAGGAAGCCGTGCTGACCGCCGCCCTCCCCGCAAGCCGGGGGGCGTGAAGGAAGGAGCGCTCAAAATGCCAAAAGGGACAACGCGGCCCGGGCCGTTCGCGCTGCTGAACAGGTACCGTGAAATCGGATTGCTGATGATCGTCCTCCTGCTGGTCGCCCTGGTGGGCCTGCGCAATCCCTCCTTCGCAACGCCCGCAAACCTCCTGTTCATCCTGGAGGACACCGCCATCTTGGCCATACTGGCTGCGGGCATGCTGTGCGTGCTGCTGGTGGGCTCCATCGACATCTCGATCTCAGCCATCATGGCGGTCTCCGCAATGACGGTGGGCATCATCATGCGCGGTCAGCTGACAAGCGCCGCGGCTGACGTGCGCCAGAGCCTGCCTTTGGCACTTTTGCTGCTGATCGGCGTGGGTACGGGCTCCGCCATCGGGCTTATAAACGGCGCCATCATCGCCTACGGCAGGGTGCTGCCCATTGTGACGACGCTGGGCATGCAGTATCTTCTCTATGGGCTGAACCATATTCTAAGCGGTGGCTCGGCAATCTACCGCAAGGACATGTCAGATGCGTTTTTTCAGTTCACCAGGGCAGAGCCGCTGGGTGTGGACAGCAAGATATGGATCATGCTGGCGGTATATGCGGTGCTTATGCTGTTTGTCACCTATTTCAGGCATGGGCGGCACATGTACGCGGTGGGCTCCAATAGGGAAGCGGCAGCCATGCGCGGCATACCGGTGAAGCGCACCATTGTGATGGCGCACGTGATCATGGGCGCCCTGGCCGGGCTGGCCGGGCTGCTATATGCCTCGAGGGATACCAAGATCACCCAGGATATGGCCAACGGATATGAGATGTACGTCATCGCCGCCTGCGTGATTGGCGGCGTAGCGGTCACGGGCGGGTCGGGCAAGGTGTTGGGTGTGCTGCTGGGCGCGCTGACCATCGGCGTGATCAACAACGGCCTGACCATGATGCGCCTGACCGGCAGCTCGGAGTTCTGGAAAAAAGCCATTCAGGGCGCTTTGATATTGGGCGCGATCATCTCCAACGTGATCCTGCAGCGCGTGACGCAGCGCAGAAACCTCCTGAGGAGGAACATATAAGATGAAAAACGCCAAGCTTTTCATGCGCTGGCTTTTGCGCTGGGAACTCCTGCTGGTGGTTTTGATCGCGGCGACGCACCTGTTTTTCTCCAGCGCTATCCCCGGCAGCTATACATTTTTAAAGCTTATCGGCCAGACACGGGTGTACATGGTGGATGTGGGTTTTATGGCGCTGGGCGTGATGCTGGTGCTGATCCTGGGGGATATCGACATATCGGTGGCCTCCACTGCAGCACTTGGCTGTACGGTGATGGCCGTGTTATACCGCGAGGGCCAGGGCGTGCCGTTTGCGGCAGCGCTGGCGGCAGGCATCATAACCGGTGCGCTGTGCGGCGCTGTAAACGGGCTTCTGATTACCAGGTTCAAGGAGCTCTTTCCCATGATCATCACGCTGTCCACATCCACGCTCTACCGGGGCATAGCCTATATCATATTGAAAGACCAGTCGGCGGGCGGCTTTCCCGCATGGTATAAAACCGACCTGGGCTATGGCTCGGTTACGCTTGCGGGACTCGAGGTGCCGGTCATGCTTTTGTGCTTTCTTATAGTGATACCGGTGTTTTACGTGTGGCTGCACCGCACGCCCTCCGGGCGGCGGATATTCGCTACCGGCACCAACATCACGGCCGCGCATTATTCCGGCCTGCGCACAGACCTGATCAAGTTCACGGTATTCACGCTGTGCGGCATCCTGGCGGCCGTGGGCGGGCTGTTCCTGTCGGCGCGGACCGGCTCGGTCAAGTATACCATCGGCACAGGGTTTGAGATGCAAGCCATTGCCATCGCGGTGCTGGGCGGCGCGTCCACGTCCGGTGGCAAGGGTAGCGTGCTGGGCGTGCTGCTGGCACTTGTGCTGATGACGAGCCTGAAAAACGGGTTGATGCTCTTGTACAACGACGCCTTTATACTCAATCTGGCCATCGGCGTGCTGCTGATCCTGATCGTGCTTGTACCCAATGTGGTTGGTTTGGTGCAAAAGCACAGCAATGTACGCAGGCAGCGCGTCGCCATAACATCCGATTTCGACAGGGCTCAGGGAACTTCCGTTTCTTAAGGACACGGCTTGCGGCCGCTTTTTTCCTCCGCCGGCTCCGCGAGAGGAGACAGGCGTTCCGCAGTCCGCTGGAATCTACCCACCAGTTCCTGGCCCTGTTGAGCAACGATAAAGGAGGTATTACCATGCGTAAAATCCTGTCCCTGGTGCTGGCCGTCCTGCTCGTGCTGGGCATCGTGCCCGCTCTCTCCGAAGAAGCCGTCAAAATTGGCGTGGTGTACAAGCAGACCGGCAACCCGTTCTTTGAGGCGGCTGTGAGGGGCTTCGAGGAGGCCGCCGCCGAGCTTGGCTTCACCTTCATCCACAACGGCCCGGCCGACTCGTCCAACGAAGGACAGATCCAAATCATCGAAGGCTATATCCAGCAGGAGGTCGATGCCATCGCCGTGTCGGCCAATGACGCGGCCGGGCTGGTGAGCGTTCTGCAAACGGCCAGGGAAAAGGGCATCAAGGTGGTCTCGTGGGACTCCAAGGTCAATGCTGAAGGCCGCGATCTGAACATTGATCCCTCCAATGCCGAAAATATCGGCAAGGTGCAGGTGCAGGAGATCGCCAAGCAGATCGGCAATGAAGGCCAAATCGCGATCCTGTCCGCAGGCGCCACAATGGACAACCAGAACACCTGGATCTCCTACATGAAAAAGGAGCTTGAGAAGGAAGAGTACGCAAAAATCGAGCTGGTCACCACCGTGTATGGCGACGACCTGACCGACAAGTCGTACCAGGAAATGCAGGGCCTGATCAACTCCTATCCCAACCTCAAAGGCGTCATCTCGCCCACCACGGTAGGCATCGCCGCGGCGGCGGTGTGCATTGCCGACAATAACCTCACCGGCAAGATCAAGCTGACCGGCCTGGGGCTGCCCTCCGAAATGGCCGAATACATCACCGCCGGCGTGTGCGAGGGCATGTACCTGTGGAACCCCATCGATCTTGGCTACTGTGCCGCCTATGCAACGGTGGCGGTGGTCAAGGGTGATTTGAATGGCGCGGTAGGCGAGAAGTTTGCGGCCGGCCGGCTGGGCGAGCAGGAAATCTACGACGCGGGCGACGGCGGCACGTTCACCATCGTGGGCGATCCGTTCCACTTCACAAAGGAAAACATCGAAGACTGGAAGAATGTCTATTGATGAGAGATGGAAAGGCGCCAACATGGGATGATGTCCGTGGGATAAGGAGCCGGGCGGACGGATTCGGGCCTTCATCCAAAACGACGAAAGATTGCAATCACAGACAAAAATGCAAAACGGCCGCACATCCCCGGCTGTTTTGCGTTTCGTTCTTTTTAGATCACGATACGGAAGGGGCCGGTCAGCGCCATGCGGCGGTTTGCCTTTAAAAACAGGTTGTTCATCGCCTATGCGACGCTGACCGGAGCGGTTGTGCTGGCCTTTGCCGTTGCGCTGATACTAATCACCGCCTCCATCAACCGTGGAACCGAGCTGAACCATCAGCGGGAGGTCGTTCAAACCAACCGGCAATCCATCGAGAATATCCTCTGGCAGATGGATTCGCTGGCGTCCCAGGTCATGTCCAACAATGAGCTGATCAACCGCTTCATCCCCTTAGCCGGCGATGGCGACAGCGGTAACTACTTTTCGAAAAACCTGCTGGATTTCATATGGGCCAGCAGCCAGCTTGCCACCATCAATGTGGGCGAAAACCGGGCTGCGCGCATCAGTGCGTTCAATCTAAGCGGCGATTACGTCAGCGCAGGCATGCTCTACGAGACGCCGGAGGTCATCGAGGCTACCCTTAACAACCGGGCGGAGATGGAGCGGTTGATTCATCTGGTGGAGAGCGACGGGAAGCGCCGGTATGTAATGGGGCCCCACGACGACATGTGGTCAAGCAACCCGGACGCACGGATCATCACGCTGCTGCGGGCGCTGTCCTCCACCTACACCTCCAAGAGCTACGGGCTGCTGGCCGTCCAACAGAATGTGGACGTACTTGGGAACCTGGAATTCTTCCGCCAGGACGAGGCTTTACAGTATGCGCTGCTGAACGCCCAGGGCGATAGGATCTACCCGCTGGATAAGACGCCCGGCGGATACGATCCTTTGTACCGGCAGGCCGCCGCGCAGCATATTGCCGGCGAACTTACCACCTTCCGGCATACCATGAGAGGCACGCAAATGATCGTGATGGTCACGAATGTGGAGCCATCCAATATGCTCCTGGTGCGCGCAATGCCCGAATCGCAGCTTTACCGCCCCTATGTGAAAAGCTATGGAATGATGGCGCTTGCCAGCTTCCTTCTGTTGCTGATGCTGCTGTGGGTGGTCTACGTGATGGCCGACCGCATTTCCCGCCCGCTGCGGGCGCTGGCTGATTCCATCGGTGTTGTCAACCTAAGTCACATGGAGCTTAACGCCCGGCCGCAAACCCGCAGCACATCCCAGGAATTGGTGGCGCTGGACGATGCTTTCCGCGCCATGCTCAAAAGGCTCCAGCAATCCATCGACCTGGAGATGCGGGCTTATATGTTTGCGCTGCAGTCCCAGATGAACCCGCATTTCCTGTACAACATGCTGTCCGTTATCGTCGAATCGGCCGAGGCGGACGGGAGCCCGCGCACGGTCAATATGTGTCTGAAGCTTTCGGCCATGCTGCGCTACATCGCCGACTACAACGGTGACAGCGCAACGCTTGCCGATGAGTTCATGCACATGCGCAACTATCTGGAACTGATGAAGGACCGCTATGAGGACAGTTTTTCCTACACCGTCGAAGCCGACGAGTCCATCGAACGCATCTGCGTGCCCAAGCTGATCCTGCAGCCGCTGGCAGAGAACTGCTTCAAGCACGGCTTCAAGGATTCGCGGCCGCCTTGGCGCATCGATGTACGGTGTGAGGTGCGCGCAGGCGAGTGGAGGGTCTGCGTCCGGGACAACGGCCGTGGCATGACCTCGGAGGAAATCGGGATGGTCCAAAAGCGCATCGAGACCTACCAGGCCAACCTGGCCACCAACTATCCCACGCTGCGGCTGGGTAGCATGGGACTTGTAAACACGGTGCTCCGGCTGACACTGCTTTCACATCAGCCCATAAGCTTTGAAATCGAGAATCTGCAAGAAGGCCTTGGCATCACGATTGGAGGACGCTTCGATGATACATGTGCTTATCGCGGAGGATGAACCGTCGCCGCTGCGCAGGGTCAGGCGGCTCATCGAACAGCTTGATCCGGCTTTTTCGGTGGTCGCCACCGCTTGCGACGGGGAAGAGGCGCTGCGGCGCATGGAGGAAGTGCGCTGCGACGTGGTATTTACCGATATACGCATGCCCGTCATGGACGGGCTGCGGCTGATGGATGAGATTCGGTCCAGATATCCCGATTGCATGCTGGTTGTGCTGTCGGGCTATCAGGATTTTGGGTACGCATCCCACGCCGTGCGCGCCCAGGCGCTGGATTACCTGGTAAAGCCCGTGACCGAGGAGGCGCTGTGCCCGCTGCTGAAAAGGCTCAAGCAGGCGTACATGCAAAACCGGCAGGTAAGGCTTCAGCATGAGCTGGCCGCCGGCTTAGGCAGGGCATCGTCCCGCACTGCCCGGGAGCAAGGCGCGGAGGCCGGGGGCGACGAACTGCACCTGGTATTGTTCTGCGCTGGGCCGCTTTCGCTTACCGAGAATCCGGAGATGTGCCCGGGCGCGGAGCTGTGGGGCCAGCTTGCGCTGGAGGATATGGCCGCGCAGCTTTTGAGCGATCAGGTAACCTTTACGTGGGAGTTCATGGGCGACACGCCCGCCGAGCGCATATTGATCCTTCAAATGCAGACGGATATGCGGGAATGGGCGAAATACCTGCACGAGTCGGTTTTGGCCCGCAGCGAGCTGCCCGTCACCTGCGTGTGCCTTAATGGGACGGTGCGGTTGGAGCAGGCCGGAGCTATGCTTAAAAGCCTGCGCAAAATTCTGGCGCGTAAGCTACGCATCGGCCGCAGCCTGTTCATTCAGGTCGGCCCCGATGCCCTGGACGAAGATCCGCAAGAGGAAGAGGCGTTCTTTGAACTATCAAGGCCGGAGCGCATCGCGCTGATGGAAGGGGCCCTGAGCGCTGCCCAGCGGCGTGAGCTGTTTTCACGCTTCGAAGGGGAGCAGTGGACCCAGCGGCGCATCCACAGGCTGCTTACGGATGCGGTTTCGATGCTGGAGGCAGGCGCGCCGGCCGAGCGCCGCCGCGAGTTCATGCAATTGCACGAGGTGGTCACCGAATCGATCTCATCGGCGCTCAGCCTTAGAGACCTTGAGGAGGACTTGAAATCCATCGGGTGGTTTGGGCCGGAGCCGCAGCGCGCGCGCCCCGCGGAACGCGAAATCGTTGCGGCCGAGATCAGGGACTATCTGAGCGCCCACTATGACCAGCATATCACCAATCAAACGCTGTCTTCGGTGTTCGGCTATGTGCCCAGCTACATCAGCCTGCTGTTCCGGCGAGCCTTCGACATATCGCCCCTGGATTATCTGACCGAGGTGCGACTTAAGCATGCCAGGCAATTGATCGAATCCTGCCCCGGCATATTGATGCGCGATGTAGCCGCGCGTGTGGGCTTTGCAAGCCAGCATCACTTCTCCAGGACGTTCAAAAAGTACGTGGGCCTTTCGCCCACCGACTACAAAGCATGATAGGGGAATAGCAATGAGGCGGTGGAAACTGTTGATGGTTGCGCTGATCGCATCGCTTACCGGGTGTACGGCGATGCCCCGGGCAACGCCCGTGGCCGCCCAGACATCCGCGCCACGCGAATATGCCCTCGTCGTCAAGGATGTCGTCAATCCCTACATGCTCACCATGTTCGATGGGTTTAAGGCCGCCTGCGCGGAGCTGGGGGCGGAAGCCGTGCTGAGCGGCCCGGAAATTGCCTCTGCGGAGGAACAGGCCAAAATCATCTTCGCGTTGGCCCAGCGGCGGGTGGACGCCATCGCAGTTGCCGCCAATGACAGGCAGGTGCTATCGGAATCGCTTGCATACGCTATCTCCCAGGGAATCCAGGTGGTTTCGCTGGACTCGGCGGTGAATGCCAAGGACCGGATGGTGCATGTGCAGCAGGCGTCGCCCGAGATGATTGGCCGGGCACTGATGCAGGCCAGTCATCTAATAATGGAGGGAAGCGGCTCCTTGGCGATTCTTTCCACTACAAATAGCGCTCCCAACCAGTCCTCCTGGGTGGCCTGGATGCTGCGGGAGGTGGAGGAGAACCCCGAAAAATACGGTGGGATGGACATCGCGGAGATTGTTTACGGGCTGGATGACCACCAGGCGTCCATGGAGCGCACGCGGGAGCTGCTCCACGCGCATCCCACCCTGAAGCTCATGATCGCCCCTACCTCCGTAGGCATGCGTGCCGCTGCCGAGGTCATTGACGGGATTCACGCGGACACGAAACTTATTGGCCTGGGGCTGCCTTCCGAAATGGAGCCCTACATCCGCAGCGGCGTGTGCCCGTGGATGTATCTGTGGAACCCTGCCGACATGGGATATCTGGCCGCTTTCGCTGCCGATGCACTGGTGAAAAGCGATATCACCGGCGCGGTGGGCGAGCGGTTCAAGGCCGGCAGCCTGGGCGACAAGCTGATCACCCTGGGGGAGGACGGCGGCTCCGAGGTGGTGTTGGGCAATCCCGCCGTGTTTGATTTGAACAACATCGCCGTATGGAGCGAGGTGTTTTAGCGCTGCCCTTCGCGAAAATGACTATGTCATTTTCGCGATCCTAGAAAGGAAGGCCAAGCATGATCGCGATGGTCTTCCCGAAATTGTATGTCTTGATGGCAATGTGCCCTTGGTCATGATACAGCGACAGCACCGCGTCGAACCGGCCTTGGCACCGGACAAGCGAAGCGCGGTACGGTGCGAACCCGGAGGGCGAGCGCAGCGAGCCTGGAGCCTGCGAAGGCGCAGCCGGAGCGGGCGGAACACCGGGCAAGCGAAGCGCGGCACGGTGCGAAGGCCCTTGAGGGGAAGCCTTGAAATGCCCGCCTCACACCCTGTTTTCAGGGCATTTTGAAGCCGCAAGCTCTTTACGAGCCTGCGGCAGACCGGACACATCGTATACGGGTTATTTTATAGCCTTTGCGCGGATCAGACGAGTAACAATTTATTGATGGTTTCCACATTGGCGATGCCGGTATCAGTCAGGCCATTGCCATTCTGATAGGCAGAAACGGCAGCTTTTGTTACATTATCATAGACGCCATTTTCCGCTATGCCTAACTTCTGCTGCAGCCATTTCACAGCGTCGGCCGAATTGTACGTGGTTTCCAGTATGGTGTTAAGCTCGGCCATAAAAGTGTTCAACTGATCTTCCGTAATCGCCT
Organism: Bacillota bacterium; assembly: GCA_023413135.1. Taxonomy (GTDB): domain Bacteria; phylum Bacillota; class Clostridia; order Christensenellales; family Aristaeellaceae; genus JAEWAH01. The sequence continues at coordinate 125,720 of JAEZQK010000063.1, forward strand.
GTGCGGGAGCCGGGGGCGGATCCGGCTGCGGATCAGGCTCCGGTTCCGGGTCTGGTTGCGGATCAGGGTCCGGTTGCGGATCAGGGTCTGGCTGCGGATCAGGGTCCGGCTGCGGATCCGGGTCCGGTTGCGGATCAGGGTCCGGCTGCGGATCAGGGTCCGGCTGCGGAT